>VBFY01000006.1 GCA_005889405.1 Chloroflexota bacterium | reverse complement strand
GACACGTTCTGCCTTCGGCCAGGCGCGATCTCCACCGGCGAGACCGGCGACACCGCGTGCGACCACTACCACCGCTGGCGTGAGGACGTCGCGCTCATGCACGCGCTCGGGCTCGGGGCCTACCGCTTCTCCATCAGCTGGCCGCGCGTGCTCCCGTCGGGCATCGGTGCGCCGAACGAGAAGGGCATCGCGTTCTACGACCGTCTGATCGATGAGCTGCTCGCCAAGGGGATCCGTCCGTTCGTCACCCTTTACCACTGGGACCTCCCGCAGGCGCTGCAGGAGAACGGCGGCTGGGCCTCGCGCGCGATCGTCGATGACTTCGCGGCGTACGC
>VBFY01000005.1 GCA_005889405.1 Chloroflexota bacterium | reverse complement strand
CGGCGGCTTGGCGACCGCGTAAAGGACTGGATGACGCTGAACGAGCCAGAGGTGGTCGCCTACGCGGGACACCATATTGGCGTTCACGCACCGGGCATCCGCGATTTCGGGACGGCGGTTCTGGTGTCACACCACCTGTTACTCGCCCACCGCGCGGCCGCAGACGCGATACGCGCAGCGAGTTCGACAGCGCGGGTCGGCATCGCGCTCAACCTTTCGCCGTGCGAGCCCGCGACCGACTCGACCGAAGACGCGGCGGCCGCGGTGCGCGCGGACGGATACCTCAACCGTTGGTTCCTCGATCCGCTCCACGGCCGCGGCTATCCGAAGGACATGGTCGCCCTCTATGCGCCCTACTTCGACCGAGCGCGAGAGCTCGACGGCTATCACGGCCGGCTCGACTACCTGGGCGTCAACTTCTACACGCGACGGCTCGCGAAAGCCGGCGACGGCCCGCTGCGGCTCGATCGCGTCGAGCGAGCGGGCGCGGAGCGCACCGCGATCGGATGGGAGGTCCATCCGTCCTCGTTCCACAAGATCCTCACGAGAGTCCATCGCGATTACGCGCCGCGGGAAGTGTTCGTGACCGAGAACGGTGCGGCGTACGACGATGTCCTCGACGACGACCGAGTCGATGACCCGGCGCGCATCTCATTTCTGTCACGTCATTTCGCCGCCGCGGCCGACGCCGTCCGCGATGGTGTGCCCCTGCGGGGCTACTTCATCTGGACGCTGATGGACAACTTCGAATGGGCGCATGGCACCAGCAAACGTTTCGGCATCGTCCACACCGAGTACCGCACGCAGCGACGGCGGATCAAGTCGAGCGGCGAGTGGTATCGGGAGCTCATCGCGGCGCACCGCACCGCGCGTGCGGAGGCCGCAGCGACATGACCCGCGTGGCCGCGAGCCCCACAACGGCCCTCCGTGCGCTCCGTCTCGCGCCGGGAACGGTCGCGCTCTGGTGGCTCGGGCAGGCAGGCTTCGCGGTCCGTGCCGGCGGTCTGGTGATCTTGCTTGACCCGTTCCTCGCGCCGATGGCCGAGCGTGTGTCGCCGCCCGCCTTCGAACCTGAAGACGCGGTCGACGTCGACGTCGTCACGTGCTCACACGAGCACTACGACCATCTGGATCTCGCGTCGCTTCCCGCGATCGCGCGCGCCTCGCCAAGAGCTCGTTTTGTCATACCGCGTCCGTTGGTTGATTCGGTCTCCGCCGCCGGCGTGCCACGCGAGCGAATCATCGGTGCGCAACCCGACGAGCAGATCCGCCTTGACGGCGTAACGCTGCATCCAGTGCCCGCGCGTCACGGCGTCGGTATGGCCGATGCGTATACCTTCGGCCGTGAACTGTCCGGCGGGCTCTACCGCTATCTCGGCTACGTCGTCGACGACGGCGTGGCTCGCGTCTATCACGCGGGCGACACCATCGCGTACGACGGACAGGCCGAACGGCTGCGCGCACTCGAGGTGGACATCGCGCTCCTCCCGATCAACGGACGCGACCACTTCCGCGAGGCAGCGGGGATCGTGGGTAACCTGGACCACCGCGAGGCCGCTCGTCTTGCCGCCGACGCCGACGTCGAGGTCATCGTACCGATGCACTACGACACGTTCGCGGCGAACCTCGGGTTTCCCGCGCACCTCGTTGACGTGGTGCGTCGCGACCATCCGACGCTCGCGGTGCTCGTCCCGACCCGTGATCGGCCGGTGCTCTATGCGAAGGCTCGGACCAATGGCTGAACGTCCGACGCGCGCGCTGCTCGCCGCACTCGGGCTTCCCGACGCCGACCTCCACGCACTCCCGGATTCGCCGTTGCGCTTCCCGGATGGTGCGCACTATCGCGTCGAGATCCCGAGCACCGAAGGACCGCGGCCTTTCCGCGCGGTACTTGACGAGGCGGCGCGGCTCGATGTTCCAGTCGTGCGCGTATCGCAGGGAAGCGGGGTCTTCATGCACACCGATGCCGAGCTTGACGAGCTCGCGTCCCTCGGTCGCGGCGCGGGCGTCGAGGTCAGCCTCTTCGCACGCCCAAATGCGGGATGGGGCGTTTCGGCGATGGCCCGCGCTCCTGTCGGCCCGCTCATTGCGCCGGTCGCGCACGGAACGGAGCAGCTCGTTGCGGTGATCGAGGACGTGCGTCGCGCGGCGGCACACGGTATCCGCAGCGTCCTGCTGCAGGACATCGGGGTCCTCTCCGTGTTTGATGCGCTTCGGCGCTCGGGAGACCTGCCGGCCGATATGCAGGCGAAGGTGTCGGTGATGCTGCCCGTCGCGAACCCCGCGGCGGCGCGGGTCATCGCCGGTTTGGGGGCGAACACGATCAACATCCCGACGGACCTCACGCTCGCGGAGATCGCCGCGATCCGCGCGGCCGTCGACGTGCCGCTCGACGTCTACGTCGAATGCCCGGACAACCTCGGCGGCATCGTCAGGTATCACGAGCTGTCGGAGCTCGTGCGCGTTGCGGCTCCCGTGTATCTCAAGTTTGGTCTGCGCGGGACCGTCGATCCATATCCAGCGGGCTCACACGTCGCGGAGTCGCTCGATGCCTTCGCGCGCGAACGAGTACGGCGCGCGCGTCTCGGTCTCGACCTCCTGGCGCGAGCCGGCGGCGATGTCTTCCGAAGCTCCGGCGTCGGCGCAGCGGGGCTCGCGGTGCCCGTTACGGCACGTGCCGCGGCTGGCGCCCCCGCCTGATCTGAGCGACGGCCAGCCACAGCGCCCAGACGGTCACCGTGACGAACGCGACCGGGAGGGCGTACCGGTAGACCGTGTACATCTGCGCGGACGTGTACATCTGCGCGGATGGGATCGCCGCCACGGCCACGCCCGCGATCCAGCCGAGGACCACGAGCGCCCTCGGAGCGTGCAGCGGCAGCAGCAGCAAGCTCGTGAGCGCGATCGAGACGCCGAGCAGCATCAGCGACAGCGCCCAGAGCGGGGCCGTCAGGGTCGCGAGGACCTGGGGCAACCGCAGCGCCGGTGGTGGCGGGGACAGTTCACCTGAGAAGGCGCCCACCCACGCCGCATCCAGGCTCACGATGCTCACGAGGATGTACGCGACAGCGCCGGCGACGGCCGCAGACATGGCGACGATCCGCAGGCTGGACGGACCGACGCGCGCACGCGCGAGAGCGGCTGCGTTGAGAACGGCCGCGACGAAGATGGCGAGCGTCGCCGCATAGGACGGCAGGCTCCACAAGACGCCCTCGACGAAGCACGCCGTGCTGCTACAGAAGACGGAACGGCGACCGAAAGTCTCGGTCACGACGAGGACGACGAAGAGCGCGCCCGCAGCCGCCAGCGTGAGCGCTGGCCAGGCGACAGTTTTCGACGGTTTCATCCCTTACCGGGTGCCGTCCTGATCTAGCCTGCCGCGATCCGCTCTCGCAGCACCTGCTGAAGGATCCCGCCCTGTCTCACGTACTCCACGTCGGTGGGATCGTCGACGCGCGCGAGCACCTGGAACGACGTCTTCTTCCCGTCCGCTGACGTGGCCTCGACGGTCAGGCTCGCGCGCGGTGAGAGCTTGTCGAGCCCGCGGACCGCGAACGTCTCCTTACCGGTGAGCCCAAGCGACGCCATCGTCTCGCCGCCCTGGAACTCGAGTGGCAGGATGCCCATCATCACGAGGTTGGAGCGGTGGATGCGCTCGAACGATTCGGCGATCGCGGCGCGCACGCCCATCAGATTCGGGCCCTTCGCCGCCCAGTCGCGCGAGCTGCCAGAGCCGTACTCCCTGCCCGCGAATACGAGGAGCGGCACGTCCTCCTTCTGGTAGCGCACCGCCGCGTCGTAGATCGTCATCTCTTCACCCGACGGGAAGTGGCGCGTCCACCAGCCTTCTTTGTCGGCGAGTGTGTTGCGCAGGCGGATGTTCGCGAACGTCCCGCGGATCAGAACCTCATGATTTCCTCGGCGCGTTCCGTACTGATTGAAGTCCACCGGCTTCACGCCCTTCGAGACGAGGTACTGGCCAGCCGGGCTTGCCGCGGGGATCGCACCGGCGGGCGAGATGTGGTCGGTGGTCACGGAGTCGCCGACCGACACGAGGACGCGTGCTCCGACGATGTCCGGGATCCTCGCCGGCGGTGTGGCCGAGAAGTTCTGGAAGAACGGCGGCTCCTGCACATACGTCGAGTTCGGGTCCCATTGATAGGAGAGACCGGTCGGAGACGGCATGGTCTTCCAGAAGCGGTCGCCGTCGAAGATCTTGCCGTACTCGGTCGCGTACATCTCCTGCGTGATCGCTCTGCCGACCACCTCATTCACCTCTTCGGGTGTCGGCCAGAGGTCCTTGAGGAAGACCGGCTTGCCCTCCTTGTCATCGCCGATGGGCTGATCCTGCAGATCGATGTGAACGGTGCCGGCGAGTGCGAACGCGACGACGAGCGGGGGCGACGCGAGATAGCTCGACCTCACCAGCGGGTGAATGCGGCCCTCGAAGTTGCGGTTCCCTGACAGGACCGACACGACATTCAGGTCTCGATCTTTGACCTCTTGCTCGATCTCGGGCGTGGCCAGCGGTCCCGTGTTCCCGATGCATACGGTGCAACCAAAACCTACGAGGTAGAAGCCAAGCTGCTCGAAATAAGGCGTGAGTCCCGCGGCCTCGAGGTAGCGCGTCACCACGCGCGAGCCGGGCGCGAAGGTCGTCTTCACGTGTGGCTTCACCGCGAGGCCACGATCGATCGCCTTCTTTGCGAGGAGTCCCGCGGCGATCATCACCGAGGGGTTCGAGGTGTTCGTGCAGCTCGTGATCGCGGCGATCACCACCGAGCCGTCGCTCACCTGGAGTGTGCGCGGCCGGTGTGCGACCGCCGCAGTCTCCGGCGTGGCGGTCGCCACCATCGTCGGCGCCGCGTCGTTCACCTTCTTCGGACCTTCGCTGTTGCCATACACCGGGATGCCCGTCGTCGGCTTCGGACCCGTGAACGAGTCCCAGACCATCGGAAGATCGACGCGGTCCTGTGGTCGCTTCGGCCCGGCGACCGACGGCTTGACCGAGCCGAGGTCGACCTCGATGAGCTCATCGAAGGCCGGCGTCGGGTCGCCGTCCGAGCGGAACATGCCCTGCGCCTTCGTGTAGCGCTCGACCAGAGCGATGAGCTCGCGCGGCCGCCCGGTCTGCTCGAGGTAGCGGAGCGTTTGCCGATCCACCGGGAACAGCGCGCTCGTCGCGCCGTACTCGGGGCACATGTTCGCGACGGTCGCGCGCTCGGCGACGGCGAGCGACGACAGGCCGTCGCCCGCGAACTCGATGAACTTGTTCACGACGCCCTTCCTCCGGAAGAGCTCGGTGAGCGTGAGCACGAGGTCGGTCGCGGTCGTGCCGATCGGCAGCTGGCCCACCAGCTTCACGCCGACGACGACCGGCCACGGGAGGTACGTCGGCTGACCGAGCATCGCCGCCTCGGCCTCGATGCCACCGACGCCCCAGCCGAGCACGCCCAGGCCGTTGATCATCGTCGTGTGCGAGTCGGCACCGAACAACGTGTCCGGCATCGCAACGCCATCGCGTACGACGACGACCTCAGCGAGCCGCTCGAGGTTCACCTGGTGACAGATGCCCGCGCCCGGGGGCACGACGCGGAAGGTCTTGAACGCCTGGCCCGCCCAGCGGAGGAGCGCGTAGCGCTCGCGATTGCGCTCGTATTCGCGCTCGAGGTTGCGTTCGTAGACGTCCTTCGCGCCGAAGAAGTCGGCCTGGACCGAGTGGTCGATGATCAGGTCGACCGGTATCTGCGGCTCGATCTTCGCGGGGTCCTTGCCGGCGCGCTCCATCGCGGCGCGCATCGCGGCGAGATCCACGGCGGCTGGGACGCCGGTGTAGTCCTGCAGCAGGATGCGCGACGGACGGAACGGAAGCGACGCGTCAGCCGGTGGCGGCGCCGGGTACTTCGCGAGCGCCACCGCGTCGCGCTCGGCCGCATCGCCACGCGCGGCGGCGCGGAGCACGCCCTCGAGCAGGACCTTCACGGTCGTTGGCAGGCGCGAGACGTCACCGACCTGCGAGAGCGGGAGGTAGCGGAGCTGCGTGTCGGGCAACGCGGCGCTCTTGAATTCGGTCATGTGAGCAGATCCTTCACCAGATCGCGCTCCTTCTCGAGCTCGGCCACCGTCGCGATGACCTTCTCTGTCGCAAAGCGGTCGAGCTTCACGCCGCGCACGATCTCGTATCCGCCGTCGCCCTTCGAGTGGAGCGGGAACGACGAGACGAGACCCTCCGGCACGCCGTAGCTGCCGTCGGACACGACCGCCGCGCTGAAGCAATCCCCCGGTGGCGTCGCGGTGACGAGGCTGCGCACGTGATCGACGAGCGCCTGCGCCGCCGAGAACGCGCTCGACGCGCCGCGCGCGGCGATCACGGCGGCGCCGCGCTGCTGCACCGCTGGTATGAAGTCCTTCTCGAGCCAACCGCGGTCGATCGCCTCGGAAGCGGCCTTGCCGTTCACGGTGGCGTTCGTGAAGTCGGGATAGAGCGTGGCGCTGTGGTTTCCCCAGATCGCGAGCTTCTTCACATCCTTCACGCGAGCGCCGGCCTTGTTCGCGAGAAGCGAGCGTGCGCGGTTCTGGTCGAGCCGCGTCATCGCGCTCCAGCGGTCGTTGGTGATGCTCCTCGCGTTCGCGCGCGCGATGAGGCAGTTCGTGTTGCAGGGGTTGCCGACCACCACGATGCGCACGCCCTGCGCGGCGTGCCGCGCGATGGCCTTGCCCTCTTCGACGAAGATCGGTCCGTTCTTCCGGATGAGGTCGCCGCGCTCCATGCCCGGACCGCGCGGCACGCTTCCTACGAGCAGCATCCAGTCGGCGCCCTGGTGCGTCTCGGCGCGGTCCGCGCTCGCGGTGACTCGGGCGAGCAATGGATAGGCGCCGTCCTCGAGCTCCATCACCGCGCCCTTCGCCTTGTCGATCATCTGCGGGATGTCCGAGAGCCGTAGGTCAACTTCGGTGTCGGGGCCGAACATCTCGCCGGCCGCGATCCGCGGCAGGAGCGCGTAGGCGACCTGTCCGGTCGCTCCGGTCACCACCACTTTCACGGCCTTGTTCATGCTGCCCTCACTAATCCTTCGCGTCGGCGCCGCCGTAGACGGCCTCGGCCTCGATCTCCACCAGGATCCGTGCGTCGATGAAGTCGACCCGCACGATCGTTGTCGCGGGGCGGATGTCGCGGAATACCTCGCCGTGAATGACCGCGACTCGGTCGATGTCGTGGACATCGCGGACGTAGATGCGAGTCATGATCACGTCGCCCAGCGACGACCCGAGGTCCTCGAGCGCTGCTTTGATGATCTCGAGCGCGCGGCGCATCTGCTCGACCACGTCATCGGACACCACCTGTCCGTCCTCGTTGAGGCCCGCAGTGCCGGCGATGCGGATGATGCGCCCGTGGCGAACGGCGCGCGAGTAACCGAACTGGAACTCGTATTTCGTCGCCGTCGAGTGCAGGTAGCGCCGTGGATTGTTCGGATCCTGGAGTGGCATCAGCCCTTGATCCTCCGTATGACCGCGTCCGCGAACTCGCGCGTGCCGACCGCGGTCGGATCGTCGCGTTCGGGCTTGAGGTCATACGTGACGTCTTTGCCCTCGGCGACCACGGCCGCGATGGCGCGCTCCAGGCGGTCGGCCGCATCGCGCTCCGAGATGTGCTTCAGCATCAGGACACCGGCGAGCATGAGCGCCATCGGGTTCACCTTGTTCTGGCCCGCGTATTTCGGCGCGGAGCCATGGATCGCCTCGAAGACGGCGACGCCGTGCTCGCCGATGTTCGCGCCAGGCGCCACGCCGAGCCCGCCCGCGAGACCCGCGACGAGGTCGCTCACGATGTCACCGTAGAGGTTCGGCAGGACGAGCACGTCGTACAGGTCTGGCTTCTGGACGAGCTGCATGCACATGTTGTCGACGATGCGGTCCTCGAATTCGATGGTCGGATACTCCTGCGCCACCTCTCGCGCGATGCGCAGGAACAGTCCGTCGGCGAACTTCATGATGTTGGATTTGTGCACGGCCGTCACCTTGCGACGGCCGTTCGCGACCGCGTAGTCGAAGGCGAATTTTACGATGCGTGTCGATCCCATGACGCTGATGTACTTGATCGCGATCGCGGCGTCCTCGCGGATTTTGGTGTGCGCCTCTTTCTCGATCACCGCGCGCACCCGCGCGAGCTCCGGCGTCCCGATGTCGAACTCGATCCCGGCATAGAGGTCCTCGATGTTCTCGCGCACCACGACGAGATCGATGTTGCCCATCGGCGCGTGGACACCGGGGTAGGTCTTCGCCGGACGCAGGTTGGCGTAGAGGTCGAACTCCTTGCGCAGCGCGACGTTGACGGAGCGCATCCCGGTGCCGAGCTCCGTGGTGAGCGGGCCTTTGAGGCCCACCTTGTTCCGGCGGATCGAATCGAGGGCGCTCTTCGGGAATGCATCGCCGACCTTTTGGAGCGCGGGCAGGCCGATGTCGTGAACGTCCCACTCGATCTGAACGCCGGTCGCTTCGATCGCGCGGCGGGTCGCGTCGACGATCTCGGGACCCGTGCCGTCGCCTGGGATGAGCGTGATGCGGTGCGTCAGTGCGGTCTCCCCTTCGCCTGCGGCTCGTCTGGCATCGTACGCTCGGGAACCGGCCATAGAACAGCCTTGTCGTCGATGGTGTGCCATAGACTGCTTCTATACTTTGAGCATGGAGCTTGGCCAGATCGAGGCG
>VBFY01000059.1 GCA_005889405.1 Chloroflexota bacterium | reverse complement strand
AGGTACGCGAGCGAGGACGAGCCGGTGCCGAAGTCGTCGATCGCGAGCCGTACGCCGATGTCGCGCAGCCGCTCGAGGCAGGTGAGGATCTTCTCAGGCTCGCTCATCACGCCACTCTCGGTGACTTCGAGGTGGAGTACAGCCGGCGCGACGTCGGCCTCCTCGATGGCCGCGCGCACGCGATCGGGGAACGTGGGATCGGACAGATCGGAGACGGCCATGTTGACGGCGACCGCAATGCCGCGCGTCTGCCAGTCGCGCGACTTGTTGAGGGCAGCGCTCAGTGCCCACGACGAGAGGTTCGGCATGATTCCGGTGCGCTGCGCCAGCGCGATGAACTCGGTCGGCGGCACCTGGCCGAGCCTGGGATGATTCCAACGCGCGAGCGCCTCCATGATGCAGACGCGCCCCGTCGCGAGGTCGATCACCGGCTGGTAGTTGAGCTGCAGCAGGCCGTCCTTGAGCGCCTCACGCAGGTCCGACGCGAGTCCAAGGCGCGCCGCGCCTTCCAGGTCGCTGCCCTCCTGGTATAGAGCGACGCCGGCACCGCTGCGCTTCGCCGCATACATCGCGATGTCCGCGCGCCGCAGCAGCGTCAGCGGATCTTCGCCGTGCTCGGGGAAGACGGCGACGCCCACGCTCGAGCCCAGTGGCATCCGCACGCCTTCGATCGTGAGCGGAACGTCGAGCGACGCGCGGAGCATCTTCGCCGTGGCGAACGCGCCGGTGATGTCGCTGTCGGGCAGCAGCACCGCGAACTCGTCGCCGCCCAGCCGCGCCACGGTGTCCGACTCGCGCAGCCCCTTGCGCAGCCGTATCGACACCTCCTGGAGCAGGACGTCGCCGACGTGATGACCGTACGCGTCGTTGATGTCCTTGAAGCCATCGAGGTCCATGAGCAGCAGCGCGACGGTCGCTTTCGCCCGCTTCGCGACCGCGAATGCCTGCTCCGCGCGGTCATAGAGGAGGAGACGGTTCGGGAGCCCGGTGAGCGCGTCGTGGAGCGCGAGCCGGCGCAGCTGCTCGTCGACCTGGCGCCGCTCGCTGATGTCGCGGAGGAATGCGCTGAACGAGGGTCCCTCGGCGGTCCCGATCGGCGCGACGGTGAGCTCGACGGGAAACGTGATGCCGTTCTTTCGTAGGGCGTCGAGCTCGACCCGGCGGTTGAGGATCGGTCCGTCGCCGGTCTTCAGGTAGTGGCCGAGCGCGTTGCGGTGCGCGTCGCGGAGGGCGGGCGGGATGAGCGTGTCAGCAAGCTCCTTGCCGACGACTTCGTCGCGGCTCCAGCCGAACATGGATTCGGCCTGCGCGTTCCATCCGGTGATACGCCCGTGCGCGTCCATCACGACGTGCGCGTCGAGCGCTGCGTCGAGCATGTCGCGGAGCTGGCGATCCGATGCCTCGACGCGGTTCGTCTCCCGCTGCGACGCGATGCGCAGTAGCGCGGCCTCGATGACCGGAGCGACCTGCGCGGCAAAGAGCGCGAGCAGCTGCACCTCGGTCTCCTTGTAGCGGCGCGATTCGCGCGAGTAGATCGCGAGCGCGCCGACCGTGGCGTCCTGGAGCAGCATCGGCACCGCCACGCCGCTGCCGACGGCGACCGACGACGACACCTGGTGCTCCCATCGCGCATAGTCCTCGACGACGACCGGCGATGCGCTCGCGAACGCGATGCCGACCGCGCCCTCCCCGCGCGCGATGTCGACCGCGCGGCCGGCGCGGTCAGGGCGCGTGTCGGCGAGGAGCTCGAGCCGTTCCCGGTCCGCGTTCCACCAGCGGACGACGGCATCGTCGCACACCAGGAGCCGGCACACCTGTGTCGCCGCGACGAGCGCGACCTCCGACGGCGTGTGTGCGCGCGTCGCGATGAGCGCGACCTCGCGCAGCGCGCCGAGCAGCCGGCGTGGACTCACCACGGCGCCGTTTCGCGCCGCGTCGTCGTCGCGCTGCGTGCCGCGAGCTGCTGTCTGGCTCATCCCTTTTCCGCCCGCTCCGAGAGCCGGATGGTGCGCCCACCGGCGGCGAAAGGGAAGACGTACTGAACCGGGCGAGACCAAAGCGCGACCTCTTGGCTACGCTGGCCGCGTGAACGTCGCGATCGCGTTCGGCGCGGGCATCCTCTCGTTCCTCTCGCCCTGCGTCCTTCCCTTGGTGCCCGCCTTCCTGGTGAACATGGCCGGCGAGGCCGCGCTTGCGGGGACGCAGCGGCTGCGGACGGTCGCGCACGCCCTCGCGTTCGTCCTCGGCTTCAGCGTCGTGTTCACGCTCCTATGGGTCGCGATCGCGCTCGTGGGCGCGCTCGCGGGCGAGCTCGTCTACTGGTTGCAGCGGATCGGCGGCATCCTGCTCATCGTCCTCGGGATGCACATGGTCGGCCTGATCACGATCCCGTTCCTCATGCGCGAGCTCGATCTGCGCCTCGAGGGCAACACGAGCGGATTGCCGCGCTCCTTTCTCATCGGAGTCGCGTTCGGCGTCGGCTTTACGCCCTGCGTTGGTCCCTACCTCGCGCTCATCCTCGACCTGCTACTCAACGAGGATCTCGCATCCGGCGCGGTGCTGCTCCTCGCCTACGCGCTCGGTCTCGGCGTCCCGTTCCTCGTCATCGCCGCTGGCATCGGGGGCACGCGACGCGCCACGCGCGTGCTCGCGCGCGGGATCCGCGTGCTCAACCTTGCCGGCGGGACGCTGGTCATCGTGATGGGGCTGGTTCTCGTGACGGGGCAGTTCGCGCGGCTGCCGCAGCTCTTCACCTTCCTCTAGGAGCGTGCCCACGAGCTGTCGACTGACCCGCGTCCTACCCCACCCCGCCGCCTCCGTTGACAGCACACCGTACTTTGAGGCTGGCGTGACGGTCGCTTCGCGACAACATTTGCGGGCTCGCGCAAATGAAGGCGAAGCCTGAGGGGCAGGCGAGGGGAGAGATGCGATGAGAAAGCTTCTGGGCGTGCTTGTTGGAGCTTTGTTGAGCGCGTCGTCAGGAATTACCAGCGCAGCGCAGGTTTCGAACGGTGATGCACGTTCGTGGACGTTCACACTTACGCCCAATACCTATGTCACATCGTCGACGATTCCGAATCCAGACGGAATGATGGATGATGAATTCGGTTCGTCAGTGGCCGTCAGCGGTCGCACGGTGTTGGTCGGCGCCCCGCTGGACGACGAGGCCGGAACTGATGCCGGCGCCGCGTACCTCATGGACTTGAACACCGGTGCCCGCCTACTCACGCTCTTGAATCCAACGCCAGATCGGTTTGACTCCTTCGGACGTTCTGTGGCGATCGTGAACTCAAACTTTGTCGTCGGTGCAGATGGCGACCATAGCACCGGAAATGGCGGTGCAGTCCACGTGTTCGACCATACCGGCGCACTCCTGAGGACGCTCGTCGCGCCAACTCCCTCCTCTAACTTCGGCTGGGACGTCTACGCTTACGGCGGAAACCTTCTGACGGTGTCGCGCAGTCCCGCATCGGCATATCTCTTCGATGTGGTGACCGGCACGTTGCTGCGGACATTTCCGGCGCCTACTTCCTCCGGAGGCGATTTTGTCTCTATCGTCGGATCAGGCGGGTACGTCGTTGTCGGTTCGGTCGCCGGATCGACCACACCGGACAGGGAGGGCGCTGTACTGGTGTACGACGGTGCCACCGGGGCTCTGCTCCGCAGTCTTACGCACCCAGCAGCATCCGGCTACACGGGCTGGGGCACCGGCATCGCAGTCTCCAACAATCTCGTGATCGTTGGCGCCTCGAGCGACAACACGGGCGCTCCGCAAGCGGGTGCAACCTACGTCTTCGACATCACTACCGGCGCGCTGCTGCTCACCATACCCAACCCGAGTCCTGCCGAGTTCGAGCTATTCGGGACACGCGTCGCGGCGCTGCCGCGATCCAGCGGCGGCACCGTTCTGCTAGTCGCAGCACCCCTCGCCGAGTCCCGCGTGGGCGCGGTTTATCTCTTCGACTCGGTGGATGGTCATACGCTCCAAGAGATCGTGTCTCCACTTGGGAGTTACAGCATTTTCGGCAACTCGTTGAGCATCGCGGGATTTGATTTTGTCGTCGGGGCACCCACATACCCAAGCAGTGGGACTGTACTGATCTACGGAATCGACACCGATGGAGATGGACTATCTGACCGCAACGAAGTGGCGTTGGGCACGAGTCCCACAAACCCGGATTCGGACGGCGATTCTCTCAGCGATGGCGAGGAGGTTCTGACGTTCGGCACCAACCCGCTCGATGCGGACACGGACCGCGACGCGCTTCCGGACCCCGTCGAGGTCAGCATCGGCGCGACCTCGGCCGTGGATCCCGACTCGGATCTCGACGGACTGATCGATGGACGGGACGTTGAATGGTTGCAAGCGTACTTCGATGCATTGCCGCCCGGCGTTTATCGCAGTTCCGCATCACGTGACCCGCATCCACCGCTGAAGTCGATCGAACAACACATCGCAGCCGGACGCGTCTCTAGTGCACTGCTCGAGCTGGCTCAGCTCAGGAGGACATTGGACGGGTGCGGCGTCGAACCTGACTCGAATGACATGATTGTCAACTGTCCAGAGCAACTTCGAGCGCGTAGTTTCGTGGACTTGTTGATAAGCAACTTACAACAGTGACCGTTAGGCGGCGCGCGCCGGGCGCTCCGAGGTACGCCAGATGAACAGGAAGGGCAGCACCGTCGCGGCCAGCGAGACCGTAGCGACCCCGATCGCGGCGGGCGCGCCGAGGTGGTCGGCGGACGCGAGCAGCAACGGCATCGCGACGGCCAGGCCAAGCTCGAACAGCAGCGCGCTCAGCGAGAGGATCGTCGCGCGCTGCGCGCTGGGGATCAGATCGTTGAGGCGCGCGGTGAGCAGTGGTCCGCAGAGCGCGGGCACCAGCGCGACCGCCAGCATGAGACTGACGGCCGGGATGGACGGAAACAGCGCAAGCGCGCCCGTCGCGATGAGGAGCACGGCGACTCCCACCGTCACGACGTTCGTGAGCGCGAAGCGTCCCTGGGTCCGGTGTGCGAGCCAGGCTGCGACGACGTTGGTGAGCTGAACGCCGACCACGACGATGCCGAGCGACGCGATCGGCAGGCCCACGACCAGTGCGTACGGCTGCAGCAGCGCGTAGTACACGACCAAGGGGACGACCAGGATCATCGCGCTCAGGAGCAGCAGCGCGCGCACGATCGGGCGGCGCGCCGCGACGGCGATGGCGACGCGAAGGTTCTTCCAGTAGCCAAGACGCACCTCGCCCTTATCGTCGGTGTGCGGCGGCTCTTTCATCGTCAGCGCAAGCGCGCTCGCCGCGAGAGCGCCGATGCCGCAGAGCGTGAAACACAGCGTGATGTCGACCGTCGCGAGCGCCGCGCCCGCGAGAGACGCGATGCCCTGCGAGCCTTGCTGGATCGCGGTGTACCGGCCGGTCTGCTTGGCGGCCTCCGCAGCACGGCCGTCGGCGCGCAGGCTGTCGTACAGCAGAGCCGAGTCCGCGCCGCTCACGAAGGCCGAGGACGAGTTCCAGAGCGCGTAGCCAAGAAGGAACAGCGGCGAGAGCGCATCGGCGAGGATGAGGAACATCGCCATCGCGTACGCGAAAGCGCCGATCGCCATCGACGCCTTGCGACCCCAGCGGTCCGCGATCGCTCCGGTTGGTACCTCGAGCGCCGCGGTCAGGACCCAGGCGCCGGCCTCGAGCAGTCCGATCTCGGTGAGATTCAGGCCCTTGCGTTGTAGGAACACGACCCAGATCGGCACCCAGAGGATGAACATGAGAAGCGCCTGCACGGTGAAGAGTCGCCAGATGTTCCCGCGGTGCATCGGACGTGCAGCTACTCGCGCGCGACCCAATTTGCGCGAGTCGTCAAGGCTCATGCTCCCAGAGCCGGCGCATCTCGTCGGAGTGGGTGAGGAGATCGTCCAGGGTACCCTGCGACTCGAGGCGGCCGTCCTTCAATACGATGATGCGGTCCGCGCGACGCAGCGCGGGGCGGCGGTGCGACACCGCGAGGATCGTCGCCGCTCGATCGATCGACTCCGGCCCATCGAGCAGTCGTTCCCACAGCGTGCGCTCGGTCTCCACGTCGAGCGCGCTCGAGAGGTCGTCGACGACGAGCAGCTCGGCGCGCCGCACGAACGCGCGGGCCGCGGCGGCGCGCTGGACCTGACCGCCGGAGAGCCGCACACCGCGCGAGCCGACCAGTGTGTCGAGGCCGTGCGTGAGACCGGCGACATCCTGCTCGAGCACCGCAGCGCGCACCGCCGTTCCGACCGCGGCTTCGACCGCGCCCAGTCCGAGCAGGATGTTCGCCTTCAGCGAATCGCTGAACAGACGCGGCACCTGCGGCACGTACGCGCAGCGCGGCGGTATGAAGAACGTCGCGGGATCGTCGACCGCCTCGCCGTTCCAGCGGATCTCGCCGGCGTCGCGCGGGAGCAGGCCGAGCAGGACGCGGAGCAGCGTCGTCTTGCCCGCGCCGACGCGACCGGTCACGACGGTGAACTCGCCGCGCCGAAGCGTCAGCGAGACGTTCTCGATGCCCGCCGCACCCTCGCTGGCCGCGCGGCCGAAGTGATACGTGAGGCCGATCGCGTCGAGGCGCTGCAGCCTCTCGACCGGAGCCTTCGCGGGGGTCGCGTGGACCACCGGCCGGTCCTTCAGGTCGAGCGGCGTGTTCACGACGAGCGTCGCCGCGGGCACGGTCGTCGCGTCGCCGCGCATCAGCGCCAGCATGCGCGCGACGGAGACGCCCAGCTGCTTGTACTGCGTGAGGAACAGGCCGAGGAATCCGCTGAACTCGGTGACGAAGCCGAGATACGAGACGAACAGCGCGAAGTCGCCCACGGTGAAGCTGCCGTCGCGCATCGCGCGCGCGCCGAGCAGCAGGATGAGCCCCGTTCCCAGGTAGACGGTGTTCCAGTACACCGACCCGGTGAGGAGCGAGATCTTGCGCTCGCGGAGCACGGCACGGCGGCGCAGCTCGCTGAGCCGGTGGAAGTGATCGACAACGCCCTGCTCCGCGCGCGCGATCTGCACCGCCTGCACGGCGCCGAAGATCTCGCCAAGCGCGCCGGTGACGCGGCTGGTCGCGATCCGGCTCGCCGCGCGCGACTGCTGGAGGCGCCGCGTGACGATCTGCGCCACGGCGACGATCGCGACGAGCGGCACGAAGACGAAGATCGTGATCGTCGCGTTGACGCTCGCGAGGATCCACATCGCCGCGGCCGCGAAGATCGTGAGGCTGATCATGTCGACGGTCCAGTCGCTGCCGTTCTCGGCGTGCTCGACGTCGTCGCGGAAGACGCTCATCGCCTCGCCCGGTGAGCGGTCGAGCGCACGCGCACCGGGCCGTCGAAGGATCTCGGCGAGCATGTTCCGCTGCAGGACTGCGCTGACGCTGAAGCGGAAGAACACGTCGATGCTCATGCCCGCGGTTTCCGCGACCGCCCCCGCGATGCCTGACCCGACGAACGCCGCTGAGATCCACGCGATCGTCGGCGGGTCCGCCGTACCTTTCTGCAGCGCGTCGAAGCCCTGCTGCGCCACGAGACCCGGCAGCAGCCGCGCGCAGTACACGGCTGTCCAGAGGACGTTGTCGGTGAAGTAGATCCACGGCCGGAAGGTCGCCATGTGCCAGAGGAAGCGGCCCGTCCCGAGCGACTGCGAGCTCATGCCAGCACCTGCTCGAGGCCGGTCCGGAGGAGCTCGGAGAAACGCGACGACGGATCCTGCGCGAGCGCGGCCCGCGGCCCCTGCTCGACGATGCGGCCCTCCTCGAGGATGAGGACGCGGTCGCAACGCTGAACGGTCGCGAGGCGATGCGCGATGACGATGCCGGTCCGGTCGGCGAAAAGCGCGTCGATCGCGCGCTCGATGTGCCGCTCCGTCGCAGGATCGAGACGCGACGACGCCTCGTCGAGGATGACGAGACCAGGGTCGCGGAGGAACACGCGCGCGAACGCGAGCAGCTGCGCCTCGCCGGCGGAGAGGCCGCCTGCGAGCATCTGGGTGTCGAGCGCGCCGTCCGCGCCGTCGAGGCGCGGCAGCGCGCGCAGCCAGCCGCCGAGGCCGACGCGATCGAGCACGGACGTGATGCGCTCGTCGTCGATCGTCGGGTCGAAGAAGGTGATGTTCTCGCGCACGCGCGCGTGGAACAGCTGGACGTCCTGACTCACGAGCGTCGCGTGCGTGCGCACGTCGGCGAGCCGTGCCTCGCGGAGGTCGACCCCACCGAGACGGATCGCGCCGGATGTCGGGTCGTAGAAGCGAAGCAGAAGGCGCGCGAGGGTCGTCTTGCCGCTACCGGTCCGCCCGAGCACGCCGAGCACCTCGCCCGGCGCGAGGCGCAGCGAGACGTCGCGCAGGACCAGGTCGTCGCCGTCCGCGCCCGATTCATAGGCGAACGAGACGCGGTCGAGCTCGACCGCCAGAGGACCGGTGGGGATCCGCGCGCCGCGGCCCTCGGGCAGCCGCGTCTCGGTGCGCAGCAGCTCGGTGATGCGGCCCACGCTCGCGACGGCGCGTTGCATGTCCTCGAGCTCGCGCCGCAGCTGCTCGATCGGCCGGCGGAGCATGTCGGTGTAATGGAAGAGCAGGTAGACCGTTCCGAGCGTGATCACGCCCAGGCTCCAGAGGTACGCGCCGATGCCGAACGAGACCGCGTTCCCGACGGCGAAAATGAGGACCGTCATCGAAAAGAGAACCGTGCCCGCGTAGACCGCTTTCCGACGTGATCGGAGCCATGCGCGGTGATGCCACGCAAGTCCGTCCATGACGTGCATCTCCGCGCCGCTCGAGCGGATGTCCTCCGTCCCCGCGAGGCGCTCGCCGAGGAAGCCGTACATCTGCGCCGAGACCTCGCGGACGCGGTGCCAGTAGCGCACCGCGATGTTCCGCAGCGGCCCCGCCATGAGGAACACCGCGAAGACAGCGAACAGCGTGAGCGCAAGCCCCGCGCGCAGATCCTCCCGCGCAACGACGACGAGGACGCCGATCAGGAGGACGAGGTTGCCGAGAACGTTGACGACAAAGCGCGAGAAGAACGCCGCAAGCGCGGTCACGTCGCCGTCGATGCGCTCGATGAGCTCGCCCGAGGTGCGGGCCTTGTGGAACGTGAGGTCAAGGCGCAGGCAATGCAGCGCGAGGTCCGCCCGTAGGGCGTTCGTCGCGGACCAGCCGAGGTCCTCGCCGACGTACTGCGACCATGCGGTGAGCACCTGGGTGACGAGCGCGACGCCTACGAACGCGAGCGCCAGCGTCGCGAGCGACTCGAGCGCGGTGCCGCCGATGGCGCTGTCGATGAACGCGCGCAGCAGCTGCGGGCCGAGGAGCTGGAGCCCGATGCTGGCGAGGATCAGGGCGCCGAGCAGCGCCGTCCGGCGCCACTGCGGCGCGACGTACCGGCGGAAGAGGTCGATGTACGGGTTGTTCTCGGGCATCGTCGGCAGTCTCTCACGCGAGGCGCGCAATGGACGCGCTCAGACGCTACTCAGCTTGGCGAAGCGCCGCGTCGTGAGGACGCGAGGGCGCGGTTCCCTCGAAACACATCTCGCGAGTGAAGCTCGCCTGAGCCGCGCGCTGTTCCGGTGTCCACATCGTCTTGATGTACGCGACTACTGCGTCGATCTCCTCGGACGACAGCCGGTCCTTGAACGGCAACATTTTCGGCGTGTTCGGCGCGCTACCCTCGAGGATCGCTTCCGAGCCGTCGCTGACCATCCGCCTGAGAGCACAGTCGGGGTGATGCCAGGTGTGCCCGTTCGCGTTGTGGCGCGGCGGCGAGTCGGTGATGCTCCCGCCGATCGGACCGCCGTGACAACCCAGACAGTTGGCGTTGTACACGTGCTCACCTCGCCGCTCCTGGAGGCCGGCTCGGATCGAGGAGCTCAGGGCCGCAGGCCATGTGCTGGGGGAGCCGAAGCTCAGCCACAGCCCGCCAACGAGCAGCATGACCGCGAGACCAATGACGAATCCCAGGCGTGCGCTTCGACCACCCGTGGCTCGAGAGTACGGAAGCCCGCACACGTCGGAAATGTATCTTCGGCGCCCCGGCTCGCGCCTACCATGGAGCTCGTGCGGCGGCGTCGTTTTCTCCCGTTCGCGGGAAGTACCCTCCTTGTCTCTGCCTGCGGTGAGGCCGGACCAAGCCGTCCCGGAGACGCGTTGGTCCAGCTCTACGCCGATCCGGCGAAGGATGAATGGCCCGACGAGTTTCGCCAGCTTCCCGCCGCGACGCAGGAGCTCTATGAATACGCGGCCGCGAACCACGCGGTTTTGCAGTACATACCCTGCTTTTGCGGCTGTGTAAACGCCGGCCACACGTCGAACTTTGATTGCTACGTGCGGGAGGTCTATGCCGATGGGCGGATCCGCCTCGACGCGATGTCCTTCGGCTGAGATATCTGCACCGGCATCACGCGTGACGTGATGGAACTCCGAAAGCAAGGGATCGCGCTCAACACCATCCGGGCGACCATCGATCAGCGCTGGGGCGACCGTGGCCCGTCCGCGAAGACCCCGCTGCCGCCAGGTTAGATTCAAGACGAGGTGGACCGATGATCCAGCAGACCGCACAGGAATCCTGGCCTATCTGGGCGCGGGTGCTACTCGCAGTTCTCGTTGTGCTGATCGTCGCGACGCTCATCCCGTGGGTCTTCATGGGCGTCGCCATGGCGGCGAGCTGTTCGCCAATGATGGGCGGCGCCATGCACATGCCTGATATGCCGATGATGCACTAGCGTCGTGACGCGTCTGTTGAACTGTTAGGTAAGGTTCGCGCGCGCTCGCTCCGCCCCCGTTTCGTCGACCAATACGGCCTCGCGCACACCGGAGATCTCCGAGCCCGCAATGGACACGATGTGGGTCGGCGAGGTAGGCGCTTCGGTGTTGGTCGAGTTGTCCAGTGGCTTTCCAAATACGGCGCGCACGATCAGCCTACCGCCGTCGCGTTCGATCCTGGTGACGCGGATGCTGAAACCACCCGTGGGTTGCTGTCCCTCGAACACCGCGACGAGGACGACGCCGTCGAGTCGGGTCAGCCCGGGCCGAAGGGATGCGATCGTTGCCCGCGCGCCGTCAGACGTGCCCACGATGAGCGCCGGACCCCCTACATGACGCGAGGTCGCGGCCGACGCGACGTCCACGAACGCGATCATGTGTGCGGTGTTCGCTCCCGCGCCGCCGGCGCAGGCACCCAGGAGGACCGCGGCGAGCAACACCAAACCCCCGCTCTTGGCCGTGGATATGGTCAAACGAAGAACGCGGCCCCCGACCGGGCCGCGTTCCAATGGTCCAGCAGTCGCGGTGGCTACTTCGGTTGTGGCTTCGGGGTCTTCGTTCCAGAACAGCATTGGCCGCAACACGCTCCGCAGGCGCAGGCCATGGCCGTCCTCCTCGCTTTGATCGTCCGGCTGACTATGCCACCGCCCAGAAGTGGTCGCACCAACGCGAAAGCCACGAGGAGCGGTTTGGGACCGCCCTAGGCTACTCACGTGACCGAAGATGTCACCCTGGATTACCGACCGCGGATGCCGCGCGTCGTGACCGCCATCGTCGTCGGCGCGATCGCGCTCGCGTCGCTGGCCGCGCTGGTATGGCCGTCGCTCCCGATGAACCAGGCCACGGCCGGACCGACGCAGGTCGGCGTCATCCGCCGGCAGATCGACGGTCCGAACATGGCCGGGCGCATCGGCGCGCAGGCGCCGGATTTCGAGTGGAACGCGCCCGACGGCTCGACGCGCACGCTCGCGAGCCTGCGTGGGAAGGTGGTCGTGTTGAACTTCTGGGCGAGCTGGTGCAAACCGTGCCGCACCGAGATGCCCGCCCTGAACAGCGTCGCGCGGGGCAGCGATGCGGTCTTCCTCGCGGTCGATCTGCAGGAGGACGGCGCGCGGGCGCGCTCGTTCTTCGATCAGCTGGCGCTCGACCGTCTCGATCCGATCCTCGATCTCGACGGGCAGACGACGCGCCGCTACGGCGTCGTCGGTCTGCCGGTCACGTTCTTCATCGACGCGCAGGGCGTCGTCCGGCACGTCGAGCGCGGCGAGGTGATGGACCAGGGCGTCATCCGCGAGGGGATCGCGAAGGCGCAGTAGCCGCGTCGGCTTGATCGTCTGCCAAGTTTTCCGCCCCAAGCGGTGGCGTTTACGTTTTGTTGCCCCCCGAACGTAGGGCTTTAGGTTCGCGCCACCGAGCCGTAGAAAGACAGCGTTCCCGGCTGAGACCTTTCCGGCCCCACCCCCCGCGAGCGGCCCTCGACGATCGAGGGCCGTTGCCCGCTAGGTGCGGTAGATGATCCGCGCCTCGAAGGCGCGCTGGAAGACCCGCAGCTCGTCCTCGAGCTCCTCGGGATCGAAGCCCTCGGCAGGCGCATGCGCCTTCACCTCGCGAAGAGCGAGACGGAAGCCCAGGCTCGTCAGCGGTTTCATCGCGAAACGCTGGAAGCCGGCGGCTCGGAGCTCATGGATGAACTCACCGGCCTGGTCCAGCAGGACGATGCGCCTCGCGTCGTCCGCCTCGAGGGCGTCGAGGCAGGTCGGCATGGCGCGGCTGCTGATCGCCGCCCAGCGCTTCGCCGCGAGGGTGCCCAGGCCGAGGAAGTTCGTCGCCCGATAGGCCTGTCCGAGGGTGTTGTCCTGGATCGAGTCGGCGCGCGGACGGAGGATGCGGCCGAGCGCCTGTCGCCGCGCGTGGGCAGCGTCGTAGGCGAAATCCCTCGCCTCCCCCACCCGTCCGCGATCGGACACTCCGGCGCACACTATCAGCCGACCGGCTTGACGCAAGTGTCCAGAATCGTCAAGAACTCGCATGACAGCGAACGGGGAGGACGTACATGGCGACTGAATTCATCGTGAAGCTCAGGGATCGACCGGGTTCGCTCGCGGCCGCGGCGCAGGCGCTCGCGGATGGTGGCGTGAATCTCTGGGGCACCGCGGCCTCGACCGGTGGCGGCAAGGGGACCGTTGGTTTCGTGGTGAAGGACAAGGACGCGACGAAGGCGCGCCGCGCGCTCAAGAAGGCCGGGCTCCGGGCGACGGAGCGGAAGGCGATCGAGGTGCGCGTCTCCGACAAGCCCGGCACGCTCGCGCGCGTGACATCGAAGCTCGCCAAGGCGAAGGTGAACATCGCCTCCGAGTACGTGCTCGCGCCTGGCCGTGGGACCGTCACGCTCGCGTTCGGCGTGAAAGACGCGCGCAAAGCGGAGAAGGCCCTCGGGCGGCGCTAGTACCGTCGTACCGGCCCGGAACGTCATCGCGCACACGTTGAGCTGAAGCGAACCTCCCGACGACACACGTCGGGAGGCTCACATGCGGTGGTCGCGTCGCTTCTATTTCGAACATGACGGGCTGGCCACGATCGAATACGTCATCGGGGCCGCCGTCATCCTCGGGACGCTGGTCGTTGGCGTGTCCGCGTGGAACAACGGATTGGTCACGCGACTGCAGGCGCTCGTGACCCAGATGCAGATCGTCCGATGACACGCTGGCGCGGCGACGAGCAGGGGCTTGCGACGCTCGAGACGACGCTGATGGTCGTCATCCTCGTGCCCCTACTGTTCGCGATCCTCGAATTCGGCTGGCTGACGCAGCGGTGGCTCGCGCAAGACGGAGTCACGCTTCAGGCCGCGCGCTATGCGGGCGAGCTCGGCGGCGACCGACCTGAGCTTCGCTCTTACGTCCAGGACCAGCTCCGACTGGTCGGCATCGAACCTTCCCGAGTCGTCGTGGCGGTCGAGCCCTCGGACGTGTTGTGGCGGGAACCGGTGCGTGTCTCGCTCCAGACCGAGGAGCGCATCGCCCTCCCGTTCGTGTTCACGACGACGGTCGCGGTGCGATCCACGGCTGTCGCGCGCGGTGAGGTCAACCGATGATCCACGACGACGGCGGCACGGCAGCCGTGACGACGCTCGTGATGTTGCCTCTGCTGCTCGTCGTCCTTGCGGGCGCGCTCGAGTTTGGCGCCCTGCGCGCCGTCGCGTATCGAGTGGCAGCGGCCGCCGACCTCGCGACGCTCGTAGCGGTCAACGATCAGGACCAAACCGAGCTCGAGCGCACGGGGACGCTGCGGCTCGCCGCAAACGCAGCCGATACCGCGCGCGACTACTTCGCGCGAAACATGTACGCGACCGCGCCGGCCCTCGCTGCGAGCGTAGCCGAGATCGCAGCGTCGGCAGACATCGCGAGCTTCCCGACCGCGCCCGCCATCGATCCACACACCGGCACGCGCTACGAGCGCCCGACCGTACGGCTGATCGCTTCGGTACCGGTGAAGACACCCGGCTTCGCGGTGATCTTCATGCCCGCGGTCACGACGATCACGATCCGCGCGGCGAGTTCGCCGCGATGAAGAAGCACGCGGCGACGCTGGTATTGGCGGTCGCTCTCATACCGGCGATCCAGGCGCAGGCGCGCGAGCCATTCGAGCACGAGGCGCCACCAGTCGTCCCAACTCCCGATCCGGTCGCATTTGTGGTGCCCGCTGGCCTGTATTACGTGACCGACACCTACGTCGCAGACGTTGTCGCAACGAGTGATGCGACGACGACGTACTCGACGGCCACCGTACATGAGTCCACGGGCACATACGCGCGTGTGATCGACAGCGTCGACACAGGCGCTTCGAGTGCATTCGATGGCACGGCTTTCAACGGACGCGGCACGTTGACGGATGGCCGCGCGCTCGCCGGAACGTATTACGAGAACTTCGTGCTCACCGCAGGTGGGTACCTGCCCGTGAGCATCGTGTTCTTCCAGGACGACTCCGAGACGAGGCGACGGGCATCGCTCTCGTCTCCGCGTCCGGCGACATCGTCACCGGCCGCCACGTCCGCTCCCGTCGTTGGTCCAAGTGACGCTCGTGGCGGCGCCACGCCCACGCCGTCGTTCAGACCACAGCCTCCCATCGCGCCGGTCGCTCCAACGCTGCGCGCAGGCGTCGCGCTCGCAGCGGATGGTCCGACGCTTCGCTCCGCGGAGATTCTTCGCGGGCGACTGATCTATTTCTGGCCGCGCGCATACGCGAACGACGCCGCGGTCGCGGTCCGGTCATGGCGCCTTCTGTCGGCCACGCCCGACTACGTCTCCGCGACCACCGGCGCTAGCGAGCCGTTGGCGGCGCAGTGGCTTCGGATGCCTATCCATGGAGTGCGGTGGTCGCTGCGCTTCGAGATCTTCACCGAGGTAGCACCGATGGAACGCCTCGACGCCGAGATCACCATCACGGTGCGGTCGCCCGCACTCATCGATTGATCGCTCGCAAATCGCTGCTCGTGTTGGCGCTCATCGCCGGTTGCATCGCGGGAGCGCTCTATTACATCGGCGCACAGCGCGTTTCCATGATCGTCGCCGCCCAGGATGTCGCGGCGATCAGACCGCTCAGCGCGGAGGATCTCGAGGTGCGATCGGTCCCGCCGGACGCGCTTCCGGCCGGCGCCATTTCGAGCGCCGACGAAGCCATCGGACGCGTCCCGATCGCACCGCTGTGGCAGGGCCAACCACTGGTGTCACACGCGCTGGCCGCCGATGCCGCGGTCTTCCACACCGGCCTTACGCTTCGGCCCGGCGAACGAGCCGTTGCGATACCGGTGGTCGCCGTGAGCGCGGTCGGCGGCGCGATCGCGCCCGGGGCACGAGTCGACGTCATCGCCGTGCCGCTCATCGGTCGGGCCCCGGCGGGTCGCACCGTGGAACTGCTCGCCGCGGATGCTCTTGTCCTTGACGTGCGGTCGGAGTCCGGTGCGCCGTACCAGCCGCGACGACCAGACGCCACCGTCTCGGTCGACCGCATCGGAAGCGTGATCATCGCGATCGCGCCATCGGACGAGATCCGATTCGCCGACCGCATCGCAACGAGTACCTTCGTGCTTGCTTTCAGCTCGGCGCACTGATGGCCGCAGCCACGTTTCGACTCGAAGGTGTCAGACCCACGAGCTTCGACGCGCAGCTCGCGCGGCTGGGCAGCGGCAAGCTCACACGAGCGGCGTCGGGCACATATCTCGAGACAGAGCGTGGCATCGGTGACGCCAGCTATCGGCTCGCGCTGGCAGGCATCCGCGTCACACGGTGCGCCGTTGTCCCAGGGCCGGACAAGGAGCTGCGACCATCGATCGCCTTCGACCTGACGCCGCTCGCTGAGGCGTTCGGTGCCTTCGATGTCATCGAGCTTCGGCAGATCTCGCTCAGCGAGGCGAGCGCGGCACTGATGCGGAATCGCCTACCGTGGCTGCCTCCGACGCGCGCCGCGCGGAACACCTGCCGGCGGCTGCTGCGGGACGAGGACGCGATCCTGGGTTGGCGCAGGATCGTCTGGTGCTCGGTCGCGTCGCTGCGCGCCGCCCGAGCGCGAGTTCGGCTGCGACCGGTGGTGTTCGATCACACCGCCGTCGACCGCCAGGCAATGCGTTGGACGTACGTCAGCGACGGCGCGATCGAACGCTGGGCGTTCACATGAGTCGTATCCGCGCGTGGCTCGATGCGAGCCCGATCGCCGATCTCGCGTTGACCTTCATGCGCGAGGCAACGGGGCGCACCGATCCGATCGAGCCACTCCGTCCGACACGGCCAGCCGCGCTGGTCCAGGGCCGTCGCGTCGCGTTCTGGTCGCTGGTCGGTGGCGTCGGTGGTAGCACGACCGCGGGACTGGTCGCCCATCGCTCGGCCGCGGGTGGACGCGCCCCGCTCCTCGTGGACCTCGACCGCTGGGCACCGTCCCTAGCCCTCCGCGCCCGCATCGAGGCCGCGACCATCGCCGACGCGCTCGTGCAACCGGGCCGCGAGCATGCGCTGGTCTCACGCTGGTCCGCCGTTCCGTTTCTCCCTGGTTCGGCGGCGCTGCGCGGCCGCCTGGATATCGACCGCGCCACCCAGGTCATCGACGCGCTCAGCGGTGGCGCGCCGGTGGTCCTCGATCTGGGTGTCGGAGCCAACAGCCTCGACGCCGGACTCCTCTCGCGCGTCGATCGGCTTTGCGTCGTCGCCGGCGCGCGGGCTTCGCAGCTTCAGGCAGTGTTCTGCTCGCTCGCGCTCGTGCGCGATGTCCCGTGTCCCGCGGGCCTCGTGGTCGTCGGTGTGGCCGAGGAGGACGCGGCCCTGATCGCGGAGCGTGCGGGACTTCCTTTGCTCGGAGCGATCCCGATCGATCCATACCTCGCCGAAGATCAGTTCGCCACGCGCGCGCCGACCCTGCGGGCGATCGACGCGCTCATCCGCACGATCGCGTGATCGACCCCTCAGTGCTGGCGCGGGTGCGCTCCGAGGTCGCTTCGGGTCTTGATCCAAGCGCGATGCTCGCCTTGTACGCCGATCCGGCACGACGCGTCACCCTCCGCGAGCGAGTCCGCGCCGCGGTACCGCGTGATCTGTCTGACGAGCAGGTGGAGGCCTTGTGCGCCGAGCTCTTCGGGTTTGGCCGTCTCCAGTCGCTCTTGGACGACGGCGACGTCACGGACGTGCTCGTCAACGGCCCGACGCAGATCTTTGTCGAACGCAACGGACGGCTCGAACGTGTCGATCTTCGATTCGGCGACGCAGCGGAGGTCAGCGAGCTCGCGCACCGCATCGCCGCAGGTGTCGGGCGCGAGCTCACGATCGAGCAGCCATACGTGGATGCCAGGATGCGCGACGGCAGCCGAGCGAACGCCGTCATCGCGCCGGTCGGTGGTCCGACGCTCTCGATCCGCAAGTTCAGCCGCATAAGAGTCGCGCTCCGCGGCCCCGCGCCTTCATGGGAAGCCAACGGTGGACTGGCGGGCCAGGCGGCTGAGCTACTCGCCCGGGTCGTCGTCGCGCGCGGCAACGTTCTCGTCGTAGGCTCGACCGGCACCGGAAAGAGCACCTTGCTCCGCTCGCTCGCCGGCGAGATACCCGCGTACGAGCGTCTCGTTGTGATCGAGGACACGAATGAGCTCGTGCTCCCGCATGAGCACGTCGTCCATTTGGAGTGCGTACCGGGACGAGATGGAGGCATCGGAGTCGCCGACCTCGTGGTCAACGCTCTCCGGATGCGCCCGGACCGGATCATCGTTGGCGAGGTCCGCTCACCGCGGGAGGCCTCGGCGTTGCTCGAGGCGATCTCCACCGGTCACGACGGATCGCTGACGACCTTGCACGCCGGTTCCTCGTTAGGGGCGCTCGACCGGCTCGAGTTGTTACTCGCGCGATCGGGCGACGTCGCACCGCAGGCGATCGCGCGTTTCGTGAGACGCGCGTTCGACGTCGTCGTTCATGTCGGCCGCGCGAGGGATGGGCGGCGCGTGGTTCGTGAGATCGCCGCTGTCGAGGACGGCGGGCCTGTCGTCCTCTGGCGCGCCGGCGAAGGGGCGGTTCGGCCGCTGCCGAGTCGGTTGGTCGAACGGCTTTCATGAGCGCGGCGCTCGCGGGCGGGATCGCGACGGCACTCGCCGTCATCTCACTCATGCTGGTGCCGTTCGGCTCGCCGCGCGTGTCGTGGCCGTTTCCGAAACATCCCGAGCTCTCAGTGCTGCGCGACGCGGGGTGGACTCGTTCACTTCTGGCGTGGGAAGGGCTACGGGCCCTCGCGATGATCTGTGGGTTCGCTGTCGGCGGTCCTCTCGGGCCATTACCCGGCGCATTGGTCGGCGCGTCCGCCCCGTCGATCGTCGCTCGGACCCTCGCCGCGCGAAAGCGGGAAGAGCGGGCTCGTCAAACGGTCGCTGTGCTGCAGATGACTCTCGCCGGCCTCAGGTCGGGAGCCAGCTTGACGGAAGCTCTGCGCCTCGCGACCGGCTCGGGTCGCGAGGTCGCGCTCGCGCCGTTCGCTCGAGCGATGAGGGCCTTTGACCTGGGCGCGCCACTCGACGTGGCGCTGCGTGATGCTCGGGCCGAGGCCCGTGACCGCCGGGTCATTCTCGGGCTCGAGGCGCTGTCGCTGTGCGTTGCCGAGCAGCTTCCGTCGTCCCGCAGCGCCATGCTGGTCGCGAGCGCGGTCGATCGGCTCGTCTTCGAACAGCGCACCGCGGACGACGTGCGCGCTCGCACGTCTGGACTCCGCATCCAAGTCGTGTTGCTTGCGGTGCTCGTGCCGGGTCTCGCGCTGTACCTGGCCGTGACGGTCCCGGGCATGCGGGAAACGTTCACGACGCCGCTCGGACGATTCGTTCTGCTGCCGATCGCCGCCATACTCGAGGCGGCGGGGATCCTCGCGAGTAGACGCGTCGTCAACGCCATCAGATGAGCTTTTTGGGTGCGACCCTTGCCGCTACCAGCGTCGCGCTTTTCGTTCTCGGCGTGTTGCCTCGCTCTCGCGTTGCCGCGCGCCTGAGCGCTCTTGGCCGTCCTGGAACGAATCTCTTCGGAAGGCTTCGCGGCTTCCGTGTGATGGCGCCCGCGACCCTGAGGGCGAGTGGTCTCTCGATCGCGATCGAGCAGGTCGTCGCCGCGAAGATCGCGCTTGCGCTTGTCGGCGCACTGCTCGCCGCTGTCGTCGCCTTGCTGGTGCCGATCGGACCTCTGGTCATCGCCGCGGCGGCCTATGGTGGTTTCATCCTGCCCTCGATCGTGGTCGAGCGACGGGCCGCCCTGCGCCGCGCTGAGGCGGAGCGAGCGACTGCGTCGTTCGTCGAGTGGACACACGCGCTCGTATTGTCCGGTCGGCCCGTGGACTCCGCGGTGATGACGCTGGCGCGTCGAGGCACGGGAGCGCCGCTCGTTGACGACGTGCTTGCGCGAGTCGCCGACCTTTACACGCTCGGCGCGCCGCTGCAGGTCTCTCTCATCCGCGAGTCGAGGAACGACGCGCTCGGGTCGCTGGCGCACGTCGCGGAGCGCCTCGAGCGCGCCCGAGAGATGGGGCTCGGGTCGATCAGCGTCCTGGAAGACTCGCGCGAGGAGTTGCGGAGCGCGGCGCGCGACCGTCTGCTGCGGTCAGCCTCCGAGGTCGAAGGGAAAATGACGCTGATCCTTACGCTCTGTTACCTCCCGGCGCTCGCGCTCCTGGTCGTGATCCCACTCTTCCTTACATTGCTGGCCGGCCTGTTCGGTTAAGGGCGGCCGTGCGTACACTGTCTACGACTAACAAGCGCGCTGGGGCGCGCGGGGAAGTGACGAATGCCGTTCAACCTAGGGGGCCCGGAGCTCGTCTTCATTCTCGTGATCGTGCTCATCGTGTTCGGAGCGGGGAAGCTCCCGGATGTTCTCGGTCAGCTGGGCAAGGGCGTGAAGACCTTCCGCGAAGAGGCCAATAGCACCGAGAAGCCCGCGGCCAGCACCGCGACCACGACCGAAAAGCCGAAGACGAACTAGACAGTCGGCGCGCTCGTTCAGCCTTTCACGACGCCCAGCGGGCGAAGCGAATGTACGGGCCGAGCGAGGTCTGACTGGTAGGCCATGACGCTCTCGATGTCCTTGTAGGCACGACCGGCTTCATCGAGCGCGTCGGACTCCGGCGGGCACACCAGGATGACGCCCTCCGCCTCCATCTCCGAACGGATATCGACACCGACGTTCGCGCGGCGCACCGCGCCACGACCCAGTTTTCTCCCGGCACCGTGCGAGCACGTGTCGAGCGCGAGGCGGTTGGCGATGCCCTCGGCGATGTACGAGCCCGTCTGCATCGACCCGGGGATCGTCACCAGACCTTCGCCGGTCTTCACCGCGCCCTTGCGATGGACGACGACGTCCTTGCCCATGTGTTTCTCGCGGGCCGCAAAGTTGTGGTGCGTCTCGATGTCGATGCCGACTGTGAACGCGCCGAAGGTTTCCTCGATCGCCGACAGGGATCGGTCGCGGATGCGCTTCCGCGACTCCTCCGCGAACCGCATTGCGAACCCCATGTCGATGAGATAGTCGCGGCCGTCGTCAGTGTCCAGCGACAGGAACGCGAGCTCCTTGTGGGGAATCGGCGCGTAGTACCGCTCGCACCAGCGGAGCGCGGTCTCGTGGTACCGGTCGCAGATGAACTTGCCGAAGGCGCGCGAGCCGGTGTGGAGCATGAGCCACAGCGTCTTGCCGTCGGTCTGCAACTCGATGAAATGGTTGCCGCCCCCGAGCGTGCCGACCTGGTGATCGCCGCGTTCGCTCACCTCGGACCCCTTGGGCAGGCGCGAAGCGCGGTCGTTGGTCCAGCGGCGCATGACCTTAGAGTCCTGACGCTCCGAAAACGAACCCGACCCACGATCGGCTTTCGTCGGTTGGCCGACGGGCACGAGTTCGTAGATGCGCAAGAGGGTGGCGCGCACGCGATCCACGTTGGCCGCGTCGTGTGGAATGTCGGTCTGCACCGCGATCATCCCGCAGCCAATGTCCACGCCGACCGCGTACGGCACGACCGTGTCCTTCGTCCCGAGCGCGGCGCCGATGGGCATCCCGTACCCGACGTGGCAGTCGGGCATCACCGCCACGTGTACCGCCGACGGGAGCTTGGCCAGGTTGGTGATCTGCTCGAGCGCGCCCGACTCGATCTCCGCCGCGGGAAGCCACGACCACACCGGGATCGTGCCGAGGCCGAGCTCGCGCGCGGTCGTCGTCCCGGTCGCGATCGACTGCCTCATGTGACCTTCGCGCGCAGCTCGGTCATACGAAGGTGGCGCGCGAGATCGCAGTGTGCGCGCGCCTGCCACTCGTCAGGATCGTCATCGCGACAGTCGTAGGTGCGACAATGCTCGGGGCGTGCCTCGTACACGCTGCAACGGAGATCCTTCTTATCGAAGGCCTGGCACTCGAACATCGGCTGCCGACCGTCTTTCTGCCGGTGCCAGCCGACGATCTTGATGTCCGTTCCCGCTTCGAGGTAGATCGGCCGCGCGTCGGCCAGCGTGAACCAACCGTTGTCGTCCTCCATGAACTGGCGACGACAGCACGGCGCCTCACAGTTTTCGCAATCGGGATAGCTCGCCGGCGGCATGTGACTCTCCCCTGTGCCAGACTGGCGCTCCCGTCATGGTAGGCACGTTGCTTGAAGCGACCGTCAAGACCTTCATCGAGGATCGTTTCAAGCTCGAGCCGGTCGCCGCAACGATCATGGGCAACCACTCCCACGACCATCGCCTCGGCGACCTCACCGCCGACGGCTTCGCGGCGCGGAACGAATTCACCGAGGACTGGCTGCGGCGCTTCGTCGGCATGGGGGAGGACAGCCTCGACCCATATCAGAAGGTCGACCGCGCGCTCGTGCTGGCGGAGCTCCGTGGCGAGCATGCGCTGCAGCCATTCGAGCGCTGGCGCCGCCAGCCCTCGCTGTACACCGACCTCATCACGCGCGGCGCGTATTACATCCTGCTGCGCGGATACAGCGGTCCCGAGGATCGGCTCGCAATGCTCGCCGAGCGGCTGGCGGAGGCGCCCGCGGCGCTCGACGCGGCGCGCGCGAACCTCGACCCCGCGCGCGTGCCGCCTGAGTGGATCGCCATCGCGGAGCGCACTGCGCCGGCCGGCGCCGCGTTCCTGCGCGACGAGCTGCCGAAGTCGCTACCCGACACGTCCCTCGGGCGCGTCGTCGGTCGCGCGCTCCTTCCAGCGGCGAACGCCGCGGCCGACGCGCTCGACCGCTACGTCGCCTGGCTGCGCGCCGATCTCCTGCCGCGGGCGAAGGGCACGTTCGCGATCGGACGCGAGACATTCGAGGCGCTGCTGAAAGAGAAGGAGCTACTCGATCACGACGCGTCGAGCCTGCGCGCCTACGGCGAGGAGCTCTTCCGCGAGACCGAGTCGAAGATCGCCGAGGCCGCGCGCGCGCTGGGCGACGACGACTGGCGCGACTCCGTCGCGCGCCTGCGACGCGACCATCCCGAGGCCGATCAACTCGTCGACACGTATCGCGTCGAGATGGAGCGTGCGCGCGAAGCGGTACGCCTCTCGTCGATCGCGTCCATCCCGTACGGCGAGGACCTCGCGGTCGAGACGATGCCGGACTTCCAGCGCACGACGTATCCGTACGCGGCGTACGTCGCTGCGGCGCCGTTCGAGGCCAACCGCCGCGGGCGCTTCTGGATCACGCTGCCGATGGCCGACGACGACGAGCGCACGCGCCGCGAGCGGCTCGAGGGGCATCCGCGCGCCGGCATCCCGGTCATCGCGTGCCACGAGGGATATCCAGGTCACCACCTTCAGCTCACGTATGCCGCGGACAACGCGTCGCTCGCGCGCAAGGCGCTGCGCAGCAACCTCATGGTCGAAGGCTGGGGCCTGTACGTCGAGGAGCTCATGACCGAGATCGGCTTCCTCGACTCGCCCGAGACGCGACTCTTGCGCCTCAAGGATCTGCTCTGGCGCGCGGCGCGCGTCGTGGTCGACGTGGGACTCGCCACCGGTGAGATGAGCTTCGACGAAGCCGTCGCGTACATGGTCGAGCGGCCCAGGCTCGAGCCGCCGAATGCGATCGCCGAGGTCCGCCGCTATACGCTCACACCGACGCAGCCGTCGTCATACGCGCTCGGGCGTGAGGCGATCCTCGTGCTCCGCGACAAGGCGCGCGCGAAGGGGTGGGGGATGCGCTTCTTCCACGACAAGCTGCTCGGCGCCGGGTCACTGCCGCCGAAGCTGCTCGCGCGAGACGTCGACCTCTAGGCCCCGCTGGCGACCGCTCCAGCGCTCGAAGCCACCGCGCCGTGCGGCGCGGAAAGGGTGATGAGCATCCCGCGCGAGCTGTCGGGGGCGACGAGGATGAGCTTGCCGGCCTGCGCCTGCATCAAAAGACGCGCGAGGTCGAGGTCGCTCTCGCCGAGCCTCGCGCGCGTGCGGATCTCCACGACGCCGTGGTCCGCCGAGTCGCGCACCAGGATCTCCACCGACTCGTAAGGAGCCGCCTCGATCGCGCGGGATATGACGCTCGCGACGGCGTGACGTAGACGGTCGGGGTCCGCGCGGACGGAAACGGGCGTGTCGCCGGTGCTGAGATGAAGCTGGTCGCGTCGCAGCGATTCGGCGACTGCTTCGCGCACGAGCTCACGCAGATCGACGCGGTCGGCTCGCAGTCTCAGGTGGCTCCGCTGTAGGTCGCCGATGGCCAGCAGGTCGGTGGCCAGGAACTCGATGTCCTGCGCGTGGTGTTCGATCGCCTCTTGGTTGGCGAGCGCGTTCGCGTCGCCCGGTAGCAGGCCCGCTCGCAGCGCCGCCGTTCGCGCCCGCAGCGCCGCGATCGGTCGTGGGAACTCGCGCTCGAGCACGCCGAGGAAGGTCTCCCGTTCGGTATCGCGCGCGAAGTGCCGCGTGCGCTCCTCGTAGAGGCGACTCATGAGAACCGCCGCGGCCGCGTAGACGACGAGCCTCAGGGTCGCGTTGAAGAAGACAGCCGACTGGATCTCTGGCCGAAGAAAGTCATCGGCCAGAAGCTCGGCGAATAGGGCGGCGACAGCGGCTGCGAGCGCTGCGGATCGCCCGATCCACCACGCGGCGCCTACGACGACAGCCAGGTAGAAGACTTCGAAGTCGACCTCCGGCGGTGTAACGAGGTCCGCCGCGCCGATCGCAGCGATGGCGAGCAGCGCAACGAGACCCCCGAGCCAACTCCCACGCACGGTTGGGGATTTTCGCAGGTCCGCGCCACGCGGTGCGATCAACTGGGTGTCGGGCACCCCGGCCGCCCGAAACAGCAGCGCGAGCACGCGCCGGTCGCCGTGCCAGTGCTCGGTGACGACGGTCTCGCCGGCGGTGCGCAGGACATGGCGCAGGATCAGGGCGCCGACGACGGCGTCGTCCAGCGGACCGATGACAGGAATGAACTCGGGTATGAGGTCGACCGGCGAGGCGATCCACGCCAAGCCGATCGCGACCAAGACCTTGGAACCTAGCGGGACACGCTCGTCGCGCGGCAGGCCGTGGAAGAGACGCGCGAGATTCGGCAGCAGGAGCGCAAGCTCGCGCACCGCGGCCCTTCGGCCGGTCACCCATAGCACGAGCAGCGCTGCGAGCCACAGCACGACGACCACAGCGAGCGAAGCGAGGACGATCTCCACCGCGGTCAGGTTACGCGGTGAGCCTCGCACTTCTGCCTGCGCGGTCCGGACGTCGAAAGCCTCGGGCCGATCGTGGGCGAGCTCACGGGCCGTTAACGGCGCGAACGCACCTTCGCCTTCTTCACTGTCTCGGCGCTCGGATCGAGCATGAACGCGGCCTCGGGCTCGCTCTCGAGGAGCGGTCGTAGCACGCGCAGGACCTGAGGTCCGACGCGCTTGGCGCGCCGCCATGACAGGTCGGGGCCGTCGGGCTTCGCGGCGAGCTCGTCCCACTGCACAGCGCTGTTCTTCTCGCGCAGCGCCGCGCTGAGCTCGCGCGCCGCCGCACGCATCGCTGCGAGACCGTCTTCGAGCCGCGCCACATCCTTCGGATCGTCGAGCACCTGTTTCTTGGGGAGGCGCGTGAGGAGGTAAACGAGCTGCGCCTGCTCTAGAAGGCTGAGGAGCGCTTTCTTGTCACGAGCAGAGACGGCCATCGCGAGAGAAGACTACGGCTGCTCCCAAGGCACGAGGCCGATCTTCTTACCCGCCGAGAGGGCCAAGTCGTTCGGGTCGGAGTACACCCCGGTGACGGCGCGGCCGCTGACGTCGTTGCTGCTGATCTGGGTGATCTTGAAGACCGTGTAGCCGAGCACGTCGACGTACTGGTTGGTGCCACCCGCGACGACCCCGACCTCGAGGGTGACCTGGAGCAGGTGCGTGACGCGCTTGTTGGTCACGTCGTCGAGGCCGGTCTCGCGCACCCAGCCCTTGTAGACCTCGTCGGACCGCGCGAGGAGCGTCTGCACATTGAGCGTGTGGTCCTCGCCGGGGTCCACATTGGAGATGCTCGTGCTCGCGAAGTTGCCGTCGATGCCGCAGACGAGGACCTCGGGGGGCAGGATGCTCGCATCGGTCGTCGTCGGGCATTTGGCCCACGAGAGCGTGAGGAGGTTGCTTCCGGTCCACTTGGTCGAGCCGCTGTTGGAGGTGGTCGTCCGCATGACGTAGTCGGCCTGCGTACCGGGGCCGGGGACCGCGGCATACGCGTCCGAGGAAGCGAGGCTGAAGTCCCGCTGCTGGCCGCCGACGTTGATGGTCACGAGCGTCTCGTGGATGCGGCTCGTGTACGGCGCGCTCGACGTCCCGCGCAGCCAAGCCTGATAGATGCCCTTGTCGCAGTTGTTGGTCGTGATGGCGTTCCACGCTTGGTTGTAGGTGACATAGAGGGGTCCGCCGGGCGTCGGATTAGCAGTGAAGGCCGGCGTGCTGAGGGTCGCGCAGCCGCTGAGGAACGGGTTCGTCGCGGTGCCGCCGCCGTCGTCGGTCATCGTGCCATTGTCCGGGATGAGCGTGGTCGTGACCTGCGCGCCGCTCAAGGCGAACTGCGACGAGTACGTGTAGGTGACGGTCGACGTCGCCGAGCCGCTCGTCGGCAGGGTGAGCTGGCCGCTCGTGAGGTTGAAGTCCGGCACGGTCTTGACCGTGCCGTCGTACAGTTGGAGCAGCACCTCGTCGCCGATGTCGAAGGTCGTTTCGTAGTCGGTGACGAACTGCCCCGAGCTCGAGCCGTTGATCACGGCGATCTGCGCGCAGGGCAGGAAGTTCGGGAGCTGGACCACGCAGATGTCGGGCCCGGGGTAGCTGAGGTTGAGGATCCACGAGGCCTCGTAGTCCTTGAGCACGTTCACGGTCACCGTCGCCGGGACGGAGTTGTAGGCCTCGTGGATGAGGTCGCCGCTACCGTCCAGCGTCGTGAAGTCGCGGATGTCGAGCCCGATATATCCGCGGAACGAGCTGTCGTTGGTCGCCTTCGCCGCCTGACCGAAGATGACGAACTCGCGGCCCGGGGACCCCTCGCTGGCGGGAGTGCAACCGGCCGTGCTTGTCGTCGAGCACTGCCAGTCCTGCCCCTCAGCCATCGTGCGGTCGTGGAAGAGGTTCGCTTGGTCGCTAACGGCAGGTCCGGGCGGGCTCGAGTACCGCGTGACGACGGTGGGGAGCATGCCGCCCTTGCTCTTGGCGTAGCCCTGCGTCGTCATCGTGATCGTGTTCAGACTGGGGCTGAGGATCTTGATCAGGAACGTGGGGACGTCGACCGTGATCGCCACGCGGCAGCCGCGGCCGTTCGTCGTTACCGGCAGGATGCCGCTGATGAGGTTCTGCTCGGCGACGATGGCGTTGGCGTAGACCTCGCTGCCGAGCGCGGCGTACGCGACGCCAACGCCGAGCGGGTTCGACTTAAGGTTCCGGTCCTGCAGGATCGCGTCTCCCGCTGCCCACGCATCGGCGTTGGTCCCGCCGTGCCCGTATTTGTATGCGCACGCGAGCGCCGCGGAGTCCACCGCGTCCTGGATGTACCGGCGCTCGGAGTAGAAGCGGCCAACGTCGACGCCCAGGGCGGCGAAGCCCATGAGCACAGTGAACATGAGGGCAACGAGCACAACGGTCTGGCCTGCGTCATCGCGTGCGAATCGAACCCTTCCCACTTGTGTGCCGATGCTAACGAGAGAAGAGCGGATCGCGCGAGGGGCGGAGCTTCGGTTGTTACGTCGCAGAAACTGCTCTGTCACCGCGTGAACTGTGTGGCACGGGTGATAGCGGCACAACCCGTATTGAGGTAGGGCGTTAGTACTGCCCCGAGAGGGGGAGACCCCTGGCTCCCATATACGTCTGGATGCCTGCCACCTACAAATCATCCACCGCACGTTGGGTCGTGTGGTGAGGTGGAACAAGGATGCGCGGTATTAATAGGGTCTTTGGGCCGGCAGTGGCACTCATCATCTTTTCGCTCACGGCTGCCGTCTCGATCGCCAACGCTTTCCCAGGGCAGACGACGCGGGTCTCAGTGGACTCCGCTGGCGTCCCTGCGAACGCGGGCGCGACGAACGGCGTTCTTTCCGCGGACGGTCGGTACGTGGTGTTCCAGTCGAGCGCGACGAACCTCGTCGGCGGCGTGAGCGGCACACAGGTGTACCGCCACGACCGGGTGGGAGGCGCGACGCTCTTGGTGAGCGTTGCCTCAAACGGGAATCCCGGCAACAACGTCAGTCGCGATCCCTCGGTCTCGGCCAACGGCCGCTATGTCGCGTTCGCTTCATTCGCGACCGATCTCGTCGATGGCGACACGAATGGCACGAGCGACGTATTCGTGCGTGACGTGCAGACGGGCACGACCGCGCTGGTGAGCACGGCCGGCCTGCCGGCCGACGGCAGCAGCGGCCTGAGCGGCTTGTCGGGCGCGCGCGAGATCTCGGACGACGGCCGCTACGTCGCGTTCACCTCATTCGCGACGAACCTCACGAGTGGCAGCAACAACGGTAGGCAGCAGATCTACGTGAAGGACATGACGACCAGTGCTGTGGTGCGTGCGTCGGTCAATGAGGCAACGGGCGAGGCCGGTGACCGGACCAGTCAGACGCCGGCGATCTCCGGCAACGGCCAGGTGGTCGCGTTCCGGTCGGAGTCGACGAACTTCTCGCCGCTCTCGATCTCCGGTGTCACCCCAGAAATATTCACGCGTGACCTCGTCGCCGGCACGACGACCCTCGAGTCACCGGGCGCCGCGGCGACCGGGCGCAGCTCAACGACCCCGGTGCTGTCATTCGACGGGCGCTACCTGGCATTCGAGTCGACGGGCGTGCTCGACCTACGCGACCTCGACAATGGCACGCAGGACGTCTATCTACGTGACCGGGTCGCCGGCACGACCGTGCTCGCATCACTCTCGACCGTCGCGCTTCCGGGCGCGACCAGCTCGAGCCCGTCGATCTCCGGCGACGGCCGCTGGGTCGGCTTCCAATCGCTCGACGACCAACTGGTCGTCGGCGATCTGAACGGTCTGTTCGACGTGTTCCTCTACGACCGCACCACGGAGGCCATCAAGCTCGTCTCTTTGAACGACGCGGACGAGCAGGCCAATGCGGCGAGCTTCGGTCCGTCGGTCTCGTTCGACGGGCAACTCGTTCTCTTCGGCTCGACCGCGTCGAACCTCGTGACCTCGCCGGCCAGCACCGGTAACCAGCTCTACGTTCGCAATGTCGTTTCGAACCAGGCGCCGGTGCTGCCGGCGTTCGGTGGGGATGTCACGCTCACGGAGGGCCAGTCGATGCACCTGACCCGGCAGTTCAGCGATAACGACGCATCGACGTCGTGGACGGCGACCGTCAACTACGGCGACGGCTCGGGCAAGCAGCCGCTCGCGCTGAACGTGAACAAGACGTTCGTGCTCGATCACCTCTACGCGTCGGGCGCGTACGACCTGACCGTCGAGGTCACCGACGACGCCGGTGCGACGGGTTCGCTCGTCATCCATGTCGTCGACACCAACGTCGCTCCGACAGTGAGCCTGCCCGCGACGGTGAATCTCGCGTTCTCACTGACGCTCGACAGCTCTGGCACGTTTACAGATCCCGGATCGAGCGAGACATATTCGGCGACCGTCAACTACGGCGACGGCTCGGGCACGCAGGTGCTCCCGCTTGTCGGTGGCTCGTTCACGCTCCATCACGCCTACACGACCGCCGGCAGTTATAGCGCCGACGTGAATGTCACGGACAGCAACGGCGGCTCGACCACGGCGACCATGACGGTCAAGGTCGGCGGCTACAGCTACGCGTGGCTCGATCCGGTGGGCGACACGTTCGTCGTTGGCCGGAACCTGCCGGTGAAGTTCACCGTGGACGGACCCGACGGCTCGTTCGTCCTCGACGAAAGCGTCCGCGTGGACGTGATCGACGCGTCGGGCAATGTCGTCGCCGGTCCGTATCTCTTCGGCGACCAGCCAAGCCGGTCGGTCGTGGTGAGCAACGGCTCTTACCACGTGAACGTTGACACGAGGAGCCTCTCGGCCGGTATGTACTGGCTGCGCGCGCAGTTCTCGTCGCCAACCCTCACCGGTGAGTTCACGCTCGGAACGACGGGCACAGCCGCCGCCGGCACGACCAGTACGACAAGCGTCAAGACGACCCGCTAAAAGGCTGGGTACTGCCCCGACCGGGGGAGAAGCACGGGGGATCGCCGTTTACGGCGATCCCCCTGTTAATTAGCAGCCATGAAGACGACACGTAGGCGCTCTATCACCATCGCGGTCCTCGCGAGCACGCTCGCTGTCACCGGCGTCGCGGGAGCGTTCGACGCGCCGACACACCCACGCACCACGCGCGAGTCCGTGAGCTCCACGGGCGCGCCCGCGGTCGGCACGGTGCTTCCCGGTGTGATCTCCGCGAATGGCCGCTACGTCGTCTTCACCTCGACCGCTACGAACCTCGCTGGGGTGTCAGGCGCCAACGTCTACCGCCACGACCGCACCGCCGGTACGACGGTGCTCGTCACCGTTGCGAAGACCGGCCTGCCGAGCGTGGCTGGCGGCTTCGGGCCGACGGTCTCGGCCGATGGCCGGTTCGTCGGTTTCGCGTCGGCCGGCAACGACCTCGTTGACGGTGACACGAATGGCGCTGTCGACGTCTTCCTGCGCGACATGGTCGCCGGCACGACCACCATGGTCAGTGCCACGCAGACCGGCGCGCCGGGCGACCTGAGCAGCGGACTGACCAGCTCCTCGGGCGCGCACGAGATCTCCGATGACGGCAGGTACGTCGCGTTCACGTCGAACGCGACGAACCTCGTTCCGACACCGAACAACGGCAAGCAGCAGGTGTACGTCAAGGACATGCTCACCGGCGTCGTAACGCGCGCGTCCGTCGATGCGTCGAACGCTGCCGGCAACGACACCAGCTCGGTGCCCGCGCTCTCCGGTAACGGTCGGGTCGTGGCCTTCGTCTCGCAGGCCGCGAACTTCTCCTTGGTCTCGACCTCGCACACCGGTCAGCTGTTCGTTCGCGATCTCGAGACCGCGACGACGACCCTCGAGTCCGTGACCAGCGCCGGAACACCGACGCTTTCTCGTCCCGCCTCGGCGCCAGCGCTCTCCTTTGACGGTCGTTACCTCGCATTCGAATCGCAGGCTCAGCTCGAGCCGCGCGACCGGGACATCGGGACCTGGGACGTGTTCCTGCGTGACCGCGCGCTCCACACGACGACGCTGGCGTCGCTGTCCGCGAACGCGATCGCGGGCGCTGACAGTCGCGCACCGTCGATCTCCGCGGATGGCCGCTGGGTCGGTTTCCAGTCGCTCGACGACACGCTCGTCGGCGGCGACGTGAACCACCTGGTCGATGTCTTCCTGTACGACCGCACGACCGAGGCGGTCACTTTGGTCTCGCAGAACGATGCCGGCCAGCAGACCAACGCGCCGAGCACCAGCGCGTCGGTCTCGTCCGACGGCCGGTTCGTGCTTCTCATGACATCCGCTTCGAACCTCGTCACGTCACCGACGAGCACCGGCTCTCAGCTCTACGTGCGTGACATGCGCACCAACGACGCGCCGGTGGTCACGCTCGGTGCGGACGAGAGCCTGTTGGAAGGCCAGAGGCTCTCGCGCCTCGCGAGCTTCAGCGATCAGGACGCGTCGATCTCATGGTCGGCGACCGTCGACTACGGCGATGGATCCGGCAGCTCGGCGCTCGCGCTCGCCGCGGACAAGACCTTCACGCTCGACCATCTCTACAAGCCGGGCAGCTACGTCGTGAGCGTCGTGGTGACCGATGACGCGGGCGCGTCCGGGAGCGGTTCGTTCCGCGTGACCGTCACCAACGTCGCGCCGACGGTGCAGCTCGGTGGCCCCGTCGATCTCAGCTTCGACCCGACCCTTCATCGGTCCGGCACCTTCAGCGACCCGGGCACGACCGAGAGCTACTGGGCGACCGCCGACTACGGCGACGGCTCAGGTGGCGTGGCGCTCGCTCTCGCGGGCAGCTCGTTCGTGCTCGACCACAGCTACAGCACCGCTGGAACGTACACGGTCACGGTCAACGTGACCGACAGCAACGGCGCCGGCGGCTCGGCCACCCTCGTGGTCACGGTCCGCATGTACACGTTCCAGTGGCACGAGCCCGTCGAGACCTCATTCAGCGTCGGCCGGCTGATGCCGGTGAAGTTCTCGGTCCTGCGCGCCGACGGCGCGCCGGTGCTCGACACGACCGTCCGCGTGGACGTGCTCGATGCCTCGGGCGCGGTCGTCGTCGGCTACATCTACGGTTCGAACCCGAGCGGATCGGTCGTCTGGAATGGCAGCGATTACCACGTGAACGTCGACACGCGCGACTTCGCGCCGGGCGACTACACGCTGCGCGTCAGCTTCTCGTCGCCGACCCTGAGCGGTGAGTTCACGAAGCAGACGACCGTGACCGGAGCCGCGACCACGTCGAACGGTGGCAAGGACAAGAAGGACAAGGCCGACAAGTCGGACAAGAAATAGCTAGGCGCTGAGGGCCGGCGTTCTCGTCTTGGAGAGCACGGCCCTCGCGATCTCGAGCGCAGCCTCCACGTCAGCGGCCGTCACGTCGCAGTGCGTGACCGCGCGCAGGCGGGGCGAGTTGCCCAGGTAGCGCGAGAAGCGCAGGCCACGTTCGGCACATGCCTTCTGGAACGCGCCGGCGTCCATCCCCTCGGCATCGATCTCGAACGAGACGATGTTCGTGACCACCTTGGCCGCGTCCATCTTGACGCCGTCGATCTGCGCAAGGCCTTTCGCGAGCGCCTTGGCGTTGCGGTGGTCCTCGACCAGCCGGTCGCGCATCTCCTCGAGCGCGACGAGCGCCGCCGCGGCGATCACGCCGGCTTGACGCATCGCGCCGCCGAGCAATTTGCGCACGCGCCGCGCCTTCGCGATCGTCTCGGCGTCGCCACAGACGATCGACCCGACCGGTGCGGCGAGACCCTTGGAGAAGCAGAACTGCACGGTGTCGACGCCTTGGGTAAGCGTCTTCGCGTCGACCCCGAGCGCCGCGGAGGCGTTGAAGATCCGCGCGCCGTCGAGATGCAAGCGGATACCGCGCTGGTGCGCGAAGTCGCCGATCGCGTTGGTCTGCGCGGCGGTGATGACCGTGCCGCCGCAGTTGTTGTGCGAGTTCTCGAGGCAGATGAGCGCAGTGCGCGCGTGCATACCCTGCGGTCGCACGGCGGTCGCGATGTCGTCGAGCGACGGGAGCCCGTCGCGGTTCGGCACCAGATGCGGCACGATGCCGCCGAGGACGAACGACGCGTCCATCTCGTTCTGGTAGATGTGCGCGAGGTCGCCGAGGATGACCTCGTCGCCGCGCTGCGTCTGCGACAGGACGCCGCAGAGGTTGCCCATCATGCCGCTGGCGACGTAGAGACCGGCCTCTTTGCCCACGGACTCGGCGGCGCGCTTCTCGAGTCTGTTGACGGTAGGGTCCTCGCCGTACTGATCGTCGCCGACCTCGGCCTCGGCCATCGCGCGGCGCATCGCGGGCGTCGGCTTCGTGAACGTGTCGCTGCGGAACTCGAGGGTCTTCATAGCGCGAGCGCCTCCTTGATGCGAACGGCCGCCGCCACCAGGAGCGGTGCCACGAGGATCGCCGGCAGGTAGTCCGCGACCTTGACGTCGCGGATGTTCAATAGTTTCAGGCCCACACCGATGATGAGCAAGCCGCCGACCGCGCTCATCTCGCGGAGCTGAAGGTCGGAGAGCAGGCCGGCGAACGCCGACGCGCCCACGGCTAGGCCGCCTTGATAGAGAAGGATCAGCGGGATCGTGAGGAGCACGCCCCAACCGAGCGTCGCGGCGAGTGCGATCGCGGTGAATCCGTCGAGCACGCTCTTTATCGCGAGCAGGCTGGCGTCGCCGGTGAGCCCGTTCTGGATCGAGCCGAGGAAGGTGAGCGGGCCGACGCAGAACACGATCGCGGCTGTCACGAACGCCTCGGCCACGGTCCCGCCGCCGCCGCGCGCGGCGAAGCGACGCTGCAGGGCCGCGCCGAGCTCCGTGAGGCGACGATCCACCCCCCACAGCGACCCGATAACGCCGCCGAGCAGGATGCTGCCGAGCATGTAGAGGAGGTTCGAGGTATCGATCGCGAACTTCGTCCCCATGGCCAGGGTGAACAGCCCGACGCCGCGCACGACGTTCTCGCGGAGGCGCTCGGGGAGCCGGTCGCCGAGGAACGTGCCGAGCAATCCACCGACGAGCACGGTGAGGGCGTTGAACAGCGTGCCCGAAAGCGCCGACAAACTCTGCGTAGTATGCGAGGCCCATGCAGCCATCCGAGCAGCTGCGCTTCTGGGCCCACGAGCTCGCGGCGATGGCGAAGACCGGCCTCGAGTTCGCGGCGAACGACTACGACCGCGACCGGTACGACCGGACGATGGCGATCGCCGAAGGCATCGCCGAGATGACGATCGATGCCACGTTCACGCCGGAGCGTCCGTATCTCTCCGACCTCCACATCCCCAGCCCGAAGGTGGGCTGCTCTGTCGCCGCGTTCGACGATGGCGGTCGCGTCGTCCTCATCAAGCGCGCGGACAACGGACGCTGGGCGCTACCAGGCGGGTACGCCGAGGTCGGGTCGCCACCGTCGACCAACGCGCTGCGCGAGCTTCACGAGGAGACGGGGTTCGAGGCTCAGCTCGAGCGTCTCGTCGGCGTCTACGACAACAAGAGCTTCGGCAGCGTCGCCCCTTATCAGTTCTACATCTGTTGCTTTCGCGGCCGGATCACCGGCGGCCAGGCAACACCGTCCGCCGAGACGACGGAGGTGGTGCTCACCGATCCCACGTCATTGCCGGAGAACATGTCGCTGCTGCAGCGCACGATGCTCGCGGACTCGCTGCCACGCGACGCACCGGCGGTGTACCAGTGACGACGATCGCGATCTGGTCGAACTGGCCATCCACGCCGACCGACTTCGGGGCGGCGCTGCCGAACGACACGCTCGTCCTCATCAAGAACGAGAGCGATCTCGCACGCGCCTCCGCGGCCGAGGTCGCGTTCTGCGGCATCAGCCTCGATCGCGTGCGCAAGCTCCTCGCGGCGACGCCGAAGCTGCGGTGGTTCCACACTCCGGCCGCAGGCGTCGACCGCCTCCTCGACATTCCGGAGTTCCGCGAGCGCGGGATCACGCTCACGAACAACTCCGGCTCGTACGACATCCAGATCGCCGAGCACGTCCTCGCGTTCGTGCTCGCGGCCTCGAAGCGGCTGCACCTCTATCGCGACCAACAGACGCGGCGCGAGTGGAAGGATCTCGTACACGACGAGCTTCGTGACCAGACGCTTGTCGTGTTCGGCGCGGGCAGCATCGGCGGCGAGGTCGTGCGACTCGCATCTGCGATCGGGATGCGCGTGATCGCGGTGCGGCGTCGACCCGGCGCCGTGCCGGGTGCGCAGAAGGTCGTGACGCCGGACGCGCTCGCGAGTGCCGCGGCCGAGGCTGACTACCTCGTCGTTGCGGCGCCACTCACGCCGGCGACGCGCGGCGCGATCTCGCGCGAAGTGATCGCGCGCATGAAAAAGACGGCGTGGGTCGTGAACATCGCGCGTGGTCCGATCATCGACGAGGACGCGCTCGTCGACGCGCTGCGCGACGGCCGGCTGGGCGGCGCGGGTCTCGATACGTTCGTGCGGGAGCCGCTGCCTGCGGACAGCCCGCTCTGGTCGCTGCCCAACGTCGTGGTGACCCCGCATGCATCGAACTCGTCGCCGCGCGTGCGCCAGCGCACCCTCGCGCTCTTTGTCGAGAACCTCCGCCGCTTCAAGGCGGGGGAACCGCTGCTCAACCGCGTCGACTTCGAGGCCGGGTACTGATGCGCACCGCGCGCGTGAAGCTCGCGGCACGCACCGCGGGCTTCACCGAGTCCGTGATCCGGGAAATGACCCGCCTCAACGCGATCCATGGCGGGATCAATCTCGCGCAGGGCTTCCCGAACTTCGCGGCACCGCAGGCGCTCAAGGACGCGGCGAAGCGCGCCATCGATGCGGACATCAACCAGTACGCGATCACCTGGGGCGCTAAGTCGCTGCGCGACGCGCTGTCGCGCACGTACGCTGAGCTCTACGGCATGGGCGTCGATCCCGAGACGATGCTCACCGTCACCTGCGGCGCGACCGAGGCGATGGTCTCGACGCTCCTCGCGCTCGTGGACCCCGGCGACGAGGTCATCGTGCTCGAGCCCTTCTATGAGAACTACGGGCCGGACACCGACATCGCTGGCGCGCGACCGATGTACGTGCCGCTGCGCCCGCCCGAGAACACCTTCGACCGCGACGAGCTGCGCAAAGCGTTCGGCCCGCGGACGAAGGCGATCATCGTGAACACGCCGAACAATCCGACCGGCCGCGTGTTCACCCGCGACGAGCTGACCTTCATCGCCGGTCTGTGCGTCGAGCACGACGTCGTCGCGGTGACCGACGAGATCTACGAGCACATCCGCTACGAGGGCGAGCACATCCCGATCGCGACGCTGCCGGGGATGGCTGAGCGCACGGTGACGATCTCCGGTGCGAGCAAGACGTTCTCGGTCACGGGGTGGCGCGTCGGTTGGATCGTCGCGCCGGCCGAGCTCACCGCGGGGATCCGGAAGGTGCACGACTTCGTCACCGTCGGCGCGCCCGCGCCGCTGCAGGAGGCGGTCGCGGAAGGTCTCTCGCTCGGGCGTCCCTACTACGACTCGCTCGCCACCGAATACCGTCGGCGACGCGACGTGCTTGTGCCCGCGCTCGAAGCCGCCGGGTTCGCGCCCCGCCGACCTGAGGGCGCGTACTACGTGCTCTGCGACATCACGCCGTTCGGCTTCGACGACGACACCGCGTTCGCGCGCTGGCTCGTTTCAGAGGTCGGCGTCGCGGGCGTCCCCGGCTCTTCCTTCTATTCCGAACCTGCGCTAGGGAAGCACCTGATCCGTTTCACGTTCTGCAAGACGCACGACGTGCTCGCAGCGGCGGCGGAGCGGCTCGCGCGTGCGCGAGAGCTGGCCGCGAAGGCGAAGCGACGCTAGAGCTCCGTTCTCAGCGGCCGAAGATCCGTGTGCCGATGTTGTAGAGCGTCCAGACCAGACTGATCAGGCCCGCGCCCGCGAGAGTTCCGCGCACGATCGTGCGTTCGTACCAGTGGCGTGGCAGCGCCTCAGGTGCCGACGGCGCGCCGACGTATCGAATGATGTCATCACGCGTTCCGCCGATCTTCGCGACGATGCGCGCCTCGAGCCGGCCGATCGCCCGCGGCGTGGTCCTGAGCTGTTCGGCGATCTGCTCATTCGCGAAGCCTCTCGCTATTAGACGCGCGACAACGTATTCGTCCGACGTCAGGCGTGGCGTCGGCAAGACGGGCGAGAGCGGCAGCGCCAGGCCGGCGATGACGCGAACTGCGAGGACGGCGATGGGGACCGCCGCGATCTGCCAGTCGCGACCGCCAAACAGATAGGCGGAGAACGCGCTGGCCCCGGCCAGGGCGAGCGCCAGCGGATCTCGCAGCTCCTCGATCGCGCGCATCAGAAGTTCGAGATCACGTCGCGCAGCACCTTCTTGATCGTGGATGCCTCCGGGTAGGCGTCATAGAAGGCGCCGGGTGAGGCCTCCGCGATCTGGCGCAGGGCGCCTGAGAACGCGCTGTAGGCGATGGTGAAGACGCGGACCCGCGCATCGTTCGGCTGCTTTCTCAACCTGGAGACGAGGTCGTAGAAGTCGACCTGCGAACCTTCATCGAGTCCGTTGCTGAGCACGACCATGGCGTTGATGCGGTCCGGTTCGAGCCGCGAGCGAACGTACTCGACGCCGGACAGGACCGCGCTGAATAGCTGCCGCTTGCCGGTCTCCGTCTCTAGTGCGTCGATCCGGAGCTCGAGCAACCTCCGGTCGGCTCCGAGCCTCGCGATCGGCAGAATTTCTCTGTATGCACGGTCTCCTTCCGCCCTTGTCGAGAACGTCCATAGCCCGACCTCATCGTCGTCTTCGAGAAGCGTGAGGGCCTCCTTCGCCGCGTGCTTGGCGAGCTCGAGCTTCGAGAGGTTCTGATCCGGCACGATGTCGCGCATCGACTGGCCGACATCGATCGCGATCAGTAGGTTGGCGCGCTTGCGTAACGCCGACCAGGATCCTTGGATCTCGGCGAGCACGGCCGGATCCGGGGGCGGGAGGATCAAGCCGAGCTGGCGGCGGAAATTGGACTCCGGCAACACGCCAACGCCTGGCTGACCGTCGGGACCGCGGAAGCCCTCCAGAAGGAAGCCGTCCTGCACCGCTCTCGTCTCGAGATGACCACGGAAATCGAGGGCGGCCTGCCGGTGTTCGGCGTCCGTATGACTCCAGTCGAGAACGACGTACGGGTGGTCCGCCATCAAGGTGCCTTCGGCCGGATAGAGGGCGACGAGCTTCTCCTTCGGCGCGAGTCTCGGGCACTGAGAGGAAGGACACAGGTCCGACGCCGGATTGCCGCGGTTGTAGTCGAAGGCCTGCTTCTCCTCGACCGCGACCGCGGAGACATAACTGAGCGCATCCCCGGCATCGTCGGCGTTCCATAGGTTCGTCAGGAACGTCTCGACCGTATGTCCGTAGTGGACGACGCTCGACTCGACGCCTTTGACGAAGCTCTGAGCGTCATTGCGGCGGATGTCCTCCACCGTTAGCGGATCGGTCTTGTGCGTCGCGGCGTTGTACGTACCGATCAGAGCGTGAAGCCCCGAGGTCGAGATGGTCGGATTCGTCTTGCCCAGACGGAAACGGCCCCACGGCTTGCCATAGCGCGCCCAGCCCTCGGGGTCCTGAGCTAATTTCAGGATCGATCCCCACCCGGCGACCTCGCCCTTGTCCTTCAGTGCTTGAGCCGCCTGTTGCGGCATCGCGATCACGAGGGGCGACTGGATCAGACTGGCGTAGACCGCGGGAACGATCGAGGGCAGCTTCGCGCGATGGTGCTGGAGCAGCAGGACCCAGGTCTTGGCCGCGGGCCACCACACGTCCGGTCTCTGTGGGATCTCGTTCTCGGGCCGCGTCAACGCCAGCTCGGCGTCCCCGGATGCCTTCTTTACGACTTCGACACGCACGCAGCGTCGGTCGACCATCGGACCGCCGGCGTTGTACCTATCCGCGATCTCGACCAACAGGTCGGCCTTCTCGTTGGACGACCATACGACGAGCGAGACACATCCACTATTCACATAGCCGATGAGGCTCACCGCCACGAACGAAAATGCCGCCGTGATCGCGAGCGCGCGAAGATTCGTTCGCGGAGCAGGCCGGTCAGTAGGTCCTAACAGCGTCCTGAGTTTCACGCGCCGAAGTCTAGAAGTGCTGTTGCGCTAATAACCCACCGTTGCGACCTGGGACAGGACTTCGAACGGCTCGAGCGCGGAGATCGCCGTGCTACGCGTGATGGTGCCGTCACGAGCGAGAACGACGACCGTCGCCCGCTTGAAGTCGATCGAGACAGGCAGACCCGAGGGACGCGGTCCCCCGTCGCCGCGAGCCAGGCCGACGAGGTGCTCGCCGTCCTGTGCCCATGTCAGGTATTGCGCCGTCGCCGGAAGCGAACGCTCCGCGCCGCTGGAGATCTGCACGATTCCGTACGCCCGGTCGACGCCCTCGACGGAGTAGAGGAGCTCGTCTCGCAGCGGGTTCCAGCGCAGGTCTCGGAAGCGCACCTCGTACTGGCTCCCCGTCCGCTGCACGACGATGCGCGGACTACCCAGGTCATCAGAGGCCACGATGATGGTCGTCGTGTCGTCTGGCCGTCCACCGCCAGGCGTCAGCTGCTGGTTACGCACGAACGCGTACTCGGGCGGCGCCGAGCGCCACGTGATGCCGTCTACCAGGTCAGGAAGTCTCCCGAGCTGCTTGCCGTCGGTGACGTCGACGATCGTCTGGCCGCCAGCGCGCGAGTCGTACACCACGATGCGCGACCTATCCGCGAGCGCGGCGACGCTATCACCCGGGATCTGCCTCGGACGATCGGTGAGGTCGGCTGGGATCGCCCACAACCGATACGGGTTCACAGAATCCGCGCTCGGGTCGAAGACGGCGTAGACGATCCATCGGCCATCGCGTGTCCACGTTGGCGCGTAGCCCTCGATGCCAAGCGAGCTCGCGCGACCGCTGACCAGGTCGATGATCGTCAGCCGGTAGTCGCCATCGGTCACGACGACACGGCGCCCATCCGGAGAAAAGATGTGGCGCAGTGCGATGCCGGGTTTCCCGACGACGACACTGACTTCCGATGGGAATTCGATCCGCGCGGCGAGCGTGGTGATCGATGCTCCCTCCAATGTCGAGGACCAGAGCTCGCGGATCACTCCGGTGCCACTGGGTGTGGCGAATTGCTTGAGCGCGTAGACCCGCCCGCCGCGGAGGTCTCCAAGGGCTGCCGTCGCGACGCGGGTGATCGGTGCGGGCGCAGCGGTGAGAGGCGACGGCAGCGTCGTCGTGACCGGCGGTGATGGCTCGGTGGTTACCGCGTGCGTCGAGCTGGGTTCCGTGGCCGCAGGTGACGTGCTCGGCGGACTCGTTACAGGCGACGCCACAGTTTCGTCGGGCATCGACCGGCAAGCGCTCGTAACGAACGCGACAAACAGCAGCGTCAGCGTCATCCAACGAGAGAACGCCCGCATATCCACTAAGACGGGCGACGGCGACCGAAGTTCCGGCCTAGATCTCGATATCGGTGCCATCCACGGCAAGCGTCCAGGCGAGCTCCGTCGCTCGAGCGAGCGTTTCCGCACCTGCGTGCGTGAGCACGGTCCGCTTCGCCCGCAGCTCGTCCCGGTGCGCGAGGAGGGTCGCGTGCGACAGATGCAGCGGGATGCGTTTCTCGAAGGAGTACGCCTCGGCGATGAAGAGATCAGCGCCGTCTGCAAGACGGGGCAGCGCGTCGCACCAGTCGGTGTCGCCCGTGTAGGCGACAATGCGGCCGCCGGCGCGCACGCGCAGTCCGTGCGGGAGAGTGTCCGCTAGATGCGCCACCGGCAGCGCGACCGCCTCGATGGGACCGATCCGCGTCGCCTTTTCGCCAAGTTCGACGTACGTCAGCCCAAAGCGCTGCCCGGTTCGCGATGACGTCGGCAGCGCTGCCTCGAAGATGGCGTTCATCCGTTCGCGCACGCCCGGTGGGCCAGCGATGACGAGCGGCCGTTCGCGCTTGGTGAACTGCCCATCAAGGATGAGGTAGGGAACACCGCCACAGTGGTCTCCGTGGAAGTGCGTCAGCAGCACCGCATCGATCGAACCGGGGTCGACGTCCGCACGCTTCAGAGCCACGAGGGACGTTGCGCCGCAGTCGACGAGAAAGCGGTAGGCGTCGGAGTCGACGAGGATGCAGGTCTGGAAGCGCCCGCCGTTTCCGAATGAGTCCCCGCTTCCGATGAAGCGGACGCGCGTCACTCGGTCGGGATCTGCTCGATCGGAGTGGTGCGCAGCATCGCGAGATAGAGCGCGTAGGGGTCCGGTGGCGCGACCACCGTCGACGACGGCACCACGCTGATGCTGTTCAGCTGCTGCGCCGCTCGCTCGGCATCCTGCTGCCTGCCGAGCGCGCGCAGCGCCTGCGGGTACGAGTTGCGCAGACCGAAGACCCCGTTCGGCGAACCCATCGAGAGACCTTTCTCGAACGCCGCGACCGCCTCCTCGAACATGCCGAACGAGTACGCGGCCTCGCCGTAGGCGAGCCACGCGAAGTTCGTGTTCTGCGTCAGCGCTTCGGTCTTCGCGCGCTGGTACAGGTCGCGCCGCATGACGGCATCGCTCACCTGCGGACCCATGATCGCCTTAAGGAGTTTCTCGTCCTCGGGCCGGTAGATGACCATGTAGCGGTAACTGAACGACTGCCAGTTGCGCCCGAACCATTCGTAAGACAGCGGGACCATATTGCCGAGCATCGAATCGTTCACATAGACCACGCCGGCGGCGTCGTCGTAGCCGCGCACGGTGCGCCAGTGCGCGATGCGCGAGACCCAGGGGTCCTGCATCCACTGCGTCACCATCGGTGCGAACCCGTTGGCAACGAGCGACTTGATCGTGTCGATCGTGCCGCCGTTGCGCCACGTCGAACGAAGGTCGAAGTTCTCCTTGACCCATGGACCGACGCCCTGCGGACCCATCCCGCGTCGCACGTCTGGCCCGCGCAGCGCCAGGCGCGCCGCCTCCTGATTCGCGTCGACGCCGAGCGTCGAGAGCGCCATCACGACCGCCGCCGGTCCGCAATTGTTGAGGGACTGCCACACGTGCTTCATGTCGGGGAACACGACGCTCGCGGGTGCGGCGAGGGGCGTCGGGAGGATCTCGGCGACGGTGACCGTGGGAATGCTCGCGACAGCGACCGGCTCGGCGGCGGTGACGCTCGCTGCCATACCTTCGGTCGGTGTCGTATCAACGATGGCGGCGCTCTGCGCAGGTTCCCCGGACCGTAAGACCAGTCCCCCAGCGAGCACGACGCCGATGGTCAGGGCAAAGACGCCGACGGAAACACCCCGACCTCTCATATCTGACGTAAGGGTATCCCTCCGGCTGGTCCGCGACGAATCCGGCTGCGTCCCAGACACGTACCATCCGGCGATGAGCCCGACGACACTGGTCCGCGGACGGCTCCGTGACCACCCGCTATGGTCCCGCGCGCTGGCCGCGCCCGAGATCGTCGGGCGGCTGATCCAGCCGGTCATCGTTTCGGCGCGCGTCGAGGACCGCGAACGCGTGCCCGACGCACCGTTCCTCGAGCGCCTCTCCATCACCGAGCTCGTGCGCGACGCGCGTGAGGCGTCGTCCGCGGGTCTCGCCGGTTTCCTGATCTTCGCCGCGTCGGACCGGAAGGACGAGCTCGCGCTGCTGGCGAGCGAGCGCGATCACGTCGTCGCCCGCGCGATCCACGCCGTGAAAGACGCCGCACCGGATCTCGCGATCGCGACCGACGTCTGCGTATGCGCGTACACGCCGCACGGGCAATGCGTCCTCTTCGCTGAGGGTCAAGCCAACGTTGCCGGAACGCTCGATCGCCTCGCTGAGATCGCCGCGGTGCATGCCGATGCCGGTGCGGATCTGCTCATCCCATCGGGGATGCTCGAAGGCAGTGTGCGGTCGCTGCGTTCGGCGGTATCCGCGGCCGGCCGTCCCGAGCTGCCGATCGCGGCGATGGTGAAGCTCGACAGCGTTCTGTACGGCGCACATCGCACGGCGGTCGAATCGATCCCTGTGACCGAGCGCGCCGTGCCGCTCGTCGCGGTCGATGATCGTGACGGCGCTCGCACTCGTGCGTCGCGCGAGGTCGCCGCGGGCGCGGACGCGGTCGTGCTGAAGCCCGGCCTCGTGACCCTCGATCTCGTCACGCGCGTATCGGAGAGCGTCGATCGACCGCTGATCTCGTTCTTCACGGCCGACGAGCACGCTTTCTTCACCGCGTCCGATGACTCGCGCAGTCTCGCGGACGCGGAGCGTGAGACGTTCCGCGCCGCCCGGCGTGCGGGCGCCGATCTGCTCATCAGCTACGGCGCGCTGAGCGCGATGACCGAGTGATCCGGGCCGCCACGTTTCGCGCGTTCGAGCGCTACGTCGCGATATTCGTTGCGCTTGCGGTGCAGGTCGCCGCCGTCGCGGTGGTGGGCGACGTGTTCGCCGCAGCGCCACGCGACGACGCCGGCCTTCCGCCTCCGACTGAGATCGTCGCGCGTGTGGCGCCGGCCGCGCGCGGCGACCGCCTCCTGACCCTGAATGTCACGCTCGATATCGTTGCCGAGACCGCACCGGCAGCAAGCGCCGAGCCCGAAACAGGGCCGGTCGCCGGCGTCGCGCCTCAGCCCACCGAAGAGCCCGCGCCCGCGCCGCCACAGATCGCAGAGCCCACGCCTCAGCCCCGACCCGACCCGACGGCTGCGCCGCGTCCGACGCCCGCGCCCACGGCGATCGCGACCTCGCTCGACACGCGGCAAGCCGAGTTCCGCATGCTCGCCCTGATGAACGAGTCACGGCTGCAGGGCGGGCTCGTTCCTCTGGCGCTCGACGCCGGCGTGTCTGACGCCGCGCGTCAGCACAGCGTGGCCGAAACGGAGGTCCGCTACGTGTATCACGACGGACACGACGGAACGGCGGCGTCGCGCGACGTTCCCGCATGCGGCACGGGCTGGTACGGCGAGAACACCGGTAAGGTGTGGAGCGGTGGCGTCGACGCCCTGCATCGTGAGTTCATGGCCGAGCCCTGGGAGCCGATCAACCACCGGACCAACATCATGGATCTGAACTTCCGTCGCGCCGGCATCGGCGCCGTGCAGGGGCCCGACGCGGTCTACATCACCATCGTGTTCTGCCGCTAAGTTTTCTGACCCCGGCGCTGCGCGAGCTGGCGCGCGACATCGGCGCGCGTGATCCCACCCGTCGAAACCCATTCGTGCTTCTCGTGGCGCACGTTCGCAGCGCAGAACGCCCAGCGACCATCAACGACCGTGATGTGGTCGCTCTCCAGCTGCGGGTCGCGCAGATGGTCAGGCAGCACGCAAAGAAAATGAATGAGGGCGTCGGAACTAGCGGCCAGAGCTGACTCCCTCCTCACGCTCGCGTCACGGCGGACCCCACGCAATGCTAGCGTTCGACGCGGTGGAGTACCTGAAGCGCACCCTTCCGAACGGCGTCCGCATCCTCGTCTCGGAAATGCCGGAGACGCGCTCGGCCTCGCTCGCGATCTTCGTGGGCGCAGGCTCGCGCATGGAGAGCCGTCGTGACGCCGGGACGAGCCACTTCCTCGAGCACATGGTGTTCAAAGGAACGGCGAAGCGTCCGACCGCTGCCGACATCAGCATGGAGATCGAGAGTCGCGGCGGTGTCGTGAACGCTGCGACTGACAAAGAGGTCACGGTCTTTTGGTCGCGCGTGCCGGCGCGCCACTGGCGCGTCGCGCTCGACGTTATCGCGGACATGATCCTGGCGCCGATGCTGCGCGACTCCGACGTCGAGTCCGAGAAGAAGGTGATCGTCGAAGAGCTGCGGATGTATCGGGATCAGCCGCAGGACCGCGTGCACACCCTGGTCGACGAGCTTCTCTATCCGAACCACCCGCTGGGCTGGGAGGTCGCCGGTCGCGAGCCCGTCGTGCTCGGCATGGCGGCGAGCCAGCTGCGCGACTTCATGGACCGTGGCTACGCGCCGCAGAAGATCGTCGTCGCCGTCGCCGGCAAGGTGGACGCGAACGAAGTGTCGGATGCGATCGCCGAGCTGTTTGCCGCCGTGACCGAGCGCAAGCCGCCGCGTCTGGTGGTGGCGCCGAAGCCGTCGAAGACGCGGGTGAAGCTCCTCGGCAAGCGTACCGAGCAGGCTCATGTGTGCATCGGCTGGCGTGGTGTGCCGCAGGTCCACCCCGACAAGTACACGCTCGACATGCTCAACGCGATCCTCGGCGAAGGGATGTCGAGCCGGCTCTTCCTCGAGCTTCGCGAAAGGCGCGCGCTCGCGTACGACGTGCATTCGTTCTCCTCGAATTACGTCGACGCGGGCCACGAGGTCATCTACGCGGGGATCGCGCCCGATCGCATCAGCGAGGTCGTCGAAGCGTCGCTCGCGCAGGTCGCGCGTCTCCGCGATCAGATCGTGCCTCCCGACGAGCTCGAGCGTGTGCGTGACTTCAACAAGGGGCGTCTGGAGCTGCGGCTCGAGGACACGCGCGGGGTCTCGAACTGGCTGGCGGGGCAGGAGCTGTTCCTCGATCGAGTTCGCACGGTCGAGGAGGTCTGCGACATCATCGATAGCGTCAGCGCCGAGGACATCCAGCGCGCGGCGCAGCACTACCTCCGACCAGAGCTCGCGTACGTCGCGGCGGTCGGCCCGCGTGCCGCGGTCGCGACGATCCGCGCGCCGGCGGGTGCTGAGGTCGTGATGGAGATCGCGTCGTGAGTTCCGAGCAGAGCTTTGAGCGCACCCTGGTCGTGCTGAAGCCTGATGCCGTCCAGCGTGCGATCTCTGGCGAGATCCTTGCGCGCTTCGAGCGTCGGGGTCTGCGAATCTCGGCGCTGCGGTTATTCCGGGTCGATCGCGCGATGGCCGAGAAGCACTACGCGGTGCACAAGGGGAAGTTCTTCTACGACGACCTGGTGAAGGTCATCAGCTCGTCGCCGGTGGTCGCGATGGTGCTCGAGGGTCCGAATGCGATCGCGGTCGTGCGCGCGATGGTCGGCGCGACGCGCCCGCACGAAGCCGCGCCCGGGACCATCCGCGGCGATTACGCGCTCGTCGGGCTGCGTAACCTCGTCCACGCCAGCGACGCGCCCGATACCGCGAAGAGCGAGATCGCGCTCTGGTTCCCGGACGGCGTCGTCGACTACACGCGCGACCTCGAGCGCTGGATGACCGAGGACCGGGCATAGTCGCGCCCAAGCGCGACCGCCCACGGCTTCCCAAGGGCTATTTGTCGGAGAGCACACGGGGCATGCTCGCGTGGGCGGACGTCGAGCGCATCCTGAGCGGCGGTCGTTTCTATTGGATCTCCACCACGGACGCTGACGGTCGTCCGCACCTCGTGCAGCAGTGGGGCGCCTGGGTCGACGACCATCTGTACTTCGAGGGCAGCGAGCGGACGCATTGGGCGCAGAACCTCGCGCGTGATGCCCGTGTCGCCTTCGGAACGCAGACCGGGACACGCGCTCTCTTCGGCCAGGGCACCGTCGATGTCGTTCGCGGCGTCACGGCCGACATCGCGAAGCGCATCGCAAGGCAGTACGCCACGAAATACGGACGCACCTTCGACTATCGGCCCAAAGCCGAGAAATACGAGAAGGAGCACGTGTTCCGCGCGACTCCCTCGAAGATCATCGCCTTCGATGTGAAACACTTCACCGCGTCTGGAACGCGCTTCACGTTCTAGCGGCACGCGTAGGGGGTAGGGAGCATGGCCACGTTGCTTCGCGCGTCACTGCTTCTGCGTGTCGGTCACGGCGAGCGGCAGCTCGTGGTGCGCGAGTTGCGCGAGGATCAGCGCGTCATGCAGCGCATCAATCCCGGCACGCCGGTCGACGACATGCCTTGGCGAGAGATCGGACGCTACAAGGATCTCGGGATGGAGCGTGCGCGTCTGCGTGCGGATGGCTGGGAGATCGAGGAACCGAGCCGCCGCTAGATACGCGCTCGTCCGTCGGGTGGACTTGCGTCCGCTATGTCAGCGCTTTCGGGCACTCTCTGCATTGCATGCTCCGCGCGTGGGTGGGCGTTGTCGTCGCTCTTGCGATGCTGGCTTTCTTCCCGACGTCGGCGAACGCCGACGATCCGACTCCCACGCCCTCGCCGACGGCGCCCGTCACGCCTTCTCCATCGCCGAGTCCCTCGCCGTCGGCGGCTGCGTCGAAAAGCCCAGCACCTTCACCGCCCGCGAGCGCGTCGGTGTCGCCGCGCGCGTCGCCGTCGACTGGCGCCTCGTCCGCGGCGACGGCTTCGCCGAATGCCAGACCAACCGCATCCCCGACACCCGAGCCGACGCCTTCCGCCGAGGAGCTGGAAGCCGCGCGAGCGCGTGACGCCGCGCTGCTCGCGAGCGCCAAGTCGCTGACCCAAATCATCGACGCTCAGGCGCTCGTCGCCCGCGACGAGCTCACCGCGCTCAACGTCGAGGTCGACCGGGTCGCACAGGATCTGGATGCGGTCGGGAGCGACATCGCGGGGCTCCAGGCGCAGGCGAACGATCGGCGCGCGATCCGCGAGCGCCTCACGCGCGACGCCTTCCGGCTGGCGGCCGCGAGCGCGACGCCCTCACTCGCGGCGCTGACTGACCCGCAGATCGAGGCCTATCGGGAGCTGCTCTCGATCGACGCCGCGCTCCGCGATGCGCAGACGCGGCTGTCCGAGCGCGCGGCGCAGCTCGCGAGTGCGCGGGAGGCCGTCGCCGCCAAGCAGGGCCAGCTCAGCCGGCTCCGCGACCGCGCGAGAACGATCGCCGCCGCGGCCGCGAACGGTGAGGGCGACAAACGCGCGGCCGAGGTCGCGGTGCTCGAGTCGCTCGCACGCGACGCGGCCGCCGCGCAGACCTCGCTCGCGCAACTGGTGGCGACGGCGATGTCCAGCGACGGCGCCGCACCGTCGACCTGGTCTCTGCCGGTGCGCGGCGCGATCACGCAGCCGTTCGGACCCACGACGTTCGCGCTCGAGCCGGCGAGAACGTTCCGCGGCTCGTACTACGCGCACTTCCACGACGCCATCGACATCGCGGCGCCACTCGGGCAGCCGGTGCTCGCTGCCGCGGAAGGACGCGTGACATTCGTCGGCCATCTCTCCGACGGCGCGATGGTCGTCCTCATCGCGCATCCGGGTGGCCTGGTCTCTGTGTACGCACATCTCGACGACACGTTCGCGCGTCCGCCGGTGCGGATAGGAGATCCCGTCATCGCCGGCGAGGTGATCGGCTTCGTCGGCTTGACCGGTATCACGACCGGTCCGCATCTCCACTTCGCCGTCCTCAGCGGCGGTCAGCCGATGGATCCGCTCTCGCTGCTCGCGTCGCGCTGAACGGACGCCCCGCTAGAGCGGATGCAGCGCGCGAAGGAACTGGTCCGCGAACGCCGCGATCGGCTGCAGGAAACCGTCAGGCTGGACGCCGCCGATGAGGAGCGCCGCGAAGACGAGACCGCCGACGATGCCGGCGATCGGCTTCCGCTCCACCCGCCAGCGGTCGGGCGCGGTGCGGAAGATCGCCATTGCCGCGCGTAACTGCGCGACGAGGACGCCCAGCGTCGCGATGACGAGCGCGGTACCCATCCACGCGGAGTACGAGTACGCGATGAGCTCGACGAAGAAGTGTCCCGGAAACGCGACGAGCGGCGGCGCGCCGATCATCGCGAAGCCGCCGACGACGAAAGCGAGCGCAGCCAGTGGCGCGTTCGTCGCGCTCGGTCGCCCGACGCCGGCGCGACGTTCGAGCGTCCCGGCCGCGAGGAGCTGCTGCGTCGCCGCCATGCCGGTCACGAGTGCGATCGCCATCGCACCGATGATCCCCGGACCTGACAGCGTTGCGATCCCGACGAGCGCCTGCCCCAGGTTCGCGATCACCGAGTAGACCGCGACGCGGCGCAGCTCCGTCGACCCGGTGGCGAGGAACGCGCCGCCCAGCGCGGACGTGATCCCGAGCGCGAGGAGCAGGTCCTGCACCTTTCCGATCGACACGATGGCGGGGAGCAGACCGGAGAGAACGAGGATCTGCGCGAACGCGATGAACGTCGTCGGTACCAGGACCCCGAAGTAGAGCGCCAGGGCCGACGCGGGGACCTCGGAAGCGAGCAGCGCCGCGTGTGTGTGGAACGGGATGGCCGCAAGCTTGAGCGCGAAGGCGACGACCAGGATCACGACGAGGAGGACGAACGTCGACGGTGGCTGATCGCGTCCAAGGCTTGCCGAGAGCGCGAGTGCGGAGAGGCCGAGGCAACCGCCGAGCGCGACGAAGCTGAAGTGGCGATACGCAGCCTCCGCACTGCGGTTGCGATGCACTTGGAACGTGAACGAGCCGACCGGAATGAGCAGCCCCAGCAGCAGCGCCCCGTAGATCGCGATCGGTGTCGTGAGCACGAGCACCGCGAGGACGACCGCGGCGACGACGAGGGCGGTGGGGAAGAAGTTGTACGCGGGCTCGTCGACCCAGACCGCGAGCACCAGCAAGCAGAGCGTTCCGAGCAGCACGACCGCCGCGAGCCGCGCCAGCTCCGACATGTGCCACGGGAGCTCGAGCACATCGCCGGACGCGTCCATCGGCATCAGCACGACGATGGCGATCGCGGCCGCGAGCGCCGCGAGGGTGACGGTCCCCACGACCGCGAGCCGTTTGCGGACACCGAATGCGACGAGCGCGGCAACACCGAGGAGCGCGACGACTTCGATCATGCTTCGCGAGCCGCCCGCTGATTGACGATAAGGAACGCGCCGGCCAGTGCGACGACGACCTGGAGCCACGACAGCAGCAGCGTCAACGCGAGATGCGGACCGGGCACCTGCTGCACGAGCAGCTGCGTGCCCGTGAGCATGAGGAGCGCGCCGAGCGAACCGCGGACCGCTCCGCGTGCCGTCAGCAGGATCGCGATTCCCGACGAGAGGAGCCAGAACGCCGCGACGTCGGTCGTGACGCCGCTCGGGTCCGGACCGAGGAGGTTCGTGTTGATCTCGTCGCCCGTCTGCGGGCGCAGGAACGCGAACGCCGCCGCCGTCGTCGCGGCCGCGACGATCGTGGCGATCCAGAGACGCCAACCGGGATCCTCACCGAACCGCCGATCCCGCGCGGCAACGAAGAGGATCGCGGAGGCCACCAGTGCCGCGGCCGCCGAGACCAGGACCTGCGCCGCGGCGAGCGTTCCGTCGTCGATGAGATGCGCGGCGAGCGCGACGGCGAAGAACGCGACCGCCGTGTAGCGCAGCTGTCGTGCGCTGTTCGCCGCGAGCGTGGTGATCGCGACGATCGCGAGCAGCAGCATCAGCGCACCGACCAGACCAGCAGCGTCGCGATGAGCGTGAGCGCGAGCCAGACCCCGGCTCGTTCTTCGAACAGTGCGAAGACGCCGGACGCCGTGGTCGCGGATCCGGCGAGAGCGCGGAAGGACGCTGCCGCGATCGGGACCGGGTCCGCGGCCTTGACCACCGCGTCGAGCCGCGTGCTGAGGGTGGTCAGCTCGGGGAGGAACACGCGCGCCGTGCGCGCCGCGACGACGAGCAGCGTCGCGACGACCGCGACGACCGGCACGAGTGTGACGAAGTCGTCGAGCTTCCGCGTGTTCGGACGGCCGAAGGCTTCGGACATCGCGTCGAGCAGCGGCAGCGAGAGCGCGAGCAGGACCATGATCGTGCCGAGGAACGACGCGATCGACGCGGACACGTCGAGGTCCGACGGGACCGCCGCGATGCTGAGTCTCCGACCCGCGTGCGCGAGCTCGAGTCCGACGAGCACGGCGACCGCGACGACGGCGAGCACCACCGTTATGAGGTCCGGCGCGTCGAGCGCGCCGACTGCGAGAGTCAACGCGCCCGCGACGATCACCGTCGAGCTCGCCATCGCGGTGATGTACGAGCGATGTGGCGGCATCCAGAACGCGTCCGCAACCGCGGCGAGTCCGCCCCCCGCGAGGACGACCAGCGCGCCGGCAAGCGCGGTCGGCGATCCGGTGGCCAGCGCGATCCACAGCGCGGCGAGCACGACGTCGTAGCGCGAGATGGCCCACTGCTCCGGCAGCGCGAGCGAGACCGCCGCGGCGTACGCGATGGTGAGCAACATCGCGACGAGGATGAGGTGGCTCCAGTGAAGGAACGGGTACGCCTGGACGACCACGAGTACCAGCACTGAGATCGCGATACGTCGTCGCAAACCCGGTCTGTTCCGCCGCAGGATGAACCGAAGCGCGAGGGCAGCGACGACGACAGCGATGAGCGCGGGCGAGATGATCGCGGGGAGCCCGAGGGTCGCGAGATCGATGCGAGTCACACCGAGGATCCGACAGAGCACGAGCGTCGCGCCGAAGCCGGCAGGCATCGTGAGCAGCCCGCGCAGGCTCTCGCGCTCGCCGGCCTCTTCGCTGCGGTACCCCCAGGGCACGAACGGATAAAGACCCGCGAAGAGCGCGGCGCCGAGCGAAGCCGCAACGACGACCCCGGGCGTCACCGCATCGGGCGAGAGCGTGTCGAAGCGGAACGATGCGCCACCGAATCGAGACACGAGGAGTCCGGCCACGACGAAGCCTTGGACGCCGCCCGCGAGATATCCGGTGATACGCGCGACGGCGGCCGCGGGCGAAACGAGCATCGCGATGAATGACGTAAGTGCGGCGAGCGCACCTAGGACGACGATGTCGGCGATGAGGTCGTCCGTGACCGCGAGCGTGATGAAGACGAGTCCGTTCAAGAGGATCACCGGTCGCAAGAGCTGGTGGCGGGCACTCACACGTGTCGTCGCGACCAGGGCGGCCGCGACATAGAGAGCGCCGATGCCGACGCCGATCGCGGCGAGACCGTCCAGGCGATACGAGGCTTGGATGGTCGGCCCCCCTACGGCGGACCATTCCCATAGCGCCTGTCCACGGGCACGCTCGGGATCGAGCGCGACATACAGAAGGAGCGGCGCAAGGCCCGCGATCACACACAAGGCCGCGGCTAGTGGGATCCGCCAGCGGAACGTTCTATACGGCATGGCAAATGCGAACGCGAGCGCGGCAAGTGCAAGAGCCACCACGAACAGGATCAACTCGGCTCGCACGACCATTGGGTTAAGGTAGCCGAAGTGGATCTGCGCTTACTGCCGCAGCAGCAACTGAAGGTCACCCCGAAACAGATCGCCGCCAATGCGATCTTGCAGCTGTCATCACTAGAGCTGCAGGACGTCATCAATCAGGAGCTGCAGGAGAATCCGGCACTCGATCTCGAGGAGCAGCAGGTCTGTCCCCTTTGCGGGCAGCCGCTTCCAGGACGCGTGTGCCTCAATTGTTTCGGACTGGCGAAGGCGCCGCGATCGAACGATCCCGAGACCGAACCTCTCGAAGGCACGAGTCTTATGCAGCGTGACGACGACGGTGACGAGTTCGACCCCGTCGTGCGCGCCGAGTCGGAGCAGACCCTTGCCGACTGGCTTTCGTGGAATGTCCGCGTCTTGCTCCCTGCGCGGCTGCTCCCGGTCGCGGAGTACCTCATCGGCAACATCAACGAGAACGGGTACCTCGATCCGAGTGTCACGATCGAAGACGCAGCGAACACGATGAAGGTCTCGGTCGCCGACGCGATGCGCGCGCTGCGCGCGATCCAATCCGTCGAGCCCTGGGGCATCGGCGCGCGTGACGTTCGCGAATGCCTCATGATCCAGATGCAGCACCTCGAGGAGGTCGGCGAGGAAGTCCCGCCACATGTGCGCGAGATCGTCTCCGACCACTTCCGCGAGATGGGCGAACACAAGTTCGGTGATGTCGCGCAAGCGCTCCGCATCACGCGCGACGAGGTCCAGAGCGCGCTCGACTACATCGCGGCGAACCTCAACCCACATCCGGCGCACGGCTTCGCCGCCGGTCCGGATGGCACGAGCATCGGTGGTCGCGAGGTCGGCTTGCGGCCCGACGTGATCATCACGAAGTCGGAGGCCGGTCAGCACGAGGTCGAGGTCATCGAGTCGCGGCGTTTCTCGTTACGCGTGAATCCCGTGTATCGGCAACTGATCATGCAGCTGCAGGCCGCGCGCAAGGACGGCGGTGCCGCGACGGTGCCGATGAACGACGACGACCGGCAGCACATCCGCGAGTACGTCACGCGAGCGAAGTTCTTCATCGACAACATCAATCAGCGTCGTCAGACGATCCTGCGGATCACCGAGGTCATCGTCGAATGCCAGCTCGATTTCCTCGAGCACGGGATCCAGTCGCTGCGTCCGCTGACGCGTGCCGAGGTCGGTGAGCGGATCGGCATGCACGAGTCCACGGTGAGCCGCGCCACCGCCGGCAAGTTCGTGCTGCTCCCGACCGGTCAGGTCGTCCCGTTCGCGATGTTCTTCACGGCCTCGCTCGGGACGAAGGACGTCATCAAACAGATCATCGAGGCAGAGAACGAGGGCCGGCCGTACTCCGATCAGGAGATCGTTGAGAAGCTCGCCGAGAAGCACGGCATCAAGCTCGCGCGGCGGACGGTGGCGAAGTACCGCGAGGAGCTCAAGATCCTTCCGGCGCGCCTGCGCAAGCACGCCTAGACCGGGCTAGTTCCGGGCGGGAGTCTTGAGCGAGCTGTTCCCTTTCGGCGGAGCTTCCCCGAGGGCCTTCTTGATCTCGTCCACCGCCGACGCCTCGACGTGATAGCCGAACGAGGTGCGGCGGACGCCCGGCAGGTCTTTGCCGCGGAGCGCGTCGCGCAGCGCATGCTCGCGCCAGCCGATACGCTGGGCGAGCTCGCCCGTCGTGAGCCAGTCGCGGTCCTTGCTCTTCTGCTTCTCGGACGCGTCCGCCTTGGGTGCGCTCTTTGAGGCCTTTTGCGGGGGCATGTCTCGAACGATAATCGCACGGCTTTCGCCGTGCTCGTCTGCGCTTGCGTCGGCGTTTCGTGCACGCCGCGGTAGCCGGTTTGCCCGCTGGCGCCGTCCTGCTCTAAACTGCCGCCGAAGCGCTGCGGCCCCCTCCGTCGGGGCGGGCGCTTGCTTCTTGTAACTTCACTTTTCGAGGTAGCGGAGGGCTCCTTTTGGACGCGCAACCCCTGCTTTGGGTCGTTCCCTTCTCCGGACTGGTCGCGGTCCTCGTCGCCGGCTACTTCGCGTACGACGTCCTCCGCTCGCCGATCGGGACCGCCGACATGCAGAAGGTCGCCGGGGCGATCTACGTCGCGGCCGTCGCGTTCATCCAGCGTCAGTACCGCACGATCTTCCTCCTCGCCATCGCCGGCATGGTCCTCATCGGACTTGTCATCTTCTTCTTCGAGACGGCGCCCGGTGTTTCGGCGACGGAGCTCGCGATCCGCACGTCGATCGCGTTCTTCGTGGGCGCGATCTGTTCGATGGCTTCGGGCATCGTCGGCATGTTCGTCGCGGTGAAGTCGAACCTGCGGACCGCGGCGGCTGCGCAGCACAGCATTGGCGACGCGCTCCGGATCGCGCTCCGTGGCGGCGCGGTGTCCGGGATCCTGGTGGTCGGCCTGTCCCTCATCGGCGTGTTCGCGATGTTCATCGCCTACGGCGGGTTCCAGAATCCGGACCAGGCGCCGTTCACGATCGTCGGCTTCGGCTTCGGCGCCTCGTTCGTCGCGCTCTTCGCGCAGCTTGGCGGCGGCATCTACACCAAGGCCGCCGATCTTGGCGCGGACCTCGTCGGAAAGGTCGAAGCGGGCATTCCGGAAGACGATCCGCGCAACGCCGCGGTGATCGCGGACCTCGTCGGCGACAACGTCGGCGACTGCGCCGGTCGTGGCGCGGACCTGTTCGAGTCGACCGCCGCCGAGAACATCGGCGCGATGATCCTGGGCGTCGCGATCTACGCGGTGACGCACAACGTCGCGTGGATCGTGTTCCCGCTCGTCGTCCGTGGATTCGGCCTGATCGCCAGCGTCATCGGGATCTTCACCGTCCGAGGCAACGAGAGACGGGACCCGATGGGCTCGCTGAACTCCGGCTACTACATCACCATCGCGCTCTCGATCGTCGGGATGTATTTCGTCACGAACCAGATGCTCAACGAGAAGGGTGGCGCCCTCTACTTCTTCGGCGCCGGCGTCGTGGGCATCCTCACCAGCCTCGCCTTCGTCTACATCACGCAGTACTACACGTCCGGCAACTGGCGACCCGTGAAGGAGATCGCCGAAGCCGCAAAGACCGGTCCGGCCACGACGATCATCTCGGGCGTCGCCGTCGGTTTCGAGACCACCGCGTCGTCGACGATCACGATCGCGATCGCGCTCTTCATCTCGCACTGGCTCGGCGATCAATGGGGTCAGACCACGGGCCTGCCGCATGGCGGTATCTACGGCACGGCCGTCGCGACGATGGGCATGCTCATGAGCGCCGCGTTCATCCTCGCCATGGACACCTTCGGACCGATCACGGACAACGCCGGTGGTGTCGCGTCGATGGCGCGTGCCTCGGAAGAGACGCGGGAACGAACCGACCGCCTCGACGCCGCGGGTAATACCACCAAGGCGCTGACGAAGGGATACGCCGTCGCGTCGGCCGCCCTCGCCGCGTTCCTGCTCTTCTCCGCCTATCTCGACAAGGTCGCTCAGCTGACCGGGAAAGAGTTCAAGACCGTCGACCTAGCCAAGGTGGACGTCTTCCTCGGCGGCTTCCTCGGCGCCATGCTCGTGTACCTCTTCTCATCCCTCGCGATCCGCGCGGTGGGTCGCGCGGGCGCCGCGATCATCGAAGAGGTGCGGACCCAGTTCCGCGAGCACCCCGGGATCATGGCTGGCACCGAGGAGCCGAATTACGCGCGCGTTGTGGACATCACGACCGCGTCGGCGCTGCGCAACATGATCGCGCCGGGCCTTCTCGCGGTGGGCGCGCCGATCGTCGTCGGCATCCTGCTCAAGGCCGAGGCCGAGGCGGCGCTGCTGATGGTCGGCACAATGGCCGGCGTCATCCTCGCGACCGTATTGAACAACGGTGGCGGCGCATGGGACAACGCGAAGAAGTACATCGAATCGGGCATGCTGAAGGACGACAAAGGTCGGGTCCTGGGCAAGGGCACCCCGGCGCACGCGGCGGCCGTCGTCGGCGACACGGTGGGGGACCCGTTCAAGGACACCGCAGGCCCGAGCCTGCACGTGTTGATCAAGCTGCTCGCGACCATCACGCTCGTCCTCGCGCCGCTCTTCATCTAGGGCGTCCCTGGCACGCCAACTGCGGGCGTGCGGCCGTGCGCCGATCAGCATGGCTCTTGGTCCTCGCCGTTCTACTCCCTTCGTCGGCTCCGTCGAGGACGGAGCGTCCCATTGTCGTTGTCGCCGCGAACCAGTCCCTCAACTGGGCCGGGTACACGCAGGGCAGCATCGAGAAGGGCACGACCTTCCACTCGATCTCAGGTGAATGGCTCGTGCCGAAGGCGAAACAGCTCAAAGCGGGCGAAGCGGAATACTCCTCGAGCTGGATCGGCATCGGCGGGGGCTGTCTCGATACCGCATGCACGCTCTTCGACTCGACGCTCATCCAGGCTGGTATCGGACATGACGTCGACGCCGCAGGTAGCGCCGACTACTACGCGTGGTGGGAGACGGTCCCCGCGCCGTTGATTCGCACCGGGTTGGTCGTGCGACCCGGCGATCACATGCGTGTCGACATCGCTGAGAGCGCGTTGGCGCCGGAGGTGTGGACGATCACGATCGCGAACCTCAGTACCTCCATCTCCTTCGGCATCACGCTGCCCTACACATCGACCTACGGCACCGCGGAGTGGGTGATCGAGACACCGGTCGTCATCTCCGATACCGGAGCTGTCACGGTCGGACCGATGCCCGACCTCGCGATCGTCCACTTCGACAACGCAACGGCCAACGGGCTCCCCGCCGCCTTTGTCGCCGCCGAACAGATGCAGCTCGTCGACTTCGACCTGTCGCTCATCGCCACGCCGTCCCTTCCTGACAGCGACACTGACGGCTTCAACGACTGCGCTCATCGCAAGTCCTGTCCGACGCCGAGGAGCGAGCTGCGGTAGGGCGCTAACCTCGCTGCGATGCGAAGTGTCGTGCTCGTCAGCGCGGGGGTCCTCGCCGTGGTGGTGGTCGTCGCTGCGATCGCGTTCGGGCCCCGATCGACCGTGATCGCCACGCGGGCGCCGACCGCCGTGTCCATCGCCGCGACACCCTCAGCGTCGCAGGCGGCGTCGCAGATCCCAGCGTCGTCCGCACCAGTGGTAACGACCTCGCCGCGTCAGGACCTCGCGTCGCTGCTGCACCCGCTCGTGGGGTCGTGGCGCCCGTCCGGGCCGGTCCTGCTCGTGGAGCATTCGGACGCGCCCGGCGCGACTCTGCTGGCGGTGCCGCTCGACGGCGGCACGGCAACTCCTCTCGTCGCGCTGCCGAATCCCATCCAGCTGGGCTACGCCCTTCGGGACGACGGCAGCGTGCTCGCGGTCGCCCTTGCGATCAGCGCGAACACCGCGCGGATCGCGATCTGGGACCTCGCGTCGGGGTCGACGCGCTGGCTCACCGAGGAGGAGTCCGGCGTCACGCAGTCAACGCCTGTCTGGTCGGAGGATGGCTCGCTCCTTTATTACGCGGCCCACACCTCGGCCGGACAGAGCGGCGTCGTCGACCTCGGCATCTTCCGCGTGCGCAGCGACGGCACGCAGAAGACGCGCGTGCGTGGTCCCGATGAGAACGGCGCGCAGCTGCGCGGCCTGACACCCGATGGTCGCGGTCTGGTCTGGGACCGCATCCGCGCAGGCGGTGCGGTCGAGGTCCTCGATCTCGCGTCGAATGTGAATCACTCCTTCGATGAGACGACTGCCGCCAGCGTCGTCTCATGGCGGCGCGCCCAGCCACGGGCGCTCGTCGGCGTCGGTGGTTGTTGTGCCGGCCGACCTGGGGGATCGCTTGCGCTGTGGAACGACGCGACCGGCTCATCGAAGATGCTCCTCGGTATCCAGTCGACGCCCCCGGTCGCGGTGACCTCCGCCGCATGGGAGCCGAACGGCGCGCGATTCGCCGCCGCCGTCGTAGATCGCGCGAGCGTGAACTCCTTCGGCTCCGTGCTCATCTACGACGCCGATGGCGAGCAGCTCGCGGCCGTTGCGGCGACCGACGGCGCGCAACAGGTCCTATGGCTGCCCGCGGGAATCGTCTTCACGCGCGCGAGTGGCTCTCGCGGCCTCGAGATCGTGCTGGCATCCGTCAACGGAGGCACGCAGGTCAGCCTCTACAAGGATCCGAGTTCGATCTTCATCCGCTCCGTCGTGGGTCCATGACGCGCTCGCTCGCGTCGATCGATCTCAACAGCGATCTCGGCGAGGGCGCGGGGACAGACGCTGAGCTCATGCCGCTCATCAGCTCGGCGAACATCGCCTGCGGCGCGCACGCGGGCGACGACTCGACGATGCGCGAGACGGTCGCGCTCGCGCGCCGTTACGGCGTGGCCATCGGGGCGCATCCGGGATATCCGGAGCGCGCGAACTTCGGGCGCCTGCCCATGACCATGACCAGCGACGAGCTGAGCGAGGAGGTCGCGCGTCAGATCCGCGCGCTGCAACGCGTCGACCCCGACCTCAAGATCGCGCATGTAAAGGCGCACGGCGCGCTCTACAACCAGGCCGAGCGTGACAACGCCGTCGCGAAGGCGATCGTCACGGGCGTGAGGAAGGCGCTGCCGCCGCCCAGCGAGGCGGCCATGTTCGCGCCGCCGAAGTCGGCGATGGTCGAGGCGGCGCTCGCTGTCGGGCTGCGCGTCGTGCGCGAAGGCTTCGTCGACCGCGCCTACGAATCGGACGGCACCCTTCGTGCGCGCCGGCTGCCGGGCGCGCTGCACGCCGACCCACAGATCGCCGCGAAGCAGGCGCTCTCGTTCGTACGCGAGGGCGGAGTGCGCGCACACGATGGGACGTTCCTCGACCTCACCGTCGACACGCTGTGCCTGCACGGCGATACCCCTGGCGCGCCCGCGATCGCCGCCGCCGTGCGCGCTGCGCTCGACCGTGCCGGTGTGAAGGTGCGGGCGGCGGTCATCTGGCGGTGAGGCCGCGCGTCGTTCCTTTCGGCGAGGGCGCGCTGCTCGTTGAGCTCGGGGACGAATTCCAGGAGAACGTCGTCGGCTGGGCACGCGGGATCGCGGATACCTGGGAGACGGACTTCGCGTTCGGTCCGGCGGTGCCGGCCTACACCTCCGCGCTGCTTCGTTTCGATCCGCTGCGCATCGCGCCGACGGAGGCCGAGAAGTTCGCACGTGAGCTGCTTCCACGCGGCGAGATCGCGACCATCGTGGGCGACCGATCGCGGCGCGCGATCGAGGTTCCGACGGCCTACGACGGCCCCGACCTCGCCGAGACGGCCGAGCGTTCGCAGCTGAGCGTCGAGCAGCTCGTCGCGCTTCACGCGGGGCGCGAGTACACGTGCTACTTCCTCGGATTTCTGCCGGGGTTCGCGTACTGCGGTCGCCTCGATCCACGCATCGTGGCGCCGCGTCTCGAGCGTCCGCGCGAGCGAGTTCCCGCGGGCTCCGTCGCGGTGGCCGATGGCCAGACGGCGGTCTATCCACTCGTGTCGCCGGGCGGTTGGCGTCTCATCGGACGGACCGAACTCACCATGTTCGATCCGGCCGCCGCCGAGCCGGCGCGCATCCGTGCCGGCGACCGCGTGCGATTCGTCCCGCTGTGATCCGAATCAGCGAGTCGGGCGCGCGTTCGACGGTGCAGGACCGTGGACGCTTCGGCCATCTGCGTTCAGGCGTGCCGCCCGCCGGCGCCGCGGATCCGTTCGCGCTCGCGGCCGCGAACGCGCTCGTTGGCAACGACGCCGACGCAGCGGGCATCGAGATCATCGGCCCGCCGTTCCGTTTCACCTGCGACGACTCGCGCGTCGTCGCGGTCGCCGGACGCGACGTCTCGCTCGCGACGCGCACGCGGCTTCCCGGCTGGAGTTCGGTGTTCGTCCGCGCCGGCCAGATCGTGACGGTGCATTCCGGGGAGCGAACACGGTTCGCCTATCTCGCGGTGAGCGGTGGCATCGCGACGCCCGTGCTCCTCGGATCGCGCGCGACGTATCTCCCCGCAGGTCTGGGCGCGGCGCTGCGCGCCGGCGACACGCTCCCGCTCGGCGACTCGGGATCCGGAGCGGAGGATGCCGGGCGGCACACGGAGCCGGCGGCATACGAGGGTCAGGTGCGCGCGATGGCAGGTCCGCATGACCATCGCTTCGAGCCGGATGTCGTCGCGCAGTTCTTCGACGCGACGTTCGTCATCGATGCCGCGAGCGACCGGCAAGGCATACGCCTTGGTGGCGTGCCCATCGCGCCACGGGCCGGCGAGCTGCAGAGCTGCGGCATCATCGCGGGCGCGGTGCAGGTGCCGCGGGGCGGCGCGCCGATCGTGTTACTGGCGGATCATCAGACGACCGGCGGGTATCCCGTGATCGCGACCGTCATCGCCGCCGACCTCGGGAAGGTCGCGCAGCGCGTGCCGGGCGAGTCGCTCCGCTTCTACCGGGTCGAGCGCGACGAGGCGCTCGATGCTTTACGTGCCGAGCGCCGTGCGCTCGACGGCGCGCGCATCAGCGCCTGACGGAGGGACACCATCTCGAGCGCCGCGTCCATCGACTCGGAACCCTTGTTGCCCTCCGCACCTCCGGCGCGCTCGCGTGCCTGCTCGATGGTGTCGCAGGTGAGCACGCCGAATGGGATCGCGGTCGGGTAGGTGAGCGTGAGATCCATGAGACCTTTCGCCACAGACTGCGCGATGTACTCGAAGTGCGGAGTCTCACCGCGGATGAGGCAGCCGATGGGAACGACCGCGTCGTAACGGGCCGTGTCCGCGAGGAGCGCGACGGCCGCAGGCAGCTCGAACGAACCCGCGACATCGAAGAGATCGACGCTCGCACCGGACTCGGCCGCTCGCTCGATGGCGCCGCGCTCGAGAGCGAGGGTGATCTCTTCGTTCCACCGCGCGCGAACGATCGCGACACGGGCGCCGCGCTGAGCGCCGGCGCGCTTAGGGGCACGTGTCTTTTCGGTCGCCACTCATCGCACTCTATCTATCGGGGGGCTCGCCGTCGCATCTCGCGTGCCCTAACGTTCAACAAGGAATGGACGACCCTCGCCTCGTCGCGCTCGGCCTCGTTCCGCCCCCGCCTGGCCAGGAAAGGGCGGAGGAAACTCCGGACGCGCCCGCCGCGCCAGCGTTCACGCCGGAGTGGCAACCGGTCCAGCAGTCGCAGTACCTGCCACAACCGAATCCGTTTTCGGCAGCAGCAAGCACGATCCCGGAGTACCCGGATCCGTTCACGAGTCCGCCGCCCGCCGCTCCGCCGCCGGCGCCGCCCGCGCCGACGGTGCCGTCGATCTTCAACTCGCCCAACTCCCCGTTCGCGTTCGCGCCGCGGGCGTCGGCGCCCGCGGCTCCGGCGCCACCGACCACCGCTCCGGAATGGGTGTCGGCCGCGCAGGCGGCCACCGTGCCCAGTCCCTTCACCTCGCCGAACAGTCCGTTCAGCGTTGCGCCCGCGCCGACCTCGTTCACCCCCGCTGCGCCTGCGGCCGCGCCGATCACGAAGCAGGACAAGAAGGCCGCGCTACGCGCGATCGAAGAGGGGAAGAAGGCCGCCAAGCTCGCTGAGGAGAACGCGGTCAAGGCCGCGAAGATCGCGGAAGAAGACGCGAAGAGGAACGCGAAGCTCGCCGCGGCGCAGGCGAAGATCGACGAGCGCGAAGCGAAAATCGCCGAACGCCAGACGAAGGAAGCCGAGCGCGAAGCGCAGAAGGCCGCGAAGCGCGGAAGGCCCACGGCGCAAACGGCGGAGCCGGCGCCTGCACCGGCGTGGGTGCCGCCGCCCCCAGCTCCCAAGCCGTTCGTTCCGCCCGTCTTCACCGCGCCCCTGGCCCCCGCGAAACCCCCGGCGTACCTCGAGCTCATGGCGACGATCGGAAAGCATCCCGCCGTCATGCGAAAGGACGTCCGCTTCGGCTTATTCGGCCGCGCGCGCCTCGAGCTCGCGCCGATCGGGATCGCGATCGTGGGCCTTCGGACCGGGACGGCGTACACGTGGAGCGAGGTCAAAGACGTTCAGGCCAACCGCGGTCGTCTGGTGATCAAGACGGAGGCCGACCGCGAGAAGCTCGTGAAGACCAAGGAAAGCGCGACCATGCAGCCGTACGTCGAGAAGCTGACGCGCGCGCTCGTCGTCTCCATCGACGGCGCGACCGAGCCGGGACTTGCGCCCTACGTCGCGAAGGTCATGCAGGACATGCGCGCGCAGACGTTCAACTACCACTCGACGTCGTGGCTCGAGTACGAGAACGCGATGGAGCGCGTGCGCGGGGAGTTCTCAGAGCACGATGACCCGTTCGTGCCCGCGGTGGCCGGAGCGCTGTTCGCGTTCATCTTCTTCGCGGGGCTCTTCATCCTCCCGGAGATCGTCAACCTCGCGTCGGACATCAGGCCGCCCGCCGGGTCGGGTGCGTTCGTGGTCCAGCCGCGCTACAGCTGGTTCGACCTACGCAGCTTTGTCATGGCCGTTGGGCTATCGGCACTCCTCACGCGCCTGGTGCTGCGTCTCGGCCTCGGATCGTCGGCGCTCGCGTGGGCGCGCGGTAGCGTGCGGGGCTGGCACACGAGCGGGCCACTGCCGCTGCGGATCGCGTCACGCGAGCTTGCGCGCCTGCTGCTCGGCACCTCGGTCGCCGCAGGCGCGCTGTTCCTCGGCTTCGCCGCCTTCGCGCCGACGGTGGCGACGACGCTGGTCATCGACAATTCCGGCCTTCGCGAGATCGTTCCGTTGCCGATCGTCGGCATCGACAAGAAATGGTCGGAAGTGACCGACGTGCAACGGAGCCAGGGTCCGGGTCGGCTCGAGGGCATTGGCGTGACGGTGATCTTCAGCGGCGGCCGTTGGATCACGACCATTGACCACGATCTCTCGGGCGGGACCGACAGTCAGCTGCTGAAGAGCGCGACCAGCTGGTGGCAGAACGCGACGCGTTAGCTAGCTAGCTCGTTTCGTCCGCGACCACGCTCAGCAGATGGCCCATCTTGTCGCGCTTGGTGTTGAGGTAGGCGCGGTTCGTCGCGGTCGCACGGATCTCGATCGGGATACGTTCGACGATCTCGAAACCGTATAGCGAGACGCCCGCCTTCTCCGGATTGTTCGTGAGGATGCGCGCGCGCCGTACGCCGAGGTCCATGAGTATCTGGACGCCGATGCCGTACTCGCGGTGATCGGCCTTGAAGCCGAGCCGTTCGTTCGCCTCGACGGTGTCGAGGCCCTGGTCCTGTAACGCGTAGGCGCGCAGCTTGTTCATGAGGCCGATGCCGCGTCCCTCCTGCCGCAGGTAGAGGAACACGCCCCGGCCCTCCTGCGCGATCCGCTCGAGCGCGGCGTCCATCTGCGCGCCGCAGTCGCAGCGCTGCGAGCCCAGGAGGTCGCCGGTGAGGCATTCGGAGTGCACGCGCACGAGCACCGGCTTGCCGTCGGCGACGTCGCCCATTGTCAGAGCGACGTGCTCGGCCTCGGTGTTGCCGAAGCGTGCCTTGTAGCCGTGCACCAGGAAGTCGCCGTACTTCGTCGGTAGCTTCGCGGTCGCGACGCGCTCGACCATCTGCTCGCGCGCCATCCGGTACGCGATCAGGTCCTTGACCGTGATCATCTTGAGACCGTGGCGCTTCGCGAATCGCTTGAGCTCCGGAAGGCGTGACATCGAGCCATCGGGGTTGGTGATCTCGCAGATCACGCCGACGGGCTCGAGGCCCGCGAGCCGGCAGAGATCCACCGCGGCCTCGGTCTGGCCGGCGCGCACGAGCACGCCGCCATCGCGCGCGCGCAGCGGGAACATGTGGCCCGGCTTGACGAGGTCCGCCGGCTTCGCGTTCGGGTCTGCCAGAACGCGGATCGTGCGTGCGCGGTCCACCGCGCTGATGCCCGTCGTGATGCCTTCGCGCGCGTCGACCGTCACGCTGAACGCCGTGCCCAGCCTGGCCTCGTTGCGCTGCACCATCTGCGGCAGCTCGAGCTGCTCGAGCCTCTCGCTGGTCATCGGCACGCAGATGACGCCGCTCGCGTACTTGCGGATGAAGGCGACCGTCTCCGGCGTGCACGCCTGGGCGGCCATCGTGAGATCGCCCTCGTTTTCGCGGTCCTCGTCGTCGACGACGATGACCATCCTGCCGGCGGCGATCTCGGCGACGGCCTCGTCGACGGTGCTGAACGGCGGCATGGGCGAGACGACTCGCGGGTGAGGCGTGATCTTGCGCGTGGCGCGAGCTGTCTTCATGACTCCAGTTTAGTTCACGACTTGCGCAGCAAACGCTCCACGTACTTCGCGACGATGTCGACCTCGATGTTGACCGTCTCGCCGACCCCGAGGGCTCCGAGCGTGGTGCGCTCGGCGGTGTGGGGTATGAGCGCGACCTCGAAATACGTCTTCCCGAGCGCGGCGACGGTGAGGCTCACGCCGTCGATGGTGATGAAGCCTTTCATGACGACGTAGCGGGCCGTCGCCTTCGGCAGAGCGAAGCGGAGTCGCGCGCCTTCACCCTCGGCGCGGCGCGCGATCAGCTTGGTGGTGCCGTCGACGTGACCTTGCACCAGGTGGCCACCGAGCGCGGTCTGTGGCGTGGCCGCGCGCTCGAGGTTGACCCGACTCCCGCGCAGGAGCGTGCCGAGCGTCGTGCGCGCGATCGTCTCCGGCACCACATCCGACACGAAACCACGGTCGTCGCGCTCGACCACGGTGAGACAGGCACCGGCGACGTTGACGCTGTCGTCGATCGAGAGGCGCTCGAGAACGCGCGCGCATGCGATCTCGAGCCGCGAGCCCGATTTCGTCGCGCTCACGTGCCGGACGGTGCCGAGCTCCTCGACGATGCCGGTGAACACTCAGAGATCTCCTTCGACCGCGACGTCGTCGCCGAAGCGGCGGACACGCACGTTCTTCAGCTCGGCGGTGTCCGTAACGCCCGCGAGCGCGGGCGGTCCATCGCCGCCGGCGATCGGCGCGGTGATGATCATGAGCCGATCCGCGAGTCCACCGCGCACGAGCGCACCGGCCACGCGCGGCCCGGCTTCGGACAGCACGGTGTTCACGCCATGCTCTCCGAGCCAGCGCATCGCCGCGCCGAGGTCGAGGCCGCCGTCGGCGCGTGGCAACGTCGCGAGCAGCACGCCCGCCTCGCGCAGCTTGTTCGTGCGACGAGCATCAGCGTCGCGCGCGACAAAGAGCACCGTGTGCTGCGGATCCTTCGCGCGGACGACCTTCGCGGTCGGCGGCGTGCGCGCCTCGGTGTCGACGATCACGCGCAGCGGGTCGCGGCCGGTCACCTCGCGCACCGTCAGGGCTGGATCGTCGGCGAGGACCGTGCCGATGCCGACAAGCACGGCGTCCGAGCGATCGCGGAGTCGGTGCACTTCACGGAGCGCGCGCTTGCCGACGAGGTAGCGGCGGCCGTGGGCGGTCACACGGCCATCGAGGGTCGTCGCGAGCTTCACGACGACGAACGGGCGCCCGCGCCGCACGCGACTGACGAAACCCTCATTGAGGCGCAGGGCCTCGGCTTCGAGGACGCCCTGCTCGACCTCGACACCGGCGGCCCTCAGCTGCCGGAAACCCTTGCCGTCGGTGCGCGGGTCCGGATCGCGCATGGCCGCGACCACGCGGCGCACGCCCGCCGCGAGGATCGCGTCGACACACGGCGGAGTGCGGCCGTGGTGGGCGCATGGCTCGAGCGTCGTGTACAGCGTCGCGCCCCGCGCGTCGTCGCCCGCTTTGTTGAGCGCGCTCACCTCCGCGTGCGGCTCGCCCGCGGCGCGGTGATATCCCTCGCCGACGATCGTGTCGCCACGAACGATGACCGTGCCCACCATCGGGTTGGGACTCGTACGCCCTGCAGCGCGCGCCGCGAGACGCAGCGCACGTCGCATGTACTTGCTGTCCTCGTCGCTCATCGGTTGTAGTCTGCGGCCTCGTGGCCACCGATCTCGCTGCCGTCGCGAAGCGTCTCCCACCGGAGCTGCGCGTGCGGGAGCGCGCGGACGCCGACATCGAGCGCGTCGTGGAGTTCCAGAACCGCTGGGCCACGCCGAGTCAGTGGATGTCGCCCGCGGCAGCGCGCGCGATGCAGAACGCCAGTCCCGAGCCGCTGCGCCTGGTGCTGCTGGTCGAAGACACAGGCGGTAGGGTCCAGGCGGTCGGATCCACGAGCAACGGCGGCCTCTTCGCGTCGCCGGACGGCTCGTGGCGCGTCGGCGTGCGCACCGCCCCCGAGTGGCGCCGTCGCGGCGTCGCGCGGGCGCTGCTCGAGCAGCTCGCCCACCACGCGCGCACGAACAAGGCGATGCGGCTCGTCGCGGCCGTGCGCGGCGACGAACCCGAAGGCGCGCGTTTCGCCGAGGCCATGGGCTACCGCGCCTTCCACGAGCGCATCGACTCGTATATCGACGTGCCGTCGTTCGACGCGGCGGGCTTCGACGATCCGGACGCGACCGCCGAGCGCGCAGGTGTTCGGCTCGCGACGTACGCCGAGCTGCTCCGCGAACACGCGTCGGATGTCGAGGCGTTCCAGCGCGAGCTGCTGCCGGCGATCTGGGACATGGCGCGCGACGTCCCCTCGCCGACTCCGATGCCGGAGCAGCCGCCACCGTTCGAGCAGGCGAAGCGGATGTTCTTCGAAGGGCCCGGCATCGATCCGCCGAGCACGATCATCGCGCTGCGCGACGGTCACACCGTCGGCATGAGCGTGACCATGGTGAAAGAGAACGGCACGGCATACACGAACTTCACCGGCGTAGCGCGCGCCGAGCGCGGAAAGGGCATCGCCCTCGCGATGAAGCTCCGTGCGCTGCGCGACCTAAGTACGCGGGGCGTGAAGCTGTTCGGCACCACGAACGACGAGCAGAACGCGGCGATGCGCGGCATCAACCGCCGCCTCGGGTATGTGCCCGACGCGCCGACCACGATGTACGAGAAGCGCTTCTCTTGACGCTCAGCACGCCCGCGCCGATACATCCAGGTCACGAGCTCCGCGACTCGGCGTTACGTCAGCTCGACAGCGCGGCGCGCGCTCTGAACCTCGATCCCGGCATGCACAAGTTCCTCAGCACGCCGGAGCGCACGCTCATCGTGTCGGTCCCGGTGATGCTCGAGGACGGGCAGCTCGAGGTCTACACCGGCTACCGGGTGCAGCACTCGACCGGGCGCGGTCCGGGCAAGGGCGGCATTCGCTTCCATCCCGGCGTCACCCTCGAGGAGGTCGAGGGACTCGCGATGCTGATGACCTGGAAATGCGCCGTCACGGACCTGCCGCTCGGCGGCGCGAAAGGCGGCGTTGCGGTCGATCCGCACAGGCTCACGCGTCGCCAGGTCGAACGGCTCACGAAGCGATACACCGCGGCGATCCTGCCGATCATCGGCCCCGAGCGCGACATCCCGGCGCCCGATGTGAACACCGACGAATCGACGATGGCGTGGATCGTCGACACCGTGACGATGATGACCGGGCAGCATTCGCCGGAAGTCGTGACCGGAAAGCCGATCGAGCTCGGCGGCTCGCGCGGCCGCACTGAAGCCACCGGGCGCGGCGTCGCGTTCGTCACACTTGAGGCGCTGAAGCGCGCGGGGCGCCTACCGGAGAACACGCGCGTCGCGGTGCAGGGCTTTGGCAACGTGGGCAGCGTGACCGCGAAAGGTTTGGCGGAGGCCGGCTGCAAGATCGTGGCGGTATCCGACGTCAGCGGTGGCTACGCGGCACCGTACGGGATCGACATCCCGGGAGCGATCGAGCACGTGCGGCGACACCCGAAGCGGATGCTCGAGGGTCTTCCCGGTCTTTCGAAGATCAGCAACGCCGAGCTGATTGCGATGGACGTCGACGTGCTCGTGCCCGCCGCGCTGGAGGGCCAGATCACGTCCGCGAACGTGCACGAAGTTCGCGCGAAGATCATCGTCGAGGGCGCGAACGGCCCGATCACCGCGGACGCTGATCGTAAGCTCGCGGACCGAGGGGTCGTGATCATGCCCGACATCCTCGCGAATGCCGGCGGTGTCGTTGTTTCGTATTTCGAATGGGTGCAGAGCCGCGCGCAGTTCTACTGGGAGCTGGACGAGGTCGAGCGCCGTCTCGAGATCTACATGCGCCGCGCGAGCGATCTCGTGCTCGCCAAGACGAAGGTGTACGACTGCACGCCGCGCGAGGCGGCGTTCATCGTCGCGGTCGAGCGCGTCGCAAGCGCGATCGAGAAGCGGGGGATCTTCCCCTAAGACCAATGGCCGAGGTTGCGCTCGCGTTCCCGAATGATGAGACGAGCGCGGAAGTGATCGCCTCGCGCCTCCGTTCAGATGGCATCGCAGCTCGCGTCGATCGCGGCTTGATCGGTTCGACGTGGCAAGCGTCAGCGAGCGCACTCGTCATCGGTGTCGTCGCGATAGTGATCACGGTCGCGACCCGCTGACGCGCTCGACCCGGCGCGGCGAGCGGTTCGACCTGGCGACGAAACCTCCCCAACTGCGAACCCGTTCGTAGTACTTGGGCGCGATGAATGTGACGCGTGGGCCTCCGCCGTGGTCCAGCCTGACGGTGTCCCTCAGGAGGTGGACCCATGAAAGCTCTTCGCGTCACCGCACTCATCGCCTCCGTTCTTTGTCTCGCGGTCCTCGTGTCACCGGCCGTCGCCTCCGGTCCGATCACATCGACCACGGCAGCGCCCGCCGCCGAAGGTGCGTTCGTCACGGCGATGGGCATCGGTGTCGCGCCCGCGTCGGCGAGCGACCCCTTTGCCATCGGGCAGACGCTCTATATCGGCGTGCAGTCGACCGCCGACTCGGCCGGTCTGCAGAACGCGGCCGACGAGATGCTCTCTCGGCTCGGCGCGATCAAGGCCGCGCTCGTCGACGCGGGCGTGCCCGCCGACGGGATCCGCCTGCAGGGTCTGAGCGTCAACCCGATGTTCGGCCCGACGAAGCCTGGTGATGCGCCGGGCCAGAAGAGCCAGACGCAGGCGCTCACTTCGGTCAATCTGAACGGGAGTCTCTCCGCGGACGTGCCGTCGATCCGCCTGCTGATCGCGGCGATGAACGCCGCCACGGCGAACGGCGCGACTCAGGTGAACGCCAACTCAGGCAAGGGCGGAGCGCCCTTCGGCTCGGTGCAGCCGCCCGCAGCCGACCTCGCGAAGGCAACGCAAGCTGCGGTTGCCAACGCGCGCACCAACGCCGAGGCGCTCGCGGCGGCGACTGGCAGGAAGGTCGGCTCGATCCGCTCGATCTCCTCATCGCAGCTACCGATGATGGGCTGCTGCCCGCCGAACAGCGGCTGGACCGTCCAGGTCACGGTGACCTTCGAGTTCGCTCCCTAGCCGAACCGCTCGCGCGCAATTGCATAAATATACGGCTCACCGCATAATATGCGGCGATGCCGGTCAGAGTGGCGATCGTTGGCGCGACGGGATATGCGGGCGGCGAGCTCGCGCGTCTCCTCCTGCGCCATCCGGAGGCGCGGCTCGTAGCCGCGGTCGCCCGCGGGCGCCAGGGCGAGCCCCTGCGCGATGTGCAGCCGCATCTTCACGCCGCGCCGGCCTCGCTCGTGGTGGGCGCGGATCCGGGTGACGCCGAGGTCCTCTTCACCGCCCTGCCGGCGGGCGAGGCCGCGAAGCTCGCGCCCGCCTGGCTCGCCGAGGGGCGCGCCGTCATCGATATCGGCAGCGACTTCCGCCTTCGCGATCCGAAGGACTACGAGCACTGGTACGCCTACACGCATCCCGCGCCGCAGCTGCTGAAGGAAGCGGTCTACGGACTGACGGAGCTGACGCGCGACCGTTTGCGCACCGCGCGCGTGGTCGCGAACCCTGGCTGCTATCCGACGGCTTCGCTCCTCGCGCTCGCGCCCGCGCTGCGCGCGAACCTCGTCGAGGACGACATCATCGTGGACGCGAAGTCGGGCGTCTCGGGCGCGGGCCACAACGTCGACGACGCCTACCTCTTCGGAACGATCGACGAGAGCGTACGGCCGTACGGCGTTCCGAAACATCGCCACACGCCCGAGATCGCGCAGGAGGTGCGCGGCATGTCCGGACGCGCGCCGCACCTCACGTTCACACCACATCTCGTCCCGATGACCCGCGGCCTCATCGCGACCTGCTATGCGACGCTGCGCGAGGGCGCGAACGGGGCGCGCGTCGCCGAGGCGTATGCGACCGCGTACGCGGAGGAGCCGTTCGTTCGCGTCACGAGCTCGTACCCCGCGACGAAGGCCACACTGGGGAGCAACTGGTGCCTCGTGCACGCCGTCGTGGACGAGCCCAACCGGCGCCTCGTCGCGTTCGCCGCGATCGACAACCTTGTGAAGGGCGCCGCCGGATCGGCGATCCAGAACCTGAACGCGATGCGCGGCTATCCCGAGACGATGGGTCTCGAGGCGCTGCCGCTCTGGCCATGAGCGGCGGGCGCGGCGTCACCTACGCCGGCGGTTTCCGCGCTGGCGCCGCGAAGGCCGGTGTGAAACACGGCCGACCCGAACGACTGGACGTGGCGCTCATCGTGTCGGAGCGGCCGTGCGTCGCGGCCGCGGTGTTCACAACGAATCAGGTCATCGCCGCGCCGTGCGTCGTGACGCGCCGCCACGTCGAACGCGGAACGCTGCGCGCGATCGTTGTGAACTCTGGCAACGCGAACGCCTGCACCGGTGAGCAGGGCGAGCGCGATACGATCGCGATGGCCGAAGCAGCCGCCGCCGTCGTCGGGTGCTCGCCGTACGAGGTCGCGGTCGCGAGCACCGGCGTCATCGGTTTCAAGCTTCCGGTCGAGCGCATCGCCGCCGTCCTCCCGACGATCGCACTGACGGAAGGCGGCTGGGACGACACGTCACGCGCGATGATGACCACGGACACACGACCCAAAGTGACCGAGCGGGAGGTCCATCTCGCGGCGGGCACGGTCCGCATCGGCGGCGTCGCGAAGGGCGCGGGGATGATCCATCCGAACATGGCGACGCTCCTCGCGTTCGTCACGACGGACGCGGCCGTGGAGCCCAGCGACCTGCGACGGATCGTCTCGCATGCCGCCGACACGACGTTCAATGCGATCTCGGTCGACGGCGATACCAGCACGAACGACACGTTGCTGGTGCTTGCGAACGGCGCGTCGGGCGTGTCGCCGAAGGGCTCGGATCTCGCTGCGTTTGACGAGGGTATCCACACGGTGTGCGCGGATCTCGCGCGCATGATCGTCGCCGACGGCGAGGGCGCGACGAAGGTGTTCGAGGTGCGCGTGCGCGGCGCGGCGTCCGCTGCCGACGCGCGACTGGCGGCGCGGACGATCACCAACTCGAATCTGGTGCGCACCGCCATCCACGGCGGCGACCCGAACTGGGGCCGCGTGCTGGCCGCGGCAGGCCGCTCGGGCGCGCGCGTCGATGACCGCCGCGCCAGCGTGCGGATCGGCACCCTGTTCGTCTACCGCGATGGCGCGCCCGTCGTCGTCGCCGATGCCGACGTGCGCGCGCTGTTCGCGGCGGATGCGGTCGAGATCGAGGTGACGCTCGGCCTCGGCGATGGTCACGCGGTGGCGTGGGGCTGCGATCTTTCCGCCGAGTACGTGCGCATCAACGCCGAGTACATGACGTGAGCGATGTCGTGGTGTTGAAGATCGGCGGCGCGGTCATGGGGGAGGAAGCCGGGGCGCTTGATGTCGTGGCGGCGCTCAACGACTCAGGACACTCGCTGGTCGTCGTCCATGGCGGCGGTCCGCTCGCGACCGAGTGGTCGGGACGTCTTGGCCTCGAGACGCGTTTCGTCCGCGGACTGCGCGTCACCGACGCGCCGACCCGCGACGTCGCGCTCGCGACGCTGGCCGGTCTCGCGAACACCCGCGTCGTGGCGGCGCTGATCGCGCGCGGTGTGCCGGCGGTCGGACTGTCGGGCGTCGACGGCGGAATGCTTCGCGCCGAGCGCGAGGAGACGGAGCTCGGTCTGGTCGGCCGCGTGACCCTCGTCGACAGCGGGCTGCTCGAGGAGCTTCTCGAGCTGGGGCGCGTGCCGGTCGTCGCGCCGGCCGCGCTGGACAAGAAGGACGGCGAGATCCTCAACGTGAACGGCGACGGCGCTGCCGGCGCGCTCGCCGCCAGCCTCGGCGCGCGGCTGCTCGTCTTCGTGACTGACGTGCCGGGCGTGCGCTCGAAGGATGGCAAGGTCATCGCGTCTCTCGACACCGCTCGCGCGAAGACGCTCGTCGACGACGGGACGATCGAGGGCGGCATGGTGCCGAAGGTCGAGGCGTGTCTGTTGGCGGCGAGCGCAGGCTGTCGCGCCGCGATCGTCGCGGCGCGCGGCGCCGATGCGATCGAGAAGCTGCTCACCGGCGAGCAGGTGGGCACCGTCTTCGAGGCGGCCGCATGAGGGAAGGGCTCGCGCGCAAGCATCACCGGCAGCAGGCGCTGGTGCGTCTCGTACGGCAGCAGCACCTCTCGACCCAGGAGGAGCTGGTCCGCGCGCTCAAGACAGCTGGCTTCCCGGCGACGCAGGCGACGGTGTCGCGCGACATCGTCGAGCTCGGTCTCGTGAAGGTCGCCCGTGACGGCGCGCATATCTACGCGCTGCCGTCCGCCGTGAGCCAGGGCGGCGGCACGGATCGGCTGCGCCGCTTCAGCGAGGACTACCCCGTCGAGGCCTCGGTCGCGGCGAACATGGTCGTGCTGCGCTCGTCCCCCGGCACCGCGAACGCGCTCGGCGCGGCACTCGATGCGTCGGGGCTCAGCGAGATCCTCGGCACGCTCGCGGGCGACGACACCGTCTTCGTCGCGACGTCGACGGAGCGCCATGCCCGCTCCCTGCTCACGCGTCTCACCGCGTTCGGCGTGGCTCGGAAGGAGAAGGCATGACGGCGCAGCAACACAAAGGAGAGACGTGCGTCCTCGCGTACTCCGGCGGCCTCGACACAAGCGTCGCGGTGGCATGGCTGCGCGAGACGCACGGCTTCGAGGTGGTCACGTGCACCGGCGACCTCGGGTCGGTGCGCGATCTCGAGGGGGTCCAGAAAAAGGCGATCGCGAGCGGCGCGCGCAAAGCGGTCGTGCAGGACGCGCGCGACATCTTCGTGCGGTTCTTCGTCTGGCCGGCGCTGCAGGCCGGCGCGCTCTACGAGGAGCGCTATCCGCTCGCGACCGCGCTCGGCCGCCCGTTGCTCGCGAAGCTGCTGGTCGACGTCGCGCGCGAGGAGAATGCGCGCTTCGTCGCTCATGGCTGCACCGGCAAGGGGAACGACCAGGTGCGGTTCGACCTCGCCGTCGGCGCGCTCGCGCCGGACCTGAAGGTGATCGCGCCGATGCGCGGCGGCATGAACATGACGCGCGACGAGGAGATCGAGTACGCGCGCGAGCGCGGCATCCCCGTCGAGGCGACGAAAAAGAGCCCGTACAGCGTCGACGAGAACCTCTGGGGACGCTCGATCGAGGCCGGTGTGCTCGAGGATCCGTGGGGAACTCCGGCGCGCGACGTATTCCAGTGGACGGTCGATCCCGATGAGGCTCCCGCGGAGCCGAGCGAGATCGTGATCGCATTCCGCGAGGGCCTGCCGATCAGCCTGGACGGCGAGGAGCTCGAGGGCGTCGAGCTCGTCGAGCGCCTGAACAAGCTCGGTGGGAAGTACGGCGTGGGCCGCATCGATCAGATCGAGAACCGGCTGGTGGGCATCAAGTCGCGCGAGATCTACGAGGCGCCGGCCGCGGTCATCCTGCATCTCGCGCACCGCGCGCTCGAGGACATGGTGCTCTCGAAGGAGACGCTGCGCCTCAAGGCGAAGGTGGCGCAGGAATACGCGGACCTCGTGTACAACGGCCTGTGGTTCACGGCGCATCATCAGGATCTCGCGGCGTACGTGCGCAGCACGCAGCGCTTCGTGAGCGGCGAGATCCGCGTGCGGCTCCATCGCGGCGCCGCGACGATCGCGGGTCGCCGCTCGCCACACTCGCTCTACTCGACCGCGCTCGCGACGTACGGAAAGGGCGACCAGTTCGACCACAAGTCTTCGGAGGGCTTCATCACCGTCTTTGGTCTGCCGCTGCGGACGCAGGCGCGGACGCAGGCGCTCTGGGGCGAGGGCAGCGAGGCGATGCTCGACGTGCCGAGGAAGGCGCTCGAGGCGCCGAAGACGAAGAAACGGACCAAGTGAAGGATCTCTGGCAGGGACGCTTCGAGGGCGCCCTCGACCCGCGGGTGCGCGACTTCACCGCGTCGCTCGAGCTCGACAAGCGCCTCGCGGCGCACGACGTTCGCGGGAGCATCGCGCACGCTCACATGCTCGGCCGTCAGCGCGTCATCGCGAAAGACGAAGCGGTCACCCTGGTGAAGGAGCTCGAACGCATCGCCGCCGAGATCGCCGCGGGGACCTTCGCGTGGCCCGCCGACGCTGAAGACGTGCACTCCGCGGTCGAGCGCGTGCTGATCGCGCGCGCCGGGGCGGTCGGCGGAAAGCTGCACACCGGCCGGAGCCGCAACGACCAGATCGCGCTGGATCTTCGGCTGCTCACCGTCGAGCTCCTCGATCGTCTCGACTCCGCCCTGCTCACGCTCGCGCGTTCGCTCGTCGAGCGGGCGTCAGGCGAGGTCGACACCGTGATGCCGGGATACACCCACCTCCAGCGCGCGCAGCCGGTCTCGCTCGCGCACCATCTGCTCGCACATGTGGAAGCGATGCGGCGCGACCGCATGCGCGCGGCCGAGGCGCGCGAGCGCGCGGCGGTGTCGCCGCTTGGCGCGGGCGCGCTCGCGGGTGTGCCTTATCCGATCGATCCCTGGGTGGTCGCGAACGACCTCGGTCTGCCGCGCACGTTCCGTAACAGCATCGACGCCGTCGCGGACCGCGACTTCATCGCCGACTTCGTGTACGTCTGCGCGCTCGCGGCGGTCCACGCGTCACGATTCGCCGAGGAGCTGGTCCTGTGGACCAGCGCCGAGTTCGCGTTCGCGGAGTTCTCCGACGAGCACGCGACCGGGTCGAGCATCATGCCGCAGAAGAAGAACCCCGATGTCGCCGAGCTCGTGCGCGGCCGCACGGGCCGGATCATCGGCGACCTCATCGCGGTCCTCACGACGCTTAAGGGTCTGCCACTCGCGTACGACGGCGATCTACAGGAGCAGCGCGTTCCTCTTTACGACGCGGCCACGATCATCCCGGCGCTCGAGACGCTCGCGCTCGTCGTAGGCGGTCTGCGCTTCGACCGCGACGCGATGCGCCGCGCGACCGAGAGCGGCATGTTGACGGCGACCGATCTCGCCGATCACCTCGCGCGCCAGGGCGTGCCGTTCCGGGAGGCGCACGAGGTCGTGGGTCGCCTCGTACGCGCGCGGCTCGCTGCGAAGAAGGACCTCGTCGGGATCACGCTTGGGGAGCTTCGCGCGGCCGATCCGCGGTTCGGCGAGACCGCGGTCGCCGAGACGGAGATCTCCCGCTCCCTCGCGTCGCGATCGTCACCCGGAGGAACGGCTCCGGAGCGCGTGCGGGCGGCGATCGACGAAGCGCGGTCGGCCCTTCGCGCGTGAGCCCCGGCATCCGGCCGGCTCGCGCCGAGGACGTCGACGCGATGCGCGAGCTTATCGACACGTATGCGGCGCAGGACCTGATGCTGTCGCGCACGCGCGAGTTCCTCCTCGAGAACCTGGGCGACTATCTGGTCGCCGACGATGAGGGGTTCGCCGGATGCTGTGCCCTCGCCACGCTGACGCGCGATCTGGCGGAGATCCGCTCCCTCGCGGTGCGGCCCGAGACGTCCGGTCGCGGGGTGGGGAAGGCGCTCGTCGACGCGTGTGTCGCGCGCGCAAGGCAGCTCGGTCTCCGGCGCGTTTTCGCGCTCACCCTGGTGCCTGAGTTCTTCGAGCGCTGCGGATTCACGCTCATCAGTCTCGGTAGGCTCCCCGAGAAGAGCGCCGCCGAATGTCCGGTGTGCCCGAAACGCTTCGCGTGCGACGAGCAGGCGATGCTCATGCATCTCGACGGCACCACGCCCGAGCCGCTGCGGCCCGGCGAGCCATGGGGCTACACGCGCATCTTCCTCGGACAGGAGCCAGCGCGCTGACAGTCAGCGCACCTTGAGCACTTCCATCGACGCCGGGCGCCCGGTCGCGCCCTCCACGAAATAGAGCACGTCAGCGATCGTGACGAGCGCCCCGCCGGCGCGGGGCGACTGCAGCCGTGAAGCGAAATTCCAGGTGTCGCCGTTGAACGCATGGACGTCGCGCTCGACGACCCAGAACCATCCGCCGGCCTCGGACGCACGCCCGGCCAGCACCGGCTTTCGCAGGTCGCGGAGCTTCGTCCATTCATTGTGGGCCGGCTCGTAGCACTCGAAGGCCTGCGGACCGCCGTTGCCGCCAGCCGCGCAGATGCTTCCACGGTACGTGCCGACGGCGAGGTGGTCGCGTGGCGTCGGCATCAGGGCAAGCCCGGTCGACCAGCGGCCGGCGCCGTCCCACGACCAGACCTCGGGGATCCACGAGCCGTTCAGAGCGACGCCACCGACGAGCCAGACGCGTCCGTCCAGGGCGACTGCGCCGCCCGCCGCGCGTCCCTGCGGCATCAGCGCCTCCTCGGTCCAGCTCGTGTCGTTCGCGCCGAGACTGAAGACTCGCGCCGAGGCTTGCGCGAAGACGAATCCGCCGAACACGTAGATCCGGTCGCCGAGCGTCGCGGCCATCGCGTGATCCAGAGAGATCGGGAGATCCGGGGCGCGCTGCCGTGAGCCGGTCATCGTGTCGTAGCGGAAGACGTTGCGCCCGTCCTCGGTCGTCCCGGTGCCTCCGATGAGGTAGATGTCACCGCGCAGGACCGCCTCGGCCACGTCGCCGCGCGCGGGGTAGGCCGGCCCAGGCGATGACCAGCGCCGGTCCCCGAGGACCTCGGGATTGCCCGATTCGGTCAACGCGACCGATGGCGTGCTGGGTGGAAGGGTGATGATCGCGATCAACTGCAGCGTCGCCGCGGGACGCGGGGCGGTCGTTGGCGCGGGACTCTCGGCGAGGGTGGGTCGCGTCTCGGTTCGTGCGGTGAGGGTCAGCGTCGCGGCGGCGGCGAGCAGCACCGGGACGGCGAATAGCGTCAGCGATCCCGCGCGCCAGGGCCGAGGTGCCGCGGCAGGCTCGGGCTCGTCGAGCTCGACGATCTGGGTGTCGCTCATCGGAGTCTCGTACACCCTACGCCGCGACCGCGTTCCGTCGATTGCACTGTTGGCGCGTAACCTGTGCGCATGTCCGTTCGACTGACCCCGCGCGGTACTCGCGGCACTGGTTTCCCCAAGGTGGCGCCGTGGATCGCAGCGATATTCAGCTTCATGCAGATCGCGATGTTCCGGCTTCTCGGTCGCCGAATGCGGGTGCAGGGCCGACCGCTGCTCCTCCTGACGACCACCGGCGCGAAGACCGGCCGCCGCCGCGAAACGACGCTCGGCTGGTTTCCCGATGAAGAGCGCGGCAACGGGTCGCGGCTCGTCGTGGCGTCCAATGCCGGCGCCGCAGCGCATCCGTCCTGGTACGTGAATCTCGCGCGCCTGCCCGACGGAGCCGCGATCGAGGTCGACGGCCACAAGTTCGCGGTGAGCGCCGAGTCGCTGCATGGGGCAGAGCGCGAACGCGCGTGGAAGCGGGTCGTCGCCCTCGCGCCCGGCTATGGCAAATACGGGCAGCAGACCGATCGCGAGATCCCGGTGGTGCGACTCACTCCGAAAGCGTGATGCGGGCGTAACTGCGATCCTCGGTTAGCCTGCGCCAATGTCCCGACGAGCGAAGGCACTGGTCGCCGGCATCGACACGCTGATCATGGGTGTGTTCGCGTTCAGCGAGACCGACGGGACCGTCGGTCTCGGCGCGGCGGAACTGGTGCTCTGGGGCGCGGTCGCCGCGGCTGCGGTGTGCGCGGCCGTCGTCTTGCTCGAAGGCGCGGCGGTCGTCGCGTGGGCCGCCATCGGTTACGTGCTCTTCGGCGCGCTCCTCACCGATGGCAGCCCGCACTGGCCGCTCGCGGCGCTCGCCCTCGCCCTGATGCCGCTCGTGCCTCGTCCGAACCGCTCGCTCGGTCTTGGTCTCTTGATCGCATCCGCTGCCGCACTCGTTGCTCGAATGGTCATCGGCCTGCTGGTCTGAGCCGCGCGAGCGCATAGCATCTTCCTGTGACCACGCGGCCGACGATCCGCTCGGTGAACGGGCTCGTGGCGACCGACAACCATCTCGCCACCGCCGCGGGCATCGCGGTCCTGCGCGAGGGCGGGAGCGCGGTCGATGCCGCGGTCGCCGCCGCGGCGGTGTGTACCGTGACGCAGCCGCATCGCACCGGCATCGGCGGCGATCTCTTCGCGCTCGTGTACGACGCGCGCACGCGCGAGGTGCAGGCGTACAACGGCTCAGGCGCGGCTCCGCGGTCGCTCGAACGCGACTCGTTCCCGGATGGTTACCCGAGCGGCGGGCCCCGCGTCGCGACCGTGCCCGGAGCCCTCGCCGCATTCTCCGACCTCATCGACGACCACGGACGGCTCGGCCTCGAACGTGCGCTCGCGCCGGCGATCCAGTACGCCGAGGAAGGGTTCCCGGTGAGCGATGGTCTCGCCGAAGGCTTCGTCGACAGCGGCGCGCGCCTCGACGAGGAATGCGCGCGCGTCTTCGGTCCGCGCGGTCGCTTTCCGCGCTCCGGCGAGATCCTGCAGCAGACCGATCTCGCGCAGACCCTCCGCGAGGTCGTGGCGCACGGCGTCGCCGCGTTCTACGGCGGCGATCTCGGCGCCCGCTTCGCTGACGCGGTGGCAGCGCTCGGCGGTCACATCGCGCTCGACGACCTCGGCGCCCATTCGACCGATCGCCCCGAACCGATCGCCGTTCCATATCGCGGCCTGCGTGTCTTCGGGCAGCCGCCCGTCTCGCAGGGTCACGTCCTGCTCGAGGAGCTCGCGATCGCCGAGGGGCTCGACCCCAAGGAGTACGCCTGGGGCAGCGCCGACCTCGTGCATCAGATGGTCGAGATCAAGAAGATGGCGTTCGCGGACCGCGACGCGTACTCGGGCGATCCGCGGCAGGTTCGCTTCGACGTCGAGCGGCTCTTCGATGGTCCGTTCGTGAGCGCGCGGCGCCGCGCGATACCGGCGAAGGCGAGCGAACGCACCGAAGCCGGAGCTCTCGCTGCGCTCGCGACCGACACGACCTACATGGCGATCGTCGATCGCGACGGCAACGCCGTCTCGCTCATCGAGAGCGTGTTCAGCGAGTTCGGCGCCGCGTGTATGGTCCCCGACACGGGCATCATGCTCAACGACCGTCTCACCGGCTTCTCGCTCGATGCCGCGTCGCCGAATGCGCTCGCGCCCGGCAAGCGGCCGATCCATACGCTGAACACGGTCATGGCTCTCGAAGGCGTCACGCCGCGCCTCGTGTTCGGCACGCCCGGGCGCCACGCGCAGGTGCAAACGAACTTCCAGCTCGCCGTCGCGCTCATCGATCACGGCATGGAGGTGCAGCGCGCGATCGAGGAGCCGCGCTGGTATCACGAGTCGGGTCGCGCGCTGAAGATCGAGAACCGGTTCAGCGAGCAGACGCGCACCCGACTCGCGGCGAAGGGTCACGAGATCGCGCTCGTCGGCGACTGGGCCGAGGTGACCGGCGGTGCGCAGGCGATCGCGATCGACGAGAACGGCGTATTCAGCGGTGGCGCGGATCCTCGCCGCGAGGGCAACGCGGCCGGCTACTAACCCTTGCGCTCCCTGATCCCGCTCCTCTACGCCGCGCTCGCCGTCGCCACGGCGTGCGAAGCGGTACCGCCGTCGCCGGATCCGGTCGCGAAGCAGTACGCGGAGGCGTGGACGAAGGGCAATTACCAGGAGATGTGGGATCTCCTCACCGACGAGTCGCGCCAACGCGTTGGCACCGAAGGATTCCTCGATCGGCTGCCACGCATCGCCGAAGAGATGACACTCCGCTCCCTCGTGGCGACGACCGGACCGTCGACGCGCCAGAAGCTGCCGAACGGCTCGCCGGATCCACGGAGCGCGACGGTCTCGCTCGACGTCACGTTCCACACGATGCGCGTGGGCGACGTGAGACGCAGCACGACGCTCTCGCTGGTCATGGTCGACGAGAAGGACAAGGCCGTCTGGCGCATCGCGTGGTCGCCTGAAGCGATCCTCCCCGCGCTCTCACCCGGTCGCCTCGTGCGGATGACGCGGCTCGACACATCGCGGGGCCGCATCATCGCGCGCGAGGGGACCGAGCTCGCGACGTTCATCGACGGATCGAATATCGGCGTCGTTCCCGGCCAGGTGCGCTCGGAGGACGGGCTCGCGCTGAGCCTCGCGCCGATCGTCGGCCTCACGCCGGACCAGATCAAGGCGAAGCTCCATCAGCCCTGGGTACGAGCGGACACGTTCGTTCCGATCCGAACGCTCAGCGGCGCACAGCTCGACGGCATCAAGGCGAAGCTCTCCGTCATCGAAGGTGTCGCGGCGCAGGCGACGCGCGTCCGAAGCTACCCGACCGGGCTTGCGTCGCAGACGCTCGGGTACCTCGCCGAGGCCAGCGACGCCGAAGCGCAGAAGCGCGCCGCGCGCGGCGTGCAGGCCGGCGATCTCATCGGTAAAGCGAACAGCGGTCTCGAGGACACGCTCGACGACGTCATGGGTGGCACGTACGGCTGGCGTCTCTCGATCATCGAACCGAACGGCGACCGGGCCGAGCTGCTTGGCGAGACCGCGGCGATCCCGGGAATGGACGTCGTGCTGTCACTCGACCCGGCGCTGCAGCTCGCGGCCGAGAACGCGCTCGGCGACCGTAAGGGCGCGCTCGTCGCGGAGGATCCGTGGTCTGGCGAGATCCTCGCGATCGCGAGCCGGCCGACGTTCGACTTGAACGCGTTCGCGAACGGCGACGCGGTCAACATCGCCCGCTTCTCGACCGACGCGCGCAAGCCGCTCTTCAACCGCGCGACATTCGGCCAGTACCCGACCGGCTCGTCGTTCAAGCCGATCACCGCGGCCGCCGCGATGCGCGAAGGCGTGTACAAGTGGGGCGACCGCATCGATTGCCCGGCGCGCTGGACGGGATACGGCGAGCAGTGGGCGCAGCTCAATCACGAGACCGGAAACCTCGGGCTCATCGATCTTCGTACCGCGCTCGCGCGTTCGTGCAACACCTTCTTCTACGAGCTGGGGAAGCGCCTGAACGACAAGAGCCCCGACCTGCTGCCGATCGCAGCGAAGAGCTTCGGTCTCGGCAAGGCCACGGACATTGATTACGTGCTCGAGGCGGAGGGCCTCGTGCCCAGCCCGGCCTGGAAGGCGACTCGAGCCACCGACAAGACCTGGAATCCGGGTGATGCGACCAACCTCGCGATCGGGCAGGGTTTCCTTCTGGCGACGCCGCTGCAGATGGCGAACTATGCCGCGGCGCTCGCGAGCGACGGCATCGTGTGGAAGCCGCGCTTGGTGATCGAGATCCGCGACCGGTCGGGCACGGTGCAGAAGAAATTCGAGAAGGCGGAGCTGGGCCGCGCCGCGAGCATCCCGACCGACCTCTCGCTGATCCGCGATGGGATGCGCGCCGTGGTCGCGGACACGGACGGCACGGTGTACTTCCCGTTCCGCGGATTCGCGGTCGCCGTCGCAGGGAAGAGCGGAACGGCCGAAACGCCGGCAGGCGATCCGGACGGCTGGTTCATCGGTTTCGCCTCATTCGAGCAGCCGTCGATCGCCTTCGCCGCGGTGTTCGAGGAGTTCCACGAGTCGCCCGGCAACTTCGCATCCCAGGTCGCCGGCACCACGGTGCGCACCGTGCTCGGCGCGAAGTTCGGCGTGAAGTAACGGGCACGATCCGCGTCGAAACGACGATCCGCGCTCCGGCCGGACGCTGCTTCGATCTGGCGCGGAGCCTGTCGGCGCACCTTGCCTCGACGGCGGACACAGAGGAGCGCGTCGTGTCGAGCCACGCGTCAGACCTGCTCGGACCGGGCGATGTGGTGACGTGGGAGGCGAGGCACCTCGGTGTGCGCCAGAGGCTGACGTCGAAGATCATCCAGTACGACGCGCCTCGCTGCTTCGAGGACGAGCAGATCGCCGGCCCGTTCGCCAGCTTCTGGCACCGCCACGAATTCACCGGTCGCGATGGCACGACCGTGATGAGCGATCTCGTCCGCTATCGCGCACCCTTCGGCCCGATCGGATGGCTCGTCGAGCGCATCTACCTCGATCGCTATCTCCGCGGGTTCCTGGAGCGACGCGCCGCCCATCTGCGCGCGCTCGCCGAAGGCTGACGTGGCTCCCCGCCGACGCCCCGCGCCGCGCCATCTAAAATCGACCTATCCCGACCATCACTGACGCCCCGGCGACGCGTCGCCTCGACAACGGGCTGGTGCTGTACGCGCTCGAAGCGCGGCACGCGCCGGTGGTGTCGCTGTGGGTCTGGTACCACGTCGGCGGCCGAAACGAGGTCCCCGGTACCACGGGCATGTCGCACTTCCTCGAGCACATGCTCTTCAAAGGAACGCCGAAGCATCCCAAAGGCGACCTCGACCGGCTGCTCGCGCGCTATGGCGCGCAGTGGAACGCCTTCACCAGCGAGGACGTCACGTGCTACTTCGAAACGGTCCCGAAGGCGCGCTTCGAGACCGCGCTCGAGCTCGAGTCTGACCGCATGCGCAACGCGCTCATCTCGGTCGAGGAGACCGAGGCCGAGCGCACCGTGATCGTGAGCGAGCGAGAGGGCTACGAAAACGACCCGTCGTTCCTTCTTGGCGAGGAGCTGCAGGCCATCGCGTTCAGCCGTCACACCTACGGCCAGGGCGTCATCGGAAGCAAGGACGAGATCAAGCTCATGACGCGCGACGGCCTGTACTCGCATTACCGCCGCTTCTACGCTCCGAACAACGCCTACGTCGTCGTCACGGGCGACGACGAGCCCGAGCGTCTCATCGAACAGGCCGCGGCTTCGTTCGGCACGCTCGAGCCGTCGCACGATCTCGGCGAGCCGCCGAAAGCGCCCGAGCCGGAACAGCACGGCGAGCGGCGCGTGACAGTTCACCGCGCGGGCGGAACCCTGCCGATCGTGATGCTCGCGTTCCGCGCGCCGCGCGCGACCGACTCGCGCGCAGCCGCGATCTCCGCGCTCGCGGTCGCGCTGGCGGGGACGTCGACCGGAAGCGACGGAGCGTCCGGCCGATCGTCGCGCCTGCATCGCGCACTCGTCGAGACCGGACTCGCCGCGGACGTCGATGCCTCGTTCCAGCTGATGAAGGACCCCTTCCTGTTCCTGACCGATGCGACCCTGCGCCCTGGGGTCAAGCACGCGGACGTCGAGCGCGTCTTGGTCGACGAGCTCTCGAAGCTCTCGACCGACCTGGTTGCGGAGGACGAGTTCGCGCGCGTACGGCGCCAGCTGCTCGCGTCGACCGCCTTCAACACCGACACCATCACCTGGCGTGCGTACCGCTGCGGTCAGCTTCTCTCGACCGGCGCCGCGACTTCGATCGGCGACTGGTACGCGAAGCTCGCCGCTGTCACGCGCGAAGAGATCCGTGAAGCGGCCGCCGGCCTCTTCGTCGAGCGCTCGCGCAGCGTCGGGTGGTTCGTGCCTGAGGGCGACGCCTCATGAACCGCGTCCACCGCAGCGTGCTCGCGAACGGGCTGCGCCTCGCGGTGGTCCCGATCGCGGACCTGCGCTCCACGTCGGTGCTCCTCGCCGTCGAGGCCGGGCAGTGGTTCGAACCCGTCGGTCGCCCGGGGATCGCGCGTCTCGTGGCCCAGACGATGCTGCGCGGCACGGCGCGGCGCGACGCGGCCGCCTGGGCGAGCGAGCTCGACGCGCTGGGCGCGGTCGCGCGTCTCGATGTCGGAGCGCACGCGGCGGTTTTCAGCGCGCAGTGCCTCGGCGACGACCTCAGTGCGCTGCTCGCCCTGATCGCGGAGGCCGTGCGTACGCCGGCGCTGGCCGACGCGGAGGTCGAGTTCGTGCGCGGACAGACGCTCGCGCGTCTCGAGAAGGACGAGCGCGATACGCGCGCGGTATCCGACCGCGCCTGGCGCCAGCTCGTCTATCCCACGGGCCATCCCTTCCAGGCTCCCGCGATCGGTGATGCAGAGGTCGTTCGATCCGCGACGCCTGCGGAGATCCGCGCGTTCCACAAGAGCGCGATCGCGTCCGACGGTGCGGTGCTGGTCGTCGCCGGCGGCACGACGGCAGAGGCGGCGAAGGACGCGGTGGGCCGCGCATTCGGCGACTGGCCGAAGCGAGCGAAGCCGCGCGATGCGAACTACCCGCAGGCGACCCTCGCGACCGCGAAGCGACGCGTCGAGCTCGTGCCGGACAAGACGCAGAGCGACGTGATCATCGGCTGGCCCGGCCTGCCGCGAACCGACCCGCGCTTCACCGCCGCGCGTGTGACGAACATGGTCTACGCCGCCGACACCTTCGCGAGCCGCGCCGGCAACGTGATCCGCGACCAGCTCGGCCTCGCGTACTACGTGTTCAGCGCCATCGGCGCGAGCCGGGGCCAGTCGCCGTGGATCGTTCGGATGGGCGTCAACCCGCAGAACGTGCGACGCGCGATCGAAGTCGCGCTCGACGAGCTGCGCAAGATCACGGCGGGTCAGATCGCCGAGGACGACCTCGCGGTCGCGAAGGACAAGCTCGTCGGCGAGCTCGATGTCGCGCTCGAGAGCCCGGCCGGCGTCGCTGCGATGGTGCTCGAGGCAGAGATGTTCGATCTCGGCGAAGACCATTTCGAGCGCTACCCGCGCGAGCTCCGCGCGGTCACGAAGGAGCAGGTCGTCGAGACCGCGCGCGCGTTCCTACCACCCGAGCGCTACGCGCTCGCTGTCGCCGGACCCGCGCTGCCCGAAGCCCTGGCATGACCGCGTCTTTTCCCAAGCCCGTCATCGAGCGGTTCGATACGACGGATACCGTGGAGATCGAGACGCGCTCGGCGAAGGGCACGAAGCACTCGGTCCCGGTCTGGATCGTCGTGGTCGACGACGTCCCTTACGTCCGTTCGGTGCGGGGCCCGGCCGGGCGCTGGTACCGCGAGCTGCTTGCACGTGGCGAAGGCGCGGTGATCGCGGTCGGGAAGCGCACCCCGGTGCGGGCGAGGCACGATAGCTCACCGAAAGCGATCGAGGCGGTGAGCGCTGCGCTGCGCCGCAAGTATCCGCGCAGCGGCGAGTCGCTCCGCTCGATGCTGCGCGCTGACGTCCTCGACACGACCGTTCGCCTCGACCCCGCGGGATGAGGCGTGCGCGGCCAGCCGCCTGGCGCGCTACCTCTTCTCCGCCTCCATGAACGCGCTGGCGAGCGCAGCGTATCCAGCATCGGTCGGATGGACGTCGCCCTCTGCAACATGAGTGAGATGCAGCGCGTTATCGCCCACCGCGCCGAAACCGTCAGCGACCTCCGCGCCATTCGCGATTCCGATGCAGGCGATGAGATCGTTGAGTCCCGCCTTGGTCGGGTCGGCCGCGTTGGCCGCGCAGTCGATCGTGAGATCGCTGCCCAACAGGAGGGCATCGGTCACCGCCTCCAGCGGATCGCCGGTGCCACCCCACAGGTTGTAGTAGGTCATGACGAAGACCCGCTCGGTCCCGGGGTCCGCGGCCAGAGCTGCGTTCAGCGCGCTCAGGATCGTCTGGTAGTTGGCGGCGAAGGCCACGAGCGTCGCCGCCATCGCGGCGCGGCATGCAGCGCTCGTGATGTCGTGGCACGCCGCACTCCCGAACAGTGTGTTGAGGAGGTCGTTGCCGCCGATGTCGAGCGTCACGATGCGCGTGTCGGTCGTCGGGTCGTTGATCGCCGCGAGGGCCTGCTGAAGCTGCGGCCCGGCGCCCCACGGCGTACCGCTCAGGAACCAGTAGCTCGTGTCGCCCCCGATGCCGAGGTTGACCAGCGTGTCGACGCCGCCGTGCGCCGTGCCGTGGAAGTAGTGGAAGAGACGTGGGACGTACGCCGTTTCTGCGATGTTGGAAGCGCCGATCCCTTCGGCGAGTGAATCGCCGAGCGCGAGATAAACGACTGGGGTCGGCGTCGCCGCGAGCGTCTGCGTTGCGGTGGCTACGAGTGTGAGTGCAAGGGCGATCGCGAAAAGCGCGCGCATCTTGTTCCTCCCGCCCCTTCCCACCTCAGCGGACGGCCGCAGCATAGGCCGATTCAGTCCGCAAGTCGCACGCGTCCACGTCTGCGGGAGAGGAGACCTTCGTCCTCGAGCTTCAGCGTGAGCTGCGCGACGCGGGCGTCGCCGACCGCGTGGCGCAGCTCGGCGAGCCTGAGTCCGTGCGGCGCGTCGCGAAGCTCGGCCACGATGCGACCACGCACGCGCCGGTCGCTCGTCGCGAACGCGGCCTGACGCCGTGGCGCGGCCTGGACGACGCGACCTCGCGAGCGGCAGTCCGCGGCGATCGGGCACGCCGCGCAGCGCGGCGTTCGCACGAGACAAACCGTCGCGCCCAGATCCATGAGCGCGTGATGCCACCGGTCGGCGCCTCGAGTCGGCACGAGCTGCTCGTCGAGCGCGACGGCCTCGCGCTCCGTCGCGATGCGGCCCAGCAACAGACGGCCCAGCACGCGACGGATGTTCGTGTCGGCGAAGGCCACGCTTTCGCCGCGGCTGAAGCAGCTGACGGCGCCGGCCGTGTATGAGCCGATACCGGGCAGCAGATCGAGCGCTTCGCGCGTCGTGGGCAGCGCGCGCGGGTGCAGCCGCGCGATACGGTGCAGATCGCGGGGGCGCCGGTTGTAGCCGAGACCTGACCAGGCCCTGAGCACGTCGGCGAGGGTCGCCCGAGACAGCGCCGCGAGGGTTGGGAAGCGGCGAAGGAACGCCGGGTATGCGGGAAGCACACGGGAGACCTGCGTCTGCTGAAGCATCACCTCCGAAACGAGCACTGCATACGGATCGCTGGTCCGCCGCCACGGAAGCTCACGCCCGCTTCGGTCGTACCAGCCCAGAAGGCGTCGCCGGAGCGTCGCCGCAGCCGCCCTCCGGATGTACAATCTGTCGCCAGCATAGGTAGCCCGGAGTGCTGAGGGCCGCGAGGTCTTCAGTGCTTTTGTTTCTAGGGCGGTGGGTGGCGCGGGTCGCACCCGGGTAATGGAGGCTCAATGAACAATCTTGAGAAGCCGGTCTATGTCTCTGCCGATGGGCTGAAGAAGCTGCAGGCGGAGCTTGCAGAGCTGCGCACGACCAAGCGCACCGAGGTGGCCGAGCGCATCCACGCCGCGATGGAATTTGGCGACTTCACGGAGAATTCCGAGCTCGAGCAGGCCAAGAACGACCAGGCCTTCCTCGAGGGCCGGATCATGACGCTCGAGCAGATGATCAAGAACGCGCAGATCATCGACGAGAAGACCAAACACGATCTGGTCGAAGTCGGCAGCCACGTGATCGTCGAGGCCGACGGCCAAAAAGAGAAGTACGTCATCGTCGGATCCGCGGAAGCGTCGCCGGCGGAGGGCAAGATCAGCAACGAGTCGCCCGTCGGGCGCGCGCTGCAAGGTCACCGCGCGGGCGAGACGGTGAAGGTATCGGTGCCGGCGGGCACGATGGAAATGAAGATCCTGGCGGTCAGTTGAGCGTAGAGTCCAGCGCGAGCGTGACGGCCAAAGGGTCGGAACAAGGACACCAGGCTCGATTCTGGGCGGACGAGGAGGCCGATCTCCTCGCGACCGATCGCGAGCATGTGATCCGCGACTCAAAGACGCCGTCCGGTGACGTGCTCATCTCCAACCTGCGTGGTCCGATCATCACCGACGCTCTGTATCGGACGTTCAAGAAACGCGGCCTGCGCATCCGCTACGTGTTCACCATCGACGACTACGACCCGATGGACTCGCAGTCGCTGAAAGAGAAGGCTGCTTGGGCAGAGCACATGGGCAAGCCGTTCGCGCACATTCCATCGCCGGAGCCGTCGGAGGCATCCGACTTCGCGCGCTACTACGCGTCGCGGTTCCTCGCGACGTTCGAAGGGCTTGGCATTCGACCCGAGGAGATCCACTGGATGCGGGACCTCTATCGCTCTGGGGAACTGGACAAGCAGATCGACCTCGTTCTGCGGAATGCCGCGACGATCCGCGAGATCTATGCCCGCGTCGCGAACGTCAAGAAGGACGAACGCTGGCTTCCGATCGGCGTGATCTGTGAGAACTGCCGCCGCCTCGGGACCACCTACTCGTATGACTACGACGGAGAGACCGTCGCGTATGAGTGCCGACCGGACTACGTCGAGTGGGCCAAGGGCTGCGGGCAATCCGGCCGCATCTCGCCCTTCAAAGGGAACGCGAAGCTGTACTGGAACCTCCAGTGGTGCGCGATGTGGGACCACTTCGGCGTCACCTACGAGGAGGGTGGCAAGGATCTCCTCACCGCCGGCGGGTCACGCGATCGCGCGAACGAGATCTACCGCGAGGTCTGGAAGAAGGAACCCCCGATCGGGCTCGTGCATGAATTCTTCACGACGAGCGGCGGAAAGAAGATGTCGACCTCGAAGGGCCTCGGCGCCGCGGCGAGCGAGCTCGTCGCGATCTACCCGCCCGAGCTCGTTCGCTTCTTGATGCTCCGCACGCATCCGAAGCGGCATGTCGAGTTCGATCCGGCGGGCCTCACGCTTCCCAAGCTCATGGACGAGTACGACCAGGGCGGCGACGCATTCCTGACGGAGCCGGAGAGCGACAAGGCGAAGACGTGGCTCTTGTCGCAGGTCGCCGAGGATCCGGAGCCCCCCGGCTTTCGCGTGCGCTTCAGCATCGTCGCCGATTGGCTGCAGATCCCAAGCGTCGATCCGCAGAGCGAAGCCGAGGAGCGCAAGGCCGCGCCGCTCAATCCGTCCGAGCAAAGGGATCTGGATCGGCGTGTCGCGCTCGCGCGCGTTTGGCTCGAACGCTGGGCCCCGGACGAGGCCCGTTTCAGCGTGCTATCCGAGCTGCCCGCGATCACGCTCACCGACGCGCAGCGCCGCTACCTCGAGTCGGTGAAGCAGCTGGTCGGTACGACGAGCGACCCCGAGGCGCTGCAGCAGGAGCTGTACGAAACCGCAAAGCGCGTTGGCCTCGTCGTGGACGGCAAGGTGTCCCGCGACGCTTTCAGCGCGATCTACCTGGCCTTCCTGGGCAGACCCAGCGGCCCGAAGGCGGGCTGGTTGCTGAGGGCCCTCGACGATGACTTCGTGCGCCGCCGTCTTGATGAGGCGGTGAAGGCGCGGTGAACGGGAAGCTTCCCGTCGCGATCATCTGGCACATGCATCAGCCGTATTACCGGCATCCACAAACGAGCGAGTTCGTCCTGCCGTGGGTGCGGCTGCACGCGTCGAAGGACTACCTCCACATGGCGCGGCTCCTCCAGGAGTTCCCGGGCGTCAAGGCGCATTTCACGATGGTGCCGAGCCTGCGCGACCAGCTCGAGGACTACGCGCGCGGTGCGGACGACGAGGACACGCGCGTCACGATGCGGACCGTCGACGGCTCGCTCACGCCGGAGGAGAAGGACCACATGCTGCATCGCTTCTTCTCCATCCATCACGGCAACGTGATCCATCGGCACGACGAGTACCGGCGGCTGCTCCAGCTCGGTATGGCAACGCGCGACCGCCCCGAGCTGCTGTCGGACGACTACTTCGTCGATCTCGCGCTGTGGTTCAACCTCGCGTGGATCGATCCGGACGACATCGAGAGCGATGCGCGGCTCAAGGAGCTTCGCGAGAAGGGTCAGCGCTATACGGGCGACGAGGTGCGGTACGTGATCGGGCGGCAACGCATGATGGCCTCGGGCGTGCCGCATCTGTATCACCGGCTCGAACGCGATGGCCAGGTGGAGATCCTGACGACGCCGTACTACCACCCGATCCTTCCGCTCATCATCGACAACCGCAGCGCGCTGCGTGCCGACCCGAACGCGATCATGCCCGATCCGCCGTTTGCCTATCCCGACGATGCGGCATTCCAGATCGAGGAGGCGATCGCATCGCACGAGCGCGCCTTCGGCAAGAAGCCGCGCGGTACGTGGCCGTCGGAGGGCTCGATCTCGCCTGAAGCCGCGAGCGCGATCTTCAAGTCGGGCCTCGAGTGGTTCGCGTCGGACGAGGGCGTGCTGGCGCGCTCGATCGGCGTCGAGTTCAAGCGCGACGACGTCGGTGGTCTGCTCGAGCCGCAGCTCCTCTACCGGCCGTACCGCATACCGGGCGGCGGCACCGCGATCTTCCGCGACCGCGAGATCTCAGACCGCATCGGCTTTCTGTACGGAGATATGTCGCCTCACGATGCGGTCGGCGACATGATCTGGAAGCTTGAACGCGCTCGCGAGCGCCTGCCCGAAGACGGCGGTCCGTACCTCGCGACGATCATCCTCGATGGCGAGAACGCCTGGGAGGCGTACCCGAACAACGGGAACGACTTCCTGCGCTACCTGTACGGAACGCTGCAGTCCGATGAGCGTTTCGAGACCGTGCGCGTGAGCGATTTTCTCGACAAGACGCCGGCGAAGGTCGAACTCCCGAACCTGCACACCGGTTCTTGGATCGACGCGACGCTCGGCGTGTGGATCGGCGAGCCCGCGCACGCGCGCGCGTGGGGCGCGCTCGAGCGCACGCGTCGATTCGCGCAGGAACAGTGGGGCGCGCTCCGCTACATGCCCAAAAGCGTGCGCCAGCCACTCATGGTCGCCGAAGGCAGCGACTGGTTCTGGTGGTACTCGAGCCGCAACTCGAGCCCCGAGGACGCGGTGTTCGACGCGCTGTTCCGCGCGAACCTCGAGGTCGTCTGGTGGTACGCGGGTGCCGAGCCGCCGGACGACATCCGCTCGTCGCTTATGGACGTGAATCGCATGGCGGCCGTCGCCGGCCGGGGCGGCGCGATGCTGCCTGGCGCTCGCGAGCAGTACGGATAACGCAATAGCCGATCAGCTGCGGACACGCACATCCGGCCGGTCGTGGCTGCGAAACGGTTTGGCACTGGCCTTCATCGTTCCGCTCGCCAGTTGCCTGCCCATCCGGTCGGCGCCGAGCCCGAGCCCGGTGGAGAGCGTGTCGGTCGCGCCGAGCCCGACGCCAACGGCGACGGTCCAGACCGCGACTCCTTCACCGATACCACCCGGCCGGCACGTGAACGCCGCGCTCGGATACGCCGTCACCTTGCCGCCGTCGTGGCGTGTCAGCGAATGCCTTTCCCGGATCGAGGTCCAGGACCCGGTCTACCTCGGTGACGACGTGCTGACCTGGCGCAGTGGCGTCGACGAACAGGATCTCGGCGTGCACGGCGGCACGGGTGGAACAGGCGCGTTCGCCTGGGTCGTGGAGGTCGAGGCGCAGACGTCATCGCAGACGCCGATCCAGTTCGCCACCGCGCGCGCGGGTGGCAACGGCGGCCAGGTGCAGACGACCACGATCGATGGGAAGCCCGCGGCACGAGTATTCGGCAGCGCGGACGAATCACTGGGCTACTACGTCGCATCCTCGGGACGCATGTATGGCATCACGGTCGTGCCTGGCGCAGACCCGCGTCCGCCTCAGCTGCCGAACGCGACGTTCGACGCGATCGCGCGTTCGATGACATTCGTGACGCCCGCCCCGCGTCCGACACCGACACCCGCGCCCGTCGTCGCCGCTGTGGTCGAAAACATGGTGGATATGGTCGCCGCCGCCTTCGCGGCTTCTGACGCCGACCGATTGCGCGATCTGATGACGCCGAAGTGCTGGTTCAACTCCGGCTATTACCAGTCCGAGGGCGGGGCGACCAGCCGCGACAAGATGGCCGCGCAGCTCCGAACGTCGTTCTCGCAGGGACTCAAGGTCACGGTCGAGCCGCGGCCCATCCGCCGCGATCCTCCGATGCCGGGATCATTCTGGGTGTGGTCGACGTGGTCGGCGTACGGCACGCCGCCGACACCCCAGAGCAACGTGCAGCTCGTGTTCGACCAGATCGATGGACGCTGGTACTGGGTCGGCGCACTCTTCAACGCTGCGCGCTGATCTCCGCGCGTCCTATCTGGGCGGGAAAAGGCGCTCGATGTCGTCCAGGTGCTCCCTTCGATGCTCCGCCCGCGAGATGTTGAACGGCCCCACGACGCGGATCTTCTCCACGAGCTCATCGCTCAGCGCTTTGATCCTCACGTCCGCCTGCTCGGCTAGGCGGAGCGCGAGGTCCGCCGCCACGCGCGGCGGAAGTGCCAGGAGGAACGGTTTGGCCGACTCGTTTATCCAGGCGACATCGTCGGGCTCGTAGTCACCGGGCGGCGGCGCAGCGCCGGTCGTCGCCCACTTCTCCAGCGCGAAGACGGCTCGCGCATCCCAGAAACCCGCGTGCGCGAGCATCGCCGCCGCCGTCCAACCCGCCGGCATCGGCCGGCTCAGGTCCTCGTCGCTGAGGCGCGCGACGAGCTTTCCGAGCCGCGCCCGCTCGGCGTCATTCGCTGCGTCGTGACTTCGATCCACTGTCATTCGCTCCTCCTATATCGTCGCGCTCGTCATGGGCACAAGTACCAGTGCGGTCGGTCGTCTGCTGCCGGCGATCTCGTCGCTGCTGCGACCGCCACCGGAAGGCGAGCTTCGCGAATATGGTGGCGTCTCCCTTGTCCGGCGCAAACGCGTCATCGACGTCGGCTGCGGCGATGGGCGCATGGCCCTTGGGTGCGCCCCCTACGCGTCCGAGGTCGTGGGCGTCGATCCTGATCCCTCGGCGATCCGCCTCGCCCGCGCGAAGGCGCGCGGGCTCGGCGCCGCGAACGTACAGTTCAAGGTCGGCGTCGCACAGGAGCTTCCGTTTCCCGACGGGTACTTCGACGTCGCGATCCTGTCGTGGACGCTCTGATGCGTCCCACGACGGGGCATGGTCGATGCCCTGAAGGAAGCCCGCAGGATCCTGCGGTCGCATGGCATCCTCATCGACGCGCGGCCTGATTCGCGCGTTTTCGCGTACGCGGAGCACAAGACTTCGAGTGGCACGTACGGTCAGGCCGGCGTCATCGCGACTTCCCGCGAGGAACTCGTGAACGACCGCAGCTCGGACGACGCGGTCGCGACCGCGGTCCGCGAGGGTTGGTTCCGCTCGCGGCGTGCCGGCCGCTTCTGGCACCGCGTGCTCTTCGAAGATCGAACCACGCTGCAGCGTTATCTCGACGACCACGCGCGCTTCGTGCATCGGGTGCGCTGGATGGTCGATCCGGCGGCGCGAAGGCGGTGGGACGGCGACCCGTGGGCGATCCGGCGCGCCGTTCGCCACGAGCAGCTCGAGCGGCTCTAGCTCGTCAGCGCGAAGGCGGTCTCCCACACCGACTCGTAGCCCTCGAGGATGCGCGGCCACGCGAAGCGTTTCGCGGTCGCGCGCCCGTCGGTGCGGATCGACCGTCCGAGCTCCGGCCGCTCGCGCAGGGTGAGGTATGACGTGAGCAGCTCGCGCGGATCGTCGCTCTGCACCACGATCGCGTTCCCGAACGGCACCGCGTAGTCCTCTCCGGTCCGGCCGAGGTACGCGATGCCGCCGGACGCCATGACCTCGAGACCGACGAGTCCGAACGGCTCCTTCTCCGAATTCGCGAGCACGCCGTCGGCCGCCGCGTAGAGCGAGCGCAGCGCCTTCTCGTCGATGAAGAAGTCGAGGAACACGACCTCGGCGTTCGTCGTCGCGATCGCGGCCGCGAGGTCGCGCGACGACGCAGCTTGCGGCAGCGCGAGGCGCTCGACCGTGAGTCCGCGCCCGAAGATGCGATCGCCGACGGTCTCCGCGTAGGGGCTACGGCTGCCGCGCATGATGAAACGTGGCCGCATGCCGGCGTCGCGCATCGTGGCGATCGCGTCGATGGCCCAGAGCCAGCGCTTGTCGACGTCGAATCGCGCGACCTTCACGAACGTGGGTCGGTCACCGAACGCCGTGCGCATCGCCGTCACGTCGCTAGGCGCGAGCGGCTTCAGGTACCGATCGGCGATGCCGTTCGGCAGCACGGCCGCCTCGACGTCGACCTTCGCGAGCTCCATGCGCATGTAGCGTGAGATCGTCGTGATCGACGCGGCTCGGCGCAGCAGGGGAAAGTCGATGCGGCCGAAGCCATAGGTGTTATTGGCGTTCCAGAAGAGCGTCGCGGAACGATCGGTGCGCGCGGACAGGAGCGTCGCGGTATTGATCGCTGCGGCGGCGGTCTGCCAGTCCTCGAACAAGACCACGCTCCGCTCGCCCCGCGTGGCTGCGGCCGGGATCACGACGTTCGCGAGATACGGCGGCACGGTGCGCGAGAAGTCGAGGTACTTCCCGTCCTCGCCGTCGTACACATCGCGCGGGTGATAGCGGCTGATCCATTGCGACCAGCGCTGGAGCACCAGCTGACCCTCGTAGCGCTCCTCGTGCGTCGGCAGGGATGGGTCGCCGACGAAGAGGTGATAGACACGGTGTCCGCGGTCGAGCAGCGCACCGGAGAGGTCTGTCATGCGCGTCGCGAGACCGCCGACGAACGAATAGCGGTCCGGTCCCTCGAACGCGACGAGCACGACGTGGAACACGAACGCGATAATGACACGCTCATGAATCCGCTCCAGCTGATCCGCGAGCAACCTGGCGCGGTCCGCGCGATGCTCGAGCTGCGCCACTTCGACGCACCGCTGGGTCGCATCGTCGAGCTGGACACCCGAAGTCGGGCACTGCGCTCCGAAGTCGAGCAGCTGCGCGCCGAACGGAACAAGGGAAGCAAGGGCGGTCCGCCAAGCGACGCGGTCAAGACGCGAATGCGCGAGGTGGGCGAGCGCATCAAAGCGATCGAGGCGGAGCTCGGCCCACTCGAATCGGAGCGTGACGAGCTCGTTCTCCACATCCCCAACCTGGTCGATCCCGGCGCGCCGGTCGGGGCTGTGTACGAGGACAACAAGGTCGTCCGCGAGGACAAGCCGCGCGAACTTCCGTTCCCGGCAAAGCCACACTGGGAGATCGGCGAGAAGCTCGGCATCCTCGACATCCCGCGCGGCGCGAAAGTGTCCGGCTCGCGTTTCTACCTGCTGCGCGGCGCAGGCGCCGCGCTCCAGCGCGCTCTCATCCAATGGATGCTCGACCTCAAGATCGACGCCGGTTTTACAGAGATCTACCCGCCGTTCCTCACGAAGCGGCAGACACTCGTCGCGAGCTCGCATCTCCCTCACTTCGCCGAGAATCAATATCACGACGAACAGGACGATCTGTGGCTCATCCCGACGGCCGAGCCGCAGCTGGTCGGCATCCATGGCGACGAGATCCTCGACGGTCAGAAGTTTCCGCTTCAATACGTCGCATACACCGCATGCTTTCGACGCGAGCACATGAGCGCAGGACGAGACGTCCGCGGCATCAAGCGCGGCCACCAGTTCGACAAGGTCGAGATGGTCGTGTACTGCCACCCCGAAGAGTCGCCCAAGGAGCTCGAGGGTCTCGTCGATCGCGCGGTCGAGGTCCTCGAGCGGCTGGAGATACCCGTCCGCGTGATCGAGCTGTGCACGGGCGAGCTTGCATTCCAAGCGACCCGTGGCTTCGACGTGGAGGCATGGGCACCGGGCGTCGGCGAGTGGGTCGAGGTGTCCTCATGCAGCAACTGCGGGTCGTTCCAAGCGGAGCGCGCGAGCATCCGGTATCGGCGCGAGCCGGGCGGCAAGATCGAGCATCCGCATCTTTTGAACGGATCCGGCCTCGCGCTTCCGCGCCTCATGATCTCGATCATCGAGAACTACCAGCAGCAAGATGGATCGGTGGTCATCCCGAAAGCGGTCCGGCCGTATATGCGCGGCCGCGAGCGGATCGCGCCGGGAGAGTTCGCGCTCTAATAGAACGCGAGCCGTCCGTCGCGCATCCAGTGCGGAGAGGGACACCCACCTTCGCTCCGCCCACCGCACGGGACCCCGAAGTCGAAGTTCGTTCCCGCGACGAGATCGAACAGCGTGTACGTTGGACCGCCGGCAGGCTGGAACCGTGACTGCAGCAGGTAGTGATGGTCCGCCGACATCCACCACGCGTGCCCGAGATAGCGCGATCGCTCCTGGCCGTCGAAACCGGTTACCACTCCGAGCAGCCGGTAGCCGGCCCCCATCTCGCCCGAGTCTCGGATCACGATGAAGTCACCACTGGCCAGTCCTCTGATGCCCATTATCCCGCCCTCGATGGTGCGCACCGTGCGATCCGCAGCGACGTCGACGATCCGCACGCGCGCCTTGGCCGGGCCCTCCTCGAAGTCGCAATCGGTGCCCGCGAGGAAGCGACCATCGGCGGACCACGCGAAGGAGGCGAAGGCGTCCTGGCCGCAGCGTCGGAAAGGGCCGGTCAGCATCTGAACGGCGCCGTCACTGAGGTCAACGACTGGAACGTGCCCGTCCGAGTTGTAGCCCCAGATCGCGATGCGCGTTTCGCTCGGATCCGGTAGCGCCAGCCACGGGTAGCCGCCGACCAGGGCTTGGGCGTCGGCGACGCGTTTCATGCCAGCCGCTCTCGTGTCGCCGACCCACACCCCGCGCCCGACCATGACCAGCCGCCCGTCGGCCATCCAATCAGCGAACGAGAACCATCCGTCGCTCGTCGGTGGTTGCGTGAGCGACGTCGTCGCCTTCGTGTCCAGGTCGACGAACGCCGGGACCTGCCCTGAGAGCGGCCCGAACCCGTCGTAGACCAGGACGCGTTTGCCGTCAGGGGCGAGCGTGATGCCATCGGAGGCGGGCACGCGCCACGAGCCGGACGCGCGTGGCAAGTTGGCGAAGCCGGCTGCCGCGAGGTCCGCCACGGTGTACACGCTGATCACGTGCGACGACCGCGGCACATTCACGACGACGAAGTCGATCACGGCATCGCCGCTCGCCGAAAGCGTTTCCGCGATCTTGAAGCCGATGGACGGCTCGGTCTCCGCGAACACCAGCTGAAGGGTGTGATCGTCGAGCCATGTCTTTGTCGGCTGGCCAGACATGCCCCATTTCTCGACGCTCGCGCGATCGACCGCGAAAGGGAAGGTCAGGACGATGGTGACCGGCCCGGGACCCGGGTCGCGGACCGCGACGTCCGCCGGGTTCTCGACGCCATTGATCGACACCCGAACAACGCTTCCCGGAAGATGCCTCGGCGCTGCGGTCGTCGGCGCGGCGGTGTATCGCGACGTGCCAGCGCTCGGCGTCGCGGACGCTTCGGTCGGCGTCGCGCTCGTTCCGCACGCGGACAAGACGAGCATCATTGCGACGGCTGCGACTCTCATATGCGCCATCGTCCCGCACGTCTTGCCACCCGTCATGCGAGTTGCGCGCGCCGAACTCGTATGTCTAGGAGGGGTCGCACGGCAGCGCGTTCCGACGGCTGACGAGCGCGTTGTATTGGTTGACCATCGCGACGTAGCTGTCGTAGATCGAGCTCGGTATGCCACGCGGGTACTGAGCTTCAATGGCGCCGATCTGCGCACCCAAGGAATTGAGCTCCGACTTGAGCGCAAAAGCCTGGGCGATACACGGGTCAAGCGCGGGCGGCGGGAAGTTGGTGAAACCGAGCGCGACCATCTCCCGGTCGCTGAAGCGGTTCGGACAGCTGAGCACGGCGCCGAAGCTCACGCAGGTGACCGGGTCGGTCATGAGCCCGTACTTGTCGACTCCATAGAGACCGGGACTCGCCTGTTTCGTTGTCCAGTGCCCGGTGTCGTTCGCATCCGGTCCATAGCAGCACCAGATGTGACCGAGCTCATGAAGCGCGACGGCGACGTTGTTTTCGACGGACCGCATGCCGAGCTGCGAGTCGGACACATAGATGACGATGTCCTGCGAGTCGTCCGCGGGATTGCGCCGATGGACAGACGTTCCGCGCGCCGCGATGACGAAGATCGTGATGTCGGCCGAACGGTCGTCCACCTGCAGCGAACCGAGCCCGCGCGTCGCTGCCTTCCACTCTGTCGCCAGCGTCGCCTTGATCTTCGCGATGGACGAGTCGCGCAGCGGGACGAGCGACGGATCAATGTTGAACTGCTCGCTCGGGGGCGTGTCGGTTGTGACATGGACGGTCAAAGATGACGCGACGATCGGGTGGGTAGGAATGGTGAAGTTACCGGTCTTCGTCTCGCTCGCAGCATCGCCCCGGCAACGCACCGTGTAGCCGGCGGTACCTGACGGTACGCGCGGGGCCGAGTAGGTCCACGTCACGAAGCCGTCCACACCGGCGCTCTGTCCGGGAAGGCTCTCGGGCGGAGCGTCGCCGTACACGCCGACCGTGACGCGGAGGCTCGCCTGGCAACGAGCGCCGGGGACGGTTCGCGCGGAGAGGAGTCCGTACTTTGCGTCGGTGACGCTGATCGGGAGAGGTGTGACCGCCGGCGCCGTGACGCCCGGCCGCGATCCATTTGCGGTCGGGCTGACGTCCGGCCTGGTGGCGGTCGGCGCTGGACCGCACGCCGCGGCAAGCAGCGCCAAGAGGACCGCAAAGCTCGCGAATCTCCCCGAACTGTGGCCAAACATTGCTCATTCAGGCTAACGGCCACTTGTCCGATCTGGTGCCCTTGGCTGCTTGGTCGCGTTTCGTGAAGCTCATTTGACAAGCGGCCTTAAGCCGGGTATTAAACCTTGCAGTTATTTAACCGGACGGTGCAATAGAGACATGGCCGTAGACCACCTGAGCATCACATTTGGGGCTCTCGCAGATCCGACGCGGCGGGCGATCCTCGCCCGGCTCGCGAAGGGCGAGGCCTCGGTGACGGAGCTGGCGAAGCCGTTCGACGTGACGCTTCCAGCCATCTCCAAGCACCTCAAAGTGCTGGAGCGTGCCGGCCTCATCACGCGCAGTCGCGACGCGCAGTGGCGGCCGTGCCGGCTCAAAGCGCAGCGTCTCGAGGAAGCCGCCGACTGGGTGGAGCGTTATCGCGAGTTCTGGGAGCAAAGCTTCGATCGCTTGGAACACCATCTGCGAGAGCTGCAAAGGAAGGACAAGACGCATGAACAAAGGCACAAGTAGCACCGTCACTCCTCCGGCGGACCGGACGCTCACGACGACGCGCGTCTTCGATGCGCCCCGCGAGCTCGTCTACCGGGCGTGGACCGATCCGAAGCAGTTCGCGCGGTGGTTTCCACCGGAGCATTTCTCGGCGCCGATCTGCGAGCTCGACGTGCGGCCCGGCGGCGTTCTGCGCGTCCACATGAAGGGTGACCCAGACGCCGGCGATTTTGCCGCTACTGTTTTCCCGGCGAAGGGCGTCTACCGCGAGGTCGTCGCGAACGAGCGCCTGGTCTTCACGTTCAAGGGCGAAGAAGAAGGTCCTCCGCCGATGGTCCTCACCACGGTGATCTTCGAAGACCAGGGCCGCAAGACCAAGCTCACGATCCATCAGACCGCCGAGACGGTCGCCGACTTTGAGGAGCTGAAGAAGATCGGAGCGAGCGAAGGGATGCGACAGAGCCTCGACAAGCTGAACGCGCTGCTGGCGGGCCAGGCTCCCGACACTACGGTGAATGTGACGGGAAGGACGCTCACTCTGACGCGTGTCTTCGACGCGCCTCGTGATCTGGTGTGGGCGGCGTTCACGGACCCCACGCACATCGTCAAATGGATGTTCTCGAACGACTGGGAGTCGCCGTTCGCCGAGACGGACCTCCGCCCGGGTGGCAGGTTCCGGATCGGCATGCGACCGGCTGATCACAGCGAGGAGGGCTTCGTCTTCGATGGCACGTATCGCGAAATAGTCCGGCCGGAGCGGATCGTCCAGGTCATCGGTGACGGAAGAGTGATGAAGACGACATTCGAAGACGTCGGTGGCAAGACCAAACTGGTCCTGACCGTCGAGATGTCGCAGGGCGAGGAACAGGAGCGGCAGGGCTGGACCGAGATCGTGGAACATCTCGCGAAGCACGTCGCGACCCTATGAGCATCCACACGCAGCCACAGATCCCAGAGCTCACCGGCGGGATGATCCGACCGGATGACCCCGACTACGACAAGGCGCGCGCCTCGTTCTACGGCGGAAGCGACCGACGGCCCGCGGCGATCGTCCGCGCGGCGGATGTGCACGACATCTCGCGGGTCATTGCGTTCGCGCGCGACAGCGGGACCGAGTTCGCCGTGCGCAGCGGTGGGCACGGCGTTACGGGTTACGCCGCACCGAACGGCGGGATCGTGCTCGACCTCGCCGGCATGAAGGCGCTGGACATCGATGCGCAAGAACGGACCGCGTGGGCCGAAGCCGGCTTGACCGCGGCCGAATACAGCACCGCGGCCGATGCGCACGGCCTCGCGACAAGCTTCGGTGATACCGGCTCCGTCGGACTCGGTGGGCTCACCCTCGGCGGCGGCGTCGGCTATCTGTTGCGCAAACACGGCCTCACGATCGACAGCCTCCTCGCCGCCGACGTCGTGACGGCCGACGGGCAGCTCCTCCGCGTTGACGCGGAGACGCATCCGGACCTCTTCTGGGCGATACGTGGGGGCGGCGGCAACTTCGGTGTCGTGACCCGTTTCCAGTACCGGCTGCACCCCGTCGGCACGATCGTGGGCGGCATGATGATGCTGCCCGCGACGCCCGATGCGGTCGCCTCGTTCATCGCGCTCGCGGAGGCCGCGCCCGAAGAGCTGTCCACGATCGCCAACGTGATGCCCGCGCCGCCGATGCCGTTCGTACCTCCGGAGCATCACGGCAAGCTCGTGATCTTCGCCATGATGTGCTACGCCGGCGAGGTCGAAGCGGGGCAACGCGTGATCGCGCCGTTCCGCGCTGTCGCGAAGCCGATCGTCGACATGGTGAAGCCGAGCCGCTATCCGGACATGTATCCACCGGATGACCCCGACTACCACCCGATCGCGACGGGGCGAACGATGTTTATCGACACGGTCGACCGCCACGTCGCGGACACGATCGTCGAGCAGCTGAACTCCACGGACGCATCGATGCGCGCAGCGCAGCTCCGTGTGCTCGGCGGCGCGATGGCGCGAGTGCCAGTGGACGCGACGGCGTTCGCGCATCGCCGGTCACGGATCATGGTGAACGTCGCCGCGCTCTACGAGCGTCCCGAGCAGGCGTCCGAGTACGAGCCGTGGGTCGATGGTTTTGTGGCGGCGCTGAAGCAGCGTGACAATGGCGCCTACGTGAACTTCCTCGTGGACGAGGGCGAGGCGCGGATCCGGGCCGCGTATCCGGGGACGACCTGGGACCGGCTCCGTGCGATCAAGCGCCGCTACGATCCGACCAACCTGTTCAAGATCTGCCAGAACATCCCGCCGGCGACCGAGGGACGATCCGATCGCCAACCGTGACAAGGAGCTGAAGATGCCGGGCGCAAAGCGACCAGCGAAGAAGCCCGTCGCCGGGAAAAGCGCGGCGAAGAAGACCGCGGAGCCGTCCGTCGACGGCTACTTCACCCAGCAGCCCGCCGACAAGCGTGTGCTGCTCGAGAAGCTGCGCGCGCTGGTGGTGAAGGGCGCACCCGATGCCACGGTTTCGATCAAGTGGGGCGTACCCGTCTACCAGCGCAACGGACGGAACATGTGCGCGATCGCTGCGTTCAAGGATCACGTCGCGCTCAACTTCTTCGTTGCTCCGAACGTCCTCGCGGATCCCGGCAAGAAGCTCGAAGGCGGAAAAACGAACCGCATGTTGAAGGTTCGTAGCGCCACCGACATCGACGCCGCGACGATCTCGCGGTGGGTGAAAGCTGCGGCATCCGCGAACGCCTGAGCCGGTCCTTGCTTGGTCTAGCCGCGAGCCCGCGTCCTGTTTTCGGCGATCCGTGCCTTGACGAGCCTCGTCACGAGCGCGGTGGGCAGCGCCTTGCCGGCGGGAAACTGGATCGAACCTCCGCCCAGCTTGTAACCCTTCAGCTCGCGCAAACGCGCGCGCATCGCGTCCGAGGTGCTCATGACGTAGAAGGTGCAATGCGCCGTGGTCGCGCCGAAGCCGACGAGCGGCTTGCCGTCCAGCTTGAAGACCGGCACCTGGTAGCTGATGCCTTCGGTCGCATTCGGTGCGGCAGCCTTGATCGTCTTGCGGAGCTTGTTGAGCGCGGCGCGCACATTCTCCGGTACGGCCACCAGGTAATCGTCGACGGTCTGGTGGCCGCCGCCGCTTTTCGCGGTAGTGCGCGGCTGAGCCCGGCGAGCGCCCGGCGTCAAACTGGTCTCGTCGATCTCGGCGATGCGGGCCTTGACCATCTTCGTCACGAGCCCATAGGGAAGAGGCTTCTCTGCGGGCAACTGGATCGTGCCCTTGCTCCCAACGTATGGCTTCAGCTCGGCGGCATGGGCGTCGATGATGCGGCTGCCGATCCCATACAGAGCGACATGTTCCTTCCAGTAGGCGAAGTACACGAGGTTCTTCCCGTTGTGTTTGAACGCCGCCATCCCGTAGCTGATGCCTTCGGCCGCCTTCGGCGCGGCCGCTTTGATCGTCCTACGCAGCTTGCCGAGCGCGGCGCGCAGGTCGGGCGGCGCCGCCGCGAGATATCCACTCACCGTCTTCGCCTTCGTGGCCATCCTCGCCCGTGGTCTGGTGGTCTTGGTCACCATGGCGATCGACCTCCCGCCAGAGTTTATTGTCCGATCGACCACGCATGACCGAAGCACTCGTTGCGCGCGTATCGGTGAACATCAACGCTTCACGAGCGAAGGTGTGGGACGCGCTGGTGACTCCCGGGACCATCAAGCAGTACATGCCGGTGACGGACGTCGACTCCGACTGGCATGAGGGCAGCCCGATCGTGTGGAGAAGCGAGTTCCAGAGCAAGCCATTCGAGATCAAGGGCACCGTCCTCCGACTCGAGTCTGGGCGCCTGCTCGAGTACGACCACTCTCGACCGATCTTTCGCCCGTCCGGAGATGGCCGTGCGCTTGTGACGTATCAACGTGTGACGATCGAGCTCAGCGACGACGGACCGCAAACGCGGGTTTCGGTGACCGAACGAGACAACAAGACCGAGCGAGAGCTCGCGCACTCCGAGGGAGGTTGGCGACTCGCGCTCGGCAACATGAAGGCGTTGCTCGAGGGCACGTCGATCGCGCCGCTGCGGTAGCGGCGGTGGCTATGGCCGCATGAGGCGGTCGAGGGCGCGGCGCTCGCGCTTGGTCGGGCGGCCTGTGCCGCGCTCGCGGACGAAGACGCGTGGCATCCGCTTCACCACCGGGACGGGCGGACTGTGGTCGACCAGGCATGTCGCCGCCACGGCGGCGCCGACCCGCTTGTCGATGACCGTGACCACCTCGAGGATGCGCGTGCGTTCCACGAAGGCCTCGACACGGTCGCCGACCTTCACCGGGGTCGACGCTTTGGCCGGGGCGCGGTTCACGCGGACATGACCGCCACGGCAGCCCGCCGTCGCGGCCGAGCGGGTCTTGTAGATCCGGACCGCCCAGAGCCAAACGTCCACCCGTGCCGTCGACGTGGTCATCGTGCCAAAGCGGAGTTCTCGGTGGGGGAGCGATCGGGACCGAGCAGTCGCATGAAGATGAGCAGGCTGCTCACCAACAACGCCGGCACGTAGATCGCGACGATGACCCAATTCACACCCAGGGGATAGGTGAACACGCTGTCACGCATGGACTGGATGATCGCGTTCACGGTGTCCAGCATCCCAACGACGACGCAGAGCCAGACCAGCGCGATCGCCCCACGGAAGCGCGCGCGGAGAGCGACGAGTGCCAGCAGAGCCAGCGCGGCCGTTGCCAGGTCGCCGTAGCCGATCATCACACGGAACTGCGTTGGAACTCCAGCATCGACAGCGCCTGGAGCCAGGATCGTCCCGCCAACGATGCGAAATGCGTGGATCCAGAGCAGCGGCACGAGAGCCACCTCTCGTGGCAGCCCGGACAGCCGCGGCACCACGTACCAGAAAGCGATCAGCCCATATGCGACCAGGCTCATCGTGAATTGGATGCCGAAGAGCGCGATCGGTTCCATGGATCGTTCCTCCTTTGGTCATAGTCTTCCAACGTGATTCTCGTGACTGGCGCCACCGGCCTGAACGGCGCGGAACTGGTGCGGAAACTATCGGCGCGAGGCGTCGCCGTGCGTGCGTTGGTTCGCAATGCCTCCGGCACCAACGCGGCAAAGGCGACCGAGTTGTCCCGGCTGGCCGGCGTCGATGTTGCCGAAGGCGATATGGCCCGGCCGGACACGCTGGTGCCGGCGCTGAGTGGGATCGATCGAGCGATGCTCATTTCCTCCTCAAACCCGACCATGCGTGAGGACCAGGCGGCATTCATCGACGCGGCGGCCCGCGCTGGCGTGCGTCACGTCGTGAAGCTCTCCGGGATCATCCCCGACGTGAACTCACCATTCAGGTTTGCTCGGATGCACGGCGAGATCGAGCGGCATCTGGAAGCGTCGGGTATGGCCTTCACGCATCTGCGCGCCGATATCGGTGACATCGCCGACGTCGCTGCGGACGTGTTGACCGGCTCGGGGCACGAGGGAAAGACGTACCCGATCACGGGTCCCGACGCGCTCACGATGACCGAGGTCGCCGCCGCGCTCTCCGCCGCGACGGGGAAGCCGATCTGCTACGTCGACGTGCCGCCCGAAGACGCCAGGGCTGCCCAGATCGCCGCGGGCATGCCTGCGTATCTCGCGGATGGGCTGGCCGAGCTCTTTGCGGAGCGTCGCAAGGGAAAAGAGGAGACCGTGTCGTCGGTGATCCCGACGGTCTTCAAACGCCGACCGATGAGCTTCGCTGACTTCGCTCGACGCCACGCCGCGATCTTCCGAGGCGAACAGCCGGCGCCGAGAGCTTGACGCCCGACGATAACTCTCCGCGTCGTCTGAGCGCCCTCGCCGACCTCGCGCGGCTGCGCAGCGACGGCGCGGGACTCTACGGGAGCGGCGACCGGCTGTTCAGCTACGCGATCTATGGCCGCGACTCGGTGACCGCGGGCGAGTCGCTTCTCGACCTACGGCCCGACGTGACGCGCGACATCATCCTGACGCTGGCCCGGCTGCAGGGCACGGTGGACGCCCCGCTCGGTCCCCACAGCAACGAGGAGGAGCGGGGCAAGATCCACCACGAGCACCGGATGCTCTACGTCGACGGCCGGCGGATCCCCCCGGCCTCCGAGCGCCTGCTGAGGGAGCTGGCCGGCCGATGGGGTGGCGATGAGACGAGCCTGACCTACTACGGCAGCGTCGACGCGACGCCGCTCTTCGTTCGCCTGGTGGCCCGCTACTGCGCGACCCACGGCGAGTCGATCCTGGCCGAGACCGTCACTCGCCGGGACGGCGGCCAGATCGCCGTCCGCGAGAGCGTCCTCGCGGCAGTGGACTGGATCACCGCGAAAATGGACGGCTCTCCGCTCGGGTTCGTCGAGTTCCAGCGCCGGAACCCGGAGGGCATCCCCTTCCAAGTTTGGAAGGACTCCGGCACTTCGTACATCCACCGCGACGGAACCCTGGCCAACTCGGACGAAGCGATCGCCGCTGTCGAGGTGCAGGGCTACGCATACGACGCCCTGCTCGGCGCCGCGCGCCTTTTCGAAGCTCGCGCGGTGGAGTGGCGTGACCGAGCGCAAGCGCTCCGCGAGCGCGTCATCCGTGATCTATGGATGCCAGGCGATGGTTATTTCGCCATGGGCCTCGACCGAGATGACGGCGGCCGACCGCGGTGGATCGAAAGCATCGCGTCGAACGGCGCCTTGCTACTGGACACCGCCCTCTTCGACGGGCTGCCGGCTGCCGATCTGTACGTCGGCGGGCTGGTGCGCCGGATCTGCAGCCCTGACTTCGTGACCGAGGTCGGCATCCGCTGCCGCAGCGCGAGCGAAGGCGGTCTGGTGGACTTCCAGGACTATCACGGCGAGTGGACGGTCTGGATGAAGGAGACCTTCGACGTCGCCAGAGGCCTGGCACACCAGGGACTGCCAAGGCTTGCCCGCCAGATCGGCATCCGCCTCCTCAACGCGGTCAACGTCGCCGGGGCTCACGTCGAGTTCCTTTACGTCAGTCCCGACCAGCGAGTGATGTACGACTTCCGCGCCCGCGACCTTCGCACCGCTGAGCCGGAGGTGATCGTCGGCACCAACCAGCCCGAGGCGCCGATCACCTGGACCGTGACAGCGGCCCTGGCCCTCAAGTGGTGGCTGGGCTCGAACCGCGAGCTCCACGGCGCGGCGGGTGCGCCGGACGGAGACCCCTGGCGCCAGGCCCTAGAGGCCGGGGTACTTGAGCAGGTTTCGCAACTCGCTGTTCATCGCACTTGGGCGGAGCTTCGCAGCGCCTATGCACGCCGCTGTGACTTCGTCCTCGACCTGGAGCGAGGCGGGGAGCATGACCGGCGCGCCCGAGCGCGCGGTCGCGGAAGCGACCTCTAAGAGCGCGCATCACTAACCCGCACGCCGACGATGCAAAGCAGCGTCGTAAACGAGCTCGATGCCGTGCTCCCATCGAAGATCCACCGCGCTCTACGTCGCACGCAGCACGGCCGCGAGATGGGGGAGACAACGGCCAAGCCGGGACCGCCGACATGCCTTCAGCGGGGCAACGAAGAAGAGGGGCATCGCGCTGTTCGGTCGCGAGACGCTCACGACGGTGGACGCGTCGTGCTCGCGGCTCCGTGGCGAGCTCAGTTGTGGTGAGGAGTTGCCGCTCGGGGCCAGGCACGGCGTCGTAAGTGCTCCAGCGGTCAGCGCCGTAACGTTCCTCGGACGGCCGACAGCGAAAATGCCTTTGATGCGTGCGAATCTGCTCGACGCGCGAGTCGCTCTCGCGCGGCGGGGTCTGACAACGTCCGGCATCGCCGCGATCGCTTTGCTCGTCGTCGCCGTCGGGTCGAGCGTCGCCGCATTGGTCTTGTTTGCGCTTTCGGGCACGGTTCCGCTTCCGGAGGTTCACGCGTTCCGCGGTGCAACGGCGATCTTCGGCCTCACCGAGGGTGCGCTCGGATTGGCGATCGCGTTTCGGCAGCCGCGGAACGCTGTTGGATGGATCTTCCTCGTTTCGGGCGCATGCGCAGGCACCTACGAGCTGGCCCAGATGTACAGCGCCTACGCGTACCTCGTACACCCAGGCCTGCCGGGGGGCGAGTGGGCCGCGTGGTTGGGCTCCTGGCTCTGGCTCCCGACGACGGGGGTGATCCCGACGTTCTTGTTTCTCGTCTTCCCCGACGGCCGGCTGTTGTCACCGCGCTGGCGGCCCGTCGCTTGGTACGCCGCGTTCGCACTCGGCCTCTTCACGATCACGGTCGCGCTCCTTGCCGGTCCTCTAATTGGGCTGCCAGCCCTGCGGAATCCGATTTCACCGTTCCCCGGCGAGCTCGCGCTCGGTGACGTCCTGCCGCCGCTCTTCACGCTGTTGTTTGGGGCGGCGATCCTGTCGATCGCCGCGCTCATCCGTCGGTTCCGGCGGTCTCGCGGAGTGGAGCGCCTTCAGATGAAGTGGATCGCCTATGCGAGCGGTCTGTACGCGGTCGGGGTCTTCCTCGACAGCAACTTCGCCTACAAGCCATTCGAGATCCTCGACCTGCTCTTCATCAACGCCATCCCCGTAGCCGCCGGCGTCGCTATCTTCCGCTACCGCCTTTACGACATTGACCTCCTCATCAATCGAACGCTCGTCTACGCGCTCACGACCGCTGCCATCGGGGCGGCGTTCTTCGGCGGCATAATCATGTTGCAGAGCCTCCTGCGGCCGATGACTGGCGGCTCCGAGATCGCTGTAGCGGCCTCAACGCTTGCGAGCTTCGCACTCTTCCAGCCCTTCCGCCGGCGCATCCAATCGTCAGTCGATCGCAGGTTCAATCGCGCGCGTTATGACGCCGGGCGGATGCTCGACGCATTCAGCGACCAGATTGCTAACGAGGTCGATCTGGACGCGGTGCGGGACGATCTTCTGACGCTCGTCGGCGACACGATGCAGCCGGCGCACGTGAGCCTCTGGCTGCGCGCGTAACCTGCCCGCTCAGCGCGTTTGCGGTTCCGAACGGTCGCGGGCGCTGTTGAGATCCTTTTCCTTTCGACCAAGATCATGGTTTGCCGTTGGCACCGAAATGGGCCAACAAAGACGAGAGCAAATCAGAAGACCCATATCGTTATTGCCTCGGAGGGGTGGCAGAACGGTCGATCAGCTTCAAGGGCAAGCCAATGCGGATGGATGCTTCGGTTGGTAGAGACCGAGCTCGCCTCCTCCGGGAAGCTGGATTCTGGTTATCGAACCCCATCGTGCTTCTTGCACCTCCGAGCAATGGAAGCCCTTGCTCCCGAGCGCCGATATCTCGGCCTTCAGGTCGTTACACATGAGAAAGAGCTCGTGCCGGTCGTTCTCTTCGGCGGGATGAATCGCCACCTCGGTGGGAGGAAGCGTAAAAATCAGCCATCCATCGCCAGCGTCTACCGACGAAAATCCAAGAAGATCGCGTAAGAAGGCGCGATCAGCCGCGGCGTCCTTGCTGTAGACGACTACGTGGGCGCCAAAGATCTGAGACATGCTCCTTCTCGCGCCGTAATCACCCGCCATGTGTCGCGCTCCCCACGGTAATCCCAGTTGCCAGCACAGCGCCCGACCCGTCGTCCCGGATCACGTCAGGTTGCAGAGAGTTGCATCGATGCTGGCATCAGAATTGGCATCAAACAGGCGGGCACCGTGCCTCACAAAGTGCTGAGAGCCCTATCGTTATTGCCTCGGAGGGGTGGCAGAGTGGTCGAATGCGGCGGTCTTGAAAACCGCTGAAGTCGCAAGGCTTCCGTGGGTTCGAATCCCACCCCCTCCGCGGATTTGGCCCTACGAGCCGGTTCCGGGAGCTCGACGCACGGGAGCCATGCACGACCTTGTTCAACTTGACGCTGAACTACCAAGCGCAGCCGATCAGCACCTGGGTCCGGCGCTCGCGATCGTCTTTGCGCTGCTAATGGCGACGGTGTCTTGTGGAGAGCGGCAGCCTCCCGACCCATCGCGCGCGTTGGCTGTCACAGTCACGCGCGACGCGTGCACGCCCGACGGATTCGGCGCGCTGATCGCGGAGAGATTCCGAGTGACATTCGTCAACGGCACGTCTGGCTACGCCGTCTTCTACCTCGTCAGACTCAACGATGGATCCTCGTACCAGGAGTTGGCAGCGTAAGTTGGTGAGGAGCAGCGACTCGTGCAGACCGGCGAACCTCTGCCCGGAACTCCGCCGTTTGTCACGATGTTCATCCAGCGGGCGCTCGGACCTCTAAGCCGCGCCGACGTGGACACCGTTCTGCAGCGCGGCACCTACCGCATCGTCTGTGCTCGGGGCACGACCAGCCAGACAGAGGCGATCTTCGTCATTGGCCCGTACGTTCTTCCCTAGCGGGCGCATCCTCGCTCCCACCGCAGGCTAGAATCCGCCGCGGTACTCGAGCGCCGCCCGCTTCCTCCTGATTGGCCGTACAACACGCGCCGGTGTGAGCAAATGCACTGAGGAGGTGCGTCGCCCAGCACGCGCGTAGCCGTCAGCGGATTTAGGGAGGGAATTTCATGACAGCACGTGCGGCCGCCGCAACCGGCGGCCAGGACTGGATCGAGCGGCAATTCAAGGTCCGCGCGTCCGGGTCCACGATCGGAACCGAGATCCGAGGTGGCGTCACGAACTACCTCGTCATGTCCTACATCCTGGTCGTGAACGCCGTCATCCTTTCGAACGCCGGTCTTCCGTTCCCCGCGGTCGTCGCCGCGACGGCCCTCATGGCCGCGCTCTTCACCGGGGGTATGGCCCTCTACGCGAACTACCCGTATGCGGGCGCGGCGGGCCTCGGCATCAATGCCGTCGTGGCGTTCGGTCTGGTCAAGGGCGCCGGTCTCTCGTGGCAAGGCGCCATGGGCGTGGTCGCGCTCGAAGGTCTCGCGATCTGCATCGCGATGGCGCTCGGCATCCGCCGCGTGCTTCTTGACGCCGTGCCCGTTCCGATCAAGCTCGGCATCGGCGCCGGCATCGGTGCCTTCATCTTCGCGATCGGCTTCTTCAACGGCGGACTCGCCATCGGCACCGGCAACCCGTCGGACCCCGTCGCGCTCGGCAACCTCAACAGCGGCACCGCCATCGTCACGGTCGGCGGTCTGCTTCTCACATCGTTCCTGTACTCGCGCAACATCAAAGGCGCGCTGATCCTCGGGATCATCGGCGCGACCGTCATCGGGGTCATCGTGAACGCGGGCACGGGCGGCGCGACGTACAGCGCTCTCCCGGGCGTCGCGGTCATGCCAACGTCGCTGTTCGCAACGCCGGACTTCTCGACCATCGGCGCGGTGTTCACCAGCGGCGCGAACGGCATCGCACTCCTCGAGGTCTTCCGGCTCGGCTTCTTCGTCGCGATCCTCACCGTCTTCTCGCTCATGCTGTCCGACTTCTTCGACACCGCCGGCACCGTCGTGTCGGTGGCGTCCGAGGGCGGTTGGCTGAAGAAGGACGGGTCGATCGATCGCGCCGACCGCGTCTTCTGGGTCGACTCGCTCGGCGCGCTGTTCGGCGGCATCTTCGGCACGTCGAGCAACACGACCTACATCGAGTCAGGCGCGGGTGTTGCGGAGGGCGCCAAGACGGGGCTCGCGAGCCTCGTCACCGCGGCGCTCTTCCTCGTCTCGATCTTCCTCGCACCTATCGCGGGCATCGTGCCGCCGCAGGCCACGGCCCCGGCGTTGATGCTCGTCGGTTGGTTCATGTTCAAGCCGATCCTCGATCTCAACAAGGTCGGGAACATCGACTTCGCCACCGGATTCGCGGTGCTCCTCACGTTGTTCGTCATGCCTCTTACCTACTCGATCACGAACGGCGTGGGCGCCGGATTCATCGCGTACTCGCTGCTCAAGGTCGCGGGTGGCAAGAGCAAGGACGTGAGCCTCTGGCTGTGGGTCGCTACGATCGCGTTCGCGATCTACTTCGCGGACCCGTGGCTACGCCAGTTCATTCCCAAGTGATCTGAGCGTCCGGCACCTTTCGGACAACCGCAGGAGCCCCGCCTAGTGCGGGGCTCCTGTTTGTTCATCGTCGCGCCGGTGTCTGCTGGAGCGCGCGGACACCGCGGACGAGACCGAAGCAACCCGACAGCATCATCGCGCCGTGGGGCGCCGCGAAGTACCAGCCGAGCGGCGCGGCCATCGCGCGGTTCGGGCCCGTGACGGCGACGAACGAGAACGGACCGGCCGCGCGGTAGCGCTCGTCGAGCACCAGCGCGCCGTGACCGTCATCGTTGAACACCTCCTCGTGCGTGATGGCGCCCGTGACGAGGCGCGCGATGAGGCGGTCCAGCTTCTTGGTGTCCATCGCCTCGGTGTGGTGCTCCATCACGCCGAAGAGCTCCTCGCCGCGGACGAGAAGGCCGAGCGTGTGCTGATTGCCGACGTTGACGATGCACGCGCCGAGCCCAGCGGCTTGACCGACGAGCTCGTCCTCGAGGGCGCCGAGCACGGCCGCCGGTCCGGTGTCCGCGACGATCGCGCCTGGCGCGTCGGCCTGGATCGCGCGGAGGCGGGTCATGTACTCCGGCGGCTCCCGCCAGATGTGATCGGCGAGCGTGCTGCCCGGCGTGAGAAGACGACGCCAATGCTCGAAGCGAAACAGGCGATTGGAGTGCTTCGGCGAGAACCCGTGGTCCTGTGCCGCGACAGCGATGGTCGGGGGCAGCGTGACGTCGTAAGGCGCGAGCGCGCCCGCGAGCCGGTCGAGGTCCAGATCGCGCAGCTCGATGGCCACGACGCCGTCCGGCGCGTT
>VBFY01000033.1 GCA_005889405.1 Chloroflexota bacterium | reverse complement strand
CTGGAAGATAGCGAGAGTCGGAAGCGCGAGCGCAGTGAGCTGTGTTCCGACTGCGCTCACCGTCTCGCCGAGCCAAAGGCGATCGAAGTCTCGACTAATTCCGAGGGTCAATCGGGACGCAGACCTCATGCCCGTTTCGATGTCGCAACGAAGCCTAGGGGCGGTGGGCCACCCGGCTCCGTATCGCGCGCTACACACGTCCGTCGGATACATGCACTTCAAATCGGACAGATCCTCGCAGGGCTCAGGCAACGCGACGGCCCGGAACTGCCGAGAGACGCGTTGTGTCGCCCATGCACACGCCGCTGGACGGCGAGGTACGGGCCTCGCTACGTTCGCCCGGTGGCGAAGAGCGACGAGGTCGAGCGCTGGTTCGTAGAGACCAGACCGCCTTCCGAGAAGGCGATGCGCCGCGTGCGCGACATCATCGTGGCTGCCGACCGCCGCATCACCGAATACGTGAAGTACGGCACGGTGCAGTTCAAGTCGGACGCGGGCGACTTCGCGAATTTTGTTCAGGTGAAACGGGCCGGCGTGAATCTCATGCTCATGCGCGGAGGCCGACTCAAGGGACGCTATCCGCACCTCGAAGGCGGAGCGGTGAAGCGCATGAGGATCGCCGATGAGAAGGAAGCGAACGCGCGGAAGGCGGAGCTCACCGCGATGGTGAAGGAGTGGTGCGCTCTGCAGACCGGAGGCTCATCGGACCGCTGATCTCAACCGCGCCAGATCACCATCTGCACTTGTGGGCGGACAGAAGCCGGTGCGCTCCTTGCGTTTCAGACCATTGCTCTACGGACCGGCTATCTCGGCGGGGACCTTCTTTTGCCCGGAAGCCCGCGCGTCTGGGCCGGCGATACAGAGCAATTGTCCGTCAGATCAAGGCTGACTAAGGGCGAATTGGTCACAGCCGGCCTCGTGGCCGCGCTACACAATTACTTTGCATACTCCGGGCGCCCGGTGGGCCGGTAGACCTGGATCGTCACCCCGCTGGAGGTGGCCCGCGACTCGACGAGTTCGAGCGCCCTGTCCCGGCCGGTGTCAGGGAACAGCCGCGTGCCCTGGCCGATGATCACGGGATAGGTGAGCAGGGTGATCTCGTCGACCAGCTGTTTGTCGACGAGCCAGCGGATCAGCTTGCCGCTGCCGTGCACCTGCAGCTCACCCGCCGGCTTGGCTTTCAGCTCGCCGATGGCCGCCGCAGTGTCACCGGAGAGGACGGTCGTGTTCGCCCAGCGCGGTTCGGTGAGCGTGGTCGATGCTACGTACTTGGGCTTCGTGTTGAGTGCCGTCCAGATCGGGCTGTCACCCGGATCTGGCCACACTCCCCAGGAGCCGGCGAAGATCTCGTAGGTCCGCCGGCCGAACAGGAACGCGTCGGCTCGGTGGAAGACCCCGCCGAGGAACGTGTAAGCCTCGTCGACGAACAGTGGCGGGGCCCATCCGCCCCGCTCGAATCCGCCGCGACGGTCCTCGTCCGCTCCGCCAAGTCCCTGCATCACTCCATCGACGGAGACGTGCGTGACGGTCGTCAGTTTCATGGCGCTGTTCCTTCCTAGCTGAGTTCTCGTTGGTCGGCTCGTTGAGGTGCAAGGGCTCTGGATCTAGCGCTGGATGGTTTCTTCGGCGAGGATGGCATCGGCCTGGCTGACGGCCTGGCGTTGTCCCTCTTCGGTGCCCATCGCCAGGATCTTCTCCATGGCCCCGGTACTGGGAAACACGTTCTCGATCGACATTCGCGTGCGTCCTTGGGCGATCTCCTCGATGCCGACGCGGATCGTGCTTATCGGGATTTCCGTGGTGAGCGTGCCGTCCGCGTAGGCACAGCCGCCGCGCAAGACAATGCGACGGGGCGGGTCGACGTCGAGGACGTCCCAGTAGCCGTGCGGCTGATCGCCTGCGGGCCCGGTCATGTGGTACTCGATACGACTGCCCGGCGCCAGATCATGTTTGGTGAAGGTGGCGGGGTAAGTCGGCGGCCCCCACCAGCGCTCGAGCTGGCGCGGATCCGCCCACAGCTGCCAAATGCGCTCGACCGATGCATCGAACTCGGCCTCAACGGTCAGCGTGAGCCTCTGGGGATCCTTGCGGACGCGGATGACGGTCATCGTTTGCGCTCCTTTGTCTCCACGGTGTCGACGGCGCCGGCCGTCTCAACGATGAGCCTGTTCATGCGGTCGATCCGTGCCCGCCACAGCCCCTCGTACTTTTCGAGCAGGCGGCGCGCGACGAGCAGCGCGTCGAGATTGGTGCGGACGACCCTGCGGCGGCCGATGCGCTGCTTCGTGATCAGGCCTGCGCGCTCGAGAACCGCGACGTGCTTCTGGACCGCCGCGAAGCTCATCGGGTAATGGCCGGCCAGCTCGACGACACCCTCCTCGGCGCTGATCGCGCGGCGGACGATGTCGCGGCGTGTGTGATCCGCGAGGGCGGCGAACACGCGGTCGAAGTCCGGTGGCGCGATCGTCACAGATACAACCATATGGTTGTATCACTGGCTTGGTCAAGCCCGGCGCTCAGACGGCCGCCGCGTCCACTTGAGTAGCTCATCGGTGGACCACGAGTTCACGACCCGGTCGATGGTCACCCCGGTCTCGACCGCCTTGTCGGCGCCGTACGACTGCCACTCCAGCTGACCGGGCGCGTGGGCATCCGTATTGATCGCGAACCGGCAGCCCATCTCGACGGCGAGCGCGAGCAGGTCGTTCGGCGGGTCGAGGCGCTCCGGTCGGGAGTTGATCTCGACCGCGGTGTCGAATCGCTCGCAGGCGCGGAAGACGACCTCGGCGTCGAACTCCGACTGCGGCCGGCCGCGGCCGACCACGTAGCGGCCGGTGCAGTGGCCGAGCACGTCGGTGTGCGGGTCGGCGATGGCGGTCACCATCCGCCGCGTCATCGCCAGCTTCTCCATGCGGAGCTTCGAGTGCACCGATGCGACAACGACGTCGAGCCGCTCCAAGACGTCGTCGTCCTGGTCGAGCCTGCCGTCCTCGAGGATGTCCACCTCGATCCCGGTGAGGATGCGGAACGGCGCCAGTTCGTCGTTCAGCGCCGCGACGATGTCGAGCTGTTGCAGCAGGCGCTCGCGCGAGAGACCGTTGGCGACTGTGAGCCGGGGTGAGTGGTCGGTGAGCGCCATGTACTCGTGGCCGAGGTCGCGGGCCGCGCGCGCCATCACGTCGATCTCGGCGCCGCCATCGCTCCACAGCGAGTGCACGTGGAGGTCACCCTTCAACCGCGCGACGAGCTCGTTGCCCTTGCCGACGGTGAGGGCAGTCTCCCGCTCGAGCGTGTCGAGGAACGAGGTGGAGCCGGAGGTCGCGACCTCCGTGATGATCGCCGCAGTCTTCGGGCCGATCCCGTCCAGCTGTTCGAGCGTGCCGGCGGCGACGCGAGCGACGAGCTCGTCGGGCGTGAGAGCCTTCACGATCTCGGCCGCTCGCAGGTAGGCGCGGACCCGGTAGGGCTTCTCGCGCGCCCGGTCGAGCAGGTAGGCGATCCGTTCCAGCGCCCGTGCCGGCTCCATCAGCGCGTGTGCGTTAGGGACGCCGGATTTGCCGCCAGGCCATGATGGCTAACCCGATCGCCGCGAGCGGCACGAGAACGAGGTGGATCTCGCGCGCCGCTCCGACAACACGCGCGGACGACAATCCGAACGCGATGCCCAGCACCGACAGCACGTACGCGGTCCAGTAGAGCGCGCGGCCCTCGCGCAGCGCGGCCGCGAGCAGCAGGACGCCGATCACGGCCTCGCCCAGTCCCGCCTGCCAGATCGGTTCGCCGAAGTAGAAGTCCAGCGGACCGAACGAAAGACGAAGACCGAAGTTCTGCAGAGACGAAGCGAGGAACACCAGCCCGTAGGCCGCACTGAGCGCGCGAAGGCCGCGATCCGAGCTAGTCGACAAAGCCGCGTCGCCTGATGAGGAGGCCCGCGGCCACGATGAGCCCGGCGAGCAGGCTGACGTGGTAGACGATGTCGCCAGGTTCGCCGCGGGGAACGGTGACCGCGAGTCCGTAGACGGTCCCGAGGAGCGCGAGCAACGTCGCGGCAAGCGCGAATGCCCACGCGCGCGCCCACGAGAGGAACGCCGCGACGGCCGCGGTGCCTAGCACGATCCCAAGGAGCGCCTCCGGCGGCGCCGCACCGGGGAAGGGATCGATCGGACCGAGCAGGCTTGCGTGCACCGCCGATGCCGCGAGGAGCGTCAACGCCGCCACGAACATCAGCGCCAGGATGAATCCCCGCCAGAACTCGAGCTCGCGCACCGCGTCCCTCCTGATCAGATACCGACCGCGGCTTGCCCGCCGTAACTCCAAGGCTATTGACCACGAGACCATTGCTCTGCGCGGCTGAAGATCGGTATCAGTCGCTGGCTTCTGAGCAATTTCGCGAATCGCAGCTCGCGCGAAGACGCATTGCTCTACCAACTGAGCTACCTCGGCGCGGCAAGGACCATTTTAGGTAGAGTCCGGCCAACGTGAAAGCCTGGAAGAAGACGTCGCCTGAACTCGTCGCGGTGTTTGACAAGGCCGTGCCCAAATCTCCGGGCGTCACGCGGCGACCCATGTTCGGTTATGCGAGCGCGTTCGTGAACGGCAACATGTTCGCTGGCACTTTCCAGGACACGATCGTCGTACGGCTCACGGAGACGGACCGTGGCGCTCTGCTCAAGGTGAAGGGCGCCGCGCCGTTCGAGCCAATGGGTCACCCGATGAAGGAATACGTCGTCGTTCCGGCGTCGATCGTGGCCAAGCCGACGGAGCTCGGCGCGTGGATCGAGCGCGGTCACGGCTACGCTCGGACGCTGCCGGTCAAAGGCGCGACGAAAAAGACCACGGTGAAGAAAACGGCCGCCGTGAAGCGGACGGCAGCGAAGAAGTCCACGAGGGCCACCCGCTAGCGCGCCGTGCGCGACGTTCGCGAAGACAGCGGCTACGTCCGGCGCGTCGCCTTTCTGATGTGGATCTTCGCCTTCCTCGTCTGCGTCGCCTTCCTTGGATTCATCGCCTACGGCTACTTGGGCGATGCGCTCGATCGGCTGCCGAAAGTTCCCTGAGGTAACGACTCTGTCAATAGTTCGTCATAGCGCTGGGCGCGGCAACGATGCTGCGAGGTCTCCACCTGGTGAAGCCGTGGCGGGAAGCCGGTGTGACCCTCGCCGATTGGCGCAAGGCCCGCCGTGCGGTCGTCGGTCTGGTGGCGGATCTCGTCTGGCGCGCCCGTGGAGCCAAGGACGCCCGCCCGCTGGAGCGAGAGGCGGCGATGCAGCGGCTCAGTCGCATCGCGGATGGCGATCCCGAATCCACCCGCTACGGTCTCGATCTCGCTCATGCCGACGAGGAGCATTCCGAGCGCAAGGACTAGCATCCCGAAATCGGCGACGCGACGCGGCTGGTCCTCCTCATCCACGTCTTGGCGGCGTTCGCCTACGGCGCGGGGTACACGGCCACGAACGTTCTCACGGAGCTCGCACGCCGCACCGAGGATCCTGTTGTGCGCCGCCAAGCCTTGCAGTTCTCGGGCCTATTTGACCGCGGTTTGAACGTCACGGGCGGGACGATCGCCGGCATTACGGGTGTGATCACGATCTTCGTGTTCGGCTACTCACCGCTCACGCCGTGGATCCTCGCGGCGATCGCGATCTTTGCGGTGATCGTCGGGGCCGGCATCCTGTTCTGGAGCCGCGTCGGACGTGAGATCGACCGTGCGACGGCAGCCGGCGATGACGCACGCGTGAATGCGCTCCTGCGGAGCCCGCGAAACGTGGCGGTCAGTCGAGCCGAGAACGTCCTGTTCATCACGCTGATCGCGCTGATGGTGCTGCGCCCCGGGACCTGATCGCCGGACCCTCAGACCGTCCGCGCGCCCGGCCTCCACAGGTCGATCTCGGGCAGGCCATGCCTGCCCAGGACCATCGATATCTCGCCCGCGTGGAACGCGTCGTGCGTGATAAGACGCATGAGCACGGACTGCCGCGTGTGGATCTGCGCTGTGCCCTCGCGAGGGAACTCCTCGCCCAGCATTTCGGGTGTCCAAGTGGCAAGGCAGCGCTCCACGATCTTCCACGACGTCTCGAGAGCTCCGACGAGCTCGGCTGCGGCCCGCGGCTGGTCGGGGTAATCCTCCCACCCACCGTGGGCTGCGTCCCTGAACGGCGTCGTCTCCGCGCCCGCTTCTTTGAGCACGTCACACAGCCAGAACACCCGCGCGCCCGCGAGGTGCCCGACGAGCGCCCAGATCGGCCAGTAGCTGCCTACTTGCAAACCGAGCTGATCGTCAGCCAGCTTCGCCACGCCGTCGATCAGCCGGCTGTTGGCCTTGCGCCAGCCCTCATAGAAGGGACCGATCGAGCTCATTGCAAACCTCTGTGGGCGACCTCGGGCTCGAACCGAGGACCTTCTCCGTGTAAAGGACGCCGCGACATGCGCTGCACCATATCGCGATTTGCCAGCGAACCTAGCCTATGCCGTGAGCGTTGCGGCGATGGATTAGTCGCTGTGCTGGAGTGTCTGAAGTGGATGAGGCTCGGTTGGCACAACTTGGGGGGAGAAGATCAGCAAGACCCTCCTCGTACATGGGGGTCACACCGGGGCTGGTCCTCAGCGGGACGAGATCCTCGCCTTGGCCCTGCGACGCCGCTGCGGCACTAGCCGAGGCTCGGCGGCGCGGGGTATCTCAACACAAGCGCAACGATGACGGGCGCAGTAGCCTCACCGGGCCGACGCCAGACGCGTCAGCGGAAAGAATGGGAGGGCGGGTATGAGGCGTCTTTTCTTGGTAGGGACCTGTGTACTTGCGATCATGGGCGTGAGTGCGAGCACGGTGTTCGCCGGTGAGCTGACCGGCAACCGCAAGCCGACCGCTGGCCCGGAGCACGCGAACTCGATCTGCGTGTTCTCGGGACAGAACGACGATCCGAACGCGCCGATCGTGAGCGCCGCGCCGACGCCCGAGGCGCCGAATGGTCCGGGCGGGCGCACGCAAAACTACGGCCAAGATGTTCGGTACGGGCTCATTAGTCCCCACATCTTTAACCCTGGCATGGCCTGCAGAGGCGGAAGCAATCCGGATCGTAACTGACCATTGAGAGGTTGGCCTCGAGGGCAACGTCGGGGCCAACCTCTCATCCGTCGTTTGACCATGGGCTCACGCGAATCTCGCCCTCCTCGACGAGCCGCAAAACAACTGCTGCAGGCTGCGGTAGCGCGTCGGGGCGGTCGATGCCGTCCACCGCTCAAGCTGTTCCGCAAGGAATCCTTCGCCGACGACGGTACGGGGCTCTTGTCCTGAGCCCGGAGCGATCGGCGCCAGGAGACGGTGATGATCGAGATGTGGCCGAGGGTGGCGGCCGCCCCGCCCGATTTCGGCCAATTAATGGCTTCTGTGGGCGACCTCGGGCTCGAACCGAGGACCTTCTCCGTGTAAAGGAGACGCTCTAACCAGCTGAGCTAGTCGCCCGTCATGAGTATGACGGCGCGGTGCGCTCGACCGCGAGCCACGGCATCGGCGGCAAAGGAAAGAGCCGCACGTTGCGACCCGCGAGCACGAGCGCGTCCGCGATGCCCTCGAGCCGGCCGAGCTGCGTCGCGAAGAAATCCATGCGCTCCGCGTCGCGTTCCCCGAGCGGCCACTCCTCGCCGCCGCGGCGCGCGATCACCTGCCAAAGCTGGAAGTAGTCGCGCGTGATGTCGTCCGCGCGCTCGGAGAGCTGCACCGAATACCGACAGCGCGATAGGCGAAGGCTCGCCGTCTCGAACGATGACAGGCGACCGAGCGAAGCCAGGAAATCCGCGCGCAGGCTTATCGATTCCTCGCTCGTCGGCAGGGCGCGCGACCGCCGGTAGGTGCGCGCCCGCAGCTTCGCCTGCACGGATAGCTCGCGGTGCCGCTCGTCGAGACGCTTGTGGAAGCGCTCGCCGCCGACCGCGATCGTGGACCAGATCACCGGTGCGCGTGGTGGCATGTCGCTCGCGATTATCCTGCGGGCGATGCGCTCTTCAAGACTTCCCCGCGCGACGACAACGTGAGATAATGAACGACGCCGCCCTCATTCATGACCTCCTCACGGGCGAGCGCACCATCGCCGTCGTCGGCTACTCCGCCGATCCGACACGTCCGAGCAACTCGGTATCGCGCTATCTGCGCGGTCAGGGCTTCCACATCATTCCGGTCAATCCAAAGCTTCGCGGGGCCATCGTCGACGGCGAGCAGTCGTACGACCATCTGGTGGACATCCCGTCCGCGACGCGTATCGATCTCGCCGACATCTTCCGACGCGGCGACTTCCTGGATGCGGTCGTCGATGACGCGATCGCCGCGAAGATCCCGGCCATCTGGTTCCAGCTCGAGCTCGGCAACATCGCAGCGGCACGGCGCGCCGAGGCGGCCGGAATCGGTGTCGTCTGGGATCGCTGCACGGCCATCGAGCATCGGCGGTTGCGCGCCGGTTAGATCACCACCGGCTGCGGGGCGTGAGGCTGATCTCCTTCGAAACATCTTCGCCGGCAGCCACGCGCGACCAGAACGGATCGAGTTCCACATGCGAGTTCGCCTGCCGGAGCAGCGCGATGAATGGCGCGAAGCTCCGCAGGCGATACGGCTTCGTGTTCACCTTGACTGTCGAGTCGCGCCCGCGGGCGACGAAGAACGGCGCGGACACGCCGGAGTGCGCCCCCGGATAACGCTTCGCGTCGATCCGCTGAAGGGCACCGATCGGGACGCGCTCCTCGTGCAGGCCGAAATTCGTGCGGAACACGAGCGCATCGCCTTCGATGTCGAGGGTCGTGAAGTACGCCTGGTTCACGACGATCGCGATGTTCACCGCAAGCAGCAGCAACCCGATCGCGATCATGACCGGGTCGCCGCCGGCCGCCCCGAAGACGAGGACCGCGAGCGCGGCGAGCGGAAAGAACGTGAACGACGGCCAGAGCAGCGCCAGGTCCGGGCGGATCGCATTCATAGCGCGAGTCTAGGTCGAGCCTCAGAGCACATCGATCGCGAGGCGACGCTCGACCTCGTCGAGAGCGGCGCGGACGCGCTCGTCATCGTCCTCGGCGAGGCGCGCTCGGTAGAAATCGCGGAGCAGGCGCAAGCCGTCCCGGATCGCGAGCGGCACGTAGCCGAGGTCGGCGGTCTGGCTCGCGATACGGAACTCGAGCTCAGCAGCGCGGTAGCAGTTGCGGCACACGAAGACCGGGCGCTCGACGCCGTTATCGAGCACGCGCGTGGGATGGGCGTCGGCGCTGATGTCTTCGGCACGGCAGCGTGGACATCTAAAAATGCGCATCGGTTACGGACAGTCTGGCGCGGTGGGCGGCAAAGGAGCTGCTCCCGACTCCGCGGCCGAAAACCTCCTGACGCTCTCATGGAGCGTGACTGCGCGAGGTGTCGCGCAAGTCTTGTCGCACGAAATAGCTGGCCGTTCACGCATTTGTGTGACAACACAGATGGCCAATTCCGTGCGTAGATATCGGCATGGGAAAGGGCTGGGCCAAGGGGCTGACAGCCAAGACGGATGCGCGCGTGGCACGCATGGCTGAAGCGCATCGGGGAAAGCTCTATGTGCGCCGAACTCCGTTGGAGAGACTGGGGTGGCGTGTTCGTACCGCAACGACGCTGCCCCTGGCCTGGTCAGATCCGATGGCATACGTCGTTGGGCTGACCGCATCCGACGGCTGCCTCACTTTTGGTCGACGCCGCTCGATCAACTTCAAGTCAGAAGACCTCGAGCTCGTGTCGCGTTACTTGGCCCTGCTTGGACGAACGAACACGATCGGCGTGGAGCTGACCCGCGACGGCAAC
>VBFY01000035.1 GCA_005889405.1 Chloroflexota bacterium | reverse complement strand
TGGGACGCTGAAAGATGATCCCAACGATCCGCCGCACCGCGCTCGCCTCGCGTACGATGTCGTGTCCGTCGATCGATGCGGTGCCGCCGGTCGGCGACAGCGTCGTCGTCAGGATCGAGATCATCGTCGTCTTGCCCGCGCCGTTCGGGCCAAGAAGCGCGAAGAACTCGCCGGCGCGCACGTCGAACGAGATGCCGTCGACCGCGTTGCGGTCGGTTTTCTTGTAGCGCTTCGTGAGTCCGTCGAGATGGATCACGGTCCGAGTTTAGGGAAGTGAGTCGCGTGTTGAAGGCGCTCTCCGCGTTCGAGATCCGGTCGAAGCCCGAGCGCTAGCGGCCGGCAACCCGCCTGCGCGCACCCCGCTCTCGGACCGGTTCGTCCTCGAGCTCTTCCCACTCGCGGGTGCTGTACAGATTCGCGGCGAGCGCGGCGTCGGCGATCAGGAGCAGAAATCCGGCGATCGCGAGCAGAAATGGCGCGGGCGACGGGGCGGCCTGACCGAGCTCGAGGCTGCGTAGCACCGCCGAGACCCCGTAGAGCACGAGCGCGCCGATCGCCGCGCCCTCGTCGATGCGGGCCAGCCCGCGCTCGTCGGGATCGACGTCACCGTACTCGACGACCGCGGTGATCGCGGTGATGCCAACGACGACGAATGTCGTCACGACGAGCCACTGAGCGGCGACGACGAAGGTGTTCGTATCGCGCGCGCCCCAGCTGAACCAGGCCATCAGGTCGACCAGGGTCGCGGCAAAGCCGAGCCCGATCGCGGCGAACGCGAGATGCGAACGCGGCGCGAAGCCCAGACGGCGGCCTTCGAGGAGCTCCTTCACGGAGCGCACATGCTAGCGGGGCGGAGGACCCTCCGTCGGCGCCGGGAGTCAGCAGCCGGGCTCGCCGTCGTGGCCGCAGCAGGCCTGTCGCAGCACGACGCGGAGCCATACGTTGCGCGACGCGACGACGATCCGCCGCGGCAGCGGGATCTCGCTGTCGGTGAAATTGCGGATCGCCTGTACGAGATTCCCGCGGCGGTGACGGTGCACGTCCGTACTATCGCTGTCATGTCAGAGGACGCAAAGGCCGCGAGCACGGAGCACGCCGAGCTCACGCTGGAAGAGATCGCCGAGCTCCTGCCCGGCACTGGCGAGATCATGGCGTCGGTCGGCACGTGCTGGTGGAAATGCGCGTACGCGGCGCGCGGCGGCAATTGGGAGCTCGCCGCCTATTTCGTGCGCCGCGTGCGCTCGCTGCAGCGCAAGCTCGCCGTGGTGCGGCCCAAGTACTCGGGTGATCTCGCCGCGTTCGAGGAGCAGCACATCGCGCCGGCGCTCGCGGCGTGCGATGGGCATGACCGGCGCGCCTTCGACCGCGCGTTCGCCGCGGCCACGGACAAAGCGAACGAGCTCCACGTGAAGTGGGCGAAGCCCTACATCCATTGGACGCTGCCGGACGAGCCACCGAAGGATCTGGAGTTGTCCTCCCCTTAGGCTGCGTCAGGCGATGCTCGGCGACTGGGCGATCTTCTTCCTCGCGCTGCTGCTCGTGCCCGTGTTGCTGCTCGAGGAGACGAGCACCGATCCGGTCGTCGTCGGCGCCGCGACCGCGGCCAATGCGGCGATCTGGTTCCTCTTCGCGCTCGATTACGCGATCGATCTCTGGCGAGCGCCTGATCGCAGCGCGCACATTCGAGCGAACTGGTTCGACCTCGCTCTCATCGTCGTGTCGCCGCCGCTCCTCGTGCCGCCGGAGGCTCAGGCGCTGCGCGTGCTCCGCGCGGCGCGCCTGTTGCGTGTATTCGCGGTGATCGGCGTCATGTACGAGCGACTGGGCCGCCCGCTCACACGCACCGCTGCGCTGGTGATAGTGGGCGTCCTGTTCGCGGTCATCCTCGCCGGCGGCCTTCTGGTCGAGTGGGTCGAGCCCGCGACCTTCCCCAGCGTCCTGCAGGGCTACGCCTGGGCGATCGCGACCCTCGTCACCGCGGGCCACGCGTCGCCCGAGCCGGTCACCATCGCGGGACGTGCGATTTCGTCGACGATCGTGGTGATGGGACTCGGCAGCTTCGTCGCGCTCGCCGCGAGTCTGGCCGGGAGGAGATGAGCAGCACCAGTCCTTGCCCGAAAGGACGAGAATGTCGGCGCGCCACGATCGCCGACGGCGAGCGGAAGGACTGACATGCGACTACCGCAATTCGGGATCTTCGCCCAGGGCACCGTCGCGCACGAGTTCATCGAGTTCGACGTTCGGGCCGGCGTGGACAAGGCCGAGGCCGGCCGGCTGATCACGCAGCTCGAGCAGCCCGCGGTATCCGCAGGCGGTGTCAATCTCGTTCTCGCCTTCGGACCCGATCTGTGGCGCCGCCTGGCCCCGGACGAGCTTCCTGCGGGCCTCGGCCCCTTCCGCGAGGTCATCGGCCTGGGCGGCAAGGGCGCGCCATCGACACAGCACGACGCATTCGTTTGGATAAGCGGGAGCACCCGGGACATCGTTTTCGAGCAAAGTCGTGCCGCGGTGAAAGCCGTCGCCGACGTCGCCGTGGTCGCGACCGAGCAGGCCTGCTTCGTTCATCGCGACAGCCGCGACTTGCTGGGGTTCATCGACGGAACGAAGAACCCACCGGTCCTCGAAGCGCCCCTCGCGGCGCTTGTTCCCGCGGGCGAGCCGGGCGCTGGCGGGAGCCACGTGCTCGTCATGCGCTGGATCCACGATCTCGCGCTATTCGAGACCCTGCCGGTGAGCGAGCAGGAGCGCGTGTTCGGAAGGACAAAGAGTGACAGCGTGGAGTTTTCGGACGAGGAAAAGCCTGCCACGGCCCACATCGCTCGCGTCGAGATCGAGGACGAGCACGGCGAGGAGCTTCAGATCTATCGCCGGAGCGTGCCATATATGAGGCTCGCCGAGCACGGCCTTTACTTCGTCGCGTTCGCCGCGGAGCCGATTCGCTTCGAGCGGATGCTCCAACGGATGTTCGGCCTCGCCGACGGGCAGCGCGACCGGTTGACCGACTTCAGCCGGCCGGTCTCGGGCGCTCTGTACTTCGCTCCGCCGCTGACGCTGCTCGGTCTCAAAGAAGAGACGCTTCACGAGCGTGAGGAGGTCCTCCGTGGGATCCCCCTTTTCGCGACGTGCTCGGCGCACGATCTGACGTCGATCGCCTCGCGGGTTCAGACTCGCGAGTACCCCGCGGGTGCGACGCTCTGTACCCAAGGGCAGCCTGGTGACGGCTTCTTCGTGATCGTCGACGGTCGTGCCGAAGCCCGACGCGACGGTTCGGTCCTCCGCAGCATGGGTCCGGGCGACTTCTTCGGGGAGATCGCGCTCATCGACGAGGGACCACGAACAGCGACGGTCACGTCAAGCACCCCGCTGCGCTGTCTCATGATCGGATCGTCAGAGTTCCGTGATGTCCTGGGTCAGAACGCCGACATCGCTGTGCGCATCCTCGACGCCGTCACGCGTAGGTTGCGCGGCATGCTTCCCCCGATCGATCAAGGGTGAGCGTCGAACCAGTCGGCGATGCGTTTGGCGTGCTCGACCCGGTTGCGCGGTTTGCCGCCGCGCGTCAGATCGTGGTTGTCCTCGGGGAAACGCACGAACGTCGTCTCGACCCCATGCCAGCGCAGAGCGATGAAGAACTGCTCGGCCTGCTCGATCGGGCAGCGCAGATCTCGCTCGGCGTGGAGGATCAGGAGCGGCGTCTTCACCTTCGGCACGTACGTGAGCGGTGATCGCTCGATGAGCTTGGCGGCGTCGTGCCACGGCGTCGCGTTGCCCATCTCGTGCTCCCAGAAATGCCAGCCGATGTCGCTCGTCCCGAACGCCGAGATGTTGTTGCTGATGCTCCGCTGCGTCGCCGCGGCGCGGAAGCGCGTGGTGTGCCCGACGATCCAGTTCGTCATGAACCCGCCGTAGCTTCCGCCCGTCACGTAGAGCCGCTTCCCGTCGACCCAGTTCGATTTGAGCGCGTCATCGACGCCGGCCATGAGGTCTTCGTAATCTTTGCCGCCCCAATCGCCGACGCACGCGGTCGAGAACTTCTCCCCGTACGCGTGGCTCCCGCGCGGATTCGTATAGAGGACGCCGTAGCCGCGGCCGGTGAGCACCTGGAACTCATGAAAGAAGCCGTTGCCGTACGTCGAATGCGGGCCGCCGTGGATCTCGAGCACGAGCGGCCATTTCTTCGCGGGGTCGAAGCCGCGCGGCTTCATGAGCCAGCCCTCGACCATCCAGCCATCCGCGCCCCTGAACTCGACGCGCTCGGGGGGTGTGATGTGACGAGTCCGCAGCAGCTCGCCGTTGAGATCGGTGAGGCAGCGAAAGCCCCTGCCGAGCTCGCCGGCCGCGACGTCGCCCGGACACGTCGCGTGCGAGAAGACGCACGCAAAGCGCCGCGCGTCGCTCGCGAGCGACAGGCTCACGACCTGATGTGAGCCGAGCGTCTCCGCGACCACGTCGCCGCCGCTCGCGGGAACGCTGTAGACGTTCGCGGTGCCCTGGTCTGAGCCGACGAAGATGATGCGCGCGCGGTCAGCGCTCCACCTCGGTGGCAGCGTCTGCACCTGCGAGCGCATGTCGCTCATGACGACCGAGCCCACGGTGCGATCCCAGTTCGCCAGTAGGTCGGCGCCCCGGCCACCCCCGGCCGCGGGCCAGAGCCAGAGGTGCACGTTCTTCGCGGCCGAGCCGAGCGCTTTCTCGACCCCGTAGCACGCGATCGTCGCGCCATCCGGCGACCATGACGGGTTGCCGAACTGGCCGAGCTCGTTCGTCACGCGGCGGGTCGCACCGTCGGTCACCGACGCGACGTGGACGTCGGCCACGGTGTTGCGCTCGCGGTCCGCGGTCCGGTTCGAGATGAACGCGATCTCGCGGCCATCGGGCGACCAGGCGGGCTGCAGGTCGTCCCAGTCGCCTTCGGTGAGGCGCCGGCGCTCGCCGCCGGCCGCCTCGATGATCCAGACGTGCTTGCGGCGCTGGTCGGAGAGGAAGCCTTCGTCGGTCTTGTAGCGCATGCGTTCGTAGACGCGAAGTCCGTCCTCGTCGGCCTCGGAGAGCCTCGCGTCCTTCACCGTGAACGCGATCCGGCGGCCATCCGGCGACCACGCCAGATCGCCGCAGTCATCATCGAACGAGGTCAGCTGCCGCGCCTCGCCACCGTCGAGGGAGAGGACGAAGACGTTCTTCGGCTTCCGCTTCTTCCCGTCGGACTTCTCGGGCGCCGCGCGATCCGACAGGAACGCGAGGGTCCGCCCGTCGGGCGACCAGCGCGGCTGGGCGTCCTGTCCCGCTCCGGAGGTGAAGCGGACCGCCTCCCGCGAACCGTCGAACGGCACGAGCCAGACCCCGGAGGCGTAGCCATCACGTTCCGGCGTGACCGTGCGGACGGTGAACGCTACATGCTCCCCGTCAGGTGAGAGCTGCGCGTCGGCGAGGAAACGGAAGGCGTAGAGATCCTCCGCGGTCATCGGAGGAAGAAGGTCTGGCAACGGGTCGTATCGTGCCATATATGGGACGTCTCACGCCGCGCGAGCGCACCGGGCTACTGGTCGGCGTGCTCGCGATGTTCCTCGCTCTGGACGTGGCGTTCCTCGTCTCGCTCGTCGGCCTGCCCTTCACGCCGTTCGCGCTCGGCCAGGCGATCATCGACGTTCTCCCAGGTTGGATCTCGATCCCGCTGATCGAGATCCTTCACTTCTGGGCCAAGGCGCTCCTCATCATCGGCGTGGTCATCCTCTTCCTGATCTCGGGCGGCATCGCCGGGATGTTCGCGATCTCGCCGCGACGCGGCGACGCATCGGTGCTCGGCGCGGTCGCTGCGCCGTGGATCCTCGGTGTGATCCTCGGACAGCTCTTCGCCGGCGAGAAGATCGACCTCGGGGCGAGCGTCGTCGACGGCGCAATCGGACTCGCGGCGAATGCGCTCGCGATCAGCTACCTCGCGCCCGCGGCTCTGGCGCGCGATGCGGAGGCGGCGCCGTCGCGCCGCCGTGTCCTGCTCGGCGGCGCCGCGCTCGCTGCGGTCGCCGCGCTTGGCGGCCTGCCGCTCTCGCGCACGCTCGCGGTCGCCGGCTCACGTCTCGGTAACCTGCCTTCGACCGCGCGGCACCTCATCCAGTCCGTGACGCTCGCGCCGGCGAACCCGGACATCGACGCGCTCGCCGGGATCACGCCGCGCGTCACCGCGAACGAGGATCACTACACCGTGGACACCACGCTCGTGAAGCCGCGCGTCGACATCGCGACGTGGAAGCTCGACGTCTCGGGCGCGGTCGAAGCGCCGTTCTCTCTCACGTACGACGAGCTGCTCGATCTCGATGCGATCGAGCAGGTGCACACGCTCGAGTGCATCAGCAATCCGACCGGGGGCGAGCTCATCTCGACCGCGGTCTGGACCGGCACGCGCATGCGCGACCTGCTGCAGCGCGCGCGGCCGACCGCGAAGGCCTACGACATCGTGCTGACGTCGGTCGACGGGTACACCGATTCCTTTCCCATCGCGAAGGCGATGGAGCCGGAGACGCTGCTCGTGTACCTGATGAACGGTAAGACGCTGCCGCAGGATCACGGCTTTCCGGTGCGCGTGCTCGTGCCGAACATCTACGGCATGAAGAACGTGAAGTGGCTGCAGTCGATCGAGGTTGCGACGTACGACGTCTTCGGCTACTGGCAGGAGCAGGGCTGGTCCGACGGCGCGATCGTCAACACCGGCACGCGCATCGACGTGCCGCCGCGGACCATCAGATGGAACGGTGGCGAGGTCACCATCGCCGGTATCGCGTTCGCCGGGGCGCGCGGCATCAACAAGGTCGAGCTCTCGTTCGACAACGGAAGGACGTGGCAGGCCGCGAAGCTCGAGGCGCCGGCCGGGCCGCTGACCTGGCGTCGCTGGTCCACGCAATGGACGCCGCCGAACGTCGGGACCCACACGCTTCAGGCGCGTTCCACCGATGGTCGCGGCGACACCGAGACCCCGGTCAGCCGACAGCCGTTCCCGAACGGCGCGTCCGGTTATCACGTGCTGCAGGTGAACGTCGGCCGCTAGCGCCTCGCCCGATAGAAGTTGACATCGAGGATCCGCAGCCGTTCCCGGTGCGCATCGAGACGTCGCGCGAAGTCCGCGGCATCGCGCGTTGCGGGCGGTGACCACAGGACTTCCGCGAGCGCGCAAAGACGCGGCCAGGCCATGTACTCCATGCGCTGTGGATCGGGCATGTACTCGGTCCAGAGCTGACCCTGCGCACCGAGGACATGCTTCGCCTCAGCCGCGCTGAGCTCCTTCGGCACCGGCTCGTAGGCGTAGACGTCGGCCAGCGTGTTCATGCCGCGGATCGGGGTGATCTGGTCCTCGCTCTGATCGTGATCGAAGTACGTCGGCTTCTCCGGTGCCATCACGACGTCATGCCCCGCCTTCGCGGCCGCGATCCCGCCCCTCTCGCCACGCCAGCTCATCAGCGTCGCGCCCGGCGCGAGCCCACCCTCGAGGATCTCGTCCCAACCGATGAGGCGGCGTCCCCGCTTCGCGAGCCAGCCGTCGATGCGAGTGACGAACCAGCTCTGAAGCTGCTCCTCGTCCTTGAGTCCGAGCTCCTTCATACGCGCCTGTGCGGCCGGACTCTCCTTCCATTCGCGCTTCGGGCACTCGTCGCCTCCGATGTGGATGAACTTCGACGGAAAGAGGGCCAAGACTTCCTCGAGCACGTTCTCGACGAAGGTCAGGACGTTGTCGCCGACGCCGAAGACGTGTTCGCTGATGCCCCAGTACGTCTGGACCTCGTGCTTCGCCTGGGTATTGCCGAGCTCGGGGTATGCCGCGATCGCCGCGAGCGCGTGACCGGGCATCTCGATCTCCGGCACGACGGTGATCCCGCGATCCGCGGCGTACCGCACGACCTCGCGGACGTCGTCCTGGGTGTAGAAGCCGCCGTGCGGCGACCCTGAGAACTTCCGTTGCGACGGCTCCCGGGTCCGCGGCGCGACCATGCTGTCCTTCCGCCATGCGCCGACCTCGGTGAGCTTTGGGTAGCGCTTGATCTCGATGCGCCAGCCCTGGTCCTCGGTGAGATGCCAGTGGAAGACGCTCAGCTTGTGCAGCGCGAGCAGATCGATGTGCTTCAGGACGGTCGTCTTCGGCATGAAGTGACGACCGACATCGAGGTGGCTCCCGCGCCACGAGAAGCGCGGCGTGTCCTCGATCTCGACCCCGGCGACGCTCCACGCGACCTTCCCAGCGACCGCGCGACGGAGGATCGCCGGCGGCAGCAGCTGGCGCAGCGTCTGCGTGCCGTGCAACAGACCGGCCGGTCGCGCAGCGGCGATCGCGACCGCATCGGCGCCCGCGGTGAGGCGGTAGCCCTCATCGCCAAGACGCGCGAGGGCCTGGTCCAGGGCGAGCGCGATGCGTGGCCCATTCGCCTTGGCGAGGATGGGCAGCGGGAAGCCGGTGGCCGGCCGAAGCTGATCACGCAGTACCTCGGCGTGCGCGCGCAAGGCGTCGCTTGCTTCGATCTGCGTCGACGCGGTGAGCCTGAACGCGCCCGCTCGTGACGTGACCTTGGCGGGGATCGGGATGAGCGAAAGGGTCGATGTGCTCATCGCGGCATCGTACCGATGGGGTGGCGGACCCGCTCCAGAAAGCCACCGGCGTCGCTAATGTGTGTGTTCCAGTGGCGAAGAGACGATTCACCATCACCGCGGTCCTCCCCGGATACACCGCGCCCAGCAACGAGTGGCGCAGGCGCGTGCACGCGGCCGTGCTCGACGCGCAGACGAGCCGCGGCGTCGGGTACCGCGAGAGCGATCGCCTCGAGCTGCGCATCGCGCTCTTCCTCGGCCAGCGCCCGCTCGACATCCACGAGATAGACGAGCGCGTGAAGGACATCCTCGACGCGCTCGGCGGTCGCATCGCGGGCCCGCGCAGCCGCCGCCGCATCGCGCCGATCATTCCGCTCCCCGATCAGGTCCGCCGGATCATCCTGGAGAAGGACACGCGCTCGCTGCGCGGGAGACCGCTCGGCCAGCTCACGATCTCGCGCTACCGACGCCGGCGCGCGTGAAGCTCGGCACCGGCGCGCTGGTGTGGGCCGGCTTCGACGGGCCGCAGGCACCGGATCCCATACTTGACGCGATCCAGCGCGGCGCGATCGGCGGCATCCTTCTCTTCGCGTTCCGCGGCAACATCCGCTCGAAGGCGCAGGTACGCGCGATGCTGCGTGAGATCCAGGACGCCGCGCGGCGCGGCGGTCTTCCGCCGGTGCCCGTCGCGGTCGATCAGGAGGGCGGAACCGTCATCCGCATCGGCTACCGCGCGACGTTCCCGAGCGCGATGGCCATCGGCGCGACCGGCGATCCCGCGTACGCGGAACGCGCGGCGCGCGCGGTCGGAGAGGGACTGCGCGCCGACGGCATCGCCGTGAACCACGCGCCCGTCTGCGACGTGAACTCCGACCGCCGCAATCCAGTGATCGGCACGCGCGCGTTCGGCGACGACGCCGAGGACGTCGCCGCGTTCGCGGCGGCGTGGGTGCGCGGGAGCGAAGGCGTCGGCGTCGCGACGACGCCGAAGCATTTTCCCGGTCACGGCCACACCTCGCAGGATTCTCACCTCGTGCGACCAGAGGCGAACGTCGACCGCGCGACGCTCGAGAGCAGGGAGCTCGTCCCGTTCCGCGCGGCGTTCGCCGCCGGCGCGAGCGGCGCGATGTCCGCGCACGTGCGCTACCCCGCGCTCGATCCGAAGGACGGCGCCACCGTGTCGCGCGCCATCCTGACCGATCTCCTTCGCGGCGAGCTCGGCTTCACTGGCTTCGCGGTGACGGACGCGCTCGACATGAAGGGCATCACCGACGCCCTGGGGCCGGATCAGATCGTCACGCGGGCCATCGCGGCCGGCGCCGACGCGGCGATGGTGACGACGGGTCTCGACCTGCAGCTCGCCGCCGCGGGCTGGATCGACGCAGGGGTCGGTGCGGCGCGCGTGAGCGAGGCGCTCGAGCGCGCGACGGTCTTCCGCGAGCGATTCGCGACCCCGGTTCCCGTCGACGACATCGACGACACTCCTGCGCGCCGTCTCGCGGCGGAGATCGCGGAGCGCGCGGTCACGCACGTCGGCCCGCGGCTTCCACCGCTCGATTCGCGCGTTCGCGTCGTAACGTTTGGCTCTGCGCGCCAGTCGTTCGTCGAGGAGACCGCTGACCCGGTGGGCGGTCTGGAGCGAGCGCTGCGCGAGCGCTTCGGTGACCGCCTCGCGTTCGGTCGCGAGGGCCGCCTCCCCGAGGGCGACGGCACGCTCATCGTCTGCACCTCCAACGCGGCGTTCCAGCCGGCACAGGCCGCGCGCGCTCGCGAGCTGCTCGCGAGCGGCGGCGTGCTCTGCGCTGTCCGCAGCCCCTACGACGCCGCGCTCGTGCCGAACACACCGGTGCTCCTTTCATACAGCGACGTCCCGCCGTCGCTCGAGGCGCTCGCGGCGGTGCTCGCGGGCGAGCGCCGGCCGACCGGACGGCTTCCCGTCCGCCTGTGAACCGGCGAACGTTCCTCGGCGCGGCCGCCGCGACGCTGGCCGCATGCGCGACACCGGCGCCAGAGCCATCGCGGATCGCCAAGCTGCTCGCCGCGATGAGCATCGAACAGCGAGCAGGACAGACGATGGCCATCGCGTTCCACGGTCCGTCCATCACCAGCGCCGTCGAGGACATGATCCGCACGCGCGGCGTCGGCGGGATCGTGCTGCGCACGGAGAACGCGCTCGACGCCGGAGCGCTCGCTCGCATCTGCACCGACCTGGAGCGCATCGCCGCGGAGGCCAAGATCCCACCCCTCTTCCTCGCGGTGGACCAAGAGGGCGGCTCGGTCGTGCGTTTCGGCCGCGGCATGACCGTCTTCCCGAGCCAGATGGCGCTCGCGGCCACGCCCGATCCCGTCGCGGCGGTGCAGCGGGCGGCGACGATCACGGCTGAGGAGCTGCGCGCAAGCGGCGTGAACTGGAACCTCGCTCCTGTCGCCGACGTCAACAACGAGCCGCTCAATCCGATCATCGGGAACAGGTCCTATGGCTCGGACCCGCAGCGCGTATCGACCCTCGTCAGCGCAGCGGTCCGCGCGTACGCAGCGGCGGGGTTTCTCTGCTGCGCCAAGCACTTTCCAGGACACGGCGCCGCCACCGTCGACTCGCATGTCGGCCTCCCGATCATCGATGTCGATCGAGCGCGTCTCGACCGCGTCGAGCTACCGCCGTTCCGCGCGGCGATCGCGGCCGGGGTACCCGCGATCATGCTCGCGCATCTGATCGTTCCCGCGCTGGACGCGACGCCAGGTCTTCCGGCATCGCTGTCACGCCGCGTCGCGACCGACCTGCTGCGGAAAGACCTCGGCTTCGGGGGGATCGCGCTGACCGACGACCTCGAGATGGGAGCGCTCGCCACCATCGGTGAGGCGGTGGCGGGTGAGCGGGCCCTCGAGGCCGGGGCGGACTTCGTGCTTTTCCGCTTCGACGAGGCCGCGCAGCGCGAGGGTCATCGCCTCATCTCCGTCGCGATCCAGAGCGGATCGTTGCCGAACCTCGACGCGTCGCTCACACGCCTCCTCGAGGCGAAACAGCGGTACGGCCTGCTCGATCCCGTGACGCCGCGCGCACCGGATCTCGCAGCCAACGCCGCGGTCGCGCTGGAGCTCGCGCGACAGGGCATCACGCTGCTCCACAACGATGGGAAAGTGCTGCCGCTCCGCGGCCGCGTGTACGCGATCGCGACGACCACGGCGGATCTCGCACAGCTACCCGGCGACACCGACCTGGCCACCGAGCTCGAAGCCGCGCGCACGGATGTTGTGGCTCGCAAATTCGGAACGAACATCAGCGAGTCGGTGATGACGACCGCGCTGACCGAGGCGAACGCCGCGGACGTCGTGGTCGTCGGCGTCGCAGACGTCGGCATCAACGACGATCAGCTGAAGCTCGTGACGCGCCTCGCCGCCGCGAAGCCGACGGTGCTCGTATCGCTGCGAGGACCGTACGACGTGCGATTCGCGCCCGGGGTCGCGGCCTGCGTCTGCGCGTACGACGGCAGGCTGCCGTCGCTGCGCGCGGTCATCGAGGTCATCACCGGTAGGAGCAAGCCCGTTGGGTCGCTGCCGGTCACCGTGAGCGATCGTTATGCGCTCGGCGCGGGTCTGCGCGACTTCAGTTGAGCGACCTCGCCACACCCGCGCGTTCCGTCATCGAGGCCGCGATCGGGTCGCTCTGCACCGCGTGCGTCGTGCGCGTCGAGCGCCGCGGCGAGATCGACGTCTTTGCCGCAGGCACCCTCTGCCCAGACGAGCGCGCCGGTCCTGATGCGCTGTGCACCGCCGATTCGCTGTTCGACCTTGCGTCGCTGACGAAGCTCGCGACGACCGCGCTCGCGCTCTCATTCGTACGCGAACAGGTGCTGACATTAGACACACCGTTCCGCGAGCTCGTGCCGGATTTCCGCGGCGGTCGGAAGGACGACGTCACGCTGAGTCACGTGCTCACGCACACCGGCGGCCTCACCTGGTGGCTGCCGCTCTGGAAGGAGGTCCACACGCTCGAGGAGGCCGTATGGCGGGCGGCGCAGGAGCCGCTCGCGCAGGATCTCGGCACGTTCACCTACAGCGATCTCGGCTACATCATGCTCACGCAGGGTCTCGCGACGATCGGCGGTCGGCCGTTCGCGGACCTGGTGCGCGAGATCGTGCTCGGACCGGTCGAGGCGACCACCGCGGACTTCGGCCCGCGTCCCCCCGAGCGCTGCGTCGCGACCGAGGAGGACACCGAGTGGCGCAAGCGGCGCCTTCGCGGGGAGGTGCACGACGAGAACGCCTTCTCCGTGGGCGGCATCTGTGGGCAAGCGGGTCTCTTCGGGACCGCGGCGGACGTCGCGGCCATCGCGCGTGTGTTCCGCGACGGAGCCGTCATCGGCAATGACCTCGCCGCGCTCGCGCGGACCGAGCACGTCAGGGAGAAGAACGTGCGGCGCGGGCTCGGCCTCGCTCTTCGCGCACCCGACGGGCCGATGGTCGGTCGCCACTTCAGCGTCGACGCTTACGGGCACACCGGCTTCACCGGCACCTCAGTGTGGGTCGATCCGCGGCTCGACCTCACGGTCGTGCTGCTGACGAACCGCGTGTACTTCGGCCGGAAGAACGACGACGAGACCTACCGCTTCCGGATCGCGGTGCACGAAGCGGTGTCGGCTCCCTTCGCATGAGAATCGACACGTGATCGCCGTCGGGATGATGTCCGGCACCTCGGGGGACGGCATCAACCTGGCCGCGATCGAGATCGAGCCCGGCTCCCGACCGAGTGTGCGCATCGTCGCGACGGGCGAACGAGCCTACGCGTCGAGCGTGCGGGAGGCGGTCCTGCGCGCGGGCGCCGACGTCCCGTTCGCGCTCTCCGACATCGCGCGGCTGCACGCCGAGCTCGGCGACGCCTACGCCGCCGCCGCGTCGGAGTTCATCGCGACGCTGCCACACCGCCCGGATGTGATCGCCCTGCACGGACAGACGGTCGCCCATCTTCCGGCGGAGCACACGACGCTTCAGATCGGTGACGCGTCTCGCGTGGCGCGCGCGACGGGCCTGCCGACCGTGAGTGACTTCCGGAGCGCGGACATGGCCGCGGGTGGTGAGGGCGCGCCGCTCGTCCCGTTCGGCGACCACGTCCTCTTCGCGTCGCGCGCGCCGATCGCGGTGCTCAACCTGGGCGGGATCGCCAACCTCACGCTGATCCCGACCGCATCCGCCGACGACGTGATCGCCTTCGACACCGGGCCGGCGAACATGACCAGCGATGCGCTCATCGCGCCGTCGGGCGAGCCCTTCGATCGGGACGGACGCCGTGCGCGAGCGGGTCGCGTGAACGAACGCGCCCTCGTGGAGGCGCTGCGTCATCCTTACTTCCTGCGCCGAGCGCCGAAGAGCACCGGCCGCGAGGAATTCGGCAAGCCGTTCGCGACGCGGATCAGTGACCGCGTCACCGCCGACGGTGGATCGCTCGACGATGCGCTCGCGACCGCGCTCGCGGTGAGCAGCCGCAGCATCGCCGACGCCCTGGCGCGCGAGACCCCCCGCGGCACGACGTGGACGATGCTCGCCGTCGCCGGAGGCGGCGCTCGCAATCCGGCGCTGATGGAGTCGCTCGCTCGCGCGGTGGCGCCGCTGCGCGTGGTGAACACCGACGAGCTCGGCGTGCCGTCGCAGGCGCGGGAGGCGATCGCCTTCGCGATCATGGGCGCCTACCGCATGCGCGAGCTGCCGAACGTGTTGCCGAGCGCGACCGGGGCGCGCCACGCCGTGCGCGGCGGCGCGGTGAATCTCCCTTGAACGACATCGTCGTCGGCATCGATGCGGGTGCGTCGAAGACGCGCGCGTTCGCCGTCGATCGCGCCGGCACCGTCGTCGGACGCGGCGCGGGCGGTGGCGGCAACCTGCTCACCTCGCCCGACCCGCAGGGCGCCATCGCGGCCGCGCTCGCGGAGGCCCTCGGCGGGCGCGGGGCTGACGCGGTCGTGCTGTCGTGCGCGGGTGGTGATCGCGAGACCGAGCGCGCGCGCGGCGAGGAGATCCTCACGCGACTCGCGCCGCCCGGCGCGAAGCTGCTCGTGACGCACGATGCCATCGCCGCGCTGTACGCGGGGAATCCGACCGGCTGCGGCGTCGTGCTGATCGCCGGGACGGGCTCGATCGCGTACGGCCGCAACGAGGAGGGTGAGGAGGATCGTGCGGGTGGTTGGGGCTACCTCATCGGCGACGAGGGCTCGGCGGTGTGGTGCGGGCTCGAGGCGCTGCGCGCGATCTCGCACGCGGTCGACGGTCGCGGCGCCCCGACGCGTATGACCGCGCTCCTCTTCCAACAGCTCGGCGTCGGTGAGTTCAGCGACGTCCTGCCCCACCTCTACGGCCGTCCGCATCCCGCGCCGGCCATCGGCGCCGCGACGCGCGCGCTCGCGAGCGCCTCGGCCGAGGGCGACGCGATCGCGAACGCGATCCTCCAGCGTGGTTCGAATGCCCTTGCGCGAGCTGCGACCGTCGTCGCCCTCACGCTCGGACTTTCCGCCGGACCGGTCTATCTCGCGGGCGGCGCGTTCGAGAACCTGTCGCTCCTCCAGCGTCTCGTGCAGCTGGACCTTCTCGGCCTCCTCCCGCAAGCGACCGTAGAACCGGTGCGCGAGGAGCCGGCGATGGGCGCGGCGCGGCTGGCGTCAGCGCTGGCGTGGAGTGCAGAGTGACCGAAGGGCGGAAAACAGAGGCACGTAACCCGAAGGCACGGGGGATCGAGTCGTTCACGACACGTCGGATCCTGGAGCTGATGAACGACGAAGATGCGACGGTGCCGACCGCGATGCGTGCGGCGCTGCCACAGATCGAGCGCGCCGTCGATGCGATCGTGACCGCGCTCGAGTCCGGTCACCGCCTGCGCTACATCGGCGCGGGCACGAGCGGCCGGCTCGGCGTGCTCGACGCGAGCGAGGCGCCACCGACCTTCGGCGTCGAGGAGGACCTGGTGGTGGGGATCATCGCCGGGGGCGATGCGGCGCTGCGCCACTCGATCGAGGGAGCCGAGGACGACTCCGGCGCCGGGGCGCGCGCCGCGCGCGACCACGTGCGTGAAGGCGACGTGCTCGTCGGCGTCTCCGCGAGCGGACGCGCGAAGTACGTCACCGCCGCGATGGTGATGGCACGCGAGGTCGGCGCGCGCACCGTCGCGCTCACCTGCGATGCATCGTCGCCGCTCGCGAAGGACGCCGACATCGCGGTCGTCGTCGACGTTGGACCGGAGGTGCTTGCGGGCTCGAGCCGACTCAAGGCCGGCACGGCCACGAAGCTCGTCCTCAACATGCTCTCGACCGCGGCGATGATCCGCTCCGGGCGGACGCGTGGCGATCTCATGATCGACCTGCGTCCCACGAACGCGAAGCTGCGTGCGCGCGCGATCCGCATGGTCCAGGACGAGACCGGGCTCGGCGAGGACGAGGCGCGCGCGCGTCTTGAGGCCGCGGGTTGGAGCGTGCGCAAGGCGCTCGGCGATTGAAGCTCATCGTCAACGCGGACGACTTCGGCTACACCGAACGCGTCTCCGCGGGGATCATTCGGGCGCACCGCGACGGGATCGTGACGGCGACAACGCTGATGACGCACGCGCCATACACCGACGGCGCCGCGAAGCTCGCGCGTGCGACGCCGTCGCTCGATCTCGGCGTGCACCTTGTGGTGACGTTCGATGGCCCGACCGGCGACGCCAAACGCCTCCGGACCTTGGTGGACGCACACGGAAAGTTCTTTCGGCCCGAGGAGCTCATGTCTCGAGAAATCGACCGCGAAGAAGCGCTGCTCGAGTACCGCGCCCAGTTCCGAAAGGCGCGTGCGCTGCTGGGACGTGCGCCCACGCACCTCGACACGCATCACTGGGTGCACGACCACCCCGCGCTCGAATGGGCGATCGGCGAGCTCGCGCGCGAGACCGGAGCTGCGGCGCGGATCCACTCGGATGAACAGCGCGACCGACTCCGCGCGCGTGGCGTGCGAACACCCGATCACTTCGCGCGCGAGTTCCAGCACGAGGGCAAGGTCGGCGTCGGCGCCCTGCTCGTGCTGCTCGAGCGGCTCGCGGCGCAGGGCGGTGTCACGGAGCTCATGTGCCACCCCGGCGAGGCCGACGAGGGTATGGCGAAGAAGTCGGGCTACGCGCGAGAACGACCGACAGAGCTCGCCACGCTCATCGATCCGCGCGTACGCTCGGCGATCGCGGACCTGGGCATCACGCTCGCCACGTTCGCCGACCTATGAGAAAAGCGCTGTGGGTCGTACGCGATCGCATCACGACCGCGAGGGCGATCGACGATCTGCTCGCCGACGCGACGACACGCGGGATCTTCGACGTCGTCGTCCAGGTCCGCGGCCGCGGCGACGCGTACTACCGCTCCGACCTCGAGCCCCAGGCGCTGGCCCTGGCCGGCAGCGGGCTCGATCCGCTCGACCATCTCGTGCGCTTCGGCGCCGCCGTGGGCGTGCGCATCCACGCCTGGGGCAACGTGTTCTTCGTCTGGTCGGACCCCCAGGGCGTCCTGCCGAGCTCGCCCGCGCATCTCGTGAACCGGCACCCCCAGTGGCTGCTCCGCCCGGGCGGCGTGAAGTACCTCGATCCCGTCGGCGGCTCGGATTGGGAGGGCATCTACACCGATCCAGCGAACGCCGCGGCGCGCGAGCACACGCTGGCCGTGTTCACCGACATCGTCTCTCGTTATCCGGTCGAAGGTTTCCATTACGACTACGTCCGCTACCCGCAGGTGACCTACGCGGCGACCCCTGACGATCACGAACACGTCACCGCGCTGGTGCGCGAGGGCGCGAAACGACTGCGCAGCGCGCGACCCGGCATCGTGATCTCCGCCGCGGTGTTCCCCGACCCCGCGGTCGCGCGGGATCGCGTGTTGCAGCGCTGGCCCGAGTGGGCCGCGGAGGGTCTGGTCGATCTGTTGTGCCCGATGGCGTACCGCCGCGACACCGCGGAGGTCGAACGAGTGCTGTCGCGCGCGCGCGCCGCCGCGCCACGGACGGAGATGTGGGGCGGTCTCATGGCCTACAAGGGAGAACCACAGCTGCTGCGCGAGCAAGTGCGTGCGGCGGCGCGCGCGGGTTGCGAGGGCGCGATCCTCTTCGCGTACGACCCCGATTCACCCGATCTTCTGGATGTTTTCGCCCACGCGTAGCGGCAGCGTTACTCTCTTGTCCCCGTGCCGAACGAGCCGACACCAACACCGGTCGCAGCGACACCTCCCGAGGAGCCGCGCCGCCCCGACCCCCTCGCCGCGGCGGTCGCTGAAGGTGTCGTGCGTCTGCGCCGCGAGGCGGGTCTTTCGGAGCGCGCGGCCGCGAGAAAGCTCGGCACCTCACAGACACAGCTGCGTCGGATGGAGGACCCCAGGTACCTTCCCTCGCTCCGCTCCCTGCAGCGCGTCGCGCTCGCCTACGGCTACAAGCTGAGCGTCGCGTTCGAGCGTGAGGACACGGCTCCCAAGCGCGCCGCGCCGGCGAAAGAGCCAAAGCCGAAGCGGGCCGTGGCTAGAGGGTCCGCGTCACCTTCGAAAGGCCGGCGGGTTTCTCCGGGTCGCGGCCGTGGCGGCGGGCGACGTGCGCCGCGACGTACTGCGCAGCGACGACGAGCACGATCGGGCTGAGCAGCTCGCCCACCGTCCGCCGCAGCAGCACCGCGTCATCCACCTTCGCCGCGAGCGTCTCGTCGTCCGTGATCGCGTAGACGCGCGCGGCGCGCCGTCGCATCGCGGCCGCCAGCAAACGTGTCTGGCGCGCCGTGGCGCCGCGGGCCCCTAGGATGAGCACCGGCGTGCCGCGCTCGAGGAGCGCGCGCGGACCGTGCGCGAAGTCCGCGCTGGAATAGGGCTCCGCCCAGACCCGCGCGAGCTCCTTGATCTTCAGCGCGGCCTCGAGTGCCGCTGCGTAGGTGTAACCGCGACCGAGGACAACGAGCGCGCGAGCCGATCCGATCTTGCGCGCGATCCGGGCGGCGGCGGGCTCGCTGTCGACCGCCTCGCGCATCGCCTCCGGTAAGTCCGCGAACTGGAGCGGCCGCGAGGCGGCCGCGCCCGCGAGCATCGCGAGCGCGACACACGAGGTCGTGTATGTCTTCGTCGCCGCGATCGCGCGCTCCGGTCCGCATCGGAGCTCGAAGACATGCTCGGCCGCGCGAGCCAGTGCGGACGACGCGCGGTTGGTGATCGCGATCGTGAGCGCGCCGTCGCGGCGCGCCGCGGCGATGACCGCCGAGACGTCTGGCGCCGCGCCCGACTGCGAGATCCCGATGACGGCGCCACCGCCGTACCGCGGCGGCGTGCCGTACCGCGTGACCAGCGACGGCGCGGCCGACGCGGTGACGATGCGCGCCAGGCCCTCGAAGAGGTATTTCCCGTACGTCGCGGCGTTGTCCGATGAGCCGCGCGCGGCCATGGTCAGGTGTTTCGCGTCAGAGAGGAGCCCGCCGAGACGGCGGGCGTCGACCGCGCCCTCGGCGAGAAGACGCGCCACGGCCGCCGGCTGCTCTCCGATCTCGGAACGCAGTGACATGAACGCGATGATGCACGCCGGCGGAGACCCTGCTCGCGCAGGGCCTCCGCGTTGCCGCTAGCGGCGCGACGACGGGGTCGCGTACATCAGCGATCCCGGTGTGGTCAGCAGCTCGCCGGTCTCGAGCAGCGTCTTGAGTCCGGAGAGGATCATCGGCCAGCCGCCGTATAGCTGCTCGTTCGCGCCCTCACGAAGCTCGTCGTGGGTCACCGTCAGATGGCAGGAGTCGCCGACCGGCTCGATCTCCCACGTCACCCGCGAGGTGCCTTCGCGCTTCACGTCCTCGTCCCACAGGGCCTTCATGCTCTGGACCAGTCGGCGCGGCGGGTCGACCTCGAGGTTCTCCCCTTCTCCCAGAAGCGTGTGGCTGCCTGGGTGACTCTGCTCGTAGCGTCCGCCGACCTTCCAATCAGACTTGACGCGCGCGCCGAAGTTGTACTTGCTTCGCATCTCGCTGTCGGTGATCGCCTGCCAGAGGCGCTCCGGGGTGGTCTTGATGTAGATCTCGAAGACTTTCTTCATCGTTCGTTCTCCAATTCTTTCTTGAGATCGACGAGCGCTGAGACATGGCGTTCGGTGTATTTGTCGATCCACCGGTCGTGGATCAACCGGATCGGGACCGGGTTGAGGTAGTGCAGCTTCACCCGGCCCGACTTGCGTGCAACGACGAGGCCCGCGTCCTCGAGCAAGCGCAGATGCTTCATGACCCCAAAGCGCGTCATCTCGAAAGCTGACTCGAGCTCCGTGAGCGTTCGGCCGTCACGCTCGAAGAGCCGGTCGAGCAGGAGGCGCCGCGTGGGGTCAGCCAGTGCCTTGAAGACGATTCCGTCGTCGTTCATCGCTACCAACAATAGGTGACTAATTAGTCACATGTCAAGCGCGAAAGGGGCAGGACGAGCGGGCTACTTGTGGCGAGGCTGGCCGGCCATCCAGCATCCGGCGCCGAGGGGCGGAAAGGTCGAAATGGGGGGACTCCGCACGGCGTTCGCGGCGCTCGTCGCTCACGGTCCACGGGCACAGCTCGCGGAGCGAGCCGCCGAACAGCTGGGCCAGCGGCTGCCCGCCGACTACGTCGTATTGGCGCGCTATGCGCCACGCGACAACGGCTCTGATGTCGTGCCCCTGGTCGTCGTGGGTCCCCACGGGGTGCTTGTCGTCGAGCCGCGCGACGAGGATGGCGCGCTCGTCTGTTATCAGGATCACTGGTACCGACGGAGCGGCCCGGCGGGCTCCTCTCATCCGCTCGCCGGCTCACCCTCGAAGCGTGCACGCTTCAACGCCGCCCGCGTGAAGAGCGATCTCGCGAGCGGCGGCTTCATCTACACGCCTGTCGAGGGCGTCGTCGTGCTGACCCGCGGGAAGGCCGAGGACGTCGGCAGCTCATGCGTCCCGGTGATCGTCGGGATGGACGCGCTCGTGCGTCACCTCGAGTCGTACTCTCAGCGCGACACCGCGACCGAGCGCACGCAGGCCCTCGTCGGGGCCCTGTCCGGTCCGATCCGCGTCGCCACGACCTAGTCGCGCAGCCCCCGCTCCGCACAATCTCGGCGTGAGGTCGGTGCGTGTCATCCCGTTCCTGGTGCTCGTCGTGGCTTGCACCGCAGCGCCGGTGAGCACGGCATCGCCCACCCCCTTAGCGACCGTCGCCGCTTCCGCGAGCCCCATCGCGAGCCCCAGCGCGACCCCAACGGCAACGGCGGCGACGTTCGCGGCCATCTGCGGGACCATCAGCGACTTCGTCGGCGACAGCGCACAGACGAACGGATCCTTCGTCCTGAATTCACCGGGGCGCGCGCCGATCAGGATCACGATCCCAGCGGGGAGGCTCGGCGGCAGCGCCGCAGGTTACGTGTGCGTCGAGGTACTCGCCGGGTCGCCGCATCCGCTCTTCGCGGGTTTCTTCACGTCCGGTACGCCGGGCTTCGTCGCGTCCGGCACGGTCCCAGCGACGACCGCCTTCCCTTTGCCGAAGGGTTTCGTTCTTCCCCAGGCATGCGCCTATGTAGTCCCACCCGCAGTGGGCCCGGATCAGATCGAGTGGAAGGTCGACTGCGGCTCAGCCAACGACGACGCGCGCGGAACACTTGGACCAGCTCTCACTCAGCAGGGGTGGGTCTCGTGTGGCAGCGGCCTCGGCGCGGCGCAGTGGCGGAAGAACGATGTGATGCTCACCGTGGCGGAGTCTTCGCTCGCGCCGGGGGACTATCCGCGGATCACTCAGTTCGCGCGCGTCATCTCCTCCTGCTCCTGAGGCCGGAGCGCCCCGAACAGATCCGTCTCGAGCGGGGGCCCGCCGGGCTCCGGGTACGCGCGGATGAACGTTTCCTCCCTGAAGATCTCCGGCAGCTTCGCGCGCGCTGACGCCCACATCGCGAGGTCGGGCGCCTGCGTCTGGTGCGCTTCCATCGCGTGCACCTTGGCGTCGAGCACGTCGCTGACGTCGATGACCGCGCCGAGCCGGTCGCGCGTCCAACGCTGTGGCTTCACCTCGAGCGTCTCCATGTACTGCGCGAACGCCGGCATGAGCGACGAGAGCCGATCGATGAGCTCGGCGCCGGCTACGAATCGGTAACACCGCTTCGCGTGCCAGTGGGCTCCGAGCTCCGGCTCGTGTCGCTGAACGCCTGCGAGCTCGATGGCCGTGAGCGCGCGCTCGCCCGCCGCGATGTGATCGGGGTGGCCGTATCCGCCGTCGGGACCCCAGATGATCGCGACCTCGGGTCGCACCCGCCGCAGCCAGCGAACGATGTCCCGGACGACCCATTCCTCGTTGACATCGGCGAGGCCGCTGTCGGGGTAACGGAGACAGGTGACGCTCGTCAGACCGATGCGCCGTCCCGCCTCCGCGAGCTCCTTCTTGCGTGTCGGACCAACGAGCTCGCGTGGCACGATGTGGTCGTCGACACCCGCCCAGCCCTTCTCACCTTCCGTAAGGCAGAGGCTGTGGACCTCGATGCCTTGTCTCGCGTATCGGATGAGGGTGCCGCCCGTGCCGAACGTCTCGTCGTCGGGATGCGCGAGGATCGTCGCCAGCTTCAATGGCATCGGCGCGGACGATACCCGACTGCAGCCGGGTGTAGCCGATGCGCCAACGTATGCTCGCCACATGAGCGGCACCGCGCGGATCGTCGTCGTCGAGGACGACGCGTCGGTCGCACAACTGGTCACGCTCTACCTGCGCAATGCGGGGTACATCGTCGAGCACGCGGCCACCGGCGAGCGCGCGCGCGCGCTGTTCGACGCGGTGAAGCCCGCCCTGGTCGTGCTCGACCTCGGCCTCCCCGACGCGGACGGCATCGATCTCTTCAACGAGCTGCGCGGCCGCACGGATACACCCGTCATCGCGCTGACGGCGCGCGCCGAGGACGCGCAGAAGGTCGCCGGACTCGACGCGGGTATGGATGACTACCTCGCGAAACCGTTCAATCCGCGCGAGCTGGTCTCGCGCGTGCGGGCGATCCTGCGGCGTGCGTCTGGTATGCCCGGTGGAGGGCGCGTCCTACATGTCGGCAACCTCAGCGTCGATCCCGCGCGCCATGAGGTGCTTGTCGGCGAACGCGCCGTCGCGCTGCGGGCGAAGGAATTCGAGCTCCTCGAGGCGTTCTGCCGGCAGCCGGGAATGGTCCTGACCCGGGACCGCCTGCTGGAGGATGTATGGGGCTTCGCATATCCAGGCGAGACACGCACCGTCGACGTTCACGTGAAGCAGCTGCGCGACAAGCTTGCCGGCGCTGACGCGAAGATCGAGACCGTGTGGGGCGTCGGTTACAAGCTCGTCGCCCCCTCACTCTGATGTTGGGCAGCGTCGCGGGCCGGCTGTTCCTCTCCTACCTCGGTGTCGTCGCGGTCGGCCTGCTCGTCGCCGCGATCACGATCTCCGCTCTCGTGGTGCGCTACGAGAACGACGTCCTGCGTCTGCGGCTCCAGGAGCTCTCCGCTCCCCTACTCACCGCGATGCAGACCGGACTGCGGAACGGGCAACAGCCGCGCGAGGTGATCGACGCGCTCAAGGATCAGGCCGCATCGGCCGACGCGCGGCTGCTGGTGATCGCGAACAACCGGCGGGTGCTCGTCGACAGCGATAACACCCTCGCGAACCAGACGCTACCGCCGCCGACGCAGGGAACCTTCGGCCAATTCATCGACGGCAACGACCAGTGGCTCTTCGTGCAGCAGGCGTTCCGTCCGGCCGCCGCCGGTCTCAACCCCGCGATCATCGTCGTCGCGCGACCACGCGCCGCGTTCGGCGACGCGCTGCGGGCTCTGCTGCCATCGCTGCTCGTCGCGGGCGTCGTCGCCGCGGGCTTCGCGCTCATCGTGGCCGGTCTCCTCTCGCGCACGATCACGCGACCGCTGCGCGACCTCGTCGCAGGCGCGCGACGGTTCGCACATGGCGAATACCGGACGCGCGTGCCCGTTGCGGGGCCGAGCGAAGTGGCCGAGCTCGGGGGCGCGTTCAACGAGATGGCCGGTGAGATCGAACGCGCGCGTGACAGCGAGCAAGCGTTCCTCGCCGACATCTCGCACGAGCTGCGCACGCCGCTCACATCGATCCAGGGGTTCGCACAGGCGATCGCCGAAGGCGAGGCCGCGGGCGAGGCGGCACCGCCAGCCGCGAAGATCATCCAGCGTGAGTCGCGCCGCCTTATCCGCATGGTCGAGGGCCTGCTGGAGGTCGCGAAGCTCCAGGCCGGTGGACCAGAGCTCGCGCGCGAACGCGTCGAGGCGACGGCGCTCGTGTCCAGCGCGGTCGCGGCGCTGGAGGTGCAGGCGCACGAGGCGGGTGTGACGCTGAACGTCACGACCGACGGCCTGCCGGCGGTGCGCGGCGACCCCGACAAACTGGCGCAGCTCTTCACCAATCTCATCGACAACGCGGTGAAGCACTCGCCTCGCGGTGCGTCCGTCGCCGTGCGCGGCGCGCGCGAGGACGGCCAGGCCGTCGTGCGGGTTCGCGATTCGGGATCCGGTCTTCCCGGTGGCGCGCAGACACGCCTCTTTCGGCGCTTCTATCGCGGCGAGAACGCCCAGCGTGACGGCGCGGGTCTGGGTCTCGCGATCGCGCAGGCGATCGCCGTCGCACACGGCGGCGCGATCACCGCTCGGAACATCGAAGAGGGCGGTGCCGAGTTCACAGTCCGTCTACCGCCCGCGTGACCTGCACGCGCCGGGCCGCGCTTATCCTCAGCGGCCATGGCACTCGGCGGCATCGTGATAGGCAAGCGGACGACGCTGCGGACTCCGACGGAGGACGACCTTCCCTCGTATTCACGCTGGATGGCGGACATGCGCGTGCGGCGCGCGGCCGGCGTGTGGCACCAGCCGGCGATGCCTGCGACGTGGAAAGAGCGGCTGAAAGAGCAGGCGAAGGAGCAGCGGGCGGTGTTGTGGTCGATCGAGACGGAGGGACGTCTCATCGGATTGGTGCGCGCGCGCCTCGGTAGCCTCGAGGGCCCACCCGCCGCACATCTGCAGCACTTCATCGTCGATCCCGACCAGTGGCGAAAGGGGTACGGCTTGGACGCAGCACTCGCACTACATCGCTACTTCTTCGATTACCTCGATCTGAAGCGCTCGGGCTTCGAGCTCCGCGCGGACAACGTCGCGGCGCTGCGCATCGCCGAGCGTCTCGGCTATACCGAGTTCGGTCGCGGCCACCAGGTGCACTACCGCGACGGGGCCTACGTCGACGAGGTATGGCTCGTGATGCAGCGCGAGGCGTGGGACGAGCGCTGGGCCGAGAAAGAGCGCGAATACCTACCGCTTGGGAAAGCGCCGCGCTGATGTTCGGACCGCGCATCGTCGGTGACAACGGGATCGAGCTGCGGCCGCCGACGCTGGAGGACTACAAGCTCTTCACCGACTGGCAGATGCGCCCCGAAGTCACGCGCTTCTGGGGTCCGCGCTTCACGACCGACACCGTCGCAACCGCCGAGGAACGGCTTAAACGGCATCTCGAGAGCAACGACAGCGTGTCGTGGTCGATCGCGTACGGTGGCGAGACCGTCGGCTTCACCGGGATCTTCGACATCAGCTGGACCGACCGCGACGGCGAGACCGGTATCTTCATCGGACGGCACGACCTCTATGGCAAAGGCATCGCGAGCGAGGCCGTGCGGCTGCGGATGGCGTTCATTTGGAACGAGCTCGGGCTCCATCGCACGCACAACTGGATCGCCCTCGCGAACGAAGGCAGCTGGCGCGCGAACCAGAAGTCCGGTTATTCCCAGATCGGCACGTACCCGCGATCGTGGTTCCGATCGGGCGAATGGTTCGATGAGTGGCTGGGCGAAGCCTTTCCCAACACCTTCCCCGCGGGCAAGCTCCCGAGCCCATGGCGCGATGAAGGTCACCCGAAGTGATGGTGTAAGGGCGGCAGACGCGGTACAATGATGTCGTCCCGCAAGGGACACGCGGCGGCGAGAGTGATCAACGCGGGCGTTCTGAGGCTTTTCTTCCTCCCGAACCCTGGCGAGTGCTCAAGGCGTCAGCAACACATAAGGGAGGAAGCTTCAAAGTGAGCTTCACCGACAAAACTCTGACCTGCAAAGACTGCGGTCAGCAATTCATCTGGACTTCTGGGGAACAGGAGTTCTACCAGTCACGTGGACTGGTCAACGAGCCAGGCCGATGCTCGAGCTGTCGTGCGGCACGTCGCGCAGGCGGCGGCGCAGGCAGTTCGTACGGCGACAGCCGTGGCATGAGTGGTCCCCGTGAGTTCTTCACGGCCACGTGCAGCAACTGTGGCAACGAGGCGCGCGTGCCGTTCCAGCCGCGCGGCGACAAGCCCGTGTACTGCAGCTCCTGCTTCGAGCAGGTCCGGCCTTCAGCGTCCCGTCGTTACGCCTAATTAGCGTTCCGATCAGCTGAAAAGGAGAGGCCCGCCGAAAGGCGGGCCTCTTTCATTTCATGCGCTCCAGCCAGCGGTGTTTCGGGTCGATTGTGTACAGCGCGGCGACAAGCCAGCCCTTCTGCGCGGCATCCAGCCGCGGCAGCGCGTAGAGGAGGTCCGTTTCGTCGACCGGCCGCGGCGACTTCGACTTGTACAGCAGCATGACCTCCGGCCGGATGAACTGGATGCCGTAGCTGTCGCGGCGGCCGAGGTCCGCGACGTTCAGGCCGATCCGATCGTTGCGCCGGTAGGACCAGCGTTTGCCGTCACTCTCCTCGAGGAAGACCTCCATGCGCCACGGCCCGTCGGGTGTCTCGCGCGCCCAGAGCTGGTGATGTTCCGGCTTGGTGATGGTCTCGCCTGCCTTCAAGGGGATGAGATCGCCGTTGTGCGCGATCTGCACATCCCACATCCGGAGCGCCTCGAGGAACGCCTTCTGGTCGCGTCGTAGGATCGCGACGTCCATGCCGGCATGCGTGCGCGTCTCGTGACCGAGGAACATGTCGAGCGCGTGGCCGCCGGCGATCCACCACGGCGCGGCGACCGGACCAAAGAGCCGTTTCACCTCCTCGAGGCTTAGTGGCTCCCAGCGATGCTCAGGCGGCGGCGGGGCCTCGGCGTTCTGCATCAGAACCCCGAGCTGTACACGCGCCGCACCGGCATGCGATACGTGATCCGGTGCTGCTTCGCCCACGTCGCGTCCACGCTGCGCTGCACGTGCTCGTCATTTTGGTAATAGCGGAAGGCGAGCGTGCGGATGTCCGCCTGCGCGACCACCTGGTCGTCGTTCGCGCGGACCGTACCTTCCACACGAACGAAGCGATACTCGTCGGCGACGATGAGCGACGCGCGCGGGTCGCGCGCCAGGTTCTCGGGCTTCTTTCGTCCTCGCGCGGTGTTGAACATGATCTCGTCGCCCTCGAGGACATACCACATGACCGTGAGGTGCGCGGATCCGTTCTCGTTCATCGTCCCGAGCACCGCGAACCGGACCTCGCGCAGGAAGTCCCGTTCGGCCTGCGTCAGATCGCTTCGCATTGCCACAGCCTCGCCATTTCTAGCGGAACAGATCGCGATCCGCGGGACGCACGTACTCCTGCGCGGTCTCAGCCGGCTCGTCGGGGGTGAAGCCACGCACGATCGCGACGGGGCAGCGGTCGAGCTTTCCCATGACCAGCTCTGCCGCGCCGGCGATCTCGTCGGCCACAGCGATCTCCGTCACGCGCAGCTCGTATCCTTCGGGATCGCGCTGACCCACGTAGCGCTTGAGCGCGGGCAGACCCGCGATCCCGATCGCGATGTTGGTGTGGCCCTCGCGCCAGGCCCGCCCGAAGGTGTCGGTCACGACGACCGCGACCGTCGGGCCGGCCGATTTGGCGAAGGCGTCCCGCAGCCGCTTCGCGGACGCGTCGGGGTCCACGGGCAGGAGCACGACGGTGTCGGGCGCGCCGGCGTTCGAGCGATCGACGCCCGCGTTCGCGCACACGAACCCGTGGCGCGTCTCGCAGATGAGGATGCCGCGCTCCCAGCGCACGATCTTCGCGCACTCGGACAGTACGACCTCGATCTGGCGCGCGTCCTTCCCCGCCTCGGCCGCCATCGCACGCGCGCGCTCCCCCGGCACGACGTTTGCCAGATGCACGATGCGCCCCTCGCTTTTCGACACGATCTTCTGCGCGATCACGACGATGTCGCCTTCGCGGATGTCTTGTCGCCTGGCGCGCGCGGCGTCGCGGATCAGCGTCGCGAGATCGTCGCCGGGCCGGATCTCCGGCAGGCCCTTGACCGCGGTGACCGTGAGCTGCGTCACGCGTTCCTCATACGATGTGCTCGCTCATGTTGACACTCGGCTGGAAGGCCTCGGCGGAGCAGTTCGCGCCGACCGAGCTGCTCCGCTACGGCATCCTCGCCGA
>VBFY01000017.1 GCA_005889405.1 Chloroflexota bacterium | reverse complement strand
GCTCGGTCGATCTCTTCGAGGTGAACGAGGCGTTCAGCGGCATCGAAGGCGTGCGCCGTGAGCTCGCCATCCCGGAAGAGAAGTTCAACGTGAACGGTGGCGCGGTGGCGCTCGGGCATCCCATCGGCGCGTCGGGCGCGCGCCTGCTGGTGACCCTCCTCTATGCGTTGCGCGCACGGGGCAAGCGGCGCGGGATCGTCTCGCTGTGCCTCGGCGGCGGTGAGGCCGTCGCGCTCGCGGTGGAGGTCGTATGAGCGACGAGCACGTGCCGGGCCTGGGCCCGGTGATGGCGTTCACCGCGAAACGCTCTGAGGTCGTCCGCTTCTACACCGAGATCGCCGGACTCAAATCGGAGACGGAGTCCGACGCGACCTGGCTCGCTGCCGAGAACGCGCAGCTCGTCGTGCACGATCCCGACGACCGCCAGACCGAGCCGGATGTGCGCGGACAACGCGGCTTCGTGTTGTGGTTCGGCATCGACGACGTCGCGACGGCCTACGCGCGCGCCAAGGCCGCGGGCTGGGCGATCGGCGAGTTCCACGGCGATTACTTCTTCGCCCGCGATCCCGACGGCCGCTACGTCGGCTTCCACGCGAACGAGGAGCACGGCCATGGCCACGACCACTGAGACGGCGACCGGCTTCGACCTCGCGCTGAGCGAGGAGCAGGAGCTCGCGCAGCGCACCGCGCGTGACTTCGCGCGCGAGAAAGTGCTCCCGCGTGCGCACGACATCGACGAGCAGGGCAAGGTGCCGCGTGAGCTCATCACGGAGATGGCCTCCCTTGGATTCCTCGGGATCTACGCGCCCGAGTCGTACGGCGGCGCGGGCCTCGACGCGCTCAGTTATGCCCTCGTAAGCGAGGAGATCAACCGTGCCTGCGCGTCCACGGGCGTGGTGATGTCGTCGCACGTCTCGCTCGTCGTCGATCCGCTGCTGCACTACGGCAGCGACGCGCAGAAGGATCGGTTCCTGCGTCCGCTCGCCACCGGCGCGAAGCTCGGCTGTTTCGCCCTGTCGGAGCCGGCCTCGGGCAGCGACGCGGCCGCGATGCGCACCTCGGCGCGCCGCGACGGCGACGGCTGGGTGCTGAATGGGACGAAGAACTTCATCACCAACGGCGCGAGCGCGGACATCGCGATCGTGTTCGCGCAAATGGATCCGAAGGCCCGGCACCGCGGCATCGCGGCGTTCATCGTGGAGAAAGGCACGCCGGGCTTCAGCGTGGGAAAGCTCGAGCACAAGCTCGGGATCCGTGGTTCCGACACCGCTCAGCTGAACTTTCAGGACTGCCGCGTGCCGGCGGCGAACCTCCTCGGCGAAGCGGGTGCGGGCTTCAAGATCGCCCTCTCCACGCTCGACGGCGGGCGCATCAGCATCGCGGCACAGGCGGTCGGCATCGCGCGTGCCTGCCTCGAGGACTCGCTCGCGTACGCGAAGGAGCGCGAGGCCTTCGGCAAGAAGATCGTGGAGTTCCAGGCGATCCAGTGGAAGCTCGCCGACATGGCGACCGAGATCGACGCCGCGCGCCTCCTGGTCTGGCGCGCCGCGACGCTGAAAGACCGCGGAGAGGATCACATCCTCGCGGCGGCGCAGGCGAAGCTGTTCGCGAGCGACGTCGCGGTCCGCGCGGCGCGCGAATGCGTTCAGATCTTCGGCGGCTACGGCTACCTCACGGACTTCCCAGCGGAGCGTCACTACCGTGACGCGAAGATCACCGAGATCTACGAGGGCACGAGCGAGATCATGAATCTCGTCATCGCCGAAGAGATCCTGAAGGAGTGATCCCCCCGACCCAGGGTCTGTGGGCGATTGTGCTACTCGTGCTCACGCTCGGGGCGGCGGCCGTGTTCGGCTATCGCGTGCTCGGCCTGTATCGCCTCCTTCGACTCGGTCGCGACGAAGCGCGCATCGATCACCCTTGGCGTCGTCTGCGCGATGAGCTCGTTGTCTACCTCGGGCAGCGCAAGCTGATCAAGCGCCCTTATTACATCCGAGGCGTCGGACACGCGCTGATCTTCTGGGGCTTCCTCGTCATCACGTACGGGAGCGCAGACCTGTTCTTGCGCGGGATCGTGGGCTGGCAGATGCCGCTCACCGAGACCGTGGCCTACGCGTGGATTCTCGACGTCTTCGCGGTCGCGGTCCTTGCAGCGGTCGTTATTGCGTGGATGCGCCGGGCGTTCGTGCGGCCGCCGCGCATGCACATCGTGACCGAGGGCTACGTGATCCTGACGCTGATCGGATTCCTCATGCTCACGCTGCTCACGTTCGAGGCAGCCTGGTTCGCGTCCGCCGAGAGAGATTCCCTCCTCAATCTCGGTGGCGACCTGTTCCGGACGAAGACGCCCGCCGAGATGCTGGCGTCCCTCGTACCGCCAGGCGCCGAGCGCACCCTCTTCGTGGGCGCCTGGTGGGCGCATGTGGGGACGATCCTGGCGTTCGCGGTGTACCTGCCGCGAACGAAACACCTGCACATCGTCACGACACTCTTCAACGTCGGCTTCCGCAAGCAGACGCCTCGTGGCGCGCTCGACCTGATCGACGATATCGAGAACAAGGAGACCTTCGGCGCCGCGAACATCCGCGACTTCTCGTGGAAGCAGCTCCTCGACGGGTACACCTGCACCGAATGCGGGCGCTGCTCGGACAACTGCCCCGCGCTCGCGACCGGCAAGACGCTCGACCCGCAGAAGATCGTCCTCGACATCCGCGACCAGCTGCTGCGGGAGGGTCCGAAGCTGCTCGGCGACGCGAAGGCGGAAACGACGGCGCCCGCGCACTGGGTCGAGACGAAGCCCGACGAGCTGTGGGCCTGCACCACCTGCGCGGCGTGCGTCGAAGCGTGCCCGGTGACGATCGAGCACATCGACAAGATCGTCGACATGCGGCGCTCGCTCACGCTGATGGAAGGGGCCGCGCCGCCGGAAGCGCAGCGCGCGATGACGAACATCGAGCGCGCCGGGAATCCGTGGGGCGAGCCGCGCGAGACGCGCGGCGACTGGGCGCAAGGGCTCGAGATCCCTACTTTCGCCGAGAAGCCCGACGCCGAATACCTGTATTTCGTCGGCTGCGCGGCGTCATACGACCGCCGCAATCAGCGCGTCGCCCGCGCGCTCGCGGCCATCCTGAAGTCGGCCGGCGTCTCATTCGCGATCCTCGGCGCGGCGGAGACGTGCAATGGCGACCCCGCGCGGCGCATGGGCAACGAGTACCTGTTCCAGCTGCAAGCCCAGCAGAACATCGAGACCCTGAACGCGGCGGCGGTGAAGAAGGTGATCACCTCCTGCCCGCACTGCTTCAACACGATCGCGAACGAGTACCCGCAGCTCGGCGGTAACTACGAGGTCGTGCATGCGCTGCCGCTCGTGAAGAAGCTGCTCGACGAGAAAAAGATCACGATGACCGACGGCGCGGCGGCCGAGATCGTCGCGTACCACGATCCCTGCTATCTGGGGCGGCACAACGGGATCTACGACGCGCCGCGCGACGTACTCGATGCGGTCCCGGGCGTCACGCGAGCGGAGATCGCGCCGCACAACCGCGAGCGCGGGTTCTGCTGCGGCGCCGGCGGCGGGCGCATGTGGATGGAGGAGAAGATGGGCCAGCGCGTGAACCATCGCCGCGTCGATCAGCTGCTCGCCACCAAGTCGGGCGCGACCAAGGTGGCGAGCGGTTGCCCCTACTGCCTGATCATGCTCGAGGAGGGCGTGGGGGCGAAAGGCGTGCAAGAGTCCATCAAACCGGTCGACGTGCTCGAGCTCGTCGCGGCGCGCTTGGAGACGAATTGATGGATCTCACGGATGGCGGCGTCTGACGTGAAGTTCCTCGTATGCCTGAAGCAGGTGCCGGATTCCACCGTGCGCGTGAAGGTCGCCGCCGATGGGAAGTCCATCGCGACCGACGGCATCACCTGGTCGATCTCGCCATACGACGAGTACGCGATCGAGCTGGCGCTCGAGCACAAGGACGGCGATCCCTCAACGACGGTGAGCGTCGTAACGGTCGGCCCCGCGCGATCGCGCGACGCGCTGCGGCAGGCGCTTGCGATGGGCTGCGATGACGCGACGCTGGTGATCGCGGACGACAAGGCCGGTGGACTCGACGTCGCAAAGGCGATCGCCGCCATTGTCAAGGAGGCGAAGCCGGACCTCGTGCTCTGCGGGAAGCAGGCGTCGGACGACGACCAGGGACTCGTCGGACCCGCGCTCGCCGAGGCGCTCGGCTGGCCACACGTCGGGATGCTCACGAAGATCGCGGCGGCCGGCGACGGGGTCGAGCTCTGGCGCGAGATCGAGGGCGGCCACGAGGTGTGGAGCTCGACGCTGGCGGTCGTCGGTCTGGTCCACAAGAGCGCGAAGGAGCCGCGGTACCCGAGCCTGCCCGGGATCATGAAGGCGAAGAAGAAGGAGATCCCGGAGAAGGATCTGGCCGCTCTTGGTGTCACGCCCGGCGCGCCGCGCGCTGAGGTCATCGCGATGGAGCCGCCGCCGCAGCGCGGTGGGGGGAAGATCCTCAAGGCCGACGGCGACGTGAAGGCGCTCGCGGTCGAGCTCGCGCGGCTGCTGCACGAAGAGGCGAAGGTCCTATGAAGATCCTGATCGTCGCCGAGCGACGGGACGGCGAGCTCCGCCGCGTCACCGCGGAGATCGCCGCGAAGGCGAAGGCGTTCGGTGATACCGAGGTCGTCGAGGTGACCGGGACCGATCGCTATCACCCGGTCGCGCACGCGAACGCTGTCGTGGCGCGCGCGAAGTCGAGCGGCGCCGACGTCGTCCTCACCGGCGCGACGCTGAACGGGCGCGATCTCGCCGCGCGCGTCGCGGCGAAGCTCGGGTGGGCCTACGCCGCGGACTGCACCGACGCGTCGGTCAAGGACGGCGCGTTCCAGGTGAAGCGTCCGATGTACGCGGGGAAGGTGCGCGCGACGCTGCGGGTGCCGACGCCAGCCGTGCTCTCGATCCGTCCCGGTGCGTGGACGCTGCCGGCCGGCACGGAGGCGGTGAAGCCGGCGGCGATCGCGGCCGACGCGAGCGCGGAGAAGCTGAAGTTCGCGCGCTTCGAGCCCACCGCGACGTCCGGCAAGCGCGTCTCGCTCAGCGAGGCGCGCGTCATCGTTTCCGGAGGCCGCGGCCTCAAGGGTCCGGAGAACTGGAAGATGCTCGAGGACCTCGCCGATGCGCTCGGCGCGGCGACCGGCGCATCGCGCGCGGTGACCGACGCGGGCTGGCGTCCGAACGAAGAGCAGGTCGGCCAAACGGGCAAGACCGTGACGCCCGATCTCTACATCGCGCTCGGCATCTCCGGCGCGATCCAGCACCTCGCGGGCATGACGTCGAGCAAGGTGATCGTCGCGGTGAACAAGGATCCCGACGCCGACATCTTCAAGATCGCGGACTACGGCGTTGTCGGCGACCTCTTCGAATTCCTGCCCGCGTTCACCGAAGCCGTGAAGAAGACGAAAGCGGGAGCCTGATGCGACCCGAGGCGGGGCAGACGGAGCGCGAGCTGGCCGGCGCCGTGCGCGACTGGTCCGCCGAGCTCGCGCCGCGTATCGCGGACGCCGAGCGTCAGGGCGCGCTCCCCGCCGACGTCATCCACGATCTCGGTGAGCTCGGCGTCCTCGGCATGGGAATCCCCGAGTCGGACGGCGGCCTCGGTGCGTCCACCGTCGTCTTTGCGCTCGTCCTCGAGGAGCTCGCGGCGGCGTGGCCTTCGCTCGCGGTCGGCGTGTCGGTCAACAGCGGCATCGTCGCGGGCTCGATCGTGCGCCACGGCACACGCGAGCAGCGCGCGCGTTTGCTGCCGCGCCTGATGGATGGGTCAGGGCTCGGTGCCTTCGCGCTCACCGAGGCGACCAGCGGCAGCGACGCCGCATCGCTTCGGGCCACCGCGCACCGTGACGGCGACGGCTGGGTGCTGAACGGGCGCAAGCAGTTCATCACCAACGCGAAGTACGCGCCGTTCGTCATCACCTTCGCGCGCGTCGGCGCGGCCGAAGAGCAGAGGCCACACGCCGGGGTCACCGCGTTCATCGTTCCGACCGACGCGCCCGGTGTGAGCCTGGGTCCGTCGGAGCAGAAGATGGGTCTGCGCGCGTCGGACACGAGCGCGCTCGTGCTCGAGGACGCGCAGGTCGGCGCCGATGCCGTGCTCGGCGAGATCGGCCGCGGCTTCGGCATCGCGCTTGCGGGTCTCGATGGCGGGCGCATCGGCATCGCGGCGCAGTCGATCGGCATCGCGCGCGCCGTCATCGAGCGCGCGATCGCGTACGCGCGCGAGCGGCGGCAGTTCGGAACGCCGATCGTCGAGTTCGAGGCGATCCGTTTCTCGCTCGCGCGGGCGCGCACGGACCTCGACGCAGCGCGGATGCTCGCGCTACGCGCCGCGTGGCTCCGGGACCGCGGCTGCCCATTTACGCGCGAGGCGTCGATGGCCAAGCTGTTCGCGAGCGAGACGGCCCAGCGCGTGACCTATCAGGCGCTGCAGGTCTTCGGCGGCTATGGGTACATGCGCGAATACGAGGTCGAGCGCTATGCGCGCGACGCACGCGCGACGACGCTCTACGAAGGCACGAGCGAGGTGCAGCGCATGGTGATCGCGCGCTCGCTGGTCGCGGCATGAGCAGAATCGTGCGGCCGGCCCCGGCTATGCCGGCACCGGCCGGGCCCCCTTCAAAGGCAAGGACTGCGAAGCAGGCCTGGCTGGACGAGCAGTACACGCCCGCGGTGAAGAAGCGCGCGGAGCGCAAGGACAAGTTCACGACGCTCTCGGAAGTCCCGATCGAGCCGCTGTACACGGCCGACGATCTCGCGAACTTCGATCCGGAGCGCGACCTCGCGGCGCCCGGCGAGTTCCCGTACACGCGCGGCATCCACCCGACGATGTACCGCTCGCGCCTCTGGACGATGCGGCAGTTCGCCGGCTTCGGCTCAGCGGAGGACACCAACGAGCGCTTCCACTACCTGCTCGCGCACGGCGTGACCGGGCTCTCGACGGCGTTCGACATGCCGACGCTGATGGGCCGCGATTCCGACGATCCGCTCTCGCGCGGCGAGGTCGGGCGCGAGGGCGTCGCGGTCGACACGATCCGCGACATGGAGATCCTCTTCGAGGGGATTCCGGTCGACAAGGTCACGACGTCGATGACGATCAACGGCCCGGCCTCGATCGTGTGGGCGATGTACCTCGCGGCCGCGGAGAAGCGCGGCTATCCGCTCACCTCGCTCGGTGGAACGATCCAGAACGACGCTCTCAAGGAATACATCGCGCAGCGCGAGTGGATCGTGCCCGAGCGGCCCGCCATGGATCTGGTCATCGACACATTCCGCTTCGGATCGCGCGAGGTGCCGAAGTGGAACACGATCTCGGTCTCCGGTTACCACATTCGCGAGGCGGGCTCGACGGCGATCCAGGAGCTGGCGTTCACCCTCATCGACGGTCTGGAGTACGTGAAGTGGGGCGTCGCCGCGGGCCTCGATGTGAACGACTTCGTGCCGCGGATGTCGTTCTTCTTCGACGTCCACAACGACTTCTTCGAGGAGATCGCGAAGTTCCGCGCGGCGCGCCGGATCTGGGCACGCGAGATCGAGCGCCGCTACCACCCGACGAATCCGCGGGCGCTTCAGCTGCGCACGCACGCGCAGACCGCGGGCGTGTCGCTCACGGCGCAGCAGCCGTACAACAACGTCGTCCGCGTCGCGCTGCAGGCGCTCGCCGCGGTGCTCGGGGGCACGCAGTCGCTCCACACGAACTCGCTCGACGAGACGTATGCGCTTCCGACGAAGGAAGCCGTGACGCTCGCGCTGCGCACGCAGCAGGTGATCGCACATGAGTCGGGCGTGGCCGACACGGCGGACCCGCTCGCCGGCTCCTATTACCTCGAGCACCTCACGAACGTGATGGAGGAGGGCTTCGACCGCTACCTCGGCGAGATCGAGAAGCTGGGCGGCATGGTCGAAGCGGTCGAGCGCGGCTACCCGCAGCGCGAGATCACCGAGGCGTCGTTCCGCTTCCAGGAGGAGGTCGAGAAGGGCGAGCGGACGATCGTCGGGATCAACAAGTACGCGACCGAGGCCGAGCCGGCGATCCCGACGCTCGAGCTCGATCCCGAGGTCGAGCGCAAGCAGGTCGAGCGCCTGAAGGACGTGCGCGCGAAGCGCGACGCCGGACGGTGGCGCGAGGCGATGGATCGCTTGCGGGTCGCGGCGAAGGCACGCGGCGAGCTCATGCCTGAGTTCCTCGAATGCGCGCGCGCGAACGCGAGCGTCGGCGAGCAGGTACAGGTGCTCAAGGAGGTGTTCGGTGTCTACCACGACCCCGGCTATTTCTAAGAGCGACCTGCTCGCGAAGGTCGACCATGGGTACGTCGCCTCACGTGCAGTCGTCGACGCGTTGCCGCCGGAACGATTCGACGAGCAGCTGGCTTCCGGCTGGTCGCTGAAAGAGGTCGTCGCCCACCACGCGGCATGGGAGGGGACCGTCCCCGCGCGGATCGAACGCGTGCTGCACGGTGACGGCGTCGATCCGAAGTGGGAAGGGAGCGTGGATGACTTCAACCGCCGGGCCGCCGCTGACGTGAAGGACATGAGCGTCGCGGATGTGCTCGCGCGCTGGACGGCCGCTCACGCGAAGGTGGTGGAGATCCTCCGCTCCTTCGAGGGTCGCGACGTCCCGAAGCTCGCGACCGACATCGTCGAATGGAACACCAGCGGTCACTACCCCGATCACTTCGCCGACATCGACGCGTCGATCAAGACCGCGAAGGATCTGGCTATGGCGGTGAACGCCGGCTGGATCAACTTCCGGCTCGCGCTGATGTCGCTCGGCACGGCCGGCCTCGAAGCGACGACATCGACGGGGTGGACGTACAAGGCACTGGCGCAGCACGTCGCGGGCTGGGAGGATCTCGCCGCGAGACGCCTGGCGCGCCTTCGCGAGACCGGCGAGTTCGTAGCGAATGGCGTCACGACCGACGCGTTCAATGCCGAGATGGCCGAGCGCGCGAGGGCGCGATCGGGAGCCGAGGTCCTCGCGGATCTCGACGCCGCGCACACGAGGCTCGTTGCCGAGGTCGAGAAGCTCACGCCGGAGCACATCCGCGCGAATGACGGCTGGGCCATCGCGGTCACCGCGGGCGACAGCTATGGACACTACGGCGAGCACCACACCGAGCTGTTCGCCGCGGTCCCGCGGCGTCCAGCGCAGCTCCTCGAACAGATGCGCGAGGGCTGGCGTCCGTTCCGTCGCGCGCTCGCGCGTGTCGGCCTTCGGCCCCTGCGCGACAAGACGACGGCCGGATGGACCGGAAAGGCACTTCTCTCGCACCTTGCGTTCTGGCTCGAGGCCCTCGAGGACATGCTGCCGGAGCGCCTTGCGGGGCGTCGCGGGCCGATCCGGAACAATCAGGCCGAGAACGATCGCGAGATCGCAGCGGCCGACGCTCGTCCGGCCCATGACGTCGTCAAGCGTCTCGACGACGCGTACCGGAAGGTCGTCGAGACCGTGTCGGCGTTGCCGCCCGATGAGGATGTCCATTTCTTCGCG
>VBFY01000016.1 GCA_005889405.1 Chloroflexota bacterium | reverse complement strand
GCAGAGTGAAACGGTCGTGCTCCACGGTGACCTGCGTGTCGGCAACCTCGCGGTCAACGCGACGGGCCTCGGCCATGTGCTCGATTGGGAGTTCGGGCACCACGGCGACCCGGCCGAAGACGTCGCCTGGCCGCTCGTTCGGGCCTGGCGCTTCGGCATCGATCAGCTGCGCCTGGGTGGCATCGGCGAGGTCGAGCCGTATCTCGAGCGCTACAACGCGCTCACCGGTCGGCACATCACGCTCGCCTCGCTCGACTACTGGGAGATCGTCGGCAATATGAAGTGGGCCATCGGCGCGCTCACCCAGTCGCGCCGCCACCTCTCGGGACAGCAGCGCAGCGTCGAGCTCGCGGTGCTCGGGCGGCTTGCCGCCGAGATGGAGTTCGAGCTGCTGCATCTCCTCGAGCGGGCCGGCTGATGCAGGATCGCCCGCACGCCGCGGAGCTCGCCGAGGCTGTGCGCGAGTTCATCGAGACAGAGGTGCTCCCCGGGATCGACGATCCGCGGCTTCGGTTCCGAACGCTCGTCGCCGCGAACGGCCTCGGCATCCTCGAGCGCGAGATCGCGCTCGGAGCGCCGCTGGTGCGGCGAGAGGTCGGTTCGCTCGCGCGGCTACTCGGCCACGCGGACGCGCTCCCAGACGATATCGAGGAGCTCCGTCGACGCGCGGGCGACCTCAACCGCGAGCTCGCGCTGCGCATCCGCACGGGCGACATTCCCGAGGGCACGCTCGCGCATCTTTTGGCGACGGTCGCCGACAAGCTGCGGGTCGCGAGTCCCCGCTACCTCGAGCGCTACCGCTGAGGCTCCCTCAGTCGTGACCTCCGCCTTCGGCTCCGGCTTTCCGCGTCGGCTGCGCCTCCGCGTCAGTAGCGGTAGAAACCGCGGCCGGTCTTTCGGCCGTAGTGGCCCGCGCGGTAACGCTCCTCGATGCAGCGTGGCGGGCGGTCCTCCTCGCGTCCCGACGCCTCGTAGATCGCCGAGCGGATCGTGAATGCGAGGTCGATGCCGGTGAGATCCATGAGGCGGAATGGTCCGAGCGGATGGCCGAGCGCCTTCTCCGCGGCGAGATCGACCTCCTCGAACGAGGCATAGCCCTCATCGACCAAAAAGGTCGCCTCGCGCCCGAGCGCACGGAGCAGCCGATTCGCGATGAAGCCCTCGATCTCCTTCTTCATCAGGATCGGCCGCTTGCCGACGCGCTGCGCGAACTCGACCAGGAGCGAAGCCGTCTCCGCGGAGGTGTGCGGGCCCTGCACGACCTCGACGACTTCCATGACCATCGCTGGGTTGAAGTAGTGGAGGTTCGCGACCTGCGTCGGACGCTTGGTGGCGTCCGCGACCAGGCTCGACACGAAGGTGGATGAGTTGGTCGCAAGGATCGCGCGCGCCGGGCACAGTCGATCGAGCTCGGCAAAGACCTTTCGTTTCACCGCGATGTCCTCGACGACGGCTTCGATGGCCAGGTCCGCATCCGCCGCGGCCTCCGCGAGGTCTGCGGCGAAACCGAGCCGCGCCTGCGCCGCGGCGGCCTCGTCCTTGGTCCAACGGCCTTTCTCGATACGGCCTGCGATGTATTCGTCGGTCCAGCGCTCCGCGGCCCGCAGCTGTTCCGCGCTCGCGTCCCAGAGTCGCACGGCGAACCCGCGGTGTGCCGCGTTCAGCGCGATCTGGCGGCCCATGAGGCCGGCCCCCACCACGCAGACCCGTCTTAGCTCGTCGATCTTCAACGCTGCCTCCCTGACGTTTCCTTCGCGACGCGCGCTGCCCGCTCCTCGTCGGCGAGCGCGCGCCGCAGCACCTTGCCGACCATGCTCTTCGGCAAGTCGGAGCGGAATTCGATCTCGGCCGGGATCTTGAAGCGCGCGAGCGACGAGGCACAGTGTGTCCGCAGCTCCTCGGTCGTCGCGGAAGCGCCCGGTCGCAGCACGACGAAGGCCTTCACGACTTCGCCGCGCTCAGGATCCGGGACGCCGATCGCGGCGGCCTCGAGCACCGCCGGGTGCGTGTAGAGCGCCTCTTCGACCTCGCGCGGGTAGACGTTGTACCCCGAGACGATGATGAGCTCCTTCTTGCGGTCGACGATGTAGAAGTAGCCGTCCTCGTCCATGCGCGCGACGTCTCCGGTGTAGAGCCATCCGTCGCGCAGCGCGAGCGCGGTCTCCTCTGGTCGCTTGTAGTAGCCATCCATCAGGTTCGGACCGCGCACGACGAGCTCGCCGGGCTCGCCTGCGGGCATATCGCGTGTTCCGGTCTCGAGGTCCACGATCTTCGCGTCGACGTCGGGAATGGGCACGCCGATCGAGCCGAGCTTTCGCTGCCCCCGTCGCGGCGTCGTATGGGTGACCGGCGCCGCCTCCGTGAGTCCGTAGCCTTCGAGCACCCGCCCTCCTCCGGCGAGCTGCTCGAATCGCGTCTGCACCTCCACGGGGAGCGGAGCGGACCCCGACCCGAAGACGTCCACGGAGCGGAGGTCGTACCGAGCGAGGTTGCGCGCGTTCGCGGCGGCGACGTAGATGCGCGGCGCGCCGGCGAACGAGCGTGGCCGATGTGTGTGGATCGCGAGCAGGACGTGCTCGAGATCGAATCGCGGGATGAGCACCATCGCGCTGGCGGTCGCGACCGAGACGCCCATGACGACGGTGAGGCCGTACACGTGGAAGAGTGGCATCACGTCCACCCCGCGCTCGAGCGCCTCCATGAGCATCGGGTTCCACGCACGCGACTGCAGCACGTTCGCGACGAGCGCGCGATGCGACAGCATGGCTCCCTTGGGCACGCCGGTCGTACCGCCGGTGTACTGGAGGACCGCGGTGTCCTCGGGGCGGACGTCCACCGGTCGAAGGGCGGTCTCGGCGCGCACGAGCTCTGCGAAGGGATGCTCGCCCGCGGCGCGGTCGACCGTCGTGCGGTGCCCCTCCCGCTTTTCGCGCGCGAGCGTGAACAGCACACGGAGAAGTGCCGGGAAGTACTCCTTGATGTTGGTGAGGATCAGGTTCCGAACCGGCGTCCCGTCGCGCGCCGCACGCGCGACGGTGTGGAGCCGCGAGAGCGCGACGAGCGTCTCGGCCCCGGAGTCCGCGAGCTGCCCGCGCAGCTCGGGCGCGGTGTAAAGGGGGTTGCATGGGACCACGACCGCGCCCGCGCGCAGCGCGCCATAGAAGGCGATGACGAACTGCGGGCAGTTGGGCAAGAGCAGCGCGACGCGATCGCCTTTGCGAACGCCGAGCGACTGGAGGCCCGCGGCGAAGCGGTCCGCGAGGCGATCGAGTTCGGCGTAGGTCAGCGACGCTTCGACGAGCCGACCGGCGACGACCGCGCCGAAGATCGTCGCGACCGCGCGCGGGTGGCGCGCGGCGGTGTCTGTGAGGAGCTGCTGGAGGGGGATCCTGGGATATGTGAGCGCACGCGGCACGCCGGCGTCATAGTGCTTCAACCACGGGCGCTCGGTCGTGATCCCGGTGTCCATCTCAGCCGCCGCGGTCGTTACCGTAGCACCGGGCTGGAGGGTCATCGATCGGCGTCGGCCGCCGCGTTCCGATGGATCCTCCCGCGGGATCTGTTGGTGGTATGAACCTTCATCGCGCGCCCGAGCGAAAAGCCGCGGAGAAGCGTGCAAAACGTTGAGGACGATCGCGGCTCCGCGTCTCGCCATGGCCATGGCGTGGGGCGCACGTGGCACGACCGATGCTGCGACACGGGCCGTTCTTGATGTCCGCATTCGGCGCATTGGAGGAGCGTGATGGCGACGACGTTCGTGATGTCCGCCGACGGTACACGCATCGCGTACGAGACCATGGGCCAAGGAGCGCCGCTGGTGTTCGTGTGGGGAGCACTCGGCGTGCGCTCGTCCCCATTCGCAAAGGAGATGCGTGAGGAGCTCGCGAAAAGCTTCACGGTGTTCGATTACGACCGACGCGGTCGCGGCGAGAGCGGCGACACAAAGCCGTACGCCGTCGCGCGCGAGGTCGAGGATCTCCGCGCAGTTGTCGAGGCCGCGGGTGGCAGGCCGTACGTGGCTGCTACCTCATCTGGCGCGGCCCTCGCGCTCGAAGCTGCTGCGAGCGGGGTCCCGATGAAGATGCTCGCGGCGCACGAGCCGCCGTACATGGTCGGGAACCCAAAGGACGCACCGGATCCGGACTACGAGCAGAAGATGAACGAGCTCATCGCGCGCGGCAAGCGCGAGGAGGCGGTGAAGTACTTCATGCGGACCGTCGGCGTGCCCGGCCCGTTCGTCCTTGTGATGCGCTTCATGCCCTTCTGGAAGGACGCGGTCGCGGCCGCGAACACGCTGCCCTACGACGCGGCCGTCATGAACGGGTTCGCGTTCCCCGAAGGGCGGCTGCGCGAGATCCGCCTTCCCACGGTGGTCCTTGTGGGCGGTAGCACGACACCGACGCTGCGCAGGGCGGCCGACGCCACAGCGCGCGCGGTGCCCGGGGCGACCGAACGCGTCTTAGCGAAGCAGAACCACGGCGTGAAGCCGGCAGCCCTGCATCCGGTGCTCGTCGAGAGCTTCCACTCTGCGCCGGAAACTGAACGTCCGAGCGCTGTTAGCAGAACGGTCTAGGGTTACGTCGTTTTGGGGTAGGTGAGGGACCGGCGGTTGCGTCCGCTGATGTGGTGCGTGGTGCATGGAGGACGTAATGCGGAAGCTCAAGGTCAGCACATTCGTGACCCTTGACGGCGTGATGCAGGGTCCGGGCGGGCCGGATGAGGATCGCAGCGGCGGGTTCACGCACGGCGGCTGGTCGGTGGGCTACTGGGACGATCTGATGGGACAGATGATGGGCGAGTTCATGGGCCAGCCGTTTGAGTTGCTGCTGGGCCGAAAGACATACGAGATCTTCGTTGCGCACTGGGCGCACTCGACCGACCCGGGCGCGGACGAGTTGAACCGAGCGCGCAAGCACGTCGCGTCGCGGACGCTGCGAAGCGTCGACTGGAACAACTCCACCCTCATCAAGGGCGAGGTCGCAGAATATGTGTCCGATCTCAAGAACCAGTCCGGCCCGGAGATCCAGGTGCACGGCAGCGGCGATCTGCTACAGACGCTGTTGAAGAACGACCTCGTTGATGAGTTCCACGTGTGGACCTTCCCGGTCGCGCTGGGACGCGGAAGGCGTCTTTTCGCCGATGGGACGATCCCGATCGGCCTAAAGATCGATGCAGTGATGACCTCGAGCACCGGCGTCGTGATCGCGACTTACGAGCGCGCCGGGGCGATCAAGTACGGGTCGTTTGCGCTCGAGGAGCCCTCCGACGCGGCGATCGGCTAAGCGCTTGCGGCCGGCTATCGTGGAGCCCCTGTCGATATCGAGTTACGTCAGCTGAGTCTCAACTGACGAGGCGTCGGCTCGACCTCTCGCGAGCGCAGATCATGTCGCACCGACGAGCCGTCGGTGCGCTCGACAGGCGGCTCCCGCCCGGCCCGCGCTCCCTTCGGCGTGCGGCGTGGGCCGGCCTGCAAGACAGCATGCCGCGAGCGGCGCTTCTTTCGATCCATGCGCGCGTCGAGGGAACACGACCGTCCACGTGGGAAGACCGGTCGCTCGTCCAGCTCTGGGGGCCGCGGTTCAGCGCGTACGTCGTCGCAGCACGCGATCGCGGGATCTTTTCCTTTGGGAGGTTGGCGGCCGATGAGAGAGGCCGGTTGTTCGCACATGAGATCGCGGCTCGTCTGCACACCTATCTTCGCGGCCGCCGGATGACCTACGGAGAAGCAGGTCACGCGCTCGGCGAGAATCCCAACCGGCTCAGGTACGCCGCGCCGACCGGTCGAGTCCTGATCCGTTGGGACGGCGCCCGACAGCCGACCGTCTGGACGGTGTCGCCACCAGATGTCGACCCGTCGGAGGCTCGCCTCGAGCTCGCGCGCCGGTACCTGCACATTTTCGGTCCCGCGACGCGGGTGGCATTCGCTCAGTGGGCCGGGATCGCGCCGGCACTCGGCCGGGCAGCGTTTGACGCGCTTGCCGGATCGCTGACACCGGTGCGAACGCCGGTCGGCGATGCGTGGATCCTGGCCACCGATGAGCCGTCCTTTCGCGCCGCTGCGAGGCCGATCGCCGGAGTGCGGCTTCTCCCGAGCGGCGACGCGTACCTCCTTCTTCAGGCAGCGGATCGTGAGCTCCTGGTCTCCCAAGCCGATCGTCGTCGTGCGCTCTGGACCCCACGCGTCTGGCCGGGCGGCGTCCTCGTGGGCGGCGAGCTCGCCGGGACGTGGAGGCGTGCCGATACCGACGTGACGATCGAGCCGTGGCGACGTCTCACGCGGGTGGAACGCGAAGCCATCCAGGATGAGGCGGAGTCCCTGCCATTGCCGGGCGTCCGGGCGCGAGTCCATGTCCGCTGGGTTGACTGAGCCCGAATGACATTGAAGGAAGGCCAACTCATGAGGGCAGTCGTATACGACAGGTACGGACCTCCAGACGTTCTGCGACTCGAAGACGTCGAACGACCAAAACTCAAGGACGGCGCGGTCCTCGTCAGGATCCGCGCCGTAGCGGTCACGCGCGCGGACTGCGCGACTCGTGAAGCCAACCGCCGTAGCGGCCCGGTCGTCTCGCTCATCAGCCGATCCATCTCGGGCTTCCGCCGACCCAAGCAGCGGGTCCTCGGCAGCGAGCTCGCGGGCGAGGTCGAAGCGGTCGGCGCGGGGGTCAGCGAGTTCGCGGTCGGGGACCGTGTCTTCGGGACGAGTGGCTTCCACTTCGGCGCATACGCGGAGTTCATCTCCATGCGGGAGAGCACGCGCATCGCGCACATGCCGGCCGGAATGAGCTTCGAACAAGCTGCATCGATTTGCGACGGAGGACTCAACGCACTCCGGTGCCTGAGACTGGCGGATCTCCATAGAGGGCAGCGCGTCCTCGTCTACGGCGCCTCCGGTGCCATCGGCACGGCGGCGGTGCAGCTGGCCAGGTACTTCGGCGCCGACGTCACTGCGGTCTGCGGTACGAAGAACCTCGAGCTGGCGCGATCGCTCGGAGCCGACAGGGTCATCGACTACACGCAGGAAGACTTCGCCAAAAACGGCCAAACGTACGGCGTCATCTTCGATGCGGTCGGCAAGCACTCGTTCTCGCGGTGCCGGGGCTCATTGGACCCGGGCGGCAGCTACCTCGCGACTGATGGCCTCCGGAATCTCATCTTGGCGGTCTGGACCGCGCGCATCGGAGACAAGAGAGTGCTGTTCTCGATCCCGCCGCGATATACGAAGCAGGACGTCGTCTTCCTCAAGGAGCTCATCGAGGCCGGCAGGTACCGGGCGGTCCTCGATCGGTGCTACCCGCTGGAGGACGTCGTTCACGCGACCCGGTATGTCGAAACCGAGCGGAAGACCGGGAACGTCGTCTTGACGATCGATGACCACCGAGTTCGCTGAGCGCTCGAACCGGCCGGCCTCCCGGCGTTGTCCAGCGCTGTGATGTGCTCTTTGGTACTGGTGCGAAAGTCCCACTCGTCGATCGCTACTAACCCGCGTTAAGAGGCCGATGGACCGACGCCTTACGGCATCGCCAGACCCAGAGTCATCCCTCGCGTCCGCCACGTCTCGCGGTCCACGGGCGACCGGCGAGGTCCAAGACGTCTCGGATCGGTTTGAGGTCTTCGTCTCCGAACGGGTCCTGGGCTGGTTACCGAGGATCCGTAGCGAGAGCGAGCTTCCTTACCCGAAGGTGATCGTCCAAGCCGCGCTCCGAGCGGCGCTGGCCTCAGCGCAGGACGATTCGGAGCGATCGCGCTGGGTCTCGTGTCTCGTTGAGCTCGAGTACTTCCTCCCCGACAGGGAGCTCGAGCCCTATTGGGCTGCGCTCGAGCACGAGCGCGAGTGCATTCGGCTCATGGGCCGTGCGAACCTCGAGCATCGTCTCGATCGCCCGAACGGCCTCACCCCGGAGCTGCGGGCTTCGTATGAGCGGCACGTCGCCGGTGCCGCTGCCCTTCGTCCACTTCGCGACAGGGTCGCAGCTGCGGCGGATCGGATCGGAAGAGAACTGCAGCGCTAGACAGCGCCTGATCGTGCGCGATCGTTGCTCGCGGCCACTTCCGGCGAGCTACGCTCGCCAGACAATGAAGACCTGCAAATCAGTGCGCGCGATGGGAACGGTTCTGGCCGTGCTGATGGCTGCGTGTGGCGCGGCGCCAGGTGCCGGATCGGGCGCGAGCTCCGCGCCGACGGCGTCACCAACGCAGAGCGCAGTGACCCAGCCGAGCGCGTCTCCGTCGGCCGCGCCTGCGACGGCCTATCTCGACGACCGAAGCAGCGCCGAGCGGGTGATCCGCTCCTATTACGACGCGATCGGCCGCCGGCAGTACCTGCGTGCCTACGGGTACTGGGAGCCGAGCACGACGCTCCCGACGTTCGAAGCGTTCGCGAAAGGATTTGAAGCCACGACCTCGGCTCAGGTGGAGCTCGGAACGGTCGGTGGATCACCGGGCGCGGGCCAGCTCTACTGGAGCGTGGCCGCGGTGGTCCTCTCGATGACGACCACAGGGACACAGGCGTTCGTCGGTTGCTACACCGTGCACCTCGCTCGACCGGAGATCCAGACCGCACCGCCATTCAAACCGATCGCGATCCAAGCCGCGCTTCTGCAATCGGTCGCGACGCCGGCGGCCGCGCGCAGCGCGCTGCCTAGCGCATGCGGGAACGCGAACGCCACGCCGCTGCCGTGGGGCGCACCCGGGACCGGCATCGATGCGGCGCGCTATGTCGACGACCGCAGCGCGGGTGAGGAACAGATCCGCTCCTACTACAACGCCGTGAACCGTAGGGAGTACTCACGCGCGTACTCGTACTGGGAGGCTGGTGCGCCGCAGCTCACGCCATTCACCACGTTCGCATCGGGATACGCGAACACGAAGTCGGTCACGCTCGCGACAAAGCCAGGAACGATCGGTGCGGGGGCGGGCCAGACCTACTACACCGTGCCCGCCGTTGTCACCGCGTCGAACACCGACGGCAGCACGACGGTCTCCGCCTGGTGCTACACGCTGCACCTCGGCAGTCCGAGCGCTCAGGCGACCCCGCCCTTCCAGCCGCTGGGCATCCAGTCCGCGAAGACCGCGCAGGCTGCGAGCGGCGCGAACCCCAGCGACCTGTTGAACTCGGCGTGTCCGTGACCCGCTGACAAGAAAAGAAGCCTCGCGCCCAGCCTCTGGTTTTCTTAGTCTTTGTGCCGATGATTCGTTCCACGTCGCAGGCAGGCCTCGATCGCCTTCATGACGCGATGGCCGCTCGCGTCGCGAACGGCGAACTGCCTGGAATCGTCACGCTCGTTGCCCGCGGCGAGGACGTTCACGTCGATGCGATCGGTGTGATGGCGTTCGGCGGCAGCGAGCCGATGCGGCGCGACACGATCTTTCGCATCGCCTCGATGACGAAGCCGGTCCTCGCGACCGCGACGATGATCCTTGTTGAAGAGGGCACGCTCGCCATTGAAGATCCGATCGACCGGCTCCTCCCGGAGCTGGCCGACCGCAGGGTGCTGAAGGGGATCGATGGGCCGCTCGACGACACCGTCCCCGCACGACGGCCGATCACGGTCGAGGATCTGCTGACGTTCCGCATGGGGCACGGCTTGATCGTCGAGCCTGCCTTCCAGCCGCCCTACCCGATCATCACCGCTGCCGACGAGCTTCAGCTTGTGATGGGCCCGCCGGACCCGCGTACACCGCATGACCCGGACGCGTGGA
>VBFY01000015.1 GCA_005889405.1 Chloroflexota bacterium | reverse complement strand
ACCGTCGGATGGCAGTGGGTCTTCTTCGTCAACCTTCCGATCGGATTCGTGGTCTTCGCGGTCATCTGGCGCACGCTGCCCTCCCTCCGCAGGACCGACGCGGCTCCGCGGATCGACTATCTCGGCGCGAGCGTGCTCGTCGCAGCCCTGGTCCCGATCCTGATCGGACTCACGAACAAGCAGAGCGGCGCGTGGACCGACCCGGCGGTCGGTGGGCTCATCGTCGCGGGTCTGATCATCACGGCCGTCTTCGTGTGGATCGAGTCGCGCACCGCCGAGCCGATCGTTCCGATCGAGCTGTTCCGCAACAGGTCGTTCGCTATCTCGGTGTCCGCGATGTTCCTGGCGTCGATGGCCTTCTTCGCACCGATCGTGTTCCTGCCACGCTGGTTCCAGGTGGTGGGCGGCGCGAGCGCGACGCAGTCGGGCTATCAGATCCTCGCTCTGCTCGGTGGTCTGATCCTCAGCGCGATCACGTCCGGGCAGATCGTCGCGCGCACGGGTCGATACAAGCCGCTGGCGCTGGGAGCGGCGGCGACGTTGGCGATCGGGCTCCTGCTCCTGACGAATCTGCGCGCCGACACGCCGCTGCCGGTCCTCTGGTCGTGGATGTTCATCACCGGGCTCGGCGTCGGTCCGATGTTCGCGATCTTCACCCTGGTGGTGCAGGGTGCCGTGCAGCCACGGCAGATCGGCACGGCGACTAGCAGCCTCACCCTCTTCCAGCAGATCGGAGGCAGCGTCGGCCTCGCCGTCGCCGGCACGGCCTTCGGAACGCGACTGGTGGAGGAGTTGCCGCGGCAGCTCGCGGCCTCGCCGGTCCCACCGCAGATCATCGCGGCATTCCCGAGCTCAGCTGGCGCGGTCGGTCAGATCGTCGGCGTCGGCAACATCGGTCAGGCCATCCTCGCCGGCGTCCCCGCTGGTGCGCGCGCGCAGATCGAGCCGTATCTGCCGGACATCGTGGCGGCGATCTACCGCGCGTTCTCCCTCGCGACGGCGAACACCTTCATCTTCGGTGTCGTCGCGGCCGTGGTCGCTGGAGGCGCGATCGCGCTGCTGCGCGAAGCGCCGATGCAAGCGCTTGCGCCGCAGACATCGCGCGGGTCCGGCGCGCTCGCCGAGCCCGGCGAATAAGCCATGCGGTCCACGCGTGTTGACTGGCTGATCTTCGTCGCGCTCGGCTTCATGTGGGGCTCGAGCTACCTGTTCATCAAGATCGGCGTGCAGGACTTCGGGACATTCACGCTCGTCGCGCTGCGTCTCGCCATCGGTGCCGCGCTGCTGTGGACGGTCCTACGCATCGCCCGCACGCGCCTGCCACGTACGCCACGGGTCTACGGCCACCTGCTGGTGATGGCACTCGTGAACATCACGATCCCCTTCCTGCTCATCACCTGGGCCGAGAAGAGCGTCGAGTCCGCGCTCGCCGCGGTCCTCACGTCGCTCGTGCCCCTCTTCGTCGTCGTCCTCGCTCCGTTGTTCATCCACGACGAGCCGCTGCGGGTGAACGGGATCGTCGGTCTGGTCGTCGGTTTCGTCGGTGTCGTCGTTCTGACGAGCCGCGAACTGACGGGGACGGGGTCCGACATCCTGAGCGACATCGCGCTCGTGGGATCGTCGATCAGCTACGCCGCCGGCGCGGTCTACTCGCGCCGCAACGTGCGCGGGCTCGACCCGATGATCCCTGCGACGTTCCAGGTCACGTTCGCCGCGGTCATCACCGTTGTGATCGCGTTGCTGCTGGAGCATCCCTGGGACGTGCACCCGCAGCCGCAGGGGATCCTCGCGATCATCTGGCTCGGTCTGCTCGGATCCGGCCTCGCGTATCTCGGCTTCTTCCACTTACTCGGTCGCTGGGGTGCGACGCGCACCGCGCTCGTGGCCTACGTCCTTCCTGTCGTGGGGATCGCGCTCGGCTTCCTCGTGCTGCAGGAGCCGATCGATGGGCGGATGATCCTCGGGACCGCGCTCATCATCGGCGGAGTGGCGCTCGTCAACAGCCGGTACGGTCGGCGGTTGCTGTTCGCACGGAGTCAGCCGCGCGTGCCGAGCGTCGGAGCAGCCGCTCCGCGCTAACTGTGCCGCGCCGCAGCGGGCTCAGCGACGGCGCGACTCTCGCGGGGCGGGGATCGCGCTGACGCGCAGCTTCGGGAAGCGCACCCGGAGGTCCGCGGCGTGCACCTGGAACAGCGCCTCCGGATCCGTCAGGCCGGCGAAGGTGTACTCGCCGAGGCTGCGGAACGAGACGCCGTCGGGCTGACCCGCGGCGAGGAGCGCGTGCGCCGCCGACGAGAGCAGGATCTGACCGCCGTGACCGGCCGAGCACAGGCGCGCCGCGGTATGGACCGCGATGCCGACGTATCCGGCGTCGCTGACCGTGGTGCGGCCGGTGTGGATGCCGATCCGCACGCAGACCTCGACGCCATCGGGCCACTCGCGCTTCCGTAGCGAGCGCTGGATCGCGACCGCCGCGCCCAGCGCGGGCGTGGCCTCAGCGAAGACGGCGAAGAACTCATCGGCCCGAGCGTCGACCTCGTGGCCGCCGGCATCGCGCACGTTCGTGCGGATGATTGCGCGCGTGTCGCGCAGCACCGCCACGTAACCGTCGCCGAGCCGTCGCAGCAGGCCCGTCGAATCTTCCACATCGGTCAGGAGGAACGTCACCGTGCCGCGCGGAAGGCTCGCGATGTCGCGCGCCCGCGCCTTGACCTCCGTTTGCTGGCGTTCTTTGCGCAGCTGTCCGTCGAAGAACCCGATCGGAACGATCCTGTGCTTCTTCGCTGCCCTCAGGAGCCGCTGGCGTGCGCGCTCGCGCGCCGCATCGTCCTCGAACGCGGTCTGGTCGAATCGCGCCAGTGCGTTGCGCACATGCGACGCGTCGTTGATCGGCAGGCGCCGGCGTCCCTGTGAGTCGACATACGCGAAAGCGCGGTCGGGCAGACGAGCGCGTGCGGTAGCGGCGAGTGGTGGCACGTTCGGGAACCCCCTGGAGATCAAAATGATAGAGCGCCGAGCAGCGTGATCAGCCGGCCTGCTGTAGCACTTCCACAGTGAAAGTGAGCAGACGCCAGAGCTCCCCGATGAGGAACAGCGGACCCCCCGACTTCGCGGCTTCGCCCGCGGGTGCCGCGTGCGTGACGAGATGAGGAGCCACGAAGACCATGTGACCGTCGCGCGGCGCCGCGCGCGCGGCCTCCGCCTCCGCCAGCGGCTCGAAGGTGTCGAGGGGATCGTGGATCCAATAGATCGGTGGGCGGATCTCCTGCCACACGATCTCGGGCGACACGGCGTCGAAGGCGGCGCGCGCACCCGGACCGAGCGCGCGCAGCCGATCGAGCGCCTCCTGATACGACGTCGACGCGAGCGCGCGGCGCACGGCGTCGCGGTCGCCGGGCGGCACGAGGTCGACCGCCGCCGGCGGAAGGCGCTGGAGCGCCTCGGCGCTCGGTCCCCACGGCTCGAGCCGTCCGTCGGAGAGCTGCTCGCGACCAACGACGCTGGCGAGATACGTGTCGATGTCGAAGTAGGCGCCGAGGATCGTGATGAACGCTGCCCGGCCGATCGCGGGCTCGCGACCGGCCGCGACGAGGAGCATGCCGCCACCGACCGAGACGCCGAAGGCGCCGACGTTCCGGTCTCGCGTCGCAGGCAGGTCCCGCGCGCGCGCGAACGCGGCGTCGATCTGTTTCGTCGCGCTCGTCTCGAAGCGCCCCGCCTTCAGGAACGGGAACTCCGGGATCATGACCAGATAGCCCGCGCGCGCGAGCGTCACGCCGAAGCTTCGGAGCAACGGCTCGTCGTTGCCGCGCGGCGCGGCTCCCGGCACGACCAGGATCGCCGGATGCTGGTCGCCCCACGCCGGGGACCAGTACGTGACGCGCATGGGGACATCCGCGAAGCGGTCGTCCGTCTCGAGGACCTTCGGCTCCGGTGTCACCAGCCGCGCGAGGTTCGTGCCGATGAGCTGCTCGCTGTAGATGTCGGCGAGGACGATCGCTGCCTGACCGACGGGTCGCAGCACCGGTCGCCAGAGCAGCCCGATGAGAACGAGCGTGGTGATCAGGATCCAGCGGCGTCGGCTCAGCTTCGTAAACCTATCCTCCAGCCTCGGTGAGGGCGCGTCGTCTCGGTCGCGTTGCGTCGAGTAGGTATCGGTCTAGCGCACGGGCGTAAGTCGTCGGAGCACGACGCCGTGTCTGGATGCCATCAATCCGATCAGCCCGCCTTGACACTACGTCCCGCCGGATTACTACTCGAGACCGGGCGGGCCGGACCAACCGGCGACCGGCGGGGAACGGTCGCGCGACCGCGCCTTGCGGAAGGGGAGCCGACATGCGCGAACTCAATAGGGCGATTCTCGCCGCGGTGGTGACTCTCGCGTTGACGCTCGCGTCGCAACCGGCAAGTGCGGCACAGCCGTCGTCGACCGGTGCCACAAGCACCAAAGCGCCGATCGCGACTGTCGGATCGCTCCTCGACAGCACCCATGCGGTCCCGGCCGCGCGGCGTGGCCCGCCGTCTGGCCTGCCCTATCGCGCGCTCGACCAGGCGATCTACGCGCGCGCAAAAGCGCAAGCGCAACAGCAAGCTGGCCACGGCATCGCGCCATATGCGCGAAGCGATTTCGCGATCACCGCGAGCCCCGGCAGCCAGACGGTCTCAAGGGGCTCGAGCACCACGTACACCGTGAGCACGCAGGCAACATCGGGCGCGGCACGTCCGGTGAGCCTCTCCGTCAGCGGTTTGCCAGCCGGCGCGACGGGCTCGTTCAATCCCGCATCCGTCAACGCTGGTGGAAGCTCTGTCCTCACCGTCTCGACGACGACCGCCACGCCTGCCGGCACGGTCGGGCTGGTCATCACGGGCAGTTACACCTCACCGCCGGCGACGCACACGACCGCCGTGAGCCTGACGGTGACCGCACCGGTGCCTGATGACTTCGCGATCAGCGCGAGCCCCTCGACGCAGAGCGTGGTCCAAGGCTCGAGCACGACATACACCGTGAGCACGCAGGCCACGTCGGGGCCCGCCGGCACCGTGAGCCTGTCGGTCAGCGGACTGGCGGCAGGCGCGACCGGCACCTTCAACCCCGCGTCCGTCACCGCCGGCGGCAGCTCGGTCCTCACCATCGCAGCGACATCGACGGCCGCGACGGGGACGTTCACGCTGTCCATCGCCGGTCAGTACACCTCCGGCACGACACACTCGGCCGCGGTCAGCCTGACGGTGAGCGCGCCGGTGGCGGACGACTTCACGATCAGCGCGAGCCCCTCGACACAGAGCGTGGTCCAGGGCTCGAGTACGACGTACAGCGTAGACACGCAGGTCACCTCCGGTACGGCGCGTACGGTCACGCTGTCGATCGGCGGACTGCCCGCGGGCGCGAGCGCGTCGTTCGCACCCGCTGCGGTGACCGCAGGACAGAGCTCGATCCTGACGGTGACGACCACGACGACCGCCGCGACGGGAACGTCCACCTTGACGATCACCGGTCAGTACCCGTCGGGTCCGACGCACGCGACGTCGGCGTCGCTCGTGATCACTCCCATGTCCGCGACCGGCCCGACGATCGGTGTGACGTGGAACGGCCAATCAGAGGCCGACCTCGCGCCACCCGATCCCACGGGCGCGATCGGTCCGAACAGCTACATCGAGCTCATCAATGTCCGCTACGGGATCTACGCACGCGATGGCAGCGTGCTCAACGAGGGCGACCTCGGCGCGCTCACGCTGTTCCCGGTCGGCGAGCTCTCTGATCCCCAGATCGTGTGGGACCCGACGTCGCAGCTGTATTACTACCTCGCGATCGACTTCTACAACTCGGCCTACGCGTTCGGCTACAGCAAGAGCGCCGATCCGCGTTCGGCCGACGACTTCTGCCACTACTACGTCGGTGCTTTCTACGACAGCTTGTATCTGCCGGATTACCCGAAGATGGCGGTCACCAAAGACTTCGTCCTCGTCGGCACGAACGTCTTCCTGCTCGCCGCGTTCTACGTCGGTTCCGACCTCGACTGGTTCCAGAAGCCGACCGATCCGGTCTGCCCCGCGCAGCTCGGCGCCGGCGGCATCTTCGGCAACCTGAAGAACGCGAACGGCACGCAGATGTCCACGCCCGAGCCCGCGGTCAGTGCGGACACGACGTCGGGCGGCAACGTCGTCGGATCGGCCGATGTCGGCATGGGAAGCGCGAGCTTCCTCACCCTCTACAAGGTGACGAGGAACGCCCAGGGCTACGCGTCGATCAGCGGACCGACCCCGATCACCGTGGCGTCGTACCAGATGCCGGCGAACGCGCCGCAGAGCGGTACGACACAGCTACTGGACACGATGGACACGCGACTCACACATGCGGTAGCCGCGTACGACCCGCGTATCGGATCCACGGCCGTCTGGACCGCGCACACCGTGTTCGGTGGCGCGGGCGCCGAAGATCGCTGGTACGAGATCAACACCGGCGGAGCCCCACAGCTCGCGCAAAGCGGACGCGTGAGCGACCCCGCTCTCTATGTCTGGAATGGAGCGATCTCGCCGGACCGCGCGTCCGACGATGCCACGGACGCGACCGCCACGACCGGCCGCAACATGGTCATGGGTTTCAACACGTCATCGCCGAACACGTTCGCGGCTCTTCAGATGGTGTCGCAACACGACACCGGGGCGCAGTCCGGCTTCGTTCTCGTACAGCAATCGGTCGGACCATACGTCGACTTCTCCTGCGGCTCGTCGGTACCCGACGTGTGTCGCTGGGGCGACTACGGGGGCGCGACGGCCGATCCGCTCAAAGCCATGGGCGGCCAGGTCTGGCTCTCCGGCGAATGGAACAACCCGATGACCAACGGGTCGACGCCGACCTGGCAGACCTGGAACTGGTCGGCGACACCGTGAGTCCGAGCTAAGGCAGATCCCGCAGCCGCCCGCAAGCGCGACTCCACTCCGCGGCGGGTGGGATCGGGCGGCCGACGGAGCAAGCGGGTATCTACGGCACCCGGGCCGTAGGGGCGCGACCATGTGGGTGATCCGTGTCGTCCGATGACCTCGTAGCCAGCGATCAGGCGGGTGAAGATCGACGCCTCATGTCCCGGGTGGCCGGCGGCGACGCCGATGCCCTCGGCGAGCTCTATGACCACTACGGCCGTGTCGTGTTCGGACTCATCTACCGGATGCTCGGAAGTCCCGAGTCGGCCGAGGAGGTCGCCCAGAATGCGTTCCATTCGGTCTGGCGCCAGGCAAGCGCGTATCGGCCCGAGCGTGGCTCGGTACGCACCTGGCTGCTGGCGATCGCACGCAACGCGGCGATCGACTGGCGGCGTTCGAAGGGGAATCGAGTGGGCCGCGAGACCGTGATCGACGAAACGCTGATGCTCGTCGACGAGCGGCGAGTCGAGGACACGGTCATCACCAACTTGCGCGCGCAGCGCGTGCGCGCGGCGGTGGCGTCGCTGCCGCCCGAGCAGCGCGAGGTGCTCAGCCTCGCGTTCTGGTCCGGTCTCTCGCAGACCGAGATCGCGAGCCGCACCGGTGCGCCTCTGGGCACGGTGAAGAGCCGGGTCCGGCTCGGCATGGCCCGACTGCGCGAGTGGCTCGGCGACGATGAGGTGCAGCGATGACCCGCCACCCGATCGACGATCTCGCCGCGCTCGCGATCGGCGCCCTCGAGACGGACGAGGCGCGCGCCGTCCGCGCGCATGTCGCGGGCTGCCAGTCCTGTGGTGCGGAGCTTCGCGCGCTGGAGGAGGCCGCGTTCGCGGTCGTGGCGACGGCGGAACGCGACGTGCCCGACGGCCTGCGCACCAAGATCGTCGAGCGCGCTCGTCGCGAGGGCGTGCCGCGGCAAGCACCGTCATCGCCTCTCTTCGACCTGTTCCGCCGGCCGGCCCCCCTTGCGATCCCGGTCACCCTCGCGGTGCTCCTCGCGGTCTCGCTCGCGGCGTACGCCGGTGCGCGGCGAGATGCCGATCGGTACGCGAGCGCGATCGCGGGCATCGCGGGCGCGAGGGTGGTCGCGCTCGCTCCGACCGGCGAGGTCGCAGGCGTGAGAGGTTCGCTCGTCATCCCCGCAACTGGCGCGGCGCCGTATCTCATCCTCGATCTGCCCGCGGCGCCTTCCGGAAAGACGTGGGAGGCGTGGGTGCTGCGCGGCGAGACCCCGCTCGCCGCGGGGATCACGAACGACCGCGGCGTTACCACGCTGGTGCTGACCGCGCCCCTCGCGAGCGGCGACGGCGTCGCGGTGACACTCGAGCCGAGCGGCGGCGTCGATCGTGTGACCGGCAATCCGGTACTGGCGGGCAAGACCTAGCTGCCGGCGGGAATGCGAGCGCGCCGCGCGAGCCGGACGGGCCCGCGCGGCGGTCGCGACACGAGAGGGGTCAGCTAGTCGTGGCTGTGCTCGTAGCCCTCGTGGGGATGCGCGAGATACGGGAACGTGGTGAGGTACGGCAGATCGTTCGCGGTGCCGTCGGTGAGCAGCGCCGCTGCACCGTCGGCGGTGAAGCTCGGTCGCACCAGCGGAAGCGTGACTCCCGCCACAGCGCGGAGCTCGATCGCGACCACGTTGTCGGCGACGCGCCGTCCGTTCGGGAAGCCGGCGGTGTCGCCACCGAGTAGGCCGAACGCGCTCGGAGTCGAGGCCGGCGGGATCGCGAGGTTGAGCCGGAGCATGTCGGCGACGCGTGGTCCGGTGAAGTTCTGGAAGCCCGAGATGACGCCGCTCGGGATCCCGGTGCCCAGGACGGCGACGAGGTCGTCGCGCGAGCGAGTCGACGCGGGCTGCGTCAGCAGCGCGGCGAGGTTCGGGAAGACGCCGGGGTACAGGACGGGCAGGAGGTTCTGCAGCTCGGGATCGCGGTAGTACGCGAGGAAGTCCGCGTCACGACGCGGCTCGCGTCCGTTCCAGCCGTCCTTCTTCGCCATCGGGATGATCACTTCGTTGATCAGCGGGTTGCCGAGGCGCGACACCTGGACCCACGACCCGGCCGACGACGAACCGCCGTCGTCGTGCATCTTGCCGCGCTGACGGCTGGCGGTCGCCCACACGCCGATCACGGACTTCGGATCCATCACGTTCAGCGGCACGGAGTTCCCGCGCGTGAGCTCGGTCTTGGGGACCTGCAGCGCGATGGTGTGGACGTTGAAGCCCTTGGTCCCGTCTTTCCCGGCCATCGCCGGCAGCGGAATGAGGTGCAGGTTTCCGAACGGGCGAAGAGCGCCAAAGTCGAAGATCGACCCGACGTCGACGAAGAACCCTTCGTCACGCTGGCCGGCGAAGACCATGACGCCGCTCGGCAGCGAATGGATGGCGGCGTTCGCGAGCGCCGGGTAGTCGGGCGTCGAGCGGGGACCGATACGCACGGGCGGACTCGCGAGGTCCGCGCCGAGGACACGCCGCTCGCGCACCTCGTCGTCATCCTCGTCGTTGTGCCCCACGACGAGGCGTGTGACCGAGTAGCTCTGACGCAGATTCCACGACGGGCTCGTGAGCGACGTGATCGGACCGGTGTTGTACAGGAACGTGGCCGGGTTGGTGATGCTGGTGTTGAAGCGGAACT
>VBFY01000058.1 GCA_005889405.1 Chloroflexota bacterium | reverse complement strand
AGCGGGCAATCACTTGCCGAAGCTGCTTCGGAGGCCGGCTTCGCTGACCAAAGCCACATGACGCGTCAGTTCAAGCGAACCTATGGCCTGACGCCCGGTCGCTGGAGGGCCATCACTGGAGACTCGTCGCGAACGATCGGGGCGAGCGCCCCGCGACAGTAACCGGCCAAGAGCGTCGCCGGGAAACACGCGCGAACCCCGGAAATCACCACAAGGACATGGTCTGCCGCACTACGTCTCACGAGCGAGCGAAGGCGGCGATGTCCTGGTCCGTCAGACCATCGTTAGGACAGCGCTGCTTTGATCAGGAATCCGATCTGCCGCGCGAGAACTCCCGCAGGAACTTGTGCACCGCGCGGTGCCTTTTAGCCTCATCGAGAGCGTGATGCTCCGTGCCGTGCGGAAGGTCGGGCCACCTAAGTGCGACTTCCATTCCCACGAGTCACCGCCGAAGCTATCCGCGATGAGGGCCGCGACAACTCCCGCAGCTCGAAAGCCGGATGGCGGCCTGCCTCGGTGACGAAGTCCTCGAGCGTTGCGTCGTGGTGGACCACCGTATAAAAACGTTTGAGCGCGATCGCTGTGGCCGGCGACCGGAGGAATGGCATGAGCGCCTCGCGCATGATCGGCGCGGCCGCCTCGGGGCGGAGCACCAGCGCGTCGACGACGAGTCGGCGGCGCCCCTCCGTCAGCTCTGCCCGTCCGGCGGCGCGGAGGTTCTTCACCCAGCTCGTCTCGCCGAAAGTCGCAAAGACGTAGCGTCGGCCGTTGACGCGGAACATGTTCACCGGGTTGGTGTACGACGCACCAGTCTTCCGTCCGCGAATCGTGAGCAGCACCATCGGCGCGCGCTGCGGACCGAGCCGGATCCCGAGCCGGACGAGCACGCGGACGAACGGGTTGAACATTGGCACGAAGAACGGGACGCGGTGTGGCTTCATAGCTGTAATTGACATCGATCGATCTCCTTATTCGTTCGAGACGGTCACGAGCACCTCGCGACCGGTGGCGGTAGGCGCGGTGCCTTCATCTGACACGTGCGCAGCACGCAGCCGGACCTCGCTGAGGAACAAGGACAGCGCGATGGCCGCCCCGAGGACGAGGGACGTGCCCTCGAACATCCCTTGGAGGGTGTCGGCCAGCGCGCCGCGGATCGCGACGACCACTGGCGCGGGCACGGCTGCGAGGTGAACGGGATCGAAGAGGGTCTGCGCGCTGCCACCGATCTGCCCCAAGGCGGCGAGCGCCTGCGGCGTCAAGCGCAGGGACGCAACCGCAAATTGGATCTGGGCTGGGAGCTGCTGTGAGAGGATCGAGCCGAGCACGGCGACACCGACGGTCGACCCGATGTTGCGCCAGAAAGTGGCCTGGCTCGTCGCGACGCCGGCCAGTCGCTGCGGGACCGCGCTCTGTGCCGCGCTGAGATAGAGCGGCAGCGTCGTACCGATGCCCAGCCCGATGACCACGAGATCGCGAACGACTTCCGCCGGCTCGGTTCCGGGACGGACCTGTCCCAACAGCCAGAAGCCGGCTGCCATAAGACCGAAGCCGAAGCTCCCGACGAAGCGATAGCGGCGGACGCGGGTCATGACCTGCCCAGTGAGCACGCTGGCCACGACGAGACCCCCGACGAGCGGTGTAAGGAGCGCGCCGGAGTCGGTCGCCGTGGTGCCCAGGACCCCCTGATAGATGAGCGGCACAAAGAGGATCGCGGCGAACATCCCGATGCCAACGATGAAGCTCGTCGCGGTGCTCACGGCGAATGTCCGGTCGGCGAACAGGCCGAAAGGCACGATCGGCTCGGAGTGCCGGCGCTCGACCGCGAACAGCACGACCCCCATCGCCGCCGCGACCGCGAGCAGTGTGAGCACCTCGGGCGAGGTCCAGTCGTGGTCGCGGGTGATCGAGAGGCCGACAAGCAGCGGCACGAGGCTCCCGGCAAGCGCGAGCGCACCCGCGAGATCGATGCTCCGCCACGTGGCCGTGCGCGAGGGCGAGGGCATCGTCCTAAGTACAAAGAGCAACGCCGCGATGCCGACGGGAAGATTGACGTAGAAGACCCAGCGCCAGCTGAGGTTATCGGTGAGATAGCCGCCCAGCGTCGGTCCGACGATCGATGCGAGGCCGAAGACGCCGCTGAAGACGCCGAGCATGCGCGCGCGGGTCGCTGGCGGATAGATGTCCGCGACCGAGGCGAACACAGTCGCGAAGATCGTCCCGCCGAAGAGGCCTTGAACGCTGCGGAATGCGATGAGCTGCGTCATCTCCTGAGCCTGACCGCACAGCGCCGAGGCCAGGATGAAGCCGACCATGCCGACGAGCAGCAGTGGCTTTCTGCCGAAGAGATCCCCGAGCTTCCCGGCGATCGGGGTCATCAGCGTCGACGCGACGAGATAGGCGGTGAGGACCCATGCGTAGCGGTCGAGTCCCTGGAGCTCTGCGACGACGTGCGGCAGCGCCGTGCCGACGATCGTCGTGTCGAGTGCGGCGAGAAGCAGCGCAAGCATCACGCCGATCGTCACGAGCGTGCGTTGCCTTTGGGTCAGGGATGTGGCGGACATCTCGTTCCTCCGGTCGTTGGTCGTTACACGAGGAGGACGCCGTAGCGCGTGTGAAGGTGACGGAGCGTGCCGCAAGCTACAGAGTCAGCGCGCCCTGTCACATCGGCGGCCGGCCAAACGTCCTTCTGTTTATGGACACAATGCGCAGGCCGAGGTGAACGCGAGCGACCGCGACTGGCTGGCGGCGGAGTTCGAGCGCGCCCGCCCGCGCCTGCGCGCGGTCGCCTACCGCATGCTCGGCTCGTTGAGCGAGGCGGACGACGCGGTCCAGGAGTGCTGGCTGCGCCTAGAGCGCAGCGATTCCGGTCCGATCAACGACCTTCGCGGGTGGCTCGTCACGGTCGTCGGGCGCATCTCGCTCGACGCGCTCCGCGCGCGCCGCGCCGCGCACGAGGAATACCGCGGTACCTGGATGCCCGAGCCGGTGATCGCGACTGAAGGCACGCCCAACCCCGAGGACGAAGCGCTTCTCGCCGACTCGGTCGGTCTCGCGCTGCTCGTCGTCCTTGAGACGCTCACGCCACCGGAGCGCCTCGCCTTCGTACTGCACGACATCTTCGATGTGCCGTTCGAGGACATCGCGCCGGTGGTCGGGCGCACCACCGAGGCCGCGCGGCAGCTCGCGAGTCGCGCGCGGCGACGCGTGCGCCGCTCGGCGCCCGAGCCCGACGCGGACCTCGCGCTCCAACGATCGGTCGTGGATGCCTTCCTGGCCGCTTCACGCGCCGGCGATTTCGCAGGCCTGCTCGCGGTGCTCGATCCGAGCGTCGTGCTCCGAAGCGACGGCGGCGGGACCGGCCCCCTGGCGCGACCGCCGATCGTCGGCGCTGAGGCGGTCGCGCGGCGGCTGCAGACGACCGGTCCACGGTTCGCGGCGTACGCCCAGTGGATTGTGGTGAACGGCGGCGCGGGCGTCATCGTGCGAACGCCGAACCAGCCGCCGGTCGTCGTCGCGTTCACCGTGAGCCACCGGCTGATCGCGGCGATCGACCTCATCGCCGATCCCGCTAAGCTCACGGAACTATCAGGACGAAGTCCGTCAGAGCGAGGAGTCAGTACTGGCTAGGTGCCGCCGCTCTGATAGAGCGGGAGCTCGCTCTCGCGCGCGGCGTGACGTTCCCTAACTTCGGCAATCCGGAGCATCGCTGCACTGACACCATTGCGAACGCGGCCTGCCGGCCGCACTCTTCAAGACTATTGACCGCTTACACCATGGTGTTTTGAGTCGAAATTCGGGTATCAGCCGCGAGTTCCTTAGCGATTCCGTGAATCGCGTCCCTCGCGATTCTTCAGACCATTGCTCTACCAACTGAGCTACCTCGGCGAGAGGCTCATTCTATTGGAGATTCGTGGCGTGGGAGCCGCGCGAAATGGCCCCATGGTTTAGACCACTCTGTGACGCAACTGGCGCAATGGTTTACGCGACCAAGCACGGGCGGAGGGAAACCATTGCTCTAAATCGAACTCGCGCACCGGGCGAAACCATTGCTCTAGCTACACCATGTGGCCCCGCCACGACGCGAGGGGTGCGCTTCTTGGCGCGTCGCGAAGACCAACGGCGGCCGAGACCATTGCTCTGAAGCCCTGACTACCGGTTATCAGTGGAACAGCGATTGGACTACGAAACCAAGTTCGTAAGATGCCGCAAATGGCCGAGGTAGACGATGAGCTCGCCCATGTGCTGTCGCTTCTGCCGGCCGGTGCTACCGCAACGCCTCTTGATCGATTCGCCAGCTCCGAATTCGTCGGATACGGCCTCGGCACATCAGCATTGGATCAGCCAGTCGGCGTCGTGCGCGAACGTGGTAGAGGACCGCGACTCCTCGCGCAATGGTCCGTCGACCAAGGCGCAGTCGAAACGCCTACGCGTGTCGCCGGCGCCAGACCGGACGTGGCAGAACGAAGACTCGCAAATGGATCGCGCTCATTCCGGCCGACGTTCTGCGTGACGCCGGTGCGCGGTCCCAGGGTGGAGCGTCGTGAGCTACCGCTCCGTTTCCGGCCGCCGTCGCAGGCGCGCGAAGAACCCGACCTCCCGGACGAGATCGTCGGTGTCGACCGGCTGCATGAGCACAGCCTGTGGTCGGACGGCGAGCTCCTCCTGATACCGCGACGGTTCTGCGCTGACGGCGATCACCGGGACTCGGTGTCCTGCGCGCTGTTGAAACCGGTTGACAAAGTAGGCGCCTCGAGACGAGCTGAGATCGACGACGAGCACGTCGGCGCCCCACGCGAGCTGCTCGGCGAGCGCAAGCCCCCGCATCCCATCGCGCGCGACGAACACGCGAAAGCGCCTGCGTAACGCGGTGGCGTAGCGCTCAAGTGCTGGAGGACCTGCCACGAGGAGTACCGTAGGCCGGGCGACCTCGACACGGGTCAGCGGATGCAAACGGCCGTCCCTATCCACGCGTCCTCTCCAGACGCAGCACGTTCGGTACGCCAGCGGCGGGGGGAGACGCGAAACACCTACGAACGTAGGTCACGCGTATCGAAGATCACGACACCGGTCGCGCCGTCGGACCCTCGCGCGGGCTGCAGCAGGGTCGGGCCGAGGACTCGCTGGCCGGTCGAGTGGGCACGGTCGAGCAGCCCGCGGACCAAGGCGTCGTTCGCAAACACCTCGTCGTAGCGGCGACCGAGGAGCGTGCGTGCCCCTGCCGCACGCTCGTACGCGCGATTGAACGCTACGAAGCGGTGGTCTGGACCCGCAACGATCGCTATCGGGAGTGGCGCGTGGCGAAAGAGGTAGCGCAGCCAGCTCGGATCGACCGTGAAGGCTCCAACGAACCGGCGCGTCGCGGCGGCCGCGCCGAGTGCGGCACGGTTCCGCGCCCCCATGCGCTTGAGCAGCGCGGAAACGTGCTCTTTCACCGCCTGTTCGCTGATGCCGAGCTCGTAGGCGATTGCCTTGTTCGAGAGACCGTCGCCGACGTGACCCAGGATCAGCAACTGTCGCTCGGTCAGGGTGAGAGAAGGACCGCGCTCGCGCACATCCGAACTCTCGTGCACAGAGCGCCGTGGCATCAGTCACCGCCATGACCTCTGTAACGCGAATGACGATCGCGCCTGGCTAGGCTGTCAGTTGCAACGCGAGCGCCTCTGGGCGCTCGATAAGGATGCCCCGGTACATCGGCCGGAGAAAGCCCTCCGCCCGCAACTCCTTGAGCACGCGTGCCACCGACGGGCGCGCCGCCCCGACCGCGTGCGCGAGGTCCTCTTGGGTCACCGGGGCGACCAGCGGTCTGCCCGGCGGCGTGAGACACACGAGCTCGAGCAAGCGAATCGTGATGCGCTGGCGCAGATCGCCGTACGCGTACATCAGGATCTCGTCGACCGCCCGTCGCAGCCATCGGTCATAGTGCTCAATGAGCGCCCACGCCACCCGCGGATCCGAACGCGCGAGCTGGCGGAGAGCATCGACCGGGAGATCTACAAAGACAAGATCCGTGACGGCCTGGAAGGTCCACGGTGACGGGGGCCGCACGACGGTCGGGACGCCAAAGAGATCCCCGGGCCGACAGGCCCACACGAGCGTCAGCTCCTGACCGTCGGCGTTGACGCGAAGGCAGCGCAGCAAGCCGCTCACGAGCAGTCCCACACGCGCCGGATCGCCCTCGCGCATCACGTAGGTGCGCGATGCGATGGTCACGACCCGGCTCTCCCTGACCAAGCGTTCGCGCGCCGCCGTCGGCAGCTTCGCGAGCTGGCTGTGCGCGAGGGCGGCTTCGACCGTCGCAGGCGCCCCGGACTGCGCTCTCGCTGGCATTCCCTACCTCGCGGAGAGAGTGTGACGCATGTGATGGGGACGGAGCGCCTGGGCCCATCGGGCATCTCGGTGCCACCTCAGTCGAAGTCGTAGTCCAGCGTGATCTGTGCGCTCGGTCCATGGGGCGCGACGAACGTACCCTGACCGCGAAGGCCTTTGAGTTGCTCGGTTCCGGAACGCTCGATCACTGACCAGGAACGACAGCGAGGGCATGTTGGTATTCCTTGTGTGCACCGAGCATCGCGTTCGTTGACGCAAGCGATGGCGTTCCCATACAAACGCCGGGCCCATGTCAATGACGCTCACCTGCGTATGTAGCTAGCCCGGCTCACACCCCGGGCAGGCCGCCTCGCGGCCCACACATCGTCTCTAGCGATACCTATCACACCGACCGCACAAGACGATCTCCACGAAAGGAGCTCGCCATGCGTCTTCTCGCCGTGTTCGTCATCGCGTCGACGCTGACCGCATGCGGCCTCGCCGCCGCGACAGGCGCCGACGACAAGACCATCACGCTCGTCGCGAGCGATAGCGGCTTCCAACCCGAGATCATCGCGCTCCTCAAGGACGAGGTGCGCAAGCAGGGGTACGAGCTGCGGCACCTTGTCATCAACGACATCGTGCAGCCGAACCAGCTCGTCGAGGACCGCCAAGCCGACGCGAACTTCTTCCAGCACGAGGCCTACATGAGGCAATTCAACGCCGACCATGGGACGCACGTCGTCGTCGCGTTCTACACGACGTTCGCGCCCTCCGGCTTCTACTCGCGGAAGTACAAGTCGTTCCAGGCGCTGCCCGACGGCGCGAGCGTCGGCATCCCCGCCGACCCGGCGAACAACGGACGCGCGCTCTTCATCCTGCGTGACGCCGGGCTCATCACGATGGCCGCGGGTATCCCGGTCACGAAGGCGTCGACGCGCGACGTCGCGAGCAACCCGCATCACCTCAAATTCCTCGAGGTCGACCAACTCATGCTGCAGCGCACCCTCGAGGACGTCGATGCCGGCTTCCTCTTTCCCTCGACGGCGATCGTGGCCGGGCTCGACCCGGCAAAGGACGCGCTCGGGCTCGAGAACGCCGAGGGATCGCCATACCGCGGCATCATCGGCACGCGGTCCGATCTCGTCGGCGGCACCAAGATCGAGGCGCTCCGCCGCGCGTTCCAGAACGACCGGATCAAGGACTTCTACCGCTCGAAGTACGGCTCGTCGGTGGTCTTCCTGTGGTAGGCATCGAGCTGCGTGGCGTGACCAAGACTTTTGACACGCCGACTGGGCCGCTTCACGCCGTCAACGATGTGTGGCTCTGCGTGGAAGAGGGATCCATCCACGGGATCATCGGCCTGTCGGGTGCGGGCAAGTCGACGTTGCTGCGGCTCATCAATCTGATCGAGCGGCCCGACTCGGGCGAGGTCGTCGTCGATGGTCGCGAGCTCACCGGCCTCTCTGAGGAGGAGGTGCGGCATGCGCGTCGGGGGATCGGGATGATCTTCCAACACTTCAACCTCCTCGCGAACCGCACCGCCCTGGACAACGTCGCGCTGCCGCTGGCCATCGCGGGCGTCGCGAAGCGCGAGCAAAGGCAGATCGCGATCGATCGCCTCGAAACCGTCGGGCTGCCGCACAAACGCGACGCGTATCCCGCGAAGCTCAGCGGCGGCGAGAAGCAGCGCGTCGCGATCGCGCGCGCACTCGCGACGCAGCCGCGGATCCTGCTCTGCGACGAGCCGACGTCGTCGGTGGACCCGCAGACGAAGGGCACCATCCTTGGCTACCTCCGGGAGATCAATCGGCGCTTCGGGATCACCATCGTCCTGGTCACGCACGAGATGAGCGTCGTGCGCGCGGTCTGCGACGTCGTGACGGTGCTCGATCGCGGTCGCAGCGTCGAGCAGTTCGCGCCGAATGACCACCTGCATCGGCCGCGCTCCGCGATCGCGTCCTTCCTCGCGCGCAGTGAGATCGTCCTCGAACCGTTGGGGGACGACGCCTCCGTCGCGGTGGCCGGCGGTGAGTAGCCTGTTGCGCGCCGCGCCCGAGATCCTCCAGGCGTTCGGCGAGACGTTCTACATGCTGCTCGTCACCGTGCCACTCGCCGTCCTCTTCGGCACCGCGCTCGGCACCGTGCTGTTCCTCGCCCGTCCCGGCTCGCTCCTGCGCGCGCCGCGCCTGTACCTCGCGCTGAACGCGACGGTGAACCTCCTCCGCTCGTTCCCGTTCCTCATCCTCATGATCGCGCTCATACCGGTCACACGACTGCTCGTCGGCACAGCCCTGGGCACGACGGCCGCGACCGTCCCGATGGTGATCAACGCGATCCCGTACTTCGCGCGGCTCGCCGAGCAAGCGCTCCTCGACGTCGATCGCGGCGTCATCGAAGCGGGTCAGGCCATGGGCATGAGCCGCAAGCAGCTTGTCTGGCACATCCTTTACGTCGAGGCGCGGTCGGGCCTCGCCAATTGCGTGACCATCGTCACCGTCAGCTTCTTCGGCTACTCGACCGTCGCCGGCCTCGTCGGCGGCGGCGGGTTGGGCGACTTCGCGATCCGCTGGGGCTACTACCGGTACGAGACCCTCGTCCTGTTCGTGACCGTCGGGATCATGGTCGCGTGCGTCCAGGCGTTCCAGTTCACCGGGAACACCGTCGTGCGGCGCCTGGACAAACGGATCTAGCCGTGGCGAAAGAGATCCGCCTCAACGCCTTCGAGATGAACTGCGTCGGGCACGGCACGCACGGCCTATGGGTCCACCCGGAGAACACGCGCCACCGCTACACCGAGCTCGCGTACTGGATCGAGCTGGCGCGTCTCCTCGAACGCGGGCTGTTCGACGCGCTGTTTATCGCCGACGTCATCGGCACATACGACGTCTACAAGGGGAGCCGAGACACCGCGGTGCGCGAGGCGCTGCAGATCCCGAACAACGATCCGTTCCTCGTCGTGCCGGCCATGGCCGCGGTCACCGAGCATCTCGCGTTCGCCTGCACGTTCTCGACGACCTACGAGCCGCCCTTCCCGCACGCGCGCCGCATGAGCACGCTCGACCATCTAACGAACGGCCGCGTCGGCTGGAACGTGGTGACGAGCTACCTGCCGAATGCCGCGGCGAACTTCGGCCTTGATGGCATGGTGAAGCACGACGAGCGCTACGCGATCGCCGATGAGTTCATGGAGGTCTGCTACAAGCTCTGGGAGGGGAGCTGGGAGGACGAGGCGGTCGTGCGCGACCGCGAACGGGGCGTGTACGCCGATCCCGCGAAGGTGCACGAGATCGCACACGTCGGGAAATACTTCCGCGTCCTCGGCCCACACCTCTCGGAACCCTCCCCGCAGCGCACACCCGTCATCTACCAGGCCGGCACGTCCGCGCGCGGGCGAGAGTTCGCGGCTCGCCACGCCGAGGCCGTGTTCGTCGGCGGCGGCAACGTGGAGGGGGTCCGCGAGAGCATCGCGGACATCCGCCGCCAGGCGGCGGCGCTCGGCCGCGACCCGCAGCACGTGAAGATGTTCCCGAGCTGCCAGATCATCGTTGGTCGCACGCGCGCCGAGGCGGACGCGAAGCGCGCGGAGATCCAGCGGCTGCTCTCGGTCGAGGGGATGCTCGCGCATTACGCCGGATCGAGCGGGTTCGATCTCTCGCGTTATCAGCCCGAAGAGTACCTGGAGTACCGCGACACCGATCATGGGCAGACCTCCGCTCGGCGTTACACGCAGGGGAAGCGCCGCACCGCCCGCGAGGTCATCGAGGCGATCGGAAAGCTCGGCGACGGGACGCTGTTCTTCACCTGCGGGACGCCCGAGGAGGTCGCGGATACGCTCGAGCGCTGGATCGACGAGACCGGCGCCGATGGCTTCAACCTCAGCCAGCACCTCACGCCGCGCACGTTCGCCGACGTCATCGACCTCCTCGTGCCTGAGCTGCAGCGTCGTGGCCGCTACCGCACGTCATACCCACCGGGTCCGTACCGGGAGCGCCTGCTCGGCCCGGGCCAGGCGCGGCTGCCCACCGGACATCCCGGTGCGGTGTACCGGCGCGCTGCCGCGGTCGCCGTCGCGTGAGGGGGCACGCGGCGTTCGCCGTCGGCATCTCGGGAAGCACGTCCGCGAGGTCTCGCTCACGGGCGCTCGTCGAGCGCACGCTCTCCCACCTGCGCGTGCGTGGCGCGCACACGGCGCTCTTCGATCTCGCTGCGCTCCCCGCGAACGCTCTGCTCGCACGCGAGAAGGACGCGACGGTCGAGGAGGCGATCGCGGCAACGACCGCGGCGCGCATCCTCATCATCGGGACGCCGATCTACCGCGCGACCTACACCGGGCAGCTGAAGTGCTTCTTCGATCTGCTCCCGCGCGACGCGCTCGTGGGTACGGTCGCCGGTCTGATCGCCACGGGTCATGGCGAGGGCCATCGGCTCGCGATCGACCACGGACTCCGGCCCCTTGTCGCGAGCCTCGGCGGGCTCGCCGCGGCGCATGCGATCTACGCGACCGATGCCGAGATCACCGACGTCGCGGCGCTCTCGCCAGCGATCGATGACCTGAACGACCGTCTCGCCGACGAGCTCTGGCGTGTGGCCGCGGCCGAAGCTACGGATGCCGCACCCGAGATGTCGCTCGCCCGCTCGTGATCCGCGCCGACACGCGGCCGATCGTCCTCGCGCTCGCGCCGGCCGGAGCGCTCTGGCAAGTCGCTCTCGTCCTGGGTGCGAGCGCATTCCTGGCCGTCGCCGCTCGGTTCGAGATCCCGCTCCCGCCGGTACCGGTCACCGGTCAGACGTTCGCGGTGCTCATCGTCGGAGCGACCCTCGGCGCGCGGCTCGGCGGCGCCGGCGTCGTGGCGTACCTGGCGGAGGGGGCCTTCGGGCTGCCCGTCTTGCCGGGGAGCGCCGCGGGTCTCGCGCGTCTTTCCGGCCGACCGGCGGCTACGTCGCCGGCTTCGTTGCCGCGGCGGTGATCGTCGGCGCTCTCGCGGAGCGCGGCTGGACGCGCACTGTGCCACGCGCGGTCGCGGCGATGCTCGTGGGCGAGCTGGCGATCTACGTCTTCGGCCTCATCTGGCTCGCGCGCTTCCCGCTGCGGGTCGGGGCGTCCTCGAGGCGGGGTTCTACCCTTTCATCGTCGGCGATCTCTACAAGATCGCGCTCGCCGTCGCAGCGCGGCCGCCGATCACCAGACTTGTGACGCGCTGACCGATTGCGAGGCCCCGGTTACGAGGTCAGGCCGTCCCCTTCGGCGCGGAGCGCCGTCCCGCGACGCGCGCTGACGCTCGCGTCCTCTCGGGCGACTCGGGGCGCTCGCGTGACTCGCGGCGCGCGATCGGCCACGACAGCTCCGTCTCGTTCGAGTACTCGAGCTCACGGTACAGGTCGAGGGCGTCGCGCTGGCGGGCCATCTCGGTGCCTCCAAACCAGAGCGCGATCATCACGCTCCCACTGTCCGGCAAACACGTGAGGGTGGTCAGTGTCTTCCGGTCGAATGTGATGAAGGACACGATCCGCGTCGGGCGACCACTCGCTCAGCCCCGACTCAGGCGCATGTCGCCTCAGACGCGTGTGGGCCTCACTGGAACCGACCGCGCGAGAAGAGCCTGCGCGGTGGTATCTCCGCATACAGCACGCGCACGTTCTCGGGCGGGACACGCAGCTCGCCGCCGACGGCGCGCGCGGTCGCCTGGAGGATCGCCTCGGTCAACTCGGCGGACCTCCCCGAGGTCGCGGAGATCTCCACGAGCGGAGGGTGACTGTCGGAGGGCTGCGCCGTCGGGGCGGCGCCCGCGATGACGTACGCACCCGGCTCGACGTCGGACCACACGATCCAGATGTCCGTCGGCTGGACTCCGGCCGCCGTCGCGATCGCGGCACCGATGTTCTTCGCCGCCGTCGTTCTGTCGAGACCGCGCTGTGGCAGCGCGCGGATGGTCACGACCGGCACGACGACACCGCCTCTGGACCGCCTAGCGAGGCGTGTCGGCGGACGCGCGGATGAGCTCGCCGCTCGCCGAGTACTCGTACACGCCACGGCCGGTCTTGCGACCGAGCCTCCCCGCCCGCACGTACTTCACGAGCAGCGGGCACGGACGGAACTTCTCACCGAGGGTCGCGTGGAGGTGCTCGAGCACCTTGAGCCGTATGTCCCATCCGACGAGATCGCCGAGCTCGAACGGCCCCATCGGGTGATTCAGGCCGAGCCTCAGAGCTTTGTCGATGCCCTCGGCCGAGGCGACGCCCTCCATCAGCATGTAGAACGCCTCGTTCCCGATCATCGCGTTGATGCGGCTCACGGCGAACCCGGGGAACTCGTTCACCTCGACCGGCTCCTTTCCCATGCGCCGAGCCACCTCGAAGGTGCGCTCCACCGTGGAGGTCGACGTCTGCAGTCCACGAATGACCTCCACCAGCGCCATGCGCGGCACCGGGTTGAAGAAATGCATGCCGATCACCCGATCGGGAGCGTCGATCGACGCGGCGATCTCGGTGATGCTAAGGGCGGAGGTATTCGTGGCGAAGATCGCGTCACCTGGCGCGTGCCGCGTGATCGTGCGGAAGACGGTCTGCTTCGTCGCCATGTCCTCGACGACCGCCTCGATGACGAAGCCCGCGCTCGCCGCGGCGGTGGCGAGGTCGGGGGCGCGCTCGAGACGCGCGAGCGCGGCATCGCGATCCGCAACGGCGACCTTCCCGCGCGCCAGACCTTTCTCGAGGTCGTCGCCGATCCGCCGGATCGCCGCGTCCACCTGCGCCGCCGCGGCGTCGTGCACGAGCGTGCGATAGCCGCCCAGCGCGGCGACCTGCGCGATCCCCGCGCCCATGGTCCCCGTCCCGACAACGAGCACGGTCGATCGGGTGGAGGGGGCTGGAGATCCGGCGTCAGTGCGCACGGACGTCGAGGTTACGGACATCGATATCGGGAACCGATGCTAGCATGAGGGACCCTCCCAGCCCGCGCGCTGATCTCGTTCGTCGCGACACCCTGCGTCGGAGGCATGATCGATGGAGATCCAAAAAGCCGAGCGCCTGAGCAAGCTGCCCCCCTACCTGTACGTCGCGATCCGTCAAAAAGTACGCGAGGCCCAGGCCCGCGGCGTAGACGTCATCAGCCTCGGCGTCGGCGATCCCGATCTGCCGACACCGCGGCACGTCGTCGAGGCGCTCGCGAAGGCCGCCGCCGATCCCGCGAACCACCAATACCCCACCGGCGAGCAGAAGGGCATGCCCGCCTTCCGGAGAGCCGTCGCCGCGTGGTACGCGCGCCGATTCGGCGTGACCGTGGACCCCGAGACCGAGGTCCTCGCGCTCATCGGCAGCAAAGAAGGGAACCACCACCTCGCGCTCGCGCTCCTGGACCCGGCCGATGTCGCGATCGTCCCAGATCCCGGCTATCCGGCCTATATCGCGAGCGCGGTCTTCGCGGGAGCCGAGGTCGTTCGCGCTCCACTACGGAGAGAGAACGGATTCCTGCTCGACTTCGCGGATGTCCCGGCCGACGTCGCGCGGCGAGCGAAGCTCATCTGGCTGAGCTATCCGAACAACCCGACGACCGCGGTCGCGCCACTGGAGTTCCTGGAGCGAGCGGTCGCATGGGCTCGGCAGAACGACGTCGTGATCGCGTACGACCATCCCTACTCGGAGATCACCTTCGACGGCATCCGCAGCCACAGCATCCTCGAGGTCGACGGCGCGAAGGACGTCGCGGTCGAGTTCAACAGCCTCTCGAAGCCCTACAACATGACGGGTTGGCGGATCGGCATGGCCCTCGGCGCCCGACCGCTCATCGCGGGGATCGACCAGGTGAAGGAGAACACCGATTCGGGCCAGTGGAGCGCGGTGCAGTACGCCGCGATCGCGGCGCTCGAGGGTCCGCAGGACGTCATCGCGCGCGATCTCGCGATCTACAGGCGCCGTCGCGACCTCGTCGTCGCCACATGGCGGAGTCTCGGTCTCGATCTCGAGCCCCCGCAGGGCACGTTCTACGTGTGGGCGCCCATCCCCGAGGGAACGAAGAGCATGGACTTCGTGTCCCGCCTCCTCGACCTGACGGGCGTGATGGTGACGCCCGGGATCGGCTATGGCAGCCGCGGCGAGGGATTCGTGCGCATGTCGCTCTCGGTGCCGGACGATCGTCTCAACGAGGCGATGGCGCGGATCGCGAAGGTGCGCGATCAGTTGGCGACGACGGCGGTCGGCTCCCGGTAACGCTCGGCGTCGACCGCGGGTCAGGACTCCTCGCTGACCACGCGGATGCTGCAGAGCGCCGATCGGTGTGGGAGCGCGCCGCTGATCGGGTCGCGCAGATCGCCGTGCACGAGCAGGTTCACGTTGGACCCGCGCTCGTCGTACGGGTCGCTCGCCGGTAGCCCGAGAGCCTCGCAGCCCTCCCACCAGCCGTGGTATGCGCAGACCACACCCGGCATGATCGCGGTGGTCACCTCGGCCTTCGCGCGGGCGCGCCCGCGCGATGTCGCGATCTCGACCCACTGACCGTCGGCCACGCCGTATTCGGCCGCGGTGTCCGGGTGGATCTCGGCGGTGGGATGAGGCTCGAGCCGCCGGAGAGCGGCGATGCCGCGGTGCTGGCTGTGCAGGTAATGCGCCTTCTTCGCGTTCGTCAACACGAGGGGGAACCGCGCTGCCAGCTCGGGCGTGCTGCGCAGGCTCTCCGCGGGCTCGCGGTAGACCGGCAGAGGATCGGCACCATGCGCCGCCCAGCTGTCCAGGAAGATCTCGACCTTGCCCGACGTCGTCGCGAAACCCTTCGGCGCCCCGTGCTCGTCGCGCTGCGCGTGCTTCTCGTAGCCGGCCGGGGCGTGCGCGTCGAGCCCGTGGGGATGATCGCGGAGCCCGGCCCAGCTCACGCCCATCGGGGACACCACATCGTCGTACGCCGCCGCCAGATTCCCGTCCGCGAAGGCGTCGCCGAGGCCGAGGCGGACGGCAAGGTCGAAGATGATCTCGATGTCGGGCCGCCGCTCGTGGAGCGGTGCGACGGCGCGCCTTCGGCGCTGGACCTTGCCGTGTCGGATGACGAGGAACTCGGTCTCGAGGAAGCTCGCGGCGGGCAGGAGCACGTCGGCGAACTGCGTCGTCGGCGTGTGGAACAGCTCCGCCTGCGCGAAGAACTCGAGCTTCCGCAGCGCCTCGCGGCCCCGGACAGGATCGGCGCTATTGACGATCGTGTTGCTGCCGAAGGACACGAGCCCGCGGACCTGATACGGCCTTCCTCCAAGGATCGCGTCGTACAGGTCGTACGAGGCGATGTTGTGGGGCGGGGCGACCTGCGGTCCGAGCGGGCGGTCGTCGCGCCCCAGGCGGAGCGCGGCCTGCGCCGCGGTCACCTCGAGCGAGATCGGCTTCGTGAGGTTCGGGCCGGGGAGGACGTTCCCACCGGGACGATCCCAGTCACCGGTGAGCGCGTAGAAGACCGAGATCGCGCGTCCGGCGAGCGTCGCGTTGGTGTGCTGCATGATCCCGTTCCAGGTGTGATGGGACAGCGGGCGGTTCGCGATCAGGAACGCCACCGTCTCACGGATCTGCGCGGCGGGTACTCCGGTGATCTCCGCGGCGAGGTCGGGCTCGTGGCGCCGCGCCTCCGCGGCGAGCAGGTCGAAGACCGTTCGAGCGCGCACGCGCTCGCCGGTGCGGAGCGGAACGAGCTGGGCTCCGTGGAGGTCGAGCTCCGCCGTGGGGACTGCGTATCGGCCGGCCTCCGGCGAGTACTCGACGAGGTCGCCGCGTGCGATCGACACGGAGCCGGAGGCATCCGGCGATACGCGGCGCAGCGCGGCGGGGTCCACGTCGCTCGCACGCAGCAACCGCCCTGTGTCTTCGCGCACCAGCAGCGGCGCGTTGGTCCAGTCGCGCACGAAGCCGTCGTCGTACCAGCGACGCTCGATGAGCTCGTGAATGAAAGCGAGGGCGAGCGCCCCATCGGTACCAGGCCGCACGGCGAGGTGGTGATCGGCCTTGTTCGCGAGCCCGATGCGGCGAGGATCGATGACGACGAGCTTCAGGCCGCGCGCCCGCGCGGCGACGATGCGCGTGGCGAGGTTCAGCAGCGTCGCCGTTGGATTCGATCCCCACAGCAGCAGGCAGCCGCTCTTCTCGACCTCGGGCAGCGGGAACTCGTACGACCCGAACGTGTAGTGGTTCGTGCCATCGCGGGCCCAGTTGCAGATGTGCGTGTTCGTCATGTAGTTCGGGGAGCCGAACGCGCCGGCGAGGCGTGCCACCCACGGCTCCGTCGGCGAGAGCCCGGTCCCGCTCCCCGTGCCACGCGCGAACGCGATCGCCTGCGGTCCCGACTCGCGGCGGATCGCGAGCATCCGTTCCGCGACGAGCGTGAGCGCCTCGTCCCACGACGCGCGGCGCCAGCCGGGATCGGTCGCATCCTTGGGTGCGGTGCGGACGAGCGGCGAGTTGATCCGGTGGGTGCTCTCGTGGATCTCGGGCGCGGCGCGGCCTTTCGCGCAGACCGCTCCGCCGTCGGGGTGCTCGCGGTCAGGCTCGAGCTTGAGGACTGTGGACCCCGCCACGGTGATGGCCGCCGGGCACCCGACCCCGCACAGCGTGCAGTAGGTGCGGACGACCGTCGGCGCTGGCGCTGCCATCTCGGTCGCTCTATCGTATACCGATATCGCGCGCCGACCAGAACGCACGGCGCGCCGGAGGGCACGACCAGGCATGGCCACGAGTGAAGCTACGGCGGTAAAGGCGGTATCCGCGAAGACCGTAGCCGGCGGATCGGCGCTGGTGTTCGTCCTCATGGTCGGCACGTCCAGCTTCTTCGCGGACTGGACCTACGAGGGCGGACGCTCGATCGTCGGGCCGTTCCTCCAGATCCTCGGCTCGAGCGCGGCGTGGGTCGGGATCGCGGCGGGGGCCGGCGAGTTCCTGGGCTACGCGCTCCGTTTCGTCTCCGGCTACTTCGCGGACCGCACGCACGCCTACTGGAAAATCACCATCGGCGGCTACGTCGTGCAGCTCTTCGCCATGCCGGCCCTCGCTTTCGTTGGCCAATGGCAGCTCGCGATCCTCCTGTGGTTCGTCGAGCGGATCGGCAAGGCGGTCAAGAACCCGCCGCGCGACGCGATGCTGTCCTATGCGACCAAGGAGCTCGGGCGAGGTTGGGGTTACGGCCTCCACGAGGCCATGGACCAGGCCGGCGCCTTCGCGGGGCCGCTCCTGATGGCCGGGGCCCTCGCGCTCCGGGCGAACGGCGGGCTCGACAGCGTGGCCGACTACCAGTGGGCCTTCAGCCTGCTCTTCATCCCCGCGACGATCTGCGTCGCGATGCTCGTCGTCGCGCGCGTCAAGTTCCCCAGCCCGCACGAGCTGGAGAGCAAGACGCCCAAGGCGAGCATCCAGGGGCTCGACCGTCGCTTCTGGCTGTACACGCTGGCCTCCGGCCTGATCGCGGCGGGCTACGCCGACTTCGCACTTATGGCGTTCCACTTCCACGCCACCGACGTCGTGCCCGACCAGTGGATCCCGGTGCTCTTCTCCGTCGGCATCGGGACCGACATCGTGGTCGCGCTGATCGGCGGTCGGCTGTTCGACCGCATCGGCTTCCCCATCCTGCTCGCGACCTTCGGGGCGAGCGCCGTCTTCGCGCCGTTCGTCTTCTTCGGCGCGCTCCCGCTCGTGATCGCCGGCATGGTCCTTTGGGGCATCGGCCGCGCCGCCCAGGACAGCATCATCAAGGCGGCGCTCGTCGATCTCATCCCGCACGAGCGCCGGGCGTACGGCTTCGGGGTCTTCTCGCTCGCGTTCGGCATCTTCTGGTTCATCGGCAGCGCGGCGATGGGCGTGCTCTACGACCAGGGTGTCGCCTTGGTGGTCGCGTTCTCCCTCGTGACGTCGATCGTCGCGCTCCCGGTCTTCTGGATCGCGAAGCGGGCACCGGCACCGGCGTAGGGTGGGCGGCGCCACCGCGGCGCTCTTCGCCCTGCAGTGGCTCCACGTGCTGTTCGGTGTGTTCTGGCTCGGGTCGCAGATGTATTCGATGCTCGTCCTCTATCCGGAGACCGAGAAGCTGTCGGCGGAGCAGGACGCCGCGATCAAGGACGCGCTGCGGAGCGGCCGGGCGCGCCGCTTCACGCTCGTCCTCGCCATCGGAACGGTGGGTCTCGGCATCATCCGCGGCATCGCGGGTGGCGCGCTCGATCGCCTCGGCGAGCCGTACGGGCTGACATTCCTGGCCGCCGCCGCCGTCGGGCTCTATATGGTCGGGAACGTGCTGACGCGGGGCTACGGCAATCGGGCGCCGTCGTGGGCCTTCAACACCGGCTTCGCCGTGCTCTTCACTTTGATGATCGCGATGCGCTTCGGGCTCTGAGCCGTCGCGCGCTACGGCTCAGCGCCTCGCGGCGACGGCGCGTGTCTGGCTTCCCGACCGACCCTTCCGGGCGTCGCCGTTCTCGGAGATCTCCTCGATGAGCTCTCCGATCTTCGCTCGCGCCTCCTTCAACGCACGCTGCCCCAGCGGCGTGATGCGGTAGTACTTGCGCACCTTGCCCTCGACGACGCGCTCCTCGCGTTGGAGGTATCCGTTGGCCTCGAGGCCGTGCAGGAGCGGGTACAGCGTCCCGGGCGACAGCTCGTACTCGTGGCGCGCCAGCTCCTCGAGGAACCACACGCCGTACAGGGGGCCCTTGCTCGCGTGGTGCAGCACGTGGATCTTGACGAATCCGAGGAAGAAGTCCCGGAGCATCTTGTTCGCGGTCTTCACTCTGGTCTTGGGCACAAAGGTGGCTCCGTCCACCGGCTCGCGGCTCCCCTCGCGGCCGTTCACCGTCTGTGATCGCCCCTGATGGTAGTTGAACGATGCCATCGACCGACCCTTCTCACGGTGCCGAGCCGCCGCGGCGCGCAGCTGGCGCGCGCCCCGATCCAGACATCGGCCGCCGATATCGCCATTCGGTATCTAAGCACATCGTAACGCGCGCTCCGCACCCGCTCGAAGCGGCGCGGCGCGATCGTCAGGGCGCTTTGGTCGTGTCCTCGAGAGGGCCGCCGAACGGTTCGATCGGGTGGCTCACGTCGTCGGTGATCCAGCGCTCGACGATCTTCCAGCGCCCGTCGATCTTCCGCAGATGGTGGAGGTCGGTTCCGATCGCCGCGAAGTTCTTTGCCGGTGAGGTGAGGAGCCCGTAGGTGTACGAGGCGCGGTACGCCTCGTCCAGGCGCGCGAATCGGATGGCGACGTTCGCCCAGATCTGGCGCGTGCGCGGCCACTGCTGGAACAGGAAGGCGTAGTTCTTGCGGATGAGATCGCTCCCGGCGTATCTCCCCCGCGGATTCGTGATGACCACGTCGTCAGCGAAGTGGGCGACCACGGCATCCACATCGCCGGCGTCGTAGGCGTAGCCGTACGCCACGAGGTCGTCGCGCAGCGCGGCCTCCTCTTCGACCAGCTGCAGACGCTGTTCGGGCGCAGCCCAGGTCGGGATCCGCGGGAGTCGCATGACGGCGCGGACGGCATCAAGGCCGCCCGCGCCGACGTGGAGTTGTGTCGTGGTCATCGGAGCGCCCCTCTCTGGAGGTTGTGCGTCGATCGATACCCCGCCCTAGGATAATCTTTTATCTAGGATATTTTGGAAACCGTCTCGGTCCGGAAGCCGCCGGGCAATTGGGGGGCGAGCAGATGGTCACATCGACGAAGGGCGCGGGGCGCGCCATGACGACGGCCACGCGTCCGATCCGGGTGGTGGTCTCCGGACCGGACGGACGGATGGGCAGGGCGATGACGTCGGGCCTGCCCCGCGAGCAAGGCATCGACATCGTCGGCACCCTCCGTCGTGCCGACGCCTCGCCATCGGTCGCGAAGACGCTCGCCGGTGCCGACGTCCTGGTCGATTTCACGCACGTCTCGGCGGCCCGCGGCCTGATGCTCCGGGCGATCGAGGCCGGCGTGCGGCCGGTCAGCGGGACCTCGGGCGTGACCGAGGAGGATCTCCGCGCGGTCGATGACGCGGCTCGAGCGCGCGGGATCGGCGCTGTGTGGGCAGCCAACTTCCGCCTCATGGGCGTGCTGCTCACGCATTTCGCGCGGATCGCCGCCCGCTACGTCGACACCGTCGAGATCATCGAGGCGCACCACGCCACGAAGGCCGATGCGCCCTCGGGCTTCGCGAAAGAGCTGGCGCGGAATATCCGCGACGCGCACGGCGACGCGCTCTTCGATCCACCGGTGCGGAACGAGACGCTCGCGGGGGTCCGCGGTGGAGTGCACGGCGGCGTGCGAGTGCACAGCCTGCGCCTGCCGGAGCTCCAGCCCAACGGTTGGCACGAGCTCATCTTCGCCGGCGGCCAGGAACTGCTCTCGATCCGGCACGACGACTGGGGGTACGAGGCGTACGCCATGACTGTCGCGAACGCCGTCCGCAAGGTCATGGAGCCCGGCGTCGTTGGTCTGGTCCGCGGGTACGGCGCCGTCATCGGCCTCGAGGTGTGATGGGCTCGCCGGGCGTGATGCCGCGAGCCGCGTGGCAGGACTCCGTCGTCCAGATCATGAAGGAGCTCGGGCGCTGGACCGAGACGCGCTACGCAGCCGAGCTCTCGGCGGACGATGAGATCGTCGCAGCGGAGCGATACCTCGACGCAGCGGCGCTCCGCGACGCCGTGCAGCGCATCCATACCGCGAACGTCCGGCAGGCGGATCCGTCCACCGACCACGGGTTCGACGACGAGGCCGAGCCGGACCTGCGGATCGCGATCTCGCGCTTCACGCGCCACGCGGCCTGCGTATCGGCGGCGGTGCTGGCCGCCCTCGCCTGCGGCATCGGGCTCGACGGGTCCGCGGCGAACTGTCGTTTCGCGATCCGCGGGAACGTCCCCTTCATCGCCAACCTCGCGTCGGACGGGCCGGCCCCGCTCCGCTGCCGCGAGCGCCCGACCGCGTGGCCCGTCGAGGGTCCCGTCGTCGACACGCTCGACGAGCTGCGCGCGTACGTGTGGCGCAATCTCTACGCCGGTTGGATCGCTCCGTTGTTCGACCGCGCGCGCGAGGTCACCAAGGTCTCGCCGCGCCTCATGTGGTCCAACGCGGCTGAGTGGGTCTCGATGATTTCGAACGCGGCCGACGAGTACCTCGGACCCGAGCGCGCCGCGGCGTTCGTCGACGATCGGATCGCGCTGCTCGGCGCCGAGGCGCTCCCGGGCGTCCCGGGCCAGAACCCGATGCGCGACCTCATCGCGTGGGAGGCATACGACGCCGCCGATTTCCCGCGGGGAGTCGAACGGCGGCGCGTGTGCTGTACGACCTACATGCTGGCGGACCGCCTCGGCCGGCTCTGCAGCAACTGCCCGTTCCTCTCGACCCAGGAGCGTGTCGCCATGGTCCGCGAAGAGCACGGCCAGGCGATGGGCTCCCCCGGCGGCCCCGCGCAGCGGCGAGCGATTGAGGTCGGCCTGCGCAAGCTCGGTCTTGCGGAGGTCTAATCGCTGAGGCGGTGGTACTCGATGCGGCGGACGACTTTGCCGCCGCGGAGCTCGAGGATCTGCGCGTAGCGGTTGCGTTCGGTCTTCCCGGAGGCGAGGACCTCCTCGGACCCGTGCGTCACCAGAAAGAGATTCGGGTCGAGCATCGGGTAGACGATCACGTCGGTGTAGCGGAAATCGCGGAACGTCTGGTTCGAGTCGCGGCCACGAGCGAGGATCGCTTCCCGTCCACGGAAGACCTTTCCCTGAAGCGGCAGCTCGAACACCGCATCCTCGTCCCAGATCGCGCGGCGCTCATCACCCGCGGCGTCGGCCACGATGAAACGCCAGACGATCTCCTCGTTGCGTCGCCGCAGATCCTCGTTCGTCAGCTGTCGCTCGGCGTGCGCGTGCTTCACGCGATCGGGACGTCGAGGACCTCGTCGCTTGCGACGAGAACGCCGTGCAGCTCACGCTCCGGCGTCCTGAAGCAGGCGGCGTCGACGGCACCCTTCACCATCACGGCCGTCTCGACACTGGGCGCGTCGGTCCCGTAGCGGATGACGTGCAGCTCGCCGGCTCGTGCGAGCGCGACGACCCACTTTCCCGCCCGCAGGTCCTCGGGTCGCTGTGGACCCTCGGAATGTCCCGCGTAGCATCCGCTCACGGCGACGGGTTCCTTGATCCGCGCGAGCTCGCGCCGCGTCGCGTCCTGCAGCATCCCGTACCCGACCTCGGTGATCGCGCCGCTCGCCTCCGCGAGGATCACGAAGCGATTCGGGTCGTTGGCCCACAGCGCGCCGATGTCCACCGCGGCCGGGAACGTGCCGACCACGATGGGCTTTTCGGGTTCGCCCTGAGGTCGGCTCATCGTGGCGATGGCCTCCTTCGTCGTCGTCTTCCCGAGCCGTGCGAGGTCGGCCTCCAGGGTCTGACGGAACATCCGCTCGGCCTCGGGGGTCACGGTGTGGAAGGGCTGGTCCGTCGTCTCACCCGCGCTCGTGAGCACGATGCCGTGATGGTGGTCGTCGTACCCCGCGATGCGCCGCGCGCCGGCAACGTTGCGCTGCACCGCACGCGTCCAGAGGCCAGCACCGCTGCGGGTGAAGTGCAGGATCTCACCGGACTCGGTGAACGTGATGACGTTCCGGAGGTTGCTCACCAGGCTCCAGAAGGCGGTCACGTCGCGAGCGCCGGGCACGCGCCCGAGGACCTCACGGCCCCGCGGCGCTCCCGACCGCTCGTACGCCAGGTCCGTGATGGCGCCATCGCGGCCCAGGACGACGGCGTGATAAACACCGTCGTCGAGCGAGCAGTACGCGTCGCAGGCGATGGCGCCCTCGATGCGCCCCAACTCGGATGGCTTCGTCATGGCACGGACCTCCGAGGACGATGTGTGGGCCACGCTACCCCGCGAGCGCGCGCGCCGTCATTCGAGGATGCAAGTCCCGGCCGCGCGACGCTCACGCGAAATACCGCTCCAGAACACCGAGCGCTTCGAGATTTCGAGTCGACGGGGCCGAAGCGCTCGCGAGAGCCCTTACGACGAGCGCTTGACCCGGCGTATACAAACGACATGCAAGCGGTCGTCGTACGGGAGCACGGCGGTCCCGAGGTCATGCGCCTCGAGGAGCTCGCGCTCCGGGAGCCGAGCCAGGGTCAGGCGCGGGTGCGCCTCGAGGCATCCGGCGTCAACTACTTCGACATCCGCCAGCGCACCGGCGACTTCAAGAGCGCGCTGCCGATCGTCCTGGGGAATGAGGGTGCGGGCACGGTCGAGGCCGTCGGTCCGGGGGTGACCGAGGTCAAGGCCGGTGACCGCGTCGGCTGGCAGATGGAGCAGGGCTCCTACGCGACGCATGCGCTGGTGCGCGCCGATCGTCTCGTCCCGCTGCCGAAGGCCGTGGACCCGAGGCTCGCCGCGGCGGCGCTCCTGCAGGGACTGACGGCGCACAGTCTCGCGACGACCGTGTATCCGATCAAGTCTGGAGACACGATCCTCGTCCATGGGGTGGCCGGCGGCGTCGGCGGCTTCATCACCGAGATCGCGCATCTCCGTGGCGCGCGCGTCATCGGCACCGTCACCCGCACGGACAAGGCCGCGGCCGCCCGGGCCATCGCGGACGACGTCATCGTTCGTGCGGATGAGGACTTCGCCGCGGCGGCGAAGCGTCTCACCGGTGGCACCGGCGTCGACGCGGTGTTCGACGGCATGGGCCGCGAGACGTTCGAACAGGGCTTCGCGGCGCTGCGGCCGCTGGGCTGCATGGTGCTGTTCGGCCAGGCGAGCGGTGCGGTCCCACACATCGACACGCACCTGCTCCAGCAGGGCGGTGGCCGCTACCTCACGCGGGCCACGGTCGGGAACCACACCGCGACACGCGAGGAGCTCCTCCGTCGCGCGACCGAGGTGTTCGACTGGATCGCGCGCGAGAAGCTCCACGTGCGGATCGCGCGAACGTACCCACTACGCGATGTCGCGCGAGCGCACGAGGATCTCGGGAGTCGCCGGACCAGCGGGAAGCTGCTCCTCGAGATCGGCTAAGCGCTCAGCCTCTCTTGCCCGGGTACTGATCCGCGCTCCGTTTGATCCCGCAGCCCTGGAGCGGTGTCTCCGGGGTGCGCACGGACCGTCCCGCGGCCGCGTCCTCGAGCGCATCGCGCAGGTAGTGCGTCGTGACCGCGCTCGGATCCTCCTCGTTGTCGTCGACCGTCCCGCGATACACCAGGCCCGCGGCTCGGGTGAAGACGAACGCGTGTGGCGTGCGCACCGCCGCGTAGTCATCGGCGACCGTTTGGTCCGGGTCGACCAGGTACGGCGCAGGGAAGTGCTTCTCGCGCGCATGCGCGGCGACATTCTCGGGAGCGTCCTCGGGGAACGCCGGACCGCCATCCGGAAGCAAGCGGACCGGGTCGCTGGGGTCGATGAACACGCTGCTGACGCTGTCGCTGAAGTCACGCGCGATCGCGAGCAGGCGATCCTCCCAGGCAAGCGAGTGCGGACAGTGATTGCAGATGAAGTACACGGCGAGCACATCCGTGCGATCGAGGTCCGTGGAGCGCCGCTTTCGCCCGGTCGCGGGCTCGAGCAGCTCGAACGCCGGCGCCTTCGACCCGAACGGCAACGGATGATCCTGCGCCCAGAGCTGGCTGTTCCGTACCGAGGATTCGGTCGCCATCGCGACTCCTTTCTTAACGTCCGGCCGACAGGCTCACGCTTCGACTCTTAACGTCCGGCCGACAGGCTCACGCTTCGACGCCGCGTCGCGTCGCGCAGCGCGGTTCGGATGAGCTCCTTCGGCGGGAACGGCGTGATCCTTCCGTCGGGGAGGCGATAGGCCCGACACACCAGAGCGAAACGCTCGGAGCCGTCCCCCGAGGTATCGATGTCCCGGCCGTCGATGCGGATCGTCGGCGAGCCCGGGAAGCGGAGCGCGGCCGCCTGCTCATCGCTCGTCACCTCGACCATCGCGATGCCGCCGGCATGCGCCTCTTCACGGCAGGTCTCGCGGAGCCGGGCCAGCGCGACCTCGGTCGAGGAGCAGTCCGGTTCGTACAGGAACTCGATGCTCACCGGGTCGGCCACCGGGGCGTCAGCTCAGGCCGGCCGCACGAGGCCGGGCGATCTTCCCAGGAGCACGTCGATCGGGATCACTCCAGCCTCACGTCCGTGCGCGCCGTGGCCGCAGGAGAGCGGATCCGCGGCGAAGATACCGCCCGCCACCTGCATCCTGGCGAGCTCGAGGGCTTCATCTTCCGTCATACCCCACGTCCGCCAGATGGGACGGGTCTGCTCGACCACTGCGGCGGCATCGCCGAGCTGTGCCGCGGCTTGCGCGCGGTCGGGATGCTCGCAGCCCAGGGCCTCCGCGAGGATCGAGACCGCATGGCGCACCGCAAGGCGATCGCTCGCGTACCGGCCCCAGATCTGATGACAGCCCTGGTGCTGGCACGCGACCGTATCCGCACCGTAGGACGCGGCCATGTCGGCGAGAGCGACCCGACGGGCCTGGACCTCTTCGGGGGTGCTGTCGGCCTTCCACGGTCCGCGCCACGCGGGCCGCGACCGGCCGGCGCATGGACTGCGGTCCTCGATCGATCCGTCGTACGTACCGACGACCTCGACCCCAGGGATGAGCGAGAGGAGCCGCACCTCCGCCTCGAACGCGGCGGTGTGGACGTTGCTGTATTCGCCGTGACCCTCGGCGAGCACCGACCGCCGGACCTCACGCTTCCACGGCATGCGGTCACCGAGCGCCCGGACGTGCTCTTCGAGGAATCCGAGGATCTGCATCTCACGGATGGGGTGCTCGATGCCGTCGCGGAACTTCCGGTGCGCCGCCGCGTTGAGCGCGGTCTGCTGATCCGCCGTGCACCACACGACGGTCGTCGTCGCGCCGATGGACTGCGCGTAACGGATCTTCGCCTGGCTGAACGACTCTCCGGCGTCGTACTGGCCGAGCCCGAGGTACGGCTTGCCGCAGCATCCAGCCGCGCCAGCGGTGGCGACGAAGCTGATGCCCAGCGCTCTCGCCGCCGCGACGGTGTCCAGGAGAAGGTGCGGCGAGGCGAGGGTGCCGCAGCTCATGCTGAGGAACGCGTCCACTTTCTCGCGCGGGATCTCGCGGCGCTCGAGCCACGTGACCTCGTCTTGCGCCACGAAGAGTCGCTCCGACCCGCGGTTGCGCTCGATGATGTTCCTGGCCGTGCCGCCGCCGTAGCCTTCCGCCGCCCCGAGGATCTGCAGGATGTCGACGCGGTAGAGCCGCTCCGGCGCGACACCGCCGAGTGCTTCGCGGAGACGATCGAACTCGGCCTTCGTCGGGAGAAGGTGGCCGGCCTCCATGCGCTCGTACAACACCGGATCGATCGCGGCTCGAGCCGCAAGCTCGGCGGAGGTCGCCAGTCCTGCGGCGCGCCGCTCCTCGGCGAGTTGGTTGATCGCGACGACTGGTGAGTTCCCGTCCGTAACGTGGTCGGTCAGGCTCATGCGGCGGCGCCTCCGAACGAAGTCAGCCACAAGCATGCGCGTCCACCGGACACTCTGTCCCATCGGAAGTTCGGATGGCCCCGATCGGCCGCTCCGATCGTTACGATCCGCACGTGCTGCTCGCGCAGATAGAGAGCTTCGTCGAGGTGGCGCGCTCGGGGAACATGACCCGCGCCGCGGAGGCGCTCTCGATCTCGCAGCCGACCCTCACCGGCAGGATCAAATCGCTCGAGCAGGAGCTGGGCGCGCCGCTCTTTCACCGCATGCGGGACGGCATGCGGCTGACGGAGGCAGGCACGGCGTTCCTCCCCTATGCGGAGCGGACGCTCGCCGCGGCGGCGGCGGGGTCGCGCGCGGTCGGCGATCTCAAGAACGGCGGCGGCGTGCTCAGCATCGCGGCCGCGCCAATGGTCACGTTCACCGTCCTCCCTGAGGTCGTGCGTCGCTTCCGCGATCGCCGGCCGCGCGCGCAGCTGACGATCCGGAACACCGCCTCGAGCGACGCGGTCGAGATGGTCCTCCGCAGCGAGGCCACACTCGGCATCACTCGCGACATTCGGCACCCCGACCTCGACCGCACGATGCTGTATGAGGACGATCTCGTCGTCATCGTCAGCCCGCGCCACCGCCTGGGCGGAGCGGGATCGATCCAGGTGTCCGATCTCGCCGATGAGGAATTCGTGCTGTTCGACCGGAGCTATGTCTACTACGAGCTGACGAGCGCGCTGTTTGACGGTGCGACCGTCGTGCCCCACGGGATCGTCACCGTCGACAACGTGGGCGCGGCGATCCGGATGGTGCATGCCGGCCTGGGCATCGGGATCGTGCCGCTGTCCGGGCTCTCCGATCTCCCAGCCGAAGCCGTTCGGGTGCTCAGCATCGCCGGTGCGAAACCGGCCGCGCTGCGGATCGTCGCGCTGCGCCGCCGCGACGCCGGCCCGCCGAGCGAGGCCGAGAAGGAGCTCATCGCGCTGCTGCGCGAGGTCGGCTCGGCGACGGCTGTGGCCGGGACTATGAACGGACGAGGGCGATCCGCTGCTCGGTCGTCGGAAGCGGACAGGCCCCGCACCAGATCTGCGGGACGCGGTCGGGGAGCGTGAAGCTGATGCAGCAGACCCTGCGGACCATGAGTCCATGCGGGAAGTCGGCGCGACCGACGTCCTCCCAGCCGATGTGATCGAGGAGCGGGTTCGGACCGTCGATCCCGGGGAGCGTCTTCGCGGTGAGCACTCGGTCGCAGACGTCGAGGAGCGGCTGCGCCACCGCTGGGTCGAGACTCTCGGCCGCCGCGGTGGCGAGACCGCCGACGCCTTCTCCGGCGTTGCCCCAGAGGACCTTCGGTGAGATCTTCGCGATGCGCAGGACGGTCGCGAACACGCGCGCAAGATGCCCAGCGAAGAGCGCGGTGTGCACGTCCGAGCGGACGGCGTCGGGCGATCGCCCTTCCGCCGGGATGGCCCACGCCTCGAGGTCGATCCAGAGTCCGAACGGATTCATGGCCGAGGCTTCGCGGACGGTCCACGGTCTCCAGACGATCGCGCATCGTTCGATCGACGCGTCGAGCGGGATCCCGATCGCCAGTGCCGTGAGCACCGGCCGCACGACCGCCATGCAGTAGGCGCGGGTGAAGCGCGACACCACGGCGCGCGGGTCCACCCTCTGCCGATCGGCCGCTGGGATGGTCGAGTAGGCATGCTCGCGAAGCTGGTCGGGCTCGAGGTAGGTCCTCGCCGCGTGCACGTCCGGATCCGAGGGTCGCTCAGGGTAGAACCGATCCTTCGTGGGACCGCCCATCCGCGCGAGGAGCCCGGCGAGCGCCGCGGCGCGTTCCGCGGTCGTGCTCGTCATATCCGACCGCGGCCCTGCCGCGAGCCGACGACCGACGCAGCTGCGGGCGCCGATGCGGGCGCGATGTCCGGACGCGGTGCCGCGGTCTCACTGACGCGGCGGATACGCACGGCCGGGGCATCGCGCGACGACAGCGCGGCAGCCGCGTTCGACACCTGCATGTTGCGCCCAGCGAACGCGATCTCGCGCAGACGCCCGATCGGATCGCACGTGAGCCTTCCGCTGTAGCTCGCGTTGCGCCGTCGCGCGTCGAAGCGATAGACGCGCTCGCCGCCCTCGTCGGCGAGTCGCTCGAGCGTGAAGGTCGTCGTGAAGATCTGGCCGTCGGGCGGGCTACCTGGGCCGAGCAGCTCCACTGCCGTGGCCTCGCCGACGCGGAGGTCGCGCGCGCGATCGGCGAGCTGAAGGTAGATCCCCACGTACGCCCGACCGAGGAGGACGTCGCGCGACCCGACCTCGTGCCATTCGCGCGACGGTCCGATCGGCGGCTCGTCGCGCTCGACCGAGACCGCATTGTCCTCACGCGTAAGGAGACCACGCGAGTTCCCGTCGGCGGTCTGGCTCTCGTAGCGCGCGGTCTGCGCGCACCCGTACGCATCGGCCTCGAACTCGCTGTGGTGCGTGCCCGCCTCCCACACCCCCCAGCCTTGCCCCGCGAATGTCGCGAGGTGAGCCCGGGTGCGGATGCGACGCCCTCCGTCGTCGCGGCGCTCGACGCGCACCTCCTCCGCGCCGACGGGAGTGCCGCCGAAGTCCAGCTCGTACCGCGCCGCGAACTCCGGCGGCGCCTCGGTCGCCCACGACGGGGGTCCGGACAGCCACTGCGGCAGGGCGCGCGCGTTCGTGGCGACGCGCTCGAGCAGCGCGTCGAGGTCGGAGCGCGCCAGCCACCGCCCGCCCGACATCACGCCATCGATCGCGCGGGTGTTCGTGATGCGCTCGGTCGGATCGGCCGACAGCACCAGCAGATCGGCGCGCTTCCCGGCGGCGACGGTCCCCGACTCATCGAGCTCGCCGAGGAACTCCGCCGCGTTCCGGCTCGCGACGACGAGCGCCTGGTATGGCGTCAGGCCGGCCGCGACGAATTCCTCGAGCTCCTCGTGCAGCGACGAGCCGTGGAAGATGAAGTGGACGGACGCGTCGGTGCCGGCGAGGAGTCCGGCGCCCGAAGCGTGCAGCCCACGCACGATCTGCTGGAAGATCGCGAGCTCCTCGCCCTTCAGCGACGTGCCGTAGGGATACGTGAGCTTGAATTGGCGCCAGCCTTCGACAGACATCGGCGGCTCATAGCGGTTCTCGGGCCGCGCCATGAGGTCGTCGAGCGTCTGCAGGTGCCGGCGGCGGATGATGAGCGTCGGGCAGTTCCACGTTCCAGCGGCACGCGTCGCGTCGACGAGCTCACGGGTCCGCGACCGGTCGGCGGTCCTCACGGCGCTCTCGGCGATCAGCGCGCGGGCGGAAGCCGGATCGACCCGATGCTCGCGCAGCGGTGAGCCCGGCGGCTGCATCGCCTCGACGTAGCCATAGAGGTGCTCGATCGATCGCTGTCGCGCGGCGAGCGCCGCGTCGAGGCCGACCTGGAAGGCGACGTGGCCGACGACGGGAAGGCCGTACGCGGTCGCGGCGCGCACGATGGCCTGGTAGCCCTGCGGCGCGAGATGGTCGTACACCTTGATCGCCTCGTACCCGGCACGCGCCGCCGCGCTCACCGCGCGGTCGGCCTCGGCCTCGGTGCTCACCGAAACGGCGCCAACGCGCATCGTCGGGTCACCGTCGGTGATCGGGCCGGCGGTGTGGAGACTCGGGCCGAGCATCTCCCCACGGGCGATCCCGTCGCGCCACGCGATGTGGCGGGGGGCGCCCTTCATGTTGCGCACGGTGGTGATGCCGTTCGCGAGGTAGAGCAGGAGGTGGTCCTGGGTGCTCGGATGCGCGTGCATATCCGCGAGGCCGGGGATCACGTACTTGCCGCGCCCGTCGATGCGCACGGCGCCCTCGGACACGCGCGCGTCCTCGGCCGGACCGAGCCAGGCGATCCGGTCGCCGCGCACGACGACCGTGTGCGCCTCGAGCCTCCGGTCGGTGTCGAGCGGGATCACGGTGACGTTCTCGATCGCCAGGGGCCGTGCCGGACCACTCATCTCGCGTGTCGCACCAGTCCCTTACTCTGCGCCGCCGCCCCGGCGGCGTTGATGGACGAACCAAGATGGAACGGCCGTCCCGCTGGCGATTTGCGCGAGAGTGGGCTCCCCCGCCCTAGGTCTTCTCCACGGCCGGGCCGAGGCGCGGCCCATCACGCGGGCTCACGCGAGCGATCGCGGCAGCTCTACTCCCAGGTCATGAGACAGCGCGCGCAGCTCGTCCACGCGCACCGGCGCCAGCGGAATCCCCTCGCGCTCGCGCACCGCTGCGACCTCGGCGCCGCGCTCGCCGGGGAAAAGGACCCGCTCGTTCCCCGGAACCGGCGGGCACGCATGGATCCGGTCGATGAGCGTGTCGACGCGCTCGAGGAAGGTCGCGTGTGGCATGGACTTGGACGGATCGAGCGCGAGAACGAACGTGCTCTGGTTCGCGACGGCCGCCGCACCGTTGTCGTCCGGCAGCGGCGCGAAATGCTCGCCGCCGGAGAGCACGCCGCTGAGGATCTCCCACATGAGCGCGATCCCGAATCCGCGATGACCGCCGGCCGGTAGGAGGATCCCCGCCAGCGCCTCGGCCGGATCGGTCGTCGGTCTGCCGTCGGCAGCGAGCGCGGCCCCCGGCGGAAGCGGCTCGTGCCGCGCTTCGTACTCGTGGATCCCCACCCAGCTGAGTGTCGTCGTCGCCGCGTCGAAGATGATCGGCGCATGGCGCCCGGCGGGGCAGCCGAGCGCGTATGCGTTGTTGCCGAGCAGCTTGCGCGTGCTCCCCCACGGTCCCTGGAGCGGGATCGCGTTCGTGATCGCGAGGCCGATGAGCCCTTCCTGCGTCGCGAGCCACGGGTAGTACCCCATCGCCAGCGAGTTCCCCGTATCGCGCACCACACAGGCGCCAACGCCGGTGGACTTCGCCTTCGCGATCGCAAGACGCATCGCGCGCACGGACGTGACCTGGCCCCAGGCCTCGTGTCCTTCGAGGACGGCGAACGACGCAGACTCGCGGATGACCGCGGGCCGCGGATCGGCGCGCGTCCCGCCGGCGCGGATGCGGCTGACCAGCGTCGTCAGACGTTTGATGCCGATGTCGACGCCGCGCAGCTCAGTCCACACCATCCCGTCAGCGATGGCCGTGGCGTCCTCCTCGGGGACGCCGACGGTCCGCGCGACCTTGGCGGCGAAAGACCGCAGCTCAGCGGCGGGCACGACGGTCGTCGAAGCGGCGTGAACAGCCATCGGTCAACCTCCCGCGGACGCCGGAGCGCCGGCGTACACGGCCCTACGATATCGGAAGCCGATATCAGGTGAGCGGTGGCTCGGTCTCGGCGCTTGCACGTTCCCTGAGCACGTGGCGGGCGGCCCGGAGCGGGTCGAGCGAGGCGGCGTGACGACCGCACATTCCGCAGCCGACGCAACCGTCCAAGGCCATGGGCAGAGCGCCGGGGCGCCGAGTGCCGTCGCCCGATGGTCCGCTTGCGGATCCGGTGGGCTGCGCGCCCAGCGCGCGCTCGGAGACCAGACGCAGGACGCGCCTGAACGTGCCCGACCCCTCAGTGCTCACCAGACACCTCCGACCGGCACCGAGCCTACGGACGACGAGGTCGCGTGACCAATCGAATGATCGGATGGGAGCGATCGGTCCGCGCGATGATCCCCGGGTCATTCGACGTGACGGCCGATCTCGGCGGCCGCGAACCGCGAATAGAGGTCCACGATCTCGTCCTTGTGACGTCCCATCGAATCGCTCGATCGCTGGGATCGGCGCATCCGATGTCACAACTTTCCGGAGGTCCTCGCTAGAGTGTTCCGCGGATGACCGCGACGGTTCCCTACCCCAACCACCTGGCGCAGGAGCGGACCAGGGCCGGGTTCGACGCCCCCGAGCGGCTGGCGTCCCTGGCTGGCATCGAGCCCTCGTGGTACGCGCACATCGAGGGCGGCGACATCCTGCCGACGCTCGACGAGCTCGAGCGCATCTGCGCGGCGCTCGCTGGGATCGCGCCGCAGCGCTTGTACGACGCGTGGCTCGCGAACATCGGCGCGGACGTCCCGCGCGAGCGGCCGAACTACGCGCGGTTCTGGGGTGACCTCGAGGATGCCGGCCACCTCCTCGTGTCGAAGGAAGAGACCGTGTGGATCGAGCGCAACGTCGCACCCGACGGTGCGGTTGACGTGTTCGTGAACATGAGCTGCGGCCCGCAGCACACGCCTCACCTGATCCTCGATACGGTGGGCGTGCTGCGGGCGCTCGGCGTCAACTTCGCCGCGGGTGCCGGCCGCCTCTTCTGCTGCGGGACGTACTACCGCCACTACAAAGACCTGAAACAGGCAGAGCGCATGCACGCGGCGTCGGTGGCGCGCAGCGTCGCATGGGGAGCCTCGCTCACCGCGCACATGTGCACGAACTGCCAGAACACCTTCAGCATGATCGAGCGCCGCGAGCGGCTGCTCGGCACACAGCTCCCCGCGAACGTGCAGATGTACACGCTCCTCGAGCAAACCCTGCGCAAGCTCGGCGAGCGCGTGCCCTGGCAGCGCGAGGTCGGGGCGAAGGTGCTGGTGCTGCGGGCCGGCGGCAGCCCCGTCCATGTCGAGGCCACCGAGACGTGCGCGCGCGTTCTCGCGATGATCCCCGGAGTCGAAGTGGTCGGCTTCGTCGACCCGGAGATCGACCGCATCGCCGGGCACGGGAACGCGGAGACGATCGTGAACGACCCGGCACTCTCGCGCCACGACGTGGAGCGGCGACGCGAGAGGCTGGCCGATCTGTTCGCGGCGCGAGGTGCGGACACGATGAGCGCGACGCACCACACCGGCCAGCAGTGGTGGTCGCGGTTCTCCAGCGATCGCCTCGCGGTCCGGCATCCGATATCGCTGCTTGCGGACGCCCTTGGGTGCGCGAGCCCGGACCGCTACCAGGCCGCGTGCAAGCTCGGCGATCCGGAAGCGATCCTCGAACAGACGCGACCGATGTGGAGCTCCTGGGGGATGCGCGAGGAGCGTGCGCGGACGCTCGCTCAGGCGATCTTCGATCCTGCCTATGCGGACGGCCCGTCACGCTGCGCGTGCGGGGGCGAGGGCGGGTGTCAGGAGCAACTCATCTCGGTCGACGTGCTGAGCGGAGCGGTGCGACCCGCCTGACCCCCGACCGCGCGGCCGTGGTCCAGATGTGGCCGCACGATATCGAAAAGCGATATCATTGACCCTCGCACGTGTCCCTCATGCGGTCCCCCGGTTTCAGATGGCTCTGGCTGTCAACGCTCGGCGTCGGCGCGGCGCAGCATCTCGAGCTCACGGCCACCTCGTGGCTCGCCCTGACGGCGGGCGGACCGCTCGCGGTCGGTGCCGCGCTCGCGGCGCGCTCGCTCCCGAAGCTCCTCTTCGGGCTCACCGCCGGGACCATCGCCGACCGGTTCGATCGTCGCGCAATCCTTCTTGCGACGGCCGTCTCCGGCGTGAGCGTGATGACTGCCGTCACCTACTTCGTCGCGACGGTGGGCCTCGTGCCGTGGCAGGTGATCGCGATCGGCCTTGCGAACGGGTGTCTTCAAGTGATGGACATTCCCGCGCGTCAGGCGCTCGCGCTCGACATCGCGGGACGCGAGATCGCGCCGAACGCCGTCGCCAGCGTGTCGCTCGGCGACCGGCTGTCGAAGGCCGCCGGCGCGTTCGCCGGCGGCGCGCTTATCGCGACCTTCGGGACGGCGGCGTGCTACCTCGCTGTCGGCGTCGCGTACGCGCTCGCCGCCGCGTTCGTGCTTCCGCTCCGCGTGCGGCGAGCCGACTCCGCCGAATGGGTCGCCATTCCGTTCGCGCTCGCGCTGCGGGAGGCCACGCGCCTCGTGCTCGACGTGCCCACGCTCCGCACGCTCGCGCTCGCCGCCATCGCGGCTGAGGTCTTCGCGTACTCGTTCAGCTCCGCCGTGCCCGTCCTCGTGCGCGATGTCCTGCGATCGGGTCCGCAGGCCCTCGGCGCGCTCACGGGCTCGGCGTCGGTGGGCGCGACCGTCGCCGTCGTGGCGTTGTCACTTCTGCCGGCGCGCGTCCGTCGTGAGCCGCTCCTCAGCCTGTCGGCCGCCGCCTTCGGCGCGTCGCTCATCGCCCTCGGGGCGAGCACGAGCGTTGCGATGGCGGTTGCGATCATGCTCGTCGTCGGCGTATGCAACGGCGCGTTCGACGTCTTGCAGTACACGCTCATGCAGCTCGCCGTACCCGTCAGCCAACGTGGACGGGCCATGGGGGTCTACCTCCTCAGCATCGGCTCCGGCCCGCTCGGTCAGCTCGAAGCCGGAACGCTGGTGAGCCTGGGTGGCGCGGCGTGGGCGCTGGCGCTGAACGGCGCGATCGTCATCGGCGTCGCCGTGATCCTGCTTGCCCTTGCGCCAGCGCACCGCTGGTCGGGTCGGCACTGGCGGACGGAGCCGGCGAGGCACGGATAGGCAATCGCGAGCGGGCTGACGCGACATCAACGAGGCGGCGATACGTCCGCGGGCTTACCGGGTCACGTGACCCGCGAGGGCCGTCGATCAGTTCGATCGAGCGGCCTCGCGGTCATAGCGGCTACTTGAAGTAGAAAGTCTGTGGGCTGGCGTTCACGGGCGACTGGGCCAGGTTGGAGTTCACGATGCGGGCCGGGACGTTGCCGAGGGTCGTCTTGGCGATGCGGACGCCCTGGTTCAGGTCGGCCGAGACGATCCCGATCGTGAAGACATTGTCGATGTGCTGGCGGAAGAGCTCCTTGGCCGTCTCGGTGCGCTCCGGGTCCGACTGGGTCTTGCCCTTCTCGAGCAGATCCATCGCCTGCTTGAGGGCCGGGAACGGCTCCTTGCCCTGCTTGCCGCCCGAGGTGAGCCATTGGCCGTACGGGACGCCGATGATCGCGGAGAAGCCGCCGCCGCCCGGTGTGAGCGTGCCGGTGAAGAGGTAGACGTCCTCCGTGGCCACGGCGTTCAGGACCATCTGCGTCTGGTTGGCGGCGATCCGCTGTTGGGCCAGCGCGCTCGCCACGTTGTCGACATCGAGCTGGATGCCGATCTTCTGCCAGTGCTGCTTGACCATCTCGCCGAGCTGCGCGCCGTCGACGCCAAGACGCGCGACGCCGGTGAAGGCGAGGCGGAGGCGGCCCTTGCCGTCCTTGCGCAGCCGGTAGCCGTCGCTGTCCTTCTGCGTGAGGCCGATCTTGTCGAGGAGCTGGTTCGCCTGGGCGATGTCGAGCGTCGCCCACTTCGTACGCCACTCCTTGCCCGGGAAGTAGAGGTTGTCGTCACTCGGCGCGGATGAGCTCAGGATCCCCGTGCCGAGGAAGAACGTCTCGTTGATCTGACTCCGGTCGATGCCCAGGGACAGCGCACGCCGGAAGTCGACGTTGCGGTACCACTCGCCGATCTCGGGGTCGTCTTCGTACGCGAGGTTGATCATGATCCCGATGGCCCCCTGCTCCGGGTCGAGGTAGACCTTGTAGCCGCCCCGAGTCTGGCCGTCGATGAGCACCGGAAGCTTGTCCACGCCGAGGATGTTCTCCTGGAAGTCGTACTCGCCCGCCACCGCGCGCGTCGCCACGACCTCCAGGTTGTCCGCGGCGGTGTACTGGAGCTTGCCGATGTATGGGAGCTGGTTGCCGTCGGTGTCGACCCACGGGCTGTAGGGGTTGCGCTCCATGACGAACTGGGTCGGATTGTTCATCGGGACGGTGACCTTCCACGGCGACATCAGGGGGTAGTCGGGGTTGTTCTGCCAGGTCACGCGGTCCTGGAAGAACGGGACCCACCCGTTGAATTTGGCGTCGGTCGCCATCTTGTCGACGGCCGCTTGGCCACCCGCCGCGTACTTGGGGTGGAACTTCATGAGGTAGTGCTTCGGCTGATAGCCGCCGCGCGCGACGCGGAAGGTGTTCCCGCCCACGTCGCTGAGCGGAGAAGCGAGCCGCTGGATCATGAGGCTGTTCCGCTCGGGCGAGACGTACCGGACGGTGTACTGATCGACCTTCTCGATCGCGACCGGCTTCCCGGCGATCAAGAGATCCGTGCTCGTCCCGGGCGTGTAGAGCTGCTTGTTCTGGTAGATGTCCTCGAACCAGAACATGATGTCGTCGGCGGTGAACGGCTCGCCGTCGTTCCAGCGCAGCCCGCGGCGGAGATGCACGGTGAGCGTCTTCCCATCGGCGCTCTCCTCGTAGCCGAGCGCGAGGTTGGGGACGACCTTCGTCCGGGTCGGGTCCCAGTAGAACAGGCTGCTTGGACCCACGCCGAACTTATAGGCGGTCAGCTCCGCCGTGACGCCGCCAAAGAGCGCCTTGCGGAGCGTGCCTCCGTACTTCCCGATGCCCTCGAGGGGTTTCAGGACGATGGGGTCTTGGCCGATACGATCGGCGACAGGTGGAAGCTTGCCCTGTTGCACGAGCGCGGCAAGCTCGGGCGCCTCCTTGAACGTCTTCGGGAACTTGGACGCGTCGGTGATGACCTCGGGCCCTCCGAGCTTGCCGAGGGCGTACTTGCCGGCGGTCTGCGGCGTTCCGCTTGCTCCCGGCGACGCGGACGGCGTGGCCTGCGGGAAACACGCGACGAGAAGCGACGCAGCGCTCGCCGCTGCGGAGATCTTGAGAAGCTCGCGACGTGAGATGCGACGAGCGTGTGACTGCCTGTGCACGTTCATCCCTCCACTACCCGTTGTGCTGCCGTCCTCGGGGATCGCGAGTCCGTCCACTGCTCCAGGTCCCGCCGGAGGCAGGATCGCGGTCGAATGGTCGATGCTGGGCCGGTCGAAAAAGTCCAGCGCGAGGGCTTGTCAGGTTGCAAGCTAGAGGTACTTCGGCATCCTTCGCTGCAACCCGTCACGACCTCGCTCATCAGAGCCCTTTCGGGTAGACCCGCTCGATCGCGAGCGCGTACGTGACCCGGCGCATGGCGGCGAAGGTCCGGCGTGCGCTCTCCGCCGACCCCGGCCCGTCGTGCGGATCGACAGCGCGACGATGTCCTCGAGCGCCTCGTTGCCGGTCGCGATCCGTCGGGCCACGCCGTCGGCGCGCACGTACGACACCGACGCCCATACCGGGTCCCCGTGGCGGCCGGACACGAGGATCGACGCGCGCGGGTCGCGCTCCAGGTTGCGCTTCTTCGTGCGTTCTTCGGTCGTGTTGAAGACGATCTCGTCGGCGCGCAGGTCGTACCACATCTCGGTGAGGTGCGGGGCGCCACTCGGGTTGAGCGTCGCGAGCACCGCGTAGCGTGGCTCCTGGAGGAAGGCGCGGATCGGCGGCTCGAGCTTCATCGGCCGTCGCCATACGGGACGCGGTGCGTCGCCTCGTACACGAGATTCGTCAGCGTCTGCACGTCGAACACCGGCAGGCCGGTCGCCTCCTGCACCACGTGCGCGTAGGGAGCCATGTTCGTGCACTCGAGGACGATGGCACCGACATCGGGATGCTCGCGCAGGAGCGCGACCGCGGCGTCGCGCATGTCCGCGGCGACCGCATCGACGTCGTACTCCAGCGCGTTCTTCGGGTAGGCGTCCCAGAAGGCCGAGCGCGCCTGCATCCCCTCGAGCGCGACGGGGATCTCGGTGGCCGACCAGCCGCAGGCATTGAAGTGCGTCTCGTCAAGCGCGCTCGAGTCGGCGGTGATGATCCCGACGCGCTGGTCAGGACGGATCATCCGCTTCACGAGCGGCACGAGGAGGAGGCTCGAGGTGAAGAGCGGGACGTGTACGCTGGCGGCGAGCTCGGGCTGGAACATCGCGAGGAAGCCGCAGGAGGTCGTGATCGCGCGGACACCCGAACGCTCGAGCTCCTGCGCCGCGCCGACGTACGGGGCGAGAAGCGCGCGATCGCGCTCCCACACGATGCGCTCATTGGTCGACCCGTCGATCACGCGAAACTGGACCGGGAACTCGAACGTCATCGCGTTACCGATGTCTCCGGGGAGCCGCGCGAAGGTGTTGTCCATCATGAGGATCCCGACGTCCTGGCCGTAGGCAGCCTTGCCGCCACGGACGAGCCGCGTCACAGGCTCACGCCGAATTCGCGCGCCGCTTCCATCAGCGAGACCTTGCCCTCGGTCCGCGCCGAGCGCTCACCGATGATGAGCGCGCAGGCGATCTGGAATTCGCCGCCGGGGAACTTCCGCGACCGCGTCCCGGGAACGACGATCGAGCGCGGCGGCACGCGGCCCTTGTAGGTGATCGGCTCTTCCTTCGTCACGTCGATGATGTGCGTCGACCCGGTGAGCGACACGTTCGCCGCGAGGACCGCGCCCTCCTCCACCAAGACGCCCTCGACGAGAATGCAGCGTGAGCCGATGAAGACGTTGTCCTCGACGATCACCGGTTTCGAGCCGGCGGGTTCGAGGACGCCGCCGATACCGGCGCCACCCGCGAGGTGGACATTGCGACCGACTTGGCCGCAGCTGCCGACCGTGGCCCACGTGTCCACGAGGGTCCCGCTCCCGACGTACGCGCCGATGTTGATGAAGCCCGGCATCACGACGACGCCCGCCTCGAGGTGCGCGCCGTAGCGGATGATCCCGCCGGGCACCATGCGGATGCCCTGCCGCGCGAGATCACGCTTCAGCGGGAGCTTGTCGTGGTACTCGAACGTCCCGGAGGGGATCGTCGCCATCGGCGGGATCCGGAAGTACTGCGCGATGGCCTGCTGCATCCAGCTGTTGACCTTCCACTCGCCGTCGACCTTCTCGGCGACGCGGATCTCGCCACGGTCGAGCCGGTCGATCGTCTCCTCGATCGCCCGACGGACCTCGGGGTCCTTCACCGCGTCCGGCCGCGTTCCCGCCTCGACAACGATCGACTCGAGGTCCGACACGTTCAGCGTCATGCTTCTGCTCCTTCGGCGACCAGCCCTTTCGTCCGTGGTTCGATGACGTGATCTCTTCGCAGTGCGTCGAGGCGCTCGTCGCTCAGTCCCAGGATCTCCCGCAGCACCTCGTCGGTGTGCTCGCCGAGTCGCGGCGGCGGCGTCCAGCGCTCCATGATCCCGGGGCCGCGCCACGGAGCGCCCGGCACCCGTACCCGACCGATGTCGGGGTCGTCGTACTCGAGGTACATGCCGCGCTGGCGGAGGTGCGCGTCGTCGAGCAGCTCCGCGGTCGTGTTGATCGGCCCGCACGGCACGCCGGCGTCCTCGAACGCGGCGATCCAGTACGTCGCCGGCCGCGTCGCGAGCACCGCCTCGATCTCGCGCTCGAGCTCGCGGCGGTGGGCATTCCGGGTCCCCGGCGAGCGCAAGCGCGGGTCGGCGAGCCACGCATCGTGTCCGAGGAGCCGGCAGAACGCGCGCCACTGCTTGTCGGTGAGGACGGCGACGTTGATGTCGGTCGTGCCGGTGCGATAGGTCTGGTACGGAGCGACCTGCGGGTGCGCCGACCCGTGCAGGCCGGGCACCTTCCCGGTGGCCTGATACGCGAGGAGGTGATGCGCCATGGCGAAGAGCTGGCCATCCAGGAGCGCGATGTCGAGGTAACACCCTTCGTCGGTACGCTCGCGCTGCATGAGCGCGAGGACGATCGAATACGCGGACGCCATCGCCGCGAGGAGGTCCGACGCGGGAACTCCCGGTCGCACGTACCGCCCGCCCTCCTCCCCGGTGACGCTCATCGTCCCGCCGTAGCCCGCGGCGATGAGGTCGTAGGCGACCTTGTTGCTGAGCGGCCCGGTCTGGCCGAAACCGGACACCGAGCAATACACGATGCGCGGATTCTTGCGCCGGACATCGTCGTAGCCGATCCCGAGACGCGCGGCGACGCCGGGCTTGAAGTTCTCGACCAGCACGCCGCACTGCGCGGCGAGCGCGAGCGCGAGCTCGCGGCCCGCGTCCTGCTTCAGGTCGATGACGACGCTCCGCTTCGAGCGGTTGGCGGCCATGATGTACGGGCTCACCGGAGTCCGCCCCTGGAGCCAGGAGCGCACGTGGTCGCCGTCGGGCGGCTCGAGCTTGATCACGTCGGCGCCCGCGTCCGCGAGCATCATCGTCGCGTACGGACCGCTCATCGCCTGTGACAGGTCGAGGACGCGGACGCCGGCGAGCGGCGCGGTCACCGATCAGCTCCCCGCGGGCACGTCGTCGGGCTGCTCGAGCCGCACGTCGAGGAGGTACGGCGCGCCCGCGGCGAGCCCGCGGTCGATCGCCGTGCGCAGTTCGGCCGGTGTCGCGACGCGCTCGGCGCCGACGCCCATCGCGGACGCCAGCGCGACGAAGTCGATGTCCGGCTCTCCAAAGTTGAGCCCCGGCGGAAGTGCGCCGGTCTCGCCCCACGGCCCGCCCCAGCGGCCGAGGATCACTTTGAGCACGCGGTAGGAGCGGTTGTTGATGACGAGGAAGAGGACGGGAACCTTCGTATTTGCCGCGCTCCAGAGAGCCTGCGGGTAATACATCAGAGAGCCGTCTCCGACCACGCACACGACCGTGCGGTCAGGGGCTCCTAGCTTGATGCCGATCGCCGCGCCGCCGGAATGCCCGAGCGACAGGCCTTTGGCGCCGAAGTAGGCGAGCGGATCTCCGAGCTTGGCCAGGCTGACGAAGGCCTCGCGATTCGAGATCGCCTCGTCGACCATGATCGAGCGGGGCGGCAGCGCGTCGGCCAGTTCCGCGGCGACGGAGGTCGCGGACAGGGCCGCGGCCTGACGGGCCGCTCGCGCCTTAGCGCGCCACTGGGCCGCGCGCTCGGCCGACGCCGCGCGCACCGCCTTCGATCGCTCGCTGACCTCGGCGGACCTGCCGCGCGTCGCACTTCGGAGCGCGTCGGCGAGGGCGGCGGTATTGCGCTTGACGTCGCCGAGGAGCCCGACCTCGACCGGTTGGTTCTTCCCGATCTCCCACTCGTCCTCGTGCACCGCCACGACGCGGACGCGTTCCGGCACGAGCGGCCCGGCGCCGTCGTGGCGCGAGACCGGTGCCTGCGAGGTGAACCCGATGAAGAGCACGAGATCCACACCGTCGAACTTGGCACGCATGCGCGCCGACACGTTCGGGAGGGCGCCCGCGTAGTGCGAATGATCGGAGGGGAAGTTCCAGAGCGTCGACAGCTCCTCGGTGTAGACGGGAGCGCCGATCGCCTCCGCGACCGCTGCCACCTCGACCCACGCGTCCGCGAGGCCGACGCCGTCACCGGCGATGATGATCGGATTCTCGGCGCTCGCCACGGCCGCGGCGGCCTCCTCGACCGCCTCGGGCGCCGCATACGTCGCGCTCACCTTGCTCACCGATCCGTCGAGCTCGCCCTGCAGCGGCGCGAGCATGACATCGGTCGGGAACGACAGGAACACCGGGGCGACCGGCGGGGTCGTGACCTCCTTGAAGGCGCGCTGCAGGGCGGTGCGCACCTCGTCCGGTCGCCGGACGTCGTACGCCCACTTCGTGAAGGGACGCGCCATCGCGGCGAGGTCCGCGGCGAGGATCGGCTCGTGAAGCAGGAGGCTCGTGTCGTGCTGGCCGACCGTGACCAGGATGGGCATGCGCGCGCGCCAGGCGTTGTAGAGGTTGCCGAGCCCGTGACCCAGGCCGGGTGCGACGTGCAGGTTCACGACGCCGGGCCTCCCCGACGTCCGTGAGAAGCCCATGGCCATCGCGACCGCGACGTCCTCGTGGAGCGCGAGCACGTAGCGGATGCTCGGGTGGTCGTTGATGCCGTCCACGATCGGAAGCTCGGTCGTGCCGGGATTGCCGAAGACGTGCGTAATGCCCTGGTCTTCGAGGAACCGGAAGAAGTGCTCCCGCATCATCGGCGCGCGCTTCGTGGCGCGCGGGGCGGGGGCGGTCGCCTCCGACGTCATTAGATGTATTATAAACGATAACGTGGCTTCCCCCGGCGTCCGCGCCGCGCCCACGAGAGTCCGCGCGGACGAGCTGCGCACCTTCACTGCGCGGGTCCTCGAGGCCGCGGGGGCCGCACCCGACGACGCGATGACCATGGCCGACGTGCTCGTGTGGTCGGATCTCCGCGGGATCGCGAAGCAGGGCGTGCTTCGGCTGCGACTCGCGGTCGAGCGCATGCGCGCCGGTGGCACCCGACGCACCGCGTCGCTCGCGACCGTTCGAGACACCACCGGGCTGGCCGTCATCGACGCGCGGGACTCGTGGGCCCCGGTCGTCGGCGTCCACGCGATGCGGACCGCGATCGCGAAGGCGAAGACGAACGGCGTCGGCGCCGCCGTGGTGCGTAACACGACGTTCGCGTTCGCGCTCGGCTACTACCCCACCCTCGCGATCGCGTCCCGGATGATCGGGCTGGCGATCAACGACTGCCTCCCGGTGATGGCTCCCTGGGGCGGGACGACGAAGACGCTCGGTAACCAGGCGTTCGCGGTTGGTACACCCGCCGGCAGGCACCAGCCTCTCCTCCTCGACACGGCGAACAGCGCCATCACCTGGACCGCCATCCACGAGCACGCGGAGCGCGGCGACGCGCTCCCCGAGGGCGTCGCGGTCGATCCCGCTGGACGGCCGACGACCGATCCGGCAGCCGCGCTCGCGGGCCGCGTCCTGCCGCTCGGCGGGCCGAAAGGCTCGGGGCTCGCGATGCTGTGGGAGGTGCTCACCGGCGTCCTCGCGGGCGGCGAGCGCTTCGGTCCACGGGTGGTCGGGCCCGACGAGGTCGGCACCCCGCAGAGCACGAGCCTCTTCATGCTCGCGATCGATCCGACCGCCTCGATGCCATACGAGCGCTTCACCCAGCGCGTCGATGCGCTCATCGATGAGACGCTGACGTCGCCAACTGAACCCGGGACCGACCGGCTCTACGCGCCGGGCGAGCGCGGCTACCTCACCGCCGCGCAGCGGGAGCGTGACGGCATCCCGATCCCGGCCGCGACCGCGCGCGACCTGCGCGCGCTGGCGGACGAGCTCGGCGTGAGCTGGCCGGCCTAGGACTCGCGGGTCCGAAGGGTCAGGGCCGCAGGGCCTCCATCAGCGTCGCGACGTCGTCGACCGACTCGAGACCCGCGATGAGCTCGGCCGCGCGCGCGAGCTGTGGTGCGGGGACCAGTTCGCGGCCGGCGTCGGCGATCTCCCGCGCCGCGTCGATCGGCGGGAAGCGGTAGCGCTCGGCCTCACCCTCGTGGACCGCGCCGTCGGTGGTCGCGACACGCACCCGCGCGAATTGGAAGCCGTGGTCGGGTTCGAAGGAGACGTGCATGCGATCGATGAGCGCGTCGATCTCCGGCGCGTTGGGCCGCTCGTAGCGCGCGAAGTCCGTGCGACCGCCGTCGAGGATCACGATCGCGACCTGGAACAGCACCGACGAAGCCGCCCACCAGGGCCGGAACGGCGCCCGATGGTGCCCGGCGGTGAAGTTCTCCCGCTCTGACGGCAGGGTGAGATCGATGCGAGCGATGCGCCGCGGCGCCAGGCCGTGGGCGCGCAGCATCTCACGCACCAGCTCGACCGCGACGATGTTCGCTCCGGTACCCGGGTAGCGCTTCGTCGTCGCCTCGAGGATCGCGTGAGGCTCGCCGATCCGCGCGAACGACTCGTCGAGCCCCGCGGGCACCGAGCCGAAGAACGTCTCGTAGAAGCCATAACGGCCCTCGAGGATCGTCCGGCTCGTCGTCGCGCCGGCCTGCGCGAGGAGCGCGGCCATCATCCCGTTTCGCGCCACGAGCGCGTAGTAGTGGGGCCAGTCGCCGCCCTGCTCGGCCAGCCCCATCGCGGAGTGCGCCGCATAGCCGAACGCGGATGCGATCCGCGTGGCGTCGAGATCAAGGATGCGGCAGGCCGCCGCCGCGCCGCCGAACGGGCCGAACGGGATCGTCGGCCGCCGTGGTTCCCGAGCGCCCCAGGCCTCAATGTCCATCGCGACCGCCGCGATCGCGTCGTAGCCTGCGACGAGCGCGACCAGCAGCTCCGCACCCGACCGGTGGTGCCGCTCCGCGAGGGCGAGCGCGGGCGGCAGAGTCACGAGCGCCGCGTGCACGCCCGCCGGGAAGATGACGTCGTCCATCCCCGTCGCGCGCATGAGCGTGCTGTTCGCGAACGCCGCATCCATCGGGAGCGCGCGCGACGCGGAGCCGATGATCGTTCCCGCGCCCGCGCCTTCGCTCAGCGATGCCGCGATGGCCAGAGCGCGCCGCCCATCCTCATGACGATGTCCCCGCAGCGCGTGCGCCACGTGATACGCGACCTGCTCCTTGGCCTTCGTGAGCACTTCGCGCGGCAGGTCCTCGAGGCGGAGGTCGGCCACAGAGCGCGCGAGGCGCTCGCTCGCCGTCGCGGTCGCGATCGCCTCAGTCACCATCGAGATCGAGGAGCGGCCCGAGACCGTACGTGAGACCGGGCCGCGACGCGACCGCCTTGATCGCCAGGACCGCGCCATTCGCGAAGGGGGCACGGTCGTACGCGGCGAGGCTGATCGTGAGGAGCTCGCCGGCGCGCGCGAGACGAATCTCCTCGATGCCCGGCGGACCAGGGAGGCGGAGCGAATGCACGCGGATGCCCGCGACCTCGCCGCCTCGCACGCCGGGTGCGAGCTCGCGGGAAGTCACGACGGGCGAGGGTGATGGCCGCACCTTCGCGAGCTCGCGTGCGGTGTTCATCGTCGTGCCGCTGGGCGCTTCGGCCTTCGACGGCAGGTGCGTCTCGAGGAGCTCGACGTACGGGAAGTGCCGCGCGGCGATGCGCGCGATGTGCAGCAGCACCGCGCCGCCGAACGAGAAGTCCGGCGCCACCACCGCGTTCGTCCCGTTCTTCTCGGCGAGCGCGCGCAGCGCTTCGACGTCGTCCGGCCCGAGTCCGGTGGTGCCGACGACGGCGTGAAGCCCGTGCTCGAGGTACCAGCGCGCGTTCGCGAGCACGGCATCGGGATGCGTGAAATCGACGGCGACCTGCGCACGCGCCTCGAGCAGCGCCTCGCGGCGGTCGGACACCGGGAGGCCGGTGCTGCGGCCGACGTAGGTATCGAATGGCGCACCGGCATTCGACCGCGCGACCGCCGCGACGAGCTCGAGCGCGGGATCCTCGAGGACCTGCGCACAGACGACGCGCCCCATCTTCCCCGTGGCCCCGACGACGCCGACGCGGAGCGACATCGTCAATTCACCCTGCCCCGGACGCGGACCGACTCACGCCACTCGTTCCACATCTCCAGGCGCTGCGCCGGCGTGATGAGGTCGCAGTTGCGGCAGTAGCCCTGCGTCCGGCCGGGGACCACGAAGTTCGCGCAGCACACGCGCCGCACGTGGTACACGTGGCCAGCCTCGGGTCCCTCGGCCGCGGCCTCCCAGTAGAGGAGGTCGCGCAGCGGATTGGGACCGGCGACGCCGGGGACCGTCTCGGCGAGGAGCAGCCGATCCCGATCCGCCGTGGCGCGCGCGAACACGGCCGCGGCCGGCCCGTCGGCGGCGTTGTCGTAGAGAACGTCGACCTGTTCGGCGGCGGTGCTCCACAGGAGCTGCGGCGAGACCTTGATCGCGGCGACGATGCGATCGAAGACCCACGCGCAGTGCGCGAGGAGCGCGCCGAAGACACGGTCGCGCAGCTCGTCGAGCGTGGCGACCTCGATGCCCGCGATCGGCCACGACGCCGGACGCTCGCGGCACAGGAGCGCCTCATGCGTACCGAGCACGATCCCCTGCGGCAGGTCGTGTTGCACGATCGCGCGGACGCGGCCGGTGTCGATAACGATGCCGACGCCGTGGGCGAGCGGCGCGAGCACCGCGGTGACGACCGATCCGAGGTAGCGGCGCGCGAGACGCGACACCGCGGCGCGCGGATCCTCGTCCATCGGATGATGCGACCACTCGGCGACCGCCCGCACGGCGTAGGCGCGAAGCGCATCGGACCGAACGAGATCCTCGATGCGCACCGTCTCCATGTCGGGCGGCGTCTCCAGCAATAACGGGTAAGCGCGCTGGTACGGCCCCACGGACTCGACGGCCTCGAGCAGCGCCCTGGCCAGATCGCTCGACGCCGTCGCGACGGGGTCCGCTCCGTGGTTCACCAATCGTGTGCGCATGGCTATAGCGGCACACGATATCGCAGAACAGAATCGCAGTGTCTGCGTCGGACTCTGCGAGCGAAGGACCGCCTATGGATGCAATGTCCAGGTCCGCACCCGGCACCGCCAGGCGAAATCACGCCCGCCGCTCCCGTAGCGTCAAGGATGTGCGAGGCCGCTGGTCGTGAGCACGTTCGCGCTCGTTCACGGGGCGCACCACGGCGCGTGGGCCTGGAGCTACCTCGTCCCGGCGCTCGAGCGCCGCGGCCACGAGGTCGTTGCAGTCGATCTCCCGTGCGAGGACGTGACCGCCGGCGTTTCACGATATGCGCGGATCGTCGTCGACGCGCTCGCCGGTCGCGACGACGCCCTCGTCGTCGGCCATTCGCTCGGCGGTCTCGTCGTCCCGGTCGTCGCGTCCATCCGCTCCCTGCGACGCATGGTGTTCATCGCGGCGGTCGTCCCCGAGCCCGGACGTTCGCTCGCGGAACAGGCCGCGGCCGATCCACGGATGCGGGCACGCGGCTCGAAGATCGACAACAGCGACGGCACGCAGAGCCGCCCACCCGACGAGGCGGTGCGACGCTATTACCACGACTGCGACGACGCGGCGCGCCGCTACGCGCTCGCGCGTCTGCGCCGGCAGGCTCGCACGCCCGCGCTCGAGCCGTCGCCCCTCGCGCTGTGGCCCGCGGTGCCGGCGACCTACATCGTCTGCGCCCACGACCGCGCGGTCGACCCCGCGTACCAGCGCGACGCCGCGCGACGGCTGGGCGCGGAGACGATCGAGCTCCGGAGCTCGCACTCGCCGTTCCTCTCGCGTCCCGCGGAGCTCGCTCGCGTGCTCGACGCCGTCGCGACCGGGCAGACGGCGCCGGACCCGACGCGCGTTACGGCTTGAAGTAGCGTGAACGAGAAGGTGTAGCGGCGGGCGATGGGAGGCTAGGCGCTACGCGCCGTGAGATCCTGCGTCGTCCTCGGCTTCGGCGAGCCGCTCGGCTCTTCACCGCCCTCACCCGCCGCGGCGGGACGCACCAGTGGGTGCCCCACGACGGTCGACAGGACGACCGAGGTCGCCGGCTGCCCGAACAGCCGGATCTTGAGGAGCAGCTGCTCGAGGTGACGCACCGACGTCGCGACCGCCTTGATGAGATACGAGTCGTCGCCGGTGACCCGGTGGCACTCAAGGACCTCGGGCAGTGTCGCGGCGAGTCGAGCGAGCTGCGAGGACGACCCGGGCCGCACCGTCACGCGGATGAACACGGTCATCGCGTAGCCGAGCTCCTCGGCACCAACGTCGACGTGGTAACCGCGGATGATCCGCGCGTCTTCGAGCCGCCGCACGCGCTCCGCGACGGCGGTGGGCGTCAACCCCACCTGACGTCCGATCTCGCTGAAGGAGATCCGGGCGTTCTCCTGCAACAGCGCGAGGATCCGCCAGTTCACACCGTCCATGACGACGTGGTTCACCGCGGCGCGCTCCCGACGCTCACACGAGGTCGCGCTGCGCGACCTTCTGGGTGAATGGGTCGATCACCGGCAGCGCGGTCCCACGCTCGATCTTGTTCGCGCTGAGCCACGCGGCCCCCGTCCGCGAGCACGCCCCGTTGCAGGGGCACTCGGGTGCCTCGACGTAGCTGGGCACGAAGTACTTGTGCGCGAGCGCGTAGGCCTCAGGCTCGGTCCAGCCCCACGATTCCCAGTTGCGGCGAGACGCGGCCACGACCTTCGCGGGGTCGCCGAGGCGCCAGTACTCGGAGAACCGGTCTGGCTGCTCCACGCCGAGGGCGCGCGCGAGCACGGCGACGTAGTGGTTGATGCGCAGGCTGTCGCTGGCGAACTTGCTCAGCTCGCGCGTGCAGCTGTGGTACATCGTGACGAGCGTGTCGGCGCCGTGCTCGGAGAGGTAGGACTCGAGGTCGCCCTGCACGGCACGGTATTCCGACGACCCGATGTTGCGGATCTTGATCCCGGCGTTGTCGCAGATCTGGAGCGCGGGCGTGTCGGCATAGCGCACGACCTCGACGCCGGGGATCCGCCGCAGCAGCTCCATGACGATCGGCGGGTGCGCGTCGCGCACGACGTGCTCACCGAGGTGCCCGTGCACGACCGCCTTGATCCGCACATCGCGCTTCCACGGCACGTCGGATCCCATCTCGTCGAGCCGTTCGACCAGGTAGGCGGCGAAGCCGTCGCTCTGGAACTCGATCCCGACCTCCGGAATGACGATGTCGTGGAACTGCATCTCGCAGGCGGAGCACCACTGGATCGCCCGCGTCGGACGGTACGAGGCCATCCGCTTCACCGACGCCTCCACGACGCTCCGCGCCGCGTCGGAAAACTTCGCGTTGCTGTACGGCTTGCCGCAGCAGAACTGCTGGCCGGCGACCGCCGCGAAGTCGACCTTGAGCGTCTCCAGGATGGCGACCGCGTCCCGCATCAGGTGCGGGGTCTGGCGCACGTTGCACCCGAAGTTCAGGAGGACGTCGACCGCACGCTCGGGCTCGCGGTGCTTCTCCGTCCAGCGGACCTCGTCCTTCGCGACCTGCATCCGCTCGCGCTCGAGCATCGCGCGGTAGAAGTCGGGATACGAGTAGTCGCCGATGGTCGGCGCCGTCGGAGGGACGGCTTCAGGGGTCGCGGAAGATTCCGTCGTCATGGCGGTTCATGATATCGAAAGCCGATACCATTGGGTACTGCCTGGTCGCCCGCCCGGAGGTCGCACGATGAGGCCCTTCCGTTTCGGCCTTGCCATGCATTCGGCAGCTTCCCGCCGCGAGTGGACCGAGCGGGCGCAGTCCGTCGAGTCGATGGGCTTCGACGTCCTGCTCATCTCGGACCATTTCCGCGACCAGCTCGCCCCGTTCAGCGCGCTCGCCTGCGCGGCCGCCGCGACGACCCGGCTGCGGCTTGGCACGCTGGTGCTCGACAACGACTTCCGGCATCCGGCGATCACCGCGAAGGAGGTCGCGACGCTCGACGTGCTGTCCGACGGACGTGCGGAGGTCGGTCTGGGGGCGGGATGGGACGTCGCCGACTACGACCGCTCGGGGATCCCGTTCGATCCGCCCGCAATTCGTGTCGGCCGCCTCGAGGAGGGTGCGCTCATCATGCGCGGCCTCTTCGGCGAGGGGCCCTTCTCGTTCACAGGCCGCCACTTCCAGATCCACGACCTCGACGGTCGTCCGAAGCCGATCCAGCGGCCCGGCCCGCCGATCCTCGTCGGCGGGGGCCGCCCGCGGATGCTCGCGGTCGCGGCCCGCGTCGCCGACATTGTGGGCGTCCACGTGATCCTGAACGGCGGCGGCGGACGCGTTCAGGACGGGGCGAGCATGACCGGGTCCGCGACCGCGCAGCGCATCGAATGGATCCGATCGGCCGCGCCGGACCGCTTCGCCCAGCTCGAGCTGCAGGTGCAGGTGTTCATCGTCGCGATCGACCGCCCGCGGGACGAGGTCGTCCAAGAGGCCGAGGTGCGCCTCGGGATCCCGGCGGCCGAGGTCTTCGACTCGCCGCACGTCCTCGCGGGCTCGACCGACGGCATCGTTGAGCAGCTGCTCGCGCGACGCGAGCGCTACGGCCTTTCGTACGTCACGACGAACCACGCGAACGGGAAGCCGATGGCACGGGTGATCGCGCGGCTCGCGGGCCGATGAGGGCGCTGGACTCGCGGGGACTCAGTTGGCGGCAGGCGCGACCGTCGACGACGTCTCGATGCCAGGGAGCGTGAGCTCCCTGGCGCGGTGGCAGCGCACCCAGTGTCCGGGCGAGATCTGCTCCCACGCGGGACGCTCGACCTTGCATCGCTCGACCGCGAACGCGCAGCGCGGGTGGAAGTAGCAGCCGGTGGGCGGTGCCGCGGGGTTCGCGACCTCCCCGGGTAGGGGCTTGCGCTGACCGCGGAGACGCGGGTCGGGCTTCGGGACCGACGCGAGAAGCGCCGCGGTATACGGGTGCTTCGGCGAGCGGAAGAGCGCCTCGCGCTCGGCGAGCTCAGCGATCTGCCCGACGTACATGACCGCCACGCGGTCGCTGATGTGCTTGACCACGCCGAGGTTGTGCGCGACGAACAGGTAGGTGAGACCGAGCGTGTTCTGCAGCTCGAGGAGGAGGTTCAGCGTCTGCGCCTGGACGGACACATCGAGGGCCGAGACCGGCTCATCGGCGACGACGAGCTTGGGATGCAGCGCGAGGGCCCGTGCGATCCCGATGCGCTGGCGCTGCCCACCGCTGAACGCGTGAGGGAAGCGGCGCATGTACTCGGGCCGCAGCCGCACGAGCCGCATTAGCTCCTCGACGCGGTCGATCCTCTCCCGTCGACTCTTGACGCCATTGACCAGCAGCGGCTCGCCGATGATGTCGAGCACAGTCATCCGCGGGTTCAGCGACGAGTACGGGTCCTGGAAGATCATCTGCATCTGCCGCCGCAGCGGGCGTAGCTCGCGCTTTGAGATCGTCGCGACGTCCACCGTCTTTCCCGACTCGGTGCGGAAGAGGATCTGGCCCGAGGTCGGATCGATCGCGCGCAGGATGCAGCGCGATGTCGTTGTCTTGCCACAGCCCGTCTCGCCGACGAGGGCGAGCGTCTCACCTTCCTGGATCTGGAAGCTCACGTCGTCAACGGCGCGAACGTACCCGGTCGTGCGACGGAGGAAACCGCGGTGGATCACGAAATACTTCTTCAGGTCCTTCACGTCCAGCAGGATCTGGCCGGTGAGACGCTCGCGGAGTGGCGCGGCCGGCGGCTGCGGTGGCACGGCGGTCGGCGGCGGCGTCACGATCGTGCTCACCGTGCGGACTCCAGGGCGAGAGGCACGGCGGCGCCCTTCTTCCGGTAGAGATGGCAGCTCACGCTGTGCCCTTCCTCGACGGTGATGAGCTCGGGCTCGTGATGATCGCAGCAGACGCCGTCCGGGGCGGCGGCGCAGGCCATGACCAACGCACACCGCGGGTGGAACGGACACCCGGCCGGCCGCGCGAACGGATGCGGGATCGATCCGCTGATGGTCGGCAGCTTCACGCGCGCCTCGTGCTGGATCCCCGGGATGGAGCGGAGCAAGGCCTGGGTGTACGGATGTTTCGGCGCATGGAAGATCTGGTCGACCGGACCGTGCTCGACGACGCGGCCGAGGTACATCACCACCACATCGTCGGCCATTTCGGCGATGACGCCGAGGTCGTGCGTGATCAGCATGATCGCCATGTGGGTCTTGCGCTGCAGGTCCCGTAGGAGCTCGAGGATCTGCGCCTGGGTCGTCACATCGAGCGCCGTCGTGGGCTCGTCGGCGATGAGCAGGCGCGGCTCGGCAGCGAGGGCCATCGCGATCATCGCGCGCTGGCGCAGACCGCCGGAGAGCTGCCACGAGTACTCGTCGAGCCGGCCCTCGGGCCGCGAGATGCCGACCATCCGGAACAGCTCGATCGCGCGCGCGCGCGCGCGCGCTTTGTCGAGACGCCGGTGCAGCTGGATGGCCTCGATGACCTGGTCGCCCACGGTGTGCACCGGGCTGAAGGAGGTCATCGGCTCCTGGAAGACCAGCCCGATCTCCCCACCCCGCACCCGCCGGATCTCGCGGCCGTCGGGATCGAGCTTCGCGAGATCGATGTAGCCGCCGTCGCGCTGCAGAAGGATCTCGCCGCTGACGATCCGGCCCGGCCGCTCGACGATCCGCAGGATCGAGCGAGCGGTCACGCTCTTCCCGCAGCCGGTCTCGCCGACGATGCCCAGCGTCTTGCCGGCGTACAGGTCGAACGTCGCGCCATCCACGGCACGCGTCGTCCCCTCGTCGGCGACGAAGTACGTCCTCAGGTCGCGCACGGAGAGGAGCGCCATGTTCGCGCTCATCTACACACCATATGGGTCCGCGGCGTCGCGGAGGCCGTCCCCCAGGAAGTTGAACGCGAGGATCACGATCGTCACCGGGATCGCCGGGATCATCAGCCAAGGTGAAAGCGCGACGGTCTGGACGTTCTGCGCCTGCTGGAGCAGCACCCCCCAGCTCATGGCCGGTGGACGCAGGCCCAGCCCCAGGAAGCTGAGCGCGGTCTCACTGATGATCATCGCGGGCAGGGCGAGCGTCGTCGCGGCGATGATGTGACTGAGGAAGAGCGGCGCCAGATGCACGAAGATGATCCGCCACGGGCCCGCGCCCGCGAGCTCGGCGGCCTTGACGAAGTCCTCATCGCGGAGCGACAGGAAACGCCCGCGCACGACCCGCGCGAGCGTCGTCCAGCCGATGAGCGAGATGATGACGGTGATCGCGAAGTAGACCTGCACGATGCCCCAGTCCCTCGGCATCGCGGCGGCGAGGCCCATCCACAGCGGGATGGATGGGATGGAGAACAGGACCTCGATGAGCCGCTGGATCACGGTGTCGGCGAAGCCGCCGTAGTAGCCCGCGATGCCGCCGAGCACGACGCCGAACAGCAGACTCAGCGTGACGCCCACCAGGCCGATGGTGAGCGAGGTCTGCGTCGAGTACATGAGGCGCGACCACAGATCGCGGCCCTGCAGGTCACCGCCGAGAAGGAAGAGGTTCGTCTCGGTCGGCGCGCCGTCGAGCCCGATGAGATGCATGTTCGTGGGGATGAACCCGAGCAGCTTGTAGTCGAACCCCGTCGCGAAAGGACGGACGTACAGCTTCCGGCTCGTGTCCTCGACGTATACGCGCTTGAACGTCGTGAGATCCCGCTCGCCTTTGATGCCGTAGACGAACGGCGCGAAGCGCCCGTCGTCAAAGAGGTGGATGGCCTGGGGCGGAAGGAGGGTGCGCTGCCCCTCGGAGGCGTACGGATCGGCGTACGCCAGGAAGTCGGCGAAGATCACCCCGAGGTAGAAGAGCGCGACGATACCGGCGCTCACCATCGCGAGGCGATGCTTCCGGAACCGCCACCACATGAGCTGCCACTGCGAGGCGACCGACACGCGCTCCTCGGCGACGCGGCCGTCGACGAGCCCGGGGGCGGTCGGAGCGGGCGGCGCCGCGGGCGGAGGCGTCTCGACCGGGGTGACGACGATGTTCGCGGCCGTGGCCATCAGCGGCGCCCGTACAACCTGATCCGGGGGTCGAGCCACATGAGAATGAGGTCCGAGACGAGTATCCCAATGACGGTCAACACCCCGATGAGCATCACGATCGTGCCCGCGAGGAACATGTCCTGCGCGAGTAACGCCCGGAGCAGCAGCGGACCGACGGTCGGCAAGCTGAGCACGAGCGAGACGATGATCGAACCCGAGACGACTTGTGGGAACAGGAACGCGATCGAGCTCGCGAAGGGGTTGAGGGCGACGCGCACCGGGTACTTGAGGATCGCCCGCCGCTCGCTGAGACCCTTCGCGAGCGCGGTGATCACATACGGCTTGCGCAGCTCGTCGAGCAGGTTCGCACGCATGATCCGCACCAGCTGCGCGGTCCCCGCGAGGCCGAGCACGAGCGCCGGGATCGGAAGATGCTGCGCCAGATCCCAGGCTTTCGCGAGGCTCCACGGGGCGTCCGCGTACTCCGGCGAGAAGAGCCCGCCGATGTTTGCGTTGAGCACGACGAAGCCGAAGTACATGAGGACGAGCGCAAGGAGGAAGCTCGGCACCGCGAGGCCGAGGAAGCCGAGGAACGTGAAGATATAGTCCGCGACGGAGTACTGGCGAACGGCGGAGTAGATCCCGATGGGGAGCGCGAGGATCCAGGTGAACAGGATCGCGGCCACGGTGACGATCATCGTGAGCGCAAGGCGGTCGCCGATGACGTCCGCCACGGGCCGCTTCCAGTCGAGCGACATGCCAAAGTTGCCCTGGACCATCTGGAAGACCCACTTCGCGTACTGGACGTAGACCGGCTGATCGAGGCCGTATTCGACACGCAGGCTCTCGGCCTCGGCCGCGGACGCGGTGCTGCCCTGCTCCGCGAGCTGCGCCAGGTAGGTGGAGACGTAGTCCCCCGGCGGCAACTGGATGATGACGAAGGACAGGACGGATACCACCCAGATCGTCAGGATGCCGAGGCCGATCCGCTGGGCGAGATAGGTCAGCACGCGCTCAGCCCTGAAGGAGCCGGCGCCATCCGCAGGGCCATTCGAGGATCGTACCTCCCCATCGCCGCGAAGTGTGAGCCAGTTTACGTTCGGCGATATCGGCTGCCGATGCAAGACCCCCGCCGCGCGGACCGTCAGGCGCCGCCCCCGCCGCTGGGAGCGCCCGGCGAAGGTAGACTTGCGCATCTATAACGTTAGGCGATATCGATATCCGAGGGAGGTGCCGGCACCATGAGCGGCCCGCTCGCGACCGCCCTGATCGCCCAGCTCGGCGAGCTCCAGCGATGGTTTGAGGGCAGGCTTGTCTCCGAGCCCGCGCCGACGGACGAGGTCGTTCCGGCGGAACGATATCTCGATGTCGACTTCCTGCGCGCGGCGATCGCCCGCGCCGCCTCGACGCAGGCGCATGCGAAACATCACGTCGACGGGGTCGAGCTCCCGGACGACGGTGCCGATGCCGACCTGCGCATCGCGGTGTCGCGCTTCACGCGCCAATACTCATCATCGATCTCCGCGGTGGCGCTCGTCGCGCTGGCCCGAGGTGTGGGCCTGGACCTCTCCGCGTCCCGATGCAGGCTCATCGTCCGCAGCAACATCCCCTTCCTCGTGACGCTCGACCTCCGCGAGGACGAGGCCATGCGTTGCGCGGAGCGTCCGACGACGCTCCCGGCGACCGGGCCGATCGTGCCGACGCTCGCGGAGCTGCGCGCGTACGTGTGGCGCAAGCTCTACGCCGAGAACATCGCGCCCCTCTTCGAGCGGGCCCGCGAGATCACGAAGGTCTCCCCCCGCCTGATGTGGACCAACGCGGCGGAGTGGGTCGGGCTCACGTCCGACACCGCCGACGAGTACCTCTCCCCCGCGGCCGCGGCGCCGTTCGTCGAGGACCGGATCGCGGTCCTCGGCGCGGCCGTGCTCCCGGGGGTCGCGGGGCCGAACCCGCTGACCAGTCTCCTCACCTGGTCCGATCCGGCATCCGACCTCCCGCACGGTCACCACGTTCGCGGGGTGTGCTGCGTCACCTTCTATCTCTCCGACCGGCTCGGTCGGCTGTGCGCGAACTGCCCATTCCTCCCGGCCGACGACCGCCTGGCGCTCGTCCGCGAGCGTCACGGCGTGCCGATGGGGACGCCGGGAGGCCCCGCGGAACAGCGGGCGATCCGCGTCGGACTCGAGAAGCTCGGCATCGCCGGACGGTGAGCGCCACGGGGACGAGCGGCGTCGACGTGCGCGATCGACCCGTCGTGATCCTCGGCGGGCATTGACCTCCGGCGCGAGCGCGGCGCGCCTCTCGACGTTCGCGTCGCTGCGTCACGAGGGATTTCGCGCGCTGTCCGCGGCGTACGCAGCATCCCAGACGGGCAGCCAGATCGACCTCTTCGCGGTGGGTTGGCTCGCAGTGGTGATGGCGGCACGCGAGGGCGCGCCGCAGCGCGCGGCGCTGTACCTCGGCCTGCTCGGCCTGGCGCGAGCCGCTCCCGGGCTCGCGTTCGGTCTCATCGGCGGAGTGCTCGCCGACCGCCTCGACCGGCGCACGCTCTTCATCTGGACCCAGATCGTCGAGGCCGGTGCCGCCGCCGCGCTCGCGGCCGTGGCGTTCCTCAGCTGGGGCGGCATCGGCGCGCTCATGGCGCTCGTGTTCGTGGGATCGACCGCCGGCGCGCTCGAGCTGCCGGCCGCGCAGGCCTCGCTCCCGCGACTCGTTCCCAAGGACGACCTCATGAGCGCGGTCGGCCTCACCAACGCGACGATCAACGTGGCCATGTTCGCGGGCCCGTTCCTCGGCGGCCTCCTCCTCGGCCCGATCGGCCTCCCGGGCATCCTCGGTCTGGAGGTGGTGCTCCACGTCGCATCGCTCGCGGCGATGACGCGCGTCCAGCCGATGCCCGCATCGCCGGATGCGCCGCCGCGAAGCACGGCCGGAGCGCTCCTCGATGGGCTCAGCTACGTCGTGCGCGACGGCCTGCTTCGCTGGGTGATGACGCTCGCCGCCCTCGCCGCGGTGTTCGGGCGCGCGGTCGCGTACGTCATGCCAGCGGTGGCGGCCGACGTGCTGCACGTCGGCGCGCTCGAGCTGTCGTGGCTCCTCGCCGCGCGCGGCCTCGGCACGCTCGCGGGGTCGCTGGCCATCGCCTCGCTCCGCCGGGCGCGCGGACAGGGGACGGCGCTCGCCGCCTGCGCCGCGGCGCTCGGCGTGGTGTCGGGCGCATTCGGGCTGCAGCACACGCTCCTTCCCGCGCTCGCGCTCGCGGCTGCGATGGGCCTCGCGCAGTTCGCCTTCTCCGGCCTGGCCATCGGCTGGATCACGATGACGACACCCGACGCTCTGCGCGGGCGCGCGCTCAGCTACTACCTCGTCACCGTCAGCGGCTTCACGCCGCTCGGCGTCATGCTCATCGGGACGGCAGGCTCGCTCGTCGGGATCGACGTCGCGGTCGTGGCCGCGGGCCTGATCCTGACGGCCACCGCCGCCGCCGTCCTCGTCGCCCTCGGCCCGGCGCGCGCACGGACCGTCATGCCGTCCGAGCGCGCCGGCTTGCTTAAATAGGAGTCAGCCGAGCGACTGGAGCAGCGCCCCCGCAGCAGCTGTGAGCAGTACCACGATCCAGGGCGGTGCCTTCCACGCGATGAGCAGGCCGAAGGCGAGGAGCGCGAGCGCGAAGTCGAGCGGACGCGCGATCGCGCTCGTCGAGACCGGGGTGTAAAGGGCCGCGAGCAACAGGCCGACCACACCGGCATTGATCCCCCGCAGCGTCGCCTGGACCGCCGGGCGGGAGCGGAGCATGCCCCACGAGCCGAGCGCCACATACGCGAGGAGGAACGAGGGCAGGAAGATCGCGACGAGCGCGAGCGCGGCGCCGGCGACGCCGTTCGGCTCGGGACCGAGAGAGGCGCCGAGGTAGGCGGCGAACGTGAAGAGTGGCCCAGGGACCGCCTGCGCCGCACCGTACCCCGCGAGGAACTGCTCGTTCGAGAGCCAGCCCGGCGGGACGACCTCGGCTTGGAGCAGGGGCAAGACCACGTGGCCACCTCCGAACACCAGAGCGCCCGAGCGGAAGAAGGAGTCCACGACGGCGATCGGCTGGAGCGAGAACGCCTGGCGCAGGAGCGGCAGCAGGACGAGGAGCACGAGGTATACCCCGAGCGCGCTGAAGGCGATGGTGCGGCCGATCGGTACACGAATGTGCGGCCGGTCCTCGATGGCCATCGACCCGAGGAACCGCAGACCCAGGAGACCCGCGATGACGATGACCACCACCTGGGCCGCGGCGTTCGAAGGGAACGCGAGCGTCGCCGCGGCGGCGAGCAGCGCGATCGTTCCGCGCGAGCGGTCCCACGCGAGATTCCGCGCCATGCTCCAGACGGCCTGTGCGACGACCGCGACCGCCACGATCTTGAGGCCGTGCAACCAGCCCGCCGCCTCCGGACCGATGCTCCGGGCGCCGTACGCGAAGATGACGAGAGCGATCGCCGACGGGAGCGTGAAGCCGACCCACGCGGCGAGCCCGCCCCACAGACCGACGCGCAGGGTCCCGAGCATGATGCCGAGCTTGCTCGATGCCGCTCCGGGCAGGAACTGCGCGAGCGCGACAAGGTCGGCGAAGGTCGCCTCGTCGACCCAGCCCCGACGCTGCACGTACTCGGCGCGGAAGTAGCCGATGTGCGCGATCGGCCCACCGAACGAGGTCAGCCCGAGCCGCAGCGCAACACCAAGGACCTCGAGCACCGCGCCGGCCCTGCTCGCGGGCGCGGTGGCCCGGCCGTGCGTCGCGTCTGCCGCTGCCACCGCGCGATCCTCGGCCATCCCTATACCTCGAGCAGGATCTTCCCCGTCGGCGCGCCACTCTCGATGTCCCGGTGAGCGCGTGCCGCGTCACTGAGCGGGGAGCGACGCGCGATATTGACCCGCAGCCCCCCGGAGACGATCCAGTCGAACAGCTCCGCCATGCGGGCGACGAGCTGGGTGCGGTCGGCGATGAAGTGTCCGCGGACCGCTCGCGTCAGGTACATGCCGCCGCGCTGCGAGAGCCAGACGCTGTCGACGAGCGGGGGCGTCTGCTGTCGCGGCATCTCCACTCCCAGTATCGTAAGCCGATATCGCTCGGGGAGGTCGAACGGACGGTGCTCCTGCTCGTCACGGCGATCGTCCAGTGGCTGCACGTGATCTTCGCGATCTATTGGTTCGGCACCATCCTTTTCACGCGGATGGTGCTGTTCCCAACGCTCCGCCGCATCCCCGAGCACGAAACCGCCGTGCGCACCGAGATGGTCGTCGGTCCTGCACGCCGACTCACCGTCATCGCATCGACCGGTACCGTGGCCCTGGGGATACTTCGAGGCGCACTGACCGGTGTGTGGTCCGACCTCGCGACACCGTACGGGATCACGTACCTGGGCGCGCTCGTCATCGGCTTGCTCATGGTCAGCTACATCACCATCGGCTGGCCGAACGGCCGGCCCGTGTACGGGAAGCTCTACGTGGCGGGGTTTCCGGTGATGTTCACGCTGATGGTGGCAATGCGCTTTGGGTATTAGCGATGGGAAGCTCCGATGACCACGGTCCGTGAGGGCGTCGATGCCGTCGTGGTCGGCGGCGGGATCGTCGGCGTCAGCACGGCGCTTCAGCTGCAGCGCACGGGCAGGAGCGTGATGGTCATCGAGCGCGGCGAAGTCGGCGACGAGGCATCCGGCCACAACGGCGGGATGTTCTCCGACGACTGCATGCCGGTGGGAACACCCGACGTGATCCGTTCCCTGCCACATCTGCTGCGCGATCCCGAATCGCCCCTCGTGCTGCGGATGCGGTACCTGCCGCGCCTTGCCCCGTGGATGATCCGCTTCGCGCTCAACAGCCGGCCGTCACGGGTCGAGGCGATCTCGACGGCGCTCTACAGCCTGATGTCGCGAGGGCTCGATGCCTTCCGACCGCTCGTCGCCGGCACCGAAGCGGAGGCCATTCTCAAGAACCGCGGGCATCTGTACGCCTACCGCCGCCGCGATGCACTGGATCCCGACTCATTCGACCTCCGCCTGCGGCAACGGCGCGGCGTCACCTACGAGATCCTCGACGACACCGCGATGGCCAGGCTCAGCCCGGCGTTCGCGGGCCGTTTCGAGGTCGGCATCTATTTTCCGAAGGCGCACTGGACAGCGGATCCGCAAGCCTTCACGCAGACACTCCTCGCTTCGTTCGTCGCGAACGGTGGCCGCTTCGAACGCGCCGAGGTGCGTGGCTTCGACACGAGCGACGGCCGCGTCCTGCAGGTCCGCACCGACAACGGCGCCGTCGCGACCGGTGCGGTCGTCATCGCCGCGGGTCCATGGTCACGTGGCCTCCTTCGCCGTCTGGGGAGCGATGTGCCACTCGACGTCGAGCGCGGGTACGGCGCAGACCTGCCCGATCCGGGGTTCAAGATCGACGTGCCGATCGTCCTCGCCGACGTCCACTCAGCGCTGACCCCGCACCGCACCGGGTTCCGGCTCGCCGGGTACGACGAACTCGCGAGCATCGCCGCGCCTGCGGACATGCGGTTGCCGCAGCGGCTCATCCGGTCCGCACAGAAGGTGTTCCCCGAGCTGCGCGCGGATGGAGCGGCCTTCTGGATGCGCCGGCGCCCCGCGACGCCGGACTCCCTTCCGGTGATCGGCCGGGCTCCGCGCTTTCCGAACGCCTACCTCGCGTTCGGTCACGGTCACAAAGGCCTGTGCATGGGCGCGATCACCGGCAAGCTGGTCCAGCAGCTCATGGACGGCGAGCCCACGACCGTCGACGTCGCACCGTTCAGACCGACGCGCTTCCATGTGGTCGCGGGCTTGTAGCCGGGAGCCGAACGGCCTTCAGTCCGAGGGCGTCGCTTCCACGAGCGCAGCGGCCATGTCACGGTCCGGCACGTGCTGCTCCCCTTCGCGCACGTAGAGGGCGACCAGCGCGGATGAGGCGACCGCCGTCGCGAAGCAGTACGCCCCCACCGCAGGGAACCCGAACGCATCGAGCAGCGCTCCGCCAGCGGGTGTGCCGAACACGGCACCCGCGCCGACCGTCGCCTGCGAGATCGCGAGCACCGTCGTGCGGGCCTGCGGTACCTGTGCGGTCATCAGCGCTCCGTTGGCCGTCGCGCGGACGCCAAAGGCGACGGCCCCGAGGAGGCTGAGACCGATCGCGAGCGGCGCCGGAAGATCCGCGACGGTCACCACGACGACGAGCGCGCCGAACGTGGACAGCGAGAGCGCGAGGAGCACCTTCTGGCGCGCGCGGTCGCCAAGCCAGCCTCCGGCCTGAGTGCCGACGAGCATGCCGACCCCGAGGACCAGGGCGTACGTCGATGCCAGCCCCTGGGCGACGCCGTAGCCGCGCTGGAAGAAGGCCACGATGAAAGTCCCCCACGTCCCCCATGCCACGACGCCGAGAAGGTTGGCGGCCAGGATCGCCACGGCGGAGCGGTCACCGAGCACCGCGCGGTACACGCCGAGCGTCCCCGAGGCGAGCGTCGCGCTCACCCGCGGGAATACGACGGGCGCGACCGCGGCGGCGACGGCTACCAGGAGCATGCCCGCCGATGCGACGGCGACGCGCCAACCCAGATGCTCCGCGACGATGCCGCCAAACGTGATGCCAGCGGCCTGGCCGAGCGTGTTCGCCACGAAGACCTTGGCGATCGCACGTCCACGCTCGCGATACGGGAAGCGATCGGCGACCGCGGCCATCATGTTCGGCAGCACGAGCGCCGCGCCGAAGCCGGCGAGCGCCCGCAGTGCGAGGAGCGCGGCGAACGTCGGTGCGAGGGCCGCCGCGAGCGTGAAGATGCCGGTCCACAGCGCTCCGACGATGAGGAACCGCTTGCGGCCGTAACGGTCCGCGTGCGGGCCGGCGATCATCCCGACGACGATCGCGGGAAGGCTGTACGCCGCCACCGCGAGCCCGACCGACCCCGTCGAGACATCGAACTCGCCCGCGAGCTGCGTCACGAGCGGAGCGATCACCGCGCCCGAGTAGATGACCGCGAACGCGGAGAGCGAGAGCGGCACGAGGAAGGGGCCGCTGCGGTCCGCGGACGTGGAGCGTGATGAGCTCAGGTCCTCCATGAAAGTGTCGCCGGTGCTTCGCGTCCAATAGGGAGTTCGGATGCGTCCGATCGGAGGTGCCGATGCTGCGGCGCTTCAGTCAGGAGGCAGCGGGGACGAACGGGCCGCGAGCGCGCGCAACTCGTCCAGCGTCGCGGCGGCGGCTTCCGCCGTACGCAGGGCACCAGGTGGCTTCAGGTAGACGATCTGCTCGGTGAACCCCGCCTCGAGCCAGCGCGCGGAGCTTTCGATGAGGACCCCGGGGTCCGCGCCGTTCCACTCGAGCTGGACCGCGCGCCGGATGCTCGCCGGATCGCGCCCGATCTCCGCGCAGATCTCGCTGAGCCTCCGGTCCGCGTCGGCGAGCTTCGGCGTCATCTCGATCACGCCATTCGGAAGACGGCGCGCGCCTCCCGGACAGTTCCACACGTCGGCGTGACGCGCGACGACGCGAAGCGTTTGATCACCTCCGGCACCGACCCAGATCGGGGGATACGGCTTCTGGATCGGCTTTGGATTGGCGATCGCGTCACGCAGTGTGTAATAGCGGCCCGCGAAATCCGTGCGCTGACGAGTCCATAGGAGTTTGAGGCATTCGAGGGATTCGGCCAGTCGCCCGACGCGGTGATCGAGGCCGCCGATGTCATACATGCGATGCTCGGTCTCTTCGTAGCCCGCGCCGATGCCGAGCTCGAGCCGACCACGCGAGAGGTGATCCACGGTCACCGCGAGCTTGGCGAGCATCCACGGCGGGCGATGCGTGTTGCCGCTGAAGGTGCAGCCGATGCGGATACGCGTGGTCGCGACGGCCATCGCCGCCTGAAGGGCCCACCCCTCGAAGATCGGGCGGTCGGGGCCGGCGTCGCCGATCGCCGCGTACAGGTCGAGGCACCACAGGTGGTCGAATCCCGCATCGTCCGCGATCCGCCAGAACGCCCGCAGCTCGTCGGCGCTCGTGTCCTGCCCGCCCAGCTTGAGCCCGATGCGCAGCGGCGCGGTCATTTCGCTCCAGTCAGCGTACCCGCGCGCGCCGCCACGGCATCGTCATGGTCGACGGCCGCGCGCTCGTGCACGAACACGAGGAGCGCGGCGGCGGTCGTGACCAAGATGACGCACACGATCCCGAAGAGCCCGAAGCCTCCGATGTCGATCGCAAGGCCGGCGAGCGCCACGCCGCCGGCCGCCGCCGCCGCGTTCACGGATCCGAAGATCGCCATGAGCGTCCCGCGCGAGGCCGGGACCTGCTCGCTGAGCATCACCTGGATCGTCACGACGCGGGCCGCAATGAGCGCGATGAGCACGACATTGAGCGCAGCTGCGGCTGCGATCGGCAAGGCCGCCGGCGTCATGGCCGCATACGCCGCGGCCGCGACGACGAGGACCGCGATGCCCACGGAGCGGTTCCCAAATCGATCCCCGGTCCGTCCACCGATCTGTCCGCCGACGAAGAACCCCACGCCGGTGGTGATGGTGAAGATGGAAGCGATGCCCTGCGGCAGCTCGAACGTGCGCTGGAAGAAGACCACGACGTACCCACTCCATCCGGTCCACGCGAACCCGGCGAGGAGCGCGGCCGCGAGGAGGAGCAGCGCCGACCGATCGCCGAGCGCGAGCCGGTAGAGCCGCCGCACACCCGCGACGGTGGCGGACGCGTGCGACGGCGGGATCCAGCGCGCGATCGCGGCCGCGCCGACGACGAAGAGCGCCGCGAGCATCGCGAGCGACACGCGCCAGCTCGTGGCCTCCGCGACGATGCCGGCCAGAGGCAGACCGACGACGAACGCGAAGAGGTTCCCGCCGGTCGAGACGATCGCGATCGCTCCCCCGCGCTGCCGGTAGGGCACCGCATCGGCGAGCGCCGCGGTCATGCTCGACCCGAGAAGCGCCGCGCCGATGCCGCCGCAGAACCGGCTCGCAACGACCAGTGCGAACGTCGGCGCGAGCGCGGCGGCGAGCGTAGACGCCGCGAGCAGCAGGGCTCCGGAGACGAGGAAACGCTTGCGTCCGTAGCGATCCGAGTACGGGCCAACGAGCATCCCGAGCACGATCGTCGGCACGCCGTACGCCGCCGAGGTCAGGCCCGCAGTGCCGGCGCTCACGCCGAACTGGGCGGCGAGCTGAAGCAGCAGCGGCGCCATGATCGTCGTCGAATACACGTAGCTCGCGCCGAGGAACGTCAGTACAGCCATGACGATCCGCTGCTCGCGCGTCATCCACGCCCTCCGGTAGTTAACTGCGGCGCGGCCGAAGGCAGCACGCCAGCAGAAGAGCGCGGCGATGGCCGCGCGATCACTTTTCGTGCCTGAGCGCATGCTCCGCCAAGGTGGTGACGCGGACAAGTACGCACTTCCGCGTCCGTCACGCACGCCGCGGTAACAGGGTCGGCCCCGACGTGGATCGCGCCGCGCGACGCGACCGCAAGACCCTGCGGCGCCCCGCGCGAAAGGGTCATCGCCAGCCGCCTTCCGATTCGGTTTCTCCACCGTGACGTGTCGCTGGTTCGCAATCTGCAACCGTCGCGAAGGGCGATGCGGCCTAGCATTCTTCGAAGCAGAGTTGCTCACGTAGGGAGCAGGACGATGACGACGATCGCTGAAGAGATCCCGGAAATCGCCTCGTATGTGGCGGGTGAATGGCACCCCGGCCCGCGGCGGAGCGCGGATACGAATCCCACGCATCCGAAGGAGACCGTCGCGAATACCACGCTCGCCGACGCGGCCCTCGCGCGACGCGCGGTCGAGGCCGCCCGCGCGGCGTTCCCGATGTGGCGCGCGACGCTCGCGACCGCGCGGGGCGACTTCCTCCGGAAGGCGGGCGACCTCCTCGACGCGCGTGCGGAGCAGATCGGGCGCGACCTGACGCGTGAAGAGGGGAAGACGCTCGACGAGGCCGTGCGCGAGGTGCGGCTCGGCGCGAACATCTTCCGCTACTACGCGGTGCAGGCGCTCGATCCGGATGGCGAGACCTACCCCTCGGGCCGACCGAACCTATTCCTGTACACGAAGCGCGAGCCTCTCGGCGTCGTCAGCGTGATCACGCCATGGAACTTCCCGGCGTGCATCCCGGCATGGAAGATCGCGCCCGCGCTGGCGTTCGGCAACACCGTCGTGTGGAAGCCGGCGGATCTCGTGCCGCTCACCGCGGTCCACATCGCGCGCGCCGTGCTCGACGCCGGGTTGCCGAGCGGCGTGCTCAACCTCGTCCTCGGCAAGGGCTCGGAGGTCGGCGACACGCTCGTGACGCATCCCGATGTCGCGGCCGTGACGTTCACCGGCTCGAACGCTGTCGGGCGCGGGCTCCAGGCGAAGGCGGCGGCGAGCGGCAAGCGCGTCCAGCTCGAGCTCGGCGGCAAGAATCCGGCGATCGTGCTCCAAGACGCCGATCTCGACTTCGCGGCGGAGCAGGTCGCGCGTGGCGCCTTCCTCGCGACCGGTCAGAAGTGCACCGCGACGAGCCGCGTCATCGTGCAGAGGAGCGTCGCCGCCGAGATCGTCGATCGGTTGCGCGCGCATGCGGAGTCGTGGACGGTGGGCGACCCCCTCGATCCCAAGACGAAGATCGGTCCGATCGTCTCCTCAGCGCAGCTCGACAGCGTGCTGCGCTACCTCGAGCAGGCGCGACGCGACGGCGCGCGCGCGGTCGCGGGCGGCGAGCGCGCCGGTGGGCCGCTCGGCGACGGCTACTTCGTGAAGCCGACGGTCTTCGTCGACGTCGCGCCCACAAACCCGATCGCGCGCGAGGAGATCTTCGGCCCGGTCGCGGCGGTCCTGCCGGTCGCCTCGTACGAGGACGCCGTCGCGCTCGCGAACGACACGCCGTACGGCCTCTCCGCGAGCATCTTCACCAACGACCTCGCGACCGCGCACCGTTTCGCGCAGGACATCCGCGCGGGCGTGGTGAAGGTGAACCAGGAGACCTCCGGCATCGAGTACCACGTGCCGTTCGGCGGCGTGAAAGAATCGAGCTCCGGCTCGCGCGAGCAGGGCAAGGCCGCACGCGAGTTCTTCACCGAGTCGAAGACCGTCTACATGAACTTCCCGGCGCCCACCGCGCGCGCGTGACCTGTCGAAGATCGACCACCGGAGGTCGTGCCGTCGTCGACGCGCTCGTCGCCGCGGGCGTGGACCACGCGTTCACCGTGCCGGGTGAGAGCTTCCTGGGTGTGCTCGATGCGCTCGCGGACGAGCCGCGCATCCGCGTGGTAGCGACGCGGCACGAGGGTGGCGCCGCGTTCATGGCCGCGGCGTACGCGCGGCTCGTCGGACGACCCGCCGTGTGCATGGGCACGCGCATGGTCGGCGCGGCGAATATGTCCATCGGTATTCACACCGCGCGCCAGGACTCCGCGCCGCTCATCGCGCTCGTCGGCCAGGTGACGACCGAGTTCCGCCACCGCGAGGCGTTCCAGGAGGTCGATATCGCGCAGGCGTTCGGCCCGGTCGCCAAGTGGACGGTGGAGCCACCCAGCGCGTCGCGCCTCGGCGAGCTCGCCTACCGAGCCGCGCGCGAGGCCGTCGTCGGACGGCCCGGTCCGGTGGTGCTCGTGCTGCGTGAGGATCTCCTCGACGAGGAGGTCGAGCGGGCCGAGTTCGCGCGCATCGTGCCGCCGCGGCCCGCCCCGGATCCCGAAGCGGTAGCGCGAACGCTCGAGCTTCTCCGTGGCGCCGAGCGGCCACTCCTTCTATTCGGCGGCGGGGTCCTGGCCGCGGGCGCGACCGCCGCGTGTGTGCGCCTGGCGGAGACGCTCGGCCTCCCGGCGATGACGATCCTGCGACGTCCCGACGCGTTCCCCAACGACCATCCCCAATACCTGGGTATGACCGGCGGCTGGGCGCCCACCTGCGTCCGCGAGCGCCTCCTCGCCGCGGACGTCCTCATCACGATCGGGACACGTCTCAACGAATTCGCCACCTACCATTACGCGGCGCCGGCCGCGGAGACGCGGCTCGTGCACGTCGACGTCGACCCCTCCTCGCTCGGCGGACGCGTGCAAGCGGAGATCGCCTGCGTCTCCGATCCGCGTTTCTTCGCCGAGGCCCTGACCGCGGCCGCGTCCGCTGCCCCGATCGCGCCGGATCGCCGCGCGCGCTGGGCAGAGCGCACCCGCGTCGAGCGAGAGCACTGGGACCGCGAGACAACGCCGGCGCGGCGCGGATCCGCCCGTGACGGCTTCGTCGACCAGCAGGCAGTGGTCTGGCATCTCCGCCGCCTGCTTCCGGCGGACGCGATCGTCACGAGCGACGCGGGGAACTTCGGCGGGTGGCCGCACCGCTACCTGCGATGGACACTGCCACGCACGTTCCTCGCGCCGACGAACGGTGCGATGGGCTATGGCATCCCCGCCGCGATCGCGGCGAAGCTCGCCCTCCCTGAGCGCGAGGTCGTCTGCTTGGTCGGGGACGGTGGTTTCCTCATGACCGGGACCGAGCTCGAGACCGCGGTGCGCGAGCGGACCCCGTTCGTCGCGATCGTCCTCGACAACGAGCAGTACGGCACGATCCGCATGGACCAGGAAAAGACGGGCACACACCGACGCATCGCCACCGCGCTCGGTCCGGTCGACATCGCTGCCTTCGCGCGCTCTCTCGGCGCAATGGGCCTGAACGTCGAGCGAGACGACGACATTCCCGTGGCGTTCGAGGAGGCGCGCCGGGCCGACCGGCCGGCGGTGATCCACGTGAAGATCGATCCACTGCAGCTTTCGGTGAACACCGACCGCGCCGCCGCCGCGGTGTCAGCCCGGTGAGGTAGACCGGGAGACGATCGCGACGGCCTGGATCTCGACGAGGTACTCGGGGCGGATCGTCGCGGCGACGAGCATCGCCGCGGTCGGATAGTCGGGATCGGCGAAGACGCGCTTGCGCACGCGCTGCCTGGGCGATGCTCGCGTCCGTAGTGAAGATGTTGAGCTAGACGACATCGCGCAGCGACGCCCAGCCTCGGCGAAGACCGCGGCGACGCTGCGGAAACACTGCTCCGTCTGTGCGACCGGGTCGTCACCGCCGACGAGCTCGTTGCGCTCGTTCCTCGCGACCTGGCCGGAGACCCAGATCATGTTCCCGACCTGCACGCCATAGCTGTAGCCCATCTCGCGATCGCTCGGCGGGAGTGTCTTCGGCCGCAGGATCCGTCGCATGCTCACGCCTCCGCGATGAGGCCCGCGAGCAGCGCCGCCCGGCGCGGCAGGCTGTCGACGAGCACGTGCTCGTCCTCGGCATGCGCGCCCCTCGCCCTCCGTGCTCCGGATCGCGTCAGGCCGTACGAACGCCCAGCTCCTCCGGCCGCGTCGGCGCGCGCCCATTGCCGTTCTGCCCCAGGTCAGCCGCGGCCGGCTGCACGACGGGATGCGACTGGACGCAGGACAACACCACCGAGGTCGCGGGTTGCCCGAGGGGTCGGATGCGGAGCAGCAGCTGTTCGAGGTGCTGGACCGACGTGACGATCGCCTTCAACAGGTACGAATCGTCGCCGGTGATGCGGTAGCACTCGAGCACCTCCGGCGTGGCCCCAGCGAGACGCGCGAGCTGCGCCGACGCGCCGGGCCGCACGGCCACGCGTATGAACACGGTCATCGCATATCCGACCTGATCGGCCCCGATCTCGAGCCGGTATCCGCGGATGATCCTCGCGTCCTCGAGCCGTCTCATCCGCTCGGCGACCGCGGTCGGCGTAAGCCCGACACGCCGACCGATCTCGCTGAACGAAATGCGCGCGTTCTGCTGGAGCAGCCCCAGGATCTGCCAGCTGACGCTGTCCATGAGATGTCCGTTCACCTGATCACCCCCCTTAACGCGGTCGCCAATCAACTTCTGGTGCTCCGCGCGAGACGCTCGGCGACGAGCTCCTGGATGCGCGGTTTGCGGGCCGACGCGGCCTGCGCCCACGACTCGAACTCGAGCGATGCCGCGAGCCCTTCGGTCTTCGCGAGGCGAACGCTCCGCTTGATGCCGCGTGCGAGCTCGGGATCGAGGCGCGCCCAGCGGTGGGCGGCCTCGAGCGCGCGCGCCTCGGGGTCGTCGACGACCTCGTCGACGAGGCCAGCATGCGCGGCGGTGTTCGCTTCGAGCGTCTCCCCGTCGAGCAGCACGCGCATGGCGCGCTGCGGCCCCATCGCTTCGGTGAGCAGATACGAGCAGCCGCCACCCGGATGCAGGCCGATCCGCGAGAAGAGTGCCGCGAAGGACGCATCCGGCGCGGCAAGACGTACGTCGCACGCGAGGGCGAGGTTCAGACCCGCGCCGATCGCCGCGCCGCGCACCGCCGCGACGGTCGGGATCTCGAGGTCGCGGATGCAGAGGATCGCCTCATAGATGCGGACGAGGTCGGCGCGCACCTCCGCCACGCTCTTTCGGTCCGCACCGCCGAACGTCTCGACGAGATCGGCGCCCGAACAGAAGGACGGCCCGTCGGCACGCAGCACGAGCGATCGCGCGGCCGCATCGGACGCGACGGCGGCGGCCGCCGCGACGAGCTCGTCGCGGAGCACGCGATCGATCGCGTTGCGCCGCCGCGGATCGGCGAGCCGGATGACGCGCACGCCGTCGCCCGCGTCTTCGAGCACGACTTTGGCTCCGCTCATGGCGCGACCGGATCGCCGGCAGTCACAAGACGCCGCCACGTCCCTTCGCCGCCCATCGCGGCGAGAAGGCGCCCGAGCTCGGTCGCCCACCGGCGCTCGTTTCCGTACTCCTCGCGCCAGCTGAGGAGCCGCGAGGTGAAGTGATGCAGCTGATGCTCGAAGGTGATCCCGATCGCACCGTGCAGCTGATGCGCGATGCGCGCACCCTCGTATGCGGCGATCCCCGTACGGACCTTCGCCGCGGCGACCTCCTCGCGGCGAGTGTGTGCCGCGCGCGTCGATGGCGTCCCCGTCACGGCAGCGACCGCGGACACGGCCTCATCCGCCGCGGCACGTGCCGCGGCGGCCTCGCCCGCGAGCAGCGCGAGCTCCTGCTGCACGGCCTGGAACTCGGCGATCGCGCGACCGAACTGGCGGCGCACGCTCGCGTACTCCACCGTGAGCTCGAGCACGCGGTCGAGGGCGCCGCTCATCTGGATCGCACGGACCAGCGCCCCGCGCGAGACCAGGCCCGTCGGCGACTCGAGCTCCGCGACGGGCAGATCGCGCAGATCGATCTCGTCACAGATGACCGTGTCGCGCGGCTCGCGGGCGAGGTTGAGCGAGCGCACGATGCGTGGACGATCCGACGGGACCGCGGCGACGAGACATGTGTCGCGGCGGTCGACGAACATGACGATCCATGAGCTCTCGCGCGCCCACGGCACGCGATCGGCACGCCCGGAGAGGATCCACCCATCGCGACGACGCTCCACACGCAGGTCTCCACGCGCGACCGTCAGGGGACCACCCGGGAGCTCGACGGCCGCCTCATCGAGCGCCCAGCCAGCGAGAACGCTGGTCTCCGCGAGCGGCACCGGCGCCGCGTAGCGAGCGGCTGTGCGTAGGATCGCCGCGGCCTCGGCCCAGCCGCCACCCGCGCCGCCGCGCGCCTCCGACACGCCGACGCGTGTCAGACCTGTCGTGTCCAGCGCTCGCCAGAGCTCCTCGGGCCACGCCGACTCCGAGGAGGCGACGACCTCGGCCCCGCAGGAGCGCTCGAGCACGTCACGCGCGAGCTGCTCGAGCAGAGCGGTGTCGGCGATCGGATCGGACCCCATGCCGCTTATCCTTCGACTACTTATCGCGACGCGAGCTCTCGCGCGACAACGCCGCGCAGGATCTCGCTCGTGCCGCCGCGCAACGTGACCGTTGGCGAGGCGGCGATCGCCTGGGCCAGGAGCGAGGAGATGCGGTCGGCGCTCTCGGGCGCGGGCTCGCGACCGGCGACCCGCCGGATCGCCTCCACCGACCACTGCTCGAAGCGCGTCCCGATGTCCTTCACGAGGGCGGCGCGCGCCGCGGGCGCATCGCCCGCCGCGAGCGCACGCGCGATCTCCATCGACATGCGGCGCATCGTCCAGAGCTGCGCGGCGAGGAGGCCGATCGTCTCCGCCGTCTCGGGCGCGCAGTCCGGGCCGGCCGCGTCGATGAACTCGAGGATGAGCGGCATCGTGCTGAGGAATCGCTCGGGACCACTGCGCTCGAACGCGAGCTCGGACAGGACCTGCGACCAGCCGTTCCCGATGCTGCCCACCAGCATGTCGTCCGGCACGAACGCCCCGTCGAGCGTGACCTCGCTGAAATGCGATTCGCCGCTCAAAAGCCGGATCGGACGGATCGTCACGCCGGGCGCGTGCAGATCGAGAATGAGCTGGCTCAGGCCTTCGTGCCGCCGCTCGCCCGGCGGGCCCGTGCGGCAAAGGAGGACGCCGAAGTGACTTTTGTGGGCATGGCTCGTCCAGACCTTCCGGCCGGTGACCCGCCATCCGCCGGCAACGGGCTCCGCGGAAGTCCGCACCGACGCGAGGTCCGAGCCCGCGTTCGGTTCGCTCATGAGGATCGCGAAATAGCAATCGCCGCCTGCGATCGCGGGCAGGAAACGCCGGCGCTGCGCCTCGGTGCCGTGGCGCAGGAGGAGCGGGCCCGTCTGGCGCTGCGCGAACCAGTGCGCGGCCACTGGCGCTCCGGCTGCGAGCAGCTCCTCGGTGATGGCATACCGCTCGAGTTCGTCCCGATCGCGGCCGCCGTAGCGGGCGGGCCAGCTCCGACCGATCCAACCGCGACGCCCGAGCTCGCGGCTGAACTCCGGGTCGTGGCCGCTGATCCACGAGTCGCAGCGCGGGATGAAGGCGCCCGCGGCGCGCGCCTCCGCGAGGAACGCGCGCACCTCGGCGCGCAGCGCGCCCAGCTCGTGCGTACTGGGGGCCGCGCGTGCCAGCGTCATTCCGGAAGCATGATATCTTATAAAAGATGGCGAGGCAGGCGGTCCGCTCCACGCCGGCACCGGCAGAGCACGCGGCGACCGAGGACCTCCCCGCGTACCGCACGAAGGCTGAGGTCGCGACCGACGTCGTCCGCCGTGCGATCCTCAGCGGAGACCTCACACCGGGCGAGCTGCTGACCGTCGTGTCGCTTGCCGAACGTTTCGACCTCACGCACATGCCGCTTCGTGAGGCACGCGCGCGTTGTGCGCCTCTCGCACGAGCGGATGAAGGAGGAGTACTTCGTGCGCGCGATCGTGGAGGCCGCAGCGGCCGCGCAGGCCACGAAGAAGCTCGACGATGCCGCCTTCGACGCGCTCGAGGACCTCCTGCACCGGATGGACCGCGCGCGCGATGCGCGACGCACGGCCGACTTCTGGGCCCTCACGAAACGGTTCCACGAGCGCATCTATGCCGCGGCGCCGTCACGGCTGCTCCGCGAGGAGGTCGATCGCGTGCGCGTGCGGACGCTCCGTTACCTTCCCGCCTTCGAGCGCGACCACGACCTCGTTGCCGCGGCGCAGCGCGAGCACTGGGAGATCTTTCACGCGCTCCGCGGAGGCGATCCCGCCAAGGTCGAGCGTCTCGTACGTGCGCACGTCGCGACCGTGGCGAGCGCGGTCCATATCCCGCCGGACATGAGCGCCGCTCATCCCTGATGGCGTCGGGTCCGCTCGCGACGCTTCGCGTCCTCGAGATCGCGAGCCGCGGACCCGGTCCGTTCGCGGCGATGCTCCTCGCGGACATGGGCGCCGACGTGCTCCGCATCGATCGCCCCGACCCGGTGAACAGCGAGTCGCCGCCGGAGTTCGACGTCCTCAACCGCGGACGCCGCTCGGCCATGATCGACCTGAAGAAGAGCGCCGGCGTCGCGACCCTCCTGCGTCTCGTCGAGCGGGCGGACGTGCTCATGGAGGGCTTCCGTCCGGGAGTCGCCGAGCGTCTCGGCTTCGGCCCCGACGTCTGCGCCGGGCGCAATCCACGGCTCGTCTTCGGCCGGGTCACCGGATGGGGACAGGATGGCCCGTACGCGGCGATGGCCGGGCACGACATCGACTACATCGCGCTCACCGGCGTGCTCTCCGCGATCGGCGGGACGGGATCCGCGCCGGTCCCACCATTGAATCTCGTGGGGGACTACGCAGGCGGCGCGATCTTCGCGTTCGGTCTGCTGTGCGCCGTCCTCGAGGCGCGGGACTCTGGCCGGGGACAGATCGTCGACACCGCGATGGTCGATACGACGAGTCTCCTCGCGGCGCACGTCCACGCCCTCATCGCCGCTGGGCACTGGCGATCGGAGCGCGGCACGAATCTCCTCGACGGGGGCGCTCCTTTCTATAGCGTGTACGAGACCGTCGACGGCCGCTTCATGGCCGTCGGCGCGCTCGAGGAGAAGTTCTACGACGAGCTCGTGCGCCGGCTTGGCCTGCGCGATCTGCCGCCCCGCGGCGACCGCGCGAACTGGCCGGCGCTTCGTCAGCGCTTCGCGACGGCGTTCGGCGCGCGGACGCAGCGGGAGTGGACGGCGATCTTCGACGGCAGCGACGCGTGCGTCGCCCCGATCCTCTCGTTCGATGAGGCCGCGGCGCATCCACACAACGTGGCGCGCGGCACGTTCACCGAGTTCGCGTCGGTGCGACAGCCCGCACCCGCCCCGCGGCTGTCACGCACGCCGACACGCGTCCGCAGCGCGCCGCCGCTGCCCGGACAGCACACCAGCGAGGTGCTGGCGGATTGGGGGTACGCGCCCGGTGAGATCGACGATCTCCGGCGGGCCGGCGCGATCAGGTGATCCCGGACGGCGCCGATGCCGTCGCCTTCGCGAACCACGTCGAGTGGACGAACGTCCCGCCCGCGCGTCCCACCGCCGAGGGTTTGTGGATGCTGACGTACACGATCCGCGGCCGCGCCGCGTTCCGCTACCCACCCCGGACGGAGATCTTCGCCACCGCGGGAGATCTCGTCCTGCTCCGCCGCGACACGCCGGGGACACGCGGCGTCCTCCCCGGTGACCGATGGGACGCGCTCTCGCTCCGCTTCGATCCGTGGCCGGAATGGACGCCCGCCGGCTTCGAGCGCGTCGCGGACGGGCTGTACCGAAAGCACATCGAGCTCGCGGGGCACCGGCTCGCGCTGCAGGAGGTCTGGGCGCGCATCATCGCCGGCGTCCAGGAGCGAGAGACAGCGCGCGCCCTCGCGTCTGTCGCCGGGACCGACAGACCGATGCTCCGACGGGAGGAGCGCATCCACGTCGAGCTGCTGGCGCTCTGGATCCGCGAGCTCTTCCTCATCGCGCGACGCGAATCGCTCCGCGCGCGGCGCATCGATCCGCGCGTCCTCGGCGCGCTCCAGGGCGCGATCGCCGACCCCTCCGCGCCGCACAAGGTCGCGGACCTCGCACGTCGGGCCGGCATGTCCGGGGCACACTTCGCGCACGTGTTCAGGGCGCAGCTCGGCGTGGCGCCGGCGCACCTCATGCGCTCGATGCGGCTGCGTCAGGTGGCGTTGCTGCTCGAGTCGACGGACGATCCCGTCGGAGTCATCGCCGAGCGAACGGGCTTCGGCTCGATCTTCGAGCTGAGTCGCCAGTTCAGGCGGCAGTTCGGCACCAGTCCGCGCGCATATCGCGCGAAACACCGGTAGTGAGCCGTTGACGGGGCAAGCGCCACGATGCGACGCTCAGGCCGATCGCGAGGCACAGCGATCATGATGCGAATACCGGAGGGATGCGATGGATACTCTCGTTCGGACCAAGAACGGTGAGCTCAGGCTCGAGCAGATCGCCGAGGCCCTTCCCGGGACGAGCGAGATCATGGCGCAGGTGGGCAGGCGCTACGCGCGCGCGTACTACGCCGCCCACGGCGGGAACTGGGAGCTCGCCGCGTACTGCCTCCGGGAGATCCGCTCCCGGCAGCGAATGCTCGCGGTGATCCGGCCGAAGTACGCACGACAGCTTGCGGAGTTCGATCGGGATGCGCTCGTGCCGCTGCTCGCGACTGTCGAGGCTCGGGATTGGGAGGAGTTCGAGCGCGCGTTCGCGCAGGGCATCCGGCGCGCGAATCACTACCACTCGCAGACGGGCAAGTCGTACATCCGCTGGAAGCTCCCCGAGCGGATCACCGACGACCTCGACTTCGGCCCCGCCACGACAGATTCCGACAAATCGACCGCACGCGCGGCCATTCCCACGCGGGGCGAGCGCTCCTAGCCTCGCGGCCATGAACGACTTCCAGGTCCCGAATCATCTGGCTGCGGAGCGCCTCGCGGCAGGTATCGCGCGCCCCGAGGACCTTGCGGCGCGCGCGCAGATCGATCCGAAAGAGTACGAGCACATCGAGGCGGGGCGCCTTGTGCCCACGGCCGAGCAATTCCGCCGCATCCAAGCGGCGCTGGGCGGCATCGCGGACGACCGCCTCTACGGCGGTGACATACGACAGATCATGGGAGTGACCAACTACGTCACCGGCGTCGACCACCCGAAGGGTGTCATGGACTGGGTCGGCGCGCCGATGAGGCTCTTCGTCGCGCGCGACGAGGTCACGTGGATGGCCGACGAGCGCGTCATGCCGAGCGAGCCGGTCGATGTGTTCTTCACCTTCAGCTGCGGCACACGCGCGATGCCCCACTTCCTGCTCGACGGGATAGCGGTCGCGAAGGCGCTCGGCATCCGTTTCGCGGTGGCGTCCGGTCCCGCCGGCTGCTGCGGCAAGCCCTTCCTCGCGAAGGGTCATGCCGAGGCGGGCGAAGCCTTCACCATGAGCAAGCTCCGCTACGCCGAGGCCATCGGCGCGAAGACCATCGTGATGTCCTGCCACGCGTGCCAGCAGACCGCGGCCATCACGATGAGCCGTCGCGAGATCTTCGGCGTGCCACAGCCGAACCTCCGGCATCTCTGGACCGGAAGCTTCTTCGCCGAGGAAGTCGAGCGGCTGGGCGATCGTGTGCCGTGGAAGCGAAGGCTCTCGCGTCGCGTGGTGCTCGATTGGCACGACGGTCTCGCCGGCACGGTCCCGCGGATCCACGAGGACATGGCACGGCTCCTCTCGCTCATCCCCGGCGTCACGGTCGTCGGCCGCGCTGAGGGCGAGCTCGCCGAGGTCAGGCCGTGCTCCGCTCTTCGTATGGGGCGGTACGCGGGCGCGACCGGCATCTCCGACTATCCGCGATGGACGCCGCCCGAAGAAGACGCGCGCGAGCGCACCGAGTCGGCGGCCCATCTCGCCGATCTCGTCCAGGCGCAGGGCGGCGACACCGTATCGTCGACACACTTCAGTTGCCATCAGATGTGGGGCCGCTACGCGAGCGACCGCATGAACGTGCGGCATCCGGTGTCGATCCTCGCGGAGGCGCTGGGCGTCGAGAACCCCGATCGCGCACAGGCCGCGGCACGGCTTGGCGATCCGCAGGAGGTCGTCCGTCAGACACGGCGCAATTGGCAGAGCTGGGGCCTCACCGAGGAGCAGGCGCTCGGGATCGCGACGAGCTCGATCTACCCGACCACCGGTGGCCTCACCGGCTGCACGTGCGGGACGCACGAAGCGGACGACGTCATCCCGATCGATGTCATGCTCGGCGCGGCTCCCGGCCTCTCGCGAGCTCGCTAGCCGTCACGGCGAGAGTCGTTCTCGCACCCGGCGACCGCGCGCCGTGCGGTAGCGAAGGCGGTGCGCCGAACGGCTCATCGCGATCGACGTGCTAACCGGCGAGGCGCGACCGCGCGCGACGGAGCGTTAGCGCGGGTCAGCGGTTGGCGCGGTCGTACCGCTCCCGAGCGGCGTCGATGTGCGCAGCGTGTTCGTGCGCCCAGCGCCGCAGGCTGCGGATCGTGTCGAGGAGCGTGCGGCCCATCGGGGTCAACGCGTAGTCGACGCGTGGCGGGACGACGGGGTGCACCGTTCGCGTCACGATGCCGTCCCGCTCGAGACCGCGAACCGTGACCGTGAGCATGCGCTGGCTGATCCCCTCGACGATGCGGAGCAGCTCGGTGAAGCGGCGCGAGTCCACGCCGAGCACGCTGATGACGTCGACGGACCACTTGTCTCCGATGCGGTCGAGCACCTCGCGGGTGCGGCAATGGCGGCACAGGCAGATGCCGAGCCCCCTCGCCGTTCCGGCCGGCGCCGAGGTGGTTACCTGCGGGTGCGGTCGCGCACTCGGAGATGCCATCTTGCTCGCGGCTTGTAGGGTGACCGAAGATGCGCCCACACACAAAAAGTAACGCAACGCGGAGGATCGCGCGATGAAGGCGATACGGCTGTACGAGTACGGTGGACCAGAGGTGCTCCGGTTCGAGGACCTGCCGACGCCGATGCCTGAAGCGGGCCAGGCGCTCGTCCGGATCGAAGCCGCAGGCGTGAACTTCATCGACCTGAACCAGCGCCTCGGCGTCGGCCGACCGCCGACCTTCCCGCAGCCGATGGGCCTCGAGGGCGCGGGCGTCGTCGAGGCCCTCGGGCCATCGACGGACGGCGTCCGCGTCGGCGAACGCGTCGCCTGGCAGATGCTGCCCGGCTCGTACGCAACGCACGCGGCCCTCGCGGCGGACCGGCTCATCACGCTCCCCGACGGCGTGGGCACGCGGACCGCCGCGGCCGCGACGCTCCAGGGCCTCACCGCGCACTGCCTCACGCACACCACATATCCGATCGCCAGGGGTGATAGCTGCCTCGTGCACGCCGCCGCGGGCGGCGTCGGCCTCTTCGTCACGCAGATGGCGAAAATGCGCGGAGCGCGCGTCATCGCGACAGTTTCGAGCGAGGAGAAGGCACGTGCCGCGCGCGCGGCTGGAGCGGACGAGGTCATCGTCCACACGCAGGCCGACTTCGTGAAGGAGGTGGAGCGGCTCACCGGCGGGCGTGGCGTCGACGTCGTGTACGACGGCGTGGGCAAGGACACCTTCGACAAGAGCTTCGCGTGCCTGCGGCCGGCCGGATACATGGTCTTCTTCGGATCGGCCAGCGGCCCGGTCGGGCCGTTCGACCTCGCGAGGCTGAACCCTCGCTCGCTCACGCTGGCCCGCTGCAACGTGGCGGTCCTGACGGCCGCGCACGACGATCTGCTCCGTCGCGCACGGGACGTGTTCGGATGGATCGCCGCCGGAAAGCTGGCGGTGCGGATCGGCAAGCGCTACGCGCTGCGTGACGCCCCGGCGGCCCATCGCGATCTGGCCAGCCGAGCGACGATCGGGAAGCTGCTGCTGGAGCCGGCCGGGTGAGCGCACGTCCGTTCCGCTTCATGGTGACCGCGCGAAACGCGCCGAGCGCCGCCGGCTGGCGCGAGAAGGCGCGCAAGCTCGAGGCGCTCGGGTACGACACGCTGAACATGCCCGACCACCTCTCGCCGCAGTTCGCGACGGTCCCCGCGCTGATGGCCGCGGCCGACGCCACGACGAAGCTGCGCGTCTCCGCGCTCGTGTTCGCGAACGACTACCGCAACCCGGTGCTGTTCGCGAAGGAGATGGCCACCCTCGACGTCCTCTCCGGTGGCAGGCTCGACGTGGCGGTCGGGACGGGCTGGTACGAGCCTGACTACGCGATGATGGGCATTCCGCTCGACCCGCCCCGGACACGCTTCGCCCGGCTCGCCGAGGCGGTCCCGCTGCTGAAGCGTCTTTGGACCGAAGAGAAGGTCGATCACGCGGGACGCTTCTATGCGACGAAGAGTGCGACCGTGCTTCCCCGCCCGATCCAGCAGCCGCACCCGCCCATCCTCATCGGCGCCTCGCGGCAGGCGATGCTGCGTCTCGCGGGACGTCATGCCGACATCCTGTCGTACGTCTTCCCGAGCGAGCGTCGTGGCGCGGTGGAGGCGACAGACCTCACGGCGGCGGCGCTCGAGGAGAAGCTGGGCATCGTGCGCGCGGCCGCCGGAGGCCGCTTCGGCGCGATCACCCTGAACGTGCAGTGCGAACTCGCCATCACCGACGACGCTCGGCGCCGCTACGACGAGACCGCCGCGAAGCTCGGCATCCCGGTCATGCTCCTGCGCGAGAGCCCGTTCTACCTGTTCGGCTCGCGCGACATGGTCCGCGACGGGCTCATCGAGCGCCGCGAGCGGTTCGGCGCCACGTTCCATCGCGTCGCCGAGGCCGACATCGACCTCTTCGCGCCACTCGTCGCCTCGCTCGCGGATGCCTGAGCGCTACATCAGAGTCTCCTCTCGAACGTCCGGCCCTCGGTCGCGAGGAACGTGTGCATGACCAGCGTGTAGAGGTCGTACACCGGCAGCCCGGTGGCGCGCCGCACGGCCTGCGAGAACGGCACGAAGTTCGTGCACTCGAAGACGAGCGCGCCGGTGTCCGGATGCTCGCGGACGGCCCGCGTCGCGAGCTCCAGCATGTCGCCCTCGAGGATGTCGGCGTCCGCGGTCGGCTCGTCGTCGATGTACACCTTCGGGAACGTCGCGCCGTCGGGCATCGCGGTGACCGCGATGGGCACGTACTGCGATGACCAGCCGACGGCGTTGAAGTGGCGCTCGGTCAGGTTCGGCCTCTCGGTGAGGATGCCGACGCGCCGCCTCGTCCCGATGACGCGCGAGACGAAGGGCACCTGAAGGAGCGCGGAGGTGAGCATCGGCACGGCGACCGCGTCCTGCAGCTCGCGGTGGAAGACCGCGAGGAATCCGCAGCTCGTGGTGATGGCGTGCACACCGAGACCTTCGAGCTCGCGCGCCGCATCGATGAACGGCGCGAGGAGCGTCGGGTCGGGATCGCGGCCCATGATCCGTGCGGGGTCCGCGCCCCTCACCACGCGGTACTGGACGGGGAACGGCCAGGTCGCGGCGTTGCCGACATCCCCAACGAGACGCGGGGAGTGCGTGTCGAGCATGAGGATGCCGAGCGCGAGTCCATAGAGCGTCCGACCGCCGCTAAGCCGCATCGCGCAGGCTCTGCGGCACGGCGACGCCGAGCTCTTCGGCGAGCACCGCAAGGTCGGCAGCGGTCTCCTTCGGGAGCGGGATGCCGCTCGCGATCCGCTCGCGACGTGTCTGGTACTCGCGCTGCCCGGGGAGCAGCGCCGGGCCGGCGCCCGCCGCGCGAGGCGACGCCTGGATCCACGAGACGAGGAAGTCGCGGCGCGATCGGAACTGCTCGAGCGAGCAGAAGTGCGACACATCGAGCGCGAGCAGGAAGTGCCCGGTGTTCTGCGCGCGGTCGTAGTCCACGAAGAGCGAGCCGACGTCGCGACCGATCCCGGCGCCGGTGAGCACGCCCGCGAGGACCTCCACGAGCACCGCGAGGCCGAAGCCCTTGTGCCCTCCGAACGGAAGCAGGAAGCCGCCGTCGAGCGCCTTCGCCGGATCGGTCGTCGGCGTGCCGTCATTCGCCGTCGCGACACCCTCGGGAAGCGCGCGGCCACGTTTCGCCGCGTCGCGGACCGAGTTCAGCGTCACCTGGCCGAGGCCCATGTCGAGGCAGATCGCGGCCGCATCCCCTTCCCCCGGCACGGCGAACGAGATCGGGTTCGTCCCGAGGAGCGCGCGCGCACCGCCGGGCGACGGCATGGTCGCGGTCGCGTTCGCCAGCGCGAGGCCGATCATTCCCGCGCGCGCCGCGCGCTCGGCGTACCGCGCCCCCATGCCGTAGTGGGTGCTGTTCGTCACCGCGACCGCGCCAACGCCGGTCGCGCGCGCCTTGGCGATCGCGGTATCCATCGCTCGTGCGGCGGCGATGAACCCCGCCGCGCGGTCCGCGTCGATGCGTGCCACGGAGGCGCTCTCGGCGAGAACCTTCATGTCCGGCGTCGTGCGCACCAGGCCGAGCTTCGTGCGCTTCACGAGGTTGGGCACGTGCATCACGCCATGCGAAACGATGCCCCGAAGGTCCGCCTCGACGAGCGCGTCGGCGATCTCGCGCGCGTCGGCGTCGCGGAATCCGGCCCGTTCGACGATGCGCGTGACGAGGCCGCGCAGCTCGCCGTGGGCCACCGCGGGCGCCGAGATCGTGGTCATGGCCCCACCACCTCGAAGAGCGGGAGCGTCACCTCGTCGCTGACCCGCTCGAACGCGACCCTGACCGCCGCGCCGATCTGCACCACGCCCGAGTCCGCGGCGCGGACGCGCGACATCATCCGCACGCCTTCGGCAAGATCGACGAGGGCGACGACGTACGGAACGAGAGGCACGAGCGACTCGTGCGGCGCGCGATGCACGACCGTGTACGAATAGACGCGACCCTCCCCGCTCGCCTCGATCCAGGCGATCGATCCGCCGCAGCGGACGCACCGCGGCCGCGGAAAGAACTGCGGCCGCCCGCAGTCGCGGCAGCGCTGGATGAGCAACGCGCCGCGACGCGCGCCGTCCCAAAAGGGCTGCGTGTCGGGGTCGATGGTCGGCAGCGGGAGCGGGAGGCTCATGCCTCCCTCCCGAGGATCACCGTCGCGGCGGTCGAGAGCTGGCCGCCGGTGCCGTGGCAGAGGGCCGTCCGCGCGTTCGCGACCTGCCGCTCGCCGCAGTCGCTGCGCAGCTGTCGTACCGCCTCGATGAGCAGGAAGATCCCGAACATCCCAGGATGCGTGTACGAGAGGCCGCCACCGCTCGTGTTCAGGGGGAAGTCGCCGTCCGGCGCGATCCGGCCGCCGGACACGAACGCGCCGCCCTCGCCCGTCCGACAGAACCCGAGGTCCTCGAGCGTGAGGACCACGGTGATGGTGAACGAGTCGTAGACCTCGACGACGTCGACCTCGTGCGGGCGCACGCCGGCGCGCGCGAACGCGAGCGCCCCGCTCGCGCGCGCCGGCGTCTCAGTGAGCTCGGGCATGTTCGTGATCGCCTCGTGCGTCGTCGCGATCCCGCTCCCGAGGAGGTAGACCGGCTGCCTGCGCAGCGTGCGTGCGCGTTCGGCACTCGTGACGACGACCGCGCCGCCACCGTCGGTCACAAGACAGCAGTCGAGGCCGCGCAGCGGCGAGGAGATGAGCGGCGAGGCGAGCACCTCATCGACGGTGAGCGGCGCGCGGCGCAGCGCCTTCGGGTTGCGCATGGCCCATTGGCGTGCCGCCACCGCGACCTCCGCGAGTTGCTCCGACGTCGTGCCATAGAGGTACATGTGCCGCGTCGCCGCGAGCGCGTACGCCGAGAGCGGCAGCGCCGGGCCGTGCGGCACCTCGAACTGGTAGCTCCACTCCGGCGGCCGTCCGCCGAGCGCGCGCGTCCGGCTCGAGTACTGCGTCGAGCCGTAGCAGATGAGCACCGTCTCGCAGAGCCCCGCCGCGATCGCCGCGCCCGCGCGCTCGACCGCCGCGACGAACCCCGACCCGCCGAGATTCGTCGACTCGAGGTAGCGCGGCTGGATGCCGAGGTACTCGGCGGTGAGCACCGCGGGCCGCTCCGCGTACTGATATCCCGAGACGAAGAGGCCGTCCACGTCCGACAGCGCGAGCCCCGCGTCGTCGAGCGCGCCGAGCGCCGCCTCCTGCTGCAGCGAGAGCACGGTGCGGTCCGGTGTCTTCCCGAGCGCGCTCTCGGCGACACCGACGATCGCGACCTGGCCGCGCAGCGTGTATTCGGTCATCCCTGCGGCACCGCCGCGCGCGCGGCCCAACTGCGCACAACACCCACCTCCTCGAGATGCGCGATCTCGGCATCGGCGTAGCCGTGCTCGCGGAGGACCTCGCGCGTGTGCTCACCCGGCAGCGGCGGATACCGCCGCAGCGTCGCCGGCGTGCCCTTCAGCTTCACAGGGATGCCGGTCATGCGGACGCCCTGGGCGATCGTCGGGTGATCCATCGTGACGACCATCTCGCGGTGGAGGACCTGCGGATCGCGGAACACCTCCTCGAGGCTCTGCACCGGCCCGGCGGGCACGCCGGTCGTCCAGAAGCGTTCGACCCACTCACGGCTGGGACGCTGCGTGAGTTTTGACTGGATGAACGGGATCAGCGTCTCGCGATTCGCGACGCGGTCAGCGTTGGAGCGGTACCGCGGGTCCGAGGCGAGCTCGGGCATCCCGAGCTCGGTGACGAGCTTCGCGAACTGCGAGTCGTTGCCGTTGGCGATGTAGACGTAGCCGTCCGAGCTGCGGAACAGCTGATAGGGCACGATGCTGGGATGGGTGTTGCCGTATTGCTTCGGCGGCACGCCACCGACGAGGTAGTTCGAGGCGATGTGCGTGAGCAGGCTGACGATCGACTCGAGGAGCGAGCACTCCACCCGCTGACCCTCGCCGCTGCGCTCGCGCGCCGCGAGTGCGAGGAGGATGCCGTGCATCGCGTAGAGGCCGCTCGAGATGTCCGCGATCGCGATCCCGACGCGCGTCGGCCCCGAGCCCGGCTCGCCGGTGATGCTCATGATCCCGCCCATCGCCTGACCGAGGACGTCGTATCCGGGCAGATCTTTGTACGGGCCGTCCGCGCCGAACCCGCTGATCGACGCGAGGATGAGCCGCGGGTTCCTCTTGCGCAGCACGTCCTCGTAGGCGAGGCCCCACTTCTCGAGCGTCCCGGGCTTGAAGTTCTCCACCACGACGTCGGCATCGTCGATGAGGCGGAGGGCGACATCGCGGCCGGCCGGCTTTGAGAGATCCAGGACGATGCCGCGCTTGTTGCGGTTGCAGAAGAGGTAGTACGCGCTCTCGCCGCGGTAGCCCTCGGGCGCGCCCGCCGCGCTCGCGCCGGCGAACGGCGGTCCCCACGCGCGCGTGTCGTCGAGCGCGGGCGGCTCGACCTTCACGACATCGGCGCCGTGGTCGCCGAGCATCATCGTGCAGATCGGCCCCGCGAGGACGCGGGAGAGGTCGACGACCTTCAGCCCATCGAGCGCACCCACCGCTATTCGCCCAGGAGGTCGCGGGCAATGATGAGTTTCTGGATCTCGCTCGTCCCCTCGTAGATGCGGGTGATGCGTGCGTCGCGGTAGTAATGCTCGACCTGCACGTCCTTGCAGTAACCCATGCCGCCGTGGATCTGCACCGCCTTGTCGACGACACGCCCGTATGTCTCGGTGCAGACGAGCTTCGTCATCGCGGCCTCGCGGCGAGCCGCCTTTCCCGCGTCGAGGAGCGACGCGCTGTAGTAGGCGAGCTGTCGCGCCGCCGCGGTCTCGGCGGCCATCTCCGCGAGGTGGCCCTGGATCAGCTGGAACTCGGCGATCGGTTTCCCGAACTGCTTGCGCTGCCGCGCGTAGTCGACGGAGAGCTCGATGCACCGCTGAGCCGCGCCGACACACCGCGCACCGATCCCGACGCGTCCCTGCGCGAGCGTCTTCAGCGCCGTCGTGTAGCCGAGCCCCTCGGGGCCGAGGAGGTTCTCGGCGGGAATCTCGCAGTTTTCGAACACGAGCTCCGCGACGTGCGAACCGCGGAGGCCCATCGTCGGCTGGAACCGGCTGATCGTGAAGCCGTTCGCGTCGCGCGGGACGATGAAGGCCGAGATCCCCTTCGAGCCCTTCGTCCTGTCGGTGACCGCGAAGACCGTGAAGACCTTCGCCATGCGCGCGTTCGTGATGAAATGTTTCGTCCCGTTCAAGATCCAGCGGTCGCCACGTCGCGTCGCGCTCGTGGCGATCGAGGCCGCATCGGATCCGGCGCCAGGCTCGGTGAGCGCGAACGCGCCGATCCATTCCCCGGTCGCGAGCATCGGCAGATAGGCGCGCTTCTGCTCCTCGCTCCCGAGGTTCGTGATCGCCGTCGTGCCGATGCCGCAGTGGGTGCCAATGATCGAGACGAATCCCGCATGCGTGCGCCCGAGCTCCTCGTACACGAGCGCCTTCGCGAGCATCGGCAGGCCGAGGCCGCCGTACTCCTCGGGGATCGTCAGGCCGAAGAGGCCGAGCGCGCCGGCCTTCGCGAGGACGGCCGCGGGGATCTCGTCGTCGTCCTCGATCTTTCGCCAGATCGGCTCGATCTCCTGCTCGGTGAACTCCCGGACCGTGCGGAGCAGGTCGGTCCACTCCGCGGGGATGCTGAAGTCCATCAGGCCTTCACAGCCTCGCCGGCGATCTCGGGCGCGAGAAGATCCTCGAACGTCTCGCGGCGTCGGACTAGGCGCGACCTTCCGTTCGCGACCACGACGACCGCCGGACGGAGCGCCATGTTGTAGTTGCTCGCCATGGACAGGTGGTACGCCCCCGCGGTCGGGACAGCGATGAGCTCACCGACGCGAGGAAGCGGCAGCTCGATGTGCTGGATGAGAATGTCGCCGGTCTCGCAGTACTTCCCCGCGATCGCGACGTCGGTCGTACGCGTGTCGTCAACGCGACCCGCGAGGACGGCGGAGTACTTCGCCCCATACGCGGTGGGCCGGATGTTGTCGGCCATCCCGCCGTCGACAGCGACGTACGTGCGTCCACCCGGGATGCGCTTTACCGAGCCGACGCGATACAGCGCGATCGCGGTGTTCGCCACCATCGACCGCCCCGGCTCGATGCTCACCTCGGGCAGCCGGTCGAAGCCGAACTTCTTCGCCGCGGCGGCGACCACCGCGCCGACGCGGCCGATCATGTCGGCCGCCTTCACCGCCGGGTCCTCCGTCGTATAGCGCACGCCGAACCCGCCGCCCGGCGATATCTCACGCAGCGCGACGCCCCGCTCCTCACGCATCTCCTTCGCGAAGGCGAAGAGACGCTCGACCTCGGCCTCATACGGCTCGATCTCGTGGATCTGCGAGCCGATGTGCGCGTGATAGCCGCGGAGATCGAGCGCAGGCTCCTGAAGGATCGCGCCCACGCCCTCAGCCGCGGCGCCCGACTCGATGCCCAGGCCGAATTTCGTGTCGAGATTGCCCGTCGTGAGGTGCGCGTGCGTGTGCGCGTCGACGCTGGGCGAGACCCGGAGCAGGACCGCGGGCCGGACCCCGCGCTCCACCGCGAGCCGGGCGAGGAGGCGGACCTCGTCGAGGTTGTCCACGACGATGCGCCCGACGCGCTCCGCGAGCGCGAGGCGCAGCTCGTCCTCGCCCTTGTTGTTGCCGTGGAAGTAGATGCGCTCGCGGGGGAAGTCGACCTTCGCACCGACGAAGAGCTCGCCGGCGGAGACGACGTCGAGGCCGACGCCCTCGTCGGCGAGGAGCGACAGGATCCAGGGCGCGGAGTAGGCCTTCGAGGCGTAGCAGACGATCGACGCGCCGGGGTAGCTGCGCGCGAGGGCGTCACGATAGCCGCGGGCCCGCGCGAGAATGCTCGCCTCATCGAACACATAGAGCGGCGTGCCGTAGCGCGCCGCGAGGTCAGCCATATCGCAGCCGCCGACAACGAGATGGCCGCGGTCGATCCTCGTCGTGTCCGGGAAGATGTCGCCGGCCGCGATAACGGGAATGCTCAAGGCTTCTCCTCCACGTCGAACCGCACGCCCTGCGCCAGCACGACCTGCGTCCCGAAGTTCACGGTGCTCGTCTGCCGGCGCATATATCCCTTCCACGCGTCCGACCCAGCCTGGCGCCCGCCGCCGGTGAGCTTCTCCCCGCCGAAGGCACCGCCGATCTCGGCGCCGCTCGTCCCGGCGTTCACGTTCGCGAGCCCGGTGTCGGCGCCGGCCGCGGAGAGCCAGCGCTCGGCCGCGTGCAGATCGCGTGTGAAGATGGCACTCGAGAGGCCCTGCGGCACCGCGTTGTTCAGCGCGATCGCCTCGTCGAGCGTCTCGACCTCGAAGACGTGCAGTATCGGCGCGAAGATCTCGTCCGCGACCACGGGCATGTCGGCTCTCGATCGCACGATCGTCGGCGCGACAAAGTAGCCCGGTCGATCGAGGACCACGTCGCCACAGAGCACGTCGCCGCCCTGGCGCCGGATCTCGGCCATGCCGTTCCGGTAGTCCGTCACCGCCTGCGCCGAGATGAGCGGGCCCATGAGCGTTCGCTCGTCGAGCGGATCGCCGATCTGGACCGTGCGGTATGCGCCGAGCATGCGATCCACGAAGCGCTTCGCGATGCCGCGTTGGAGGATCAGCCGGCGCGTCGTCGTGCAGCGCTGGCCGGCGGTGCCGACCGAGCCGAAGACGACCGACGCGAGCGCCTGATCGAGATCCGCGTCGTCGAGGACGACCACGGCGTTGTTGCCGCCGAGCTCGAGGATCGCGCGCGCGCCGCGCTTCCCGACCGAGGCGGATACACGCTCGCCGAGCGCGCACGAGCCGGTCGCCTGCACGAGGGGCACGCGCGCGTCGGCGAGGAGCAGCTCGCCCACGGTAGCGCCAGCGCCGTTCACCAGCGAGAACACGCCCTCCGCCTCGGTGCCGTTCGTCACGTCGTGGAACAGTTGCTGACACGCGATCGACGCGAGCGGCGTGAGGCTCGACGGCTTCCACAGCACGCTGTCGCCGCAGACAAGGGCGAGCGACCAGCCCCAGCCTGGCACGGCGACCGGGAAGTTGAAGGCGGAGATGATCCCGACGATGCCGGCCGGATGCCAGTTCTCGACGATGCGGTGCTGCGGCCGCTCCGAGACGATGGTCCGTCCGAAGAGCTGCCGCGACTGGCCGACCGCGAGGTCGCACATGTCGATGACTTCCTGGACCTCGCCGCGAGCCTCCGAGAGGATCTTCCCGTTCTCCACGCTGATGAGCCGAGCGAGGTCCTCCTTGCGCCCGCGGAACCGTTCGCCGAGGAGGCGCACGAACTCGCCGCGTCGCGGCGCGGGCACCAGCCGCCATCGCTCGAACGCGGCACGCGCCGCCTTCGCGGCCGCCGTGTAGTCGTCGGGCGCGGCCGTGCGGACGCGGGCGAGGACGACGCCCGTCGTCGGATCGAAGGTCTCGAGGACCGCTCCGCGTGGCTCGGGCGCGAAGCGTCCGCCCGAGGCGACGCCGGAGAGCGCGGTGCCTGGGGTCATGCCGAACGCGGCGAGGATCTTCGCGACCTGCGCATCGCGCGCGGCGTGGGTCGGTGCGAGCTCGGTGACGGTCATCTGGTCCCCCTCGTCAGGCCGCCGCGGCTGCGGCGCAGGACGCGTCGAGGATTTCGAGCGCGACGGCGATCTCATCGGACGATACGGTGAGCGCCGGCGAGAGACGGATCGCACGTGCGCCGGTGGGCAGCACGAGGAGCCCCCGCCGGAACGCCTGCTGCATGACCGCGTTCGTGAGCGCCGGGGTGCGGACCTCGAACGCCACCATCAGGCCCTTCCCGCGGACGTCGGTGATCGCGGCGTGGCGCGAAGCCAGCGCGCCGAGCCCCTCGCGAAGCTGTACCCCACGCGTCGCGGCGTTCTCCTGCAGGCCGCCCTCGATGAGGTCGAGCGTTGCGAGCGCGGCGGCGCAGGAGACGGGGTTCCCGCCGAACGTGCTGCCGTGCGCCCCTGGCGGCCAGGACATCACACCGCCGCCCCCGATGATCGCGCCGAGCGGCAATCCCGAGGCGATGCCCTTCGCGAGCACGACGATGTCCGCGGTGACGCCCCAGTGCTCGATCGCGTAGAGCTTCCCCGTCCGGCCCATGCCGCTCTGGATCTCGTCTACGACGAGGAGGATCCCGTGCTCCGACGCGAGCGCGCGGAGACGCGGGAGGAAGTCGTCGGGTGGCACGATGTACCCGCCTTCGCCCTGGATCGGCTCGACGAAGATCGCGGCGAAGCTGTCGGGCTTCGCGAGGGTGTGGAACAGCTGATCGATGCGCTCGAAGACCTCGTCGCTCGACGGTCCGCCATGGCTCGCGGACGGATACGGGACGTGGAAGACACCCGGCACGAGCGGCGCGAAGCCGTCGCGTTGCACGGCCTTGCTGCCGGTAAGCGACAGCGCGCCCATGGTGCGGCCGTGGAACGCGCCGGTGAACGCCAGGAAATGCGGGCGCCGCGTCGCCCAGCGCGCGAGCTTGATGGCGCCCTCGATCGTCTCGGCGCCGGAGTTCGCGAAGAACACGCGCGCCGGCGCCTTCACCGGCGCGCTCGCCTGGAGCCGTTCGGCGAGACGGACTTCGGGCTCGTAGTAGAAGTCGGTTCCGGACATGTGCAGGAACTTCCGTACCTGCTCCTCGATCGCGGCGACGACCTTCGGGTGGGAGTGGCCGGTCGACGTGACCGCGATACCCGCGGTGAAGTCGAGGAACTCGTTGCCGTCGATGTCCGTAATCCAGAGCCCCTCACCTCTCGCCATCGCGAGCGGGTACGGGCGAGTGAAGCTGGTCGAGAGTGCCTCAGCGTCGCGCGCGACGAGCGCAGCGGCGCGCGGCCCCGGCAGCGCCGGTGCGACCTTCGGCCGGCGGGCGGAGGCGGGCGGGGAGACCGGCGGCGAGGCGACGTCCACGGGCCCTCCTTTTTCCTTCTGCGCCGGGTTGGGAGCACCATGATATCCGTTGTCGTTATCGGCTACCGTAAGCAGCCGCGAACTATGCATCCGGAGGTTTCACCATGGCCATCGCCACCAACACGACCGAGCTCGCGCAGGCTGAAGCGATCGCACCGGTCACGCGCGTGAGGGCGACCCGCATCGGATTCCTCTCCGACGACCACAACACGCGCGACGACGGCAGCGACCTGCCGGCCGAGGTGCTCGAGGCGTTCCGCGGCGCGGGCTGCGACCTTATCGTGCACCTCGGTCACATGGGGGTGCGCGACGACACCCTCGGGCGCGGCGTCCTCGACCGACTATCGGCTGTCGCGCCGGTCCTCGCCGTGCGCGACTACTCGGGGAAGAAGGCCGGCGGCACGTACGTCACGCCCGCGGACGGCGAGCGGGTCGCGGGGCTCGCCCGCGTCATCGAGGCCGGCGGCTTCCGTGTCGGCGCGATCCACAACCTCGAGAAGGAGCCGGGCCCAGCCGTCTCCGCGCCGGCCGCGGGGTTGCCGGTGTTCGAAGGCATCGACACGAAGGCGGTCCTTCGCGAGAAGTTCGGCGGCCCGGTCGATATCGTCGCATTCGCGAGCACGCATCGCGAAGCGGCGATCCTGAAGGACGGCGTCCTCTTCGTGAATCCCGGCAGCCCGACCTACCCGAAGGGCCGTGCCGCACGCGTGGCGGGCCAGCGTGCGCTCGGAACTGTGGGCGTGCTCGACCTCTCGGGCGGCGCCGCGGCCTTCGAGGTCATCCACCTGGCGGAGATCGCCAAGGGCACGCCGCAGACCGGCTCCGGTCCCGCGCAGAAGATGTGAGCGTCCACGTCGTCGCCGGGAGAACACGAGGGACGACGACATGCCGCACTATGTGAAGTCGCACGGCCTCGGCAACGACTACCTCGTCATGGATCCAAAGGACCTACCCTTCGCGCTCACGCCCGAAGCGGTGAGGTTGATCTGCGACCGCAATCGGGGTGTCGGCTCGGACGGCATCCTCGTCGTCTCATCGGGCGACGGCGCAGACTTCGGCGTCCGCATCCTGAATCCCGACGGCAGCGAGGCCGAGAAGAGCGGGAACGGCGTGCGAATCTTCGCGAAGTTCCTCCGCGAACATGGCTACACGTCGAAAGAACGCTTCACGCTGCACACGCTCGGCGGACGGGTGACCTGCCTCCTCGAGCACGAAGCCGGACGCGTAAGCCAGATCACAGTCGACATGGGCAAGGCGCACATCGACAAGCTCGACGCGATCGAGGTCGACGGGAAGCGCCTCGCCGTGACGTCGGTGAACGTCGGCAACCCGCATTGTGTCGTCATCGTCCCCGACGTGTCGAAGGTGGATGTGCGCGGCCTCGGTCCGAAGATCGAGCATCACCCAGCGTTCCCGAACCGCACGAACGTGCAGTTCGCGCAGGTCGTCTCGCGGCAGGAGGTGAAGATCGAGATCTGGGAACGCGGCGCGGGCTACACGCTCGCGTCAGGCTCGTCGAGCTGCGCCGTCGCCGCCGCATCCCGGCACAAGGGGCTCATCGAAGGCGATGTCACGATCACCATGCCCGGCGGTCAGCTCGGCATCACGATCGCGCCGGACGGCGAGATCCAGATGCGCGGCCCGGTCGAGGAGGTCTGCAGCGGCGATCTCTCGACCGACCTGTTGCGGCTCATCGCGCGCGGCGCGTGATGCGCATCGCCATCATGTCAGGGTTTGGCGGTGAGACCCAGCGCGCGGATCCGCTCACGCGCACGCGCATCGTCGAGTCCAGCGACCGCAACCTCATACAGGTACATCGAAGGTCCGACCACGCCGAGCACAAGGGTTTCGACAATCCCGCAGGCTATGCCCTCGCTGAGCAGAGCTCGTTGGACGCGGGACGCCTCCTCGCGACGCCCGCGGAAGACGACCGACTGCGTGGATTCGAAGGTGTGCTGGTTCATGTCGGAGCCGACGTCCAATCCGCACCGATATCGTGCGTTCCTACCCTCGCCGCCTGACGACCGTTGTGCCGTTCGACCCAGCTGCACCTCGACGGCTTGGTCATGGGTCCGACTTCGTCAGCACGCTCGGGTTGAGGCATCCGGCGGGAGCGGCCCCAGCCGCCGCGGCGAGTACGCCGTTGACGACGGCATCGCACATCCGTCGCACCGCGCACACCGAAGAGGATGCCGCATGGCCGGTGAGTACGACGTTATCGAGCGAGACGAGCGCGTGGTCCGGGGGCAGCGGCTCTCGCTCGACCACATCGAGTGCCGCACCGGCGATCGAGCCGGACTGGAGTGCGTCGACAAGCGCGGCTTCGTCGAGGACCGCGCCGCGCGACGTGTTGACGATCATCGCTGTCGGTCGCAGCAAGGCGAGCTCTCGAGGGCCGATCATACCTCGCGTCTCAGGTGTCAAGGACACGTGGACCGTGACGACGTCAGCTTGTGGAAGCGCATCCTCGAGCCTCAAGATGGATACCCCGCGCGGTTCCCAGAACTGGGCGTCCGCGAGCGGGTCGACCGCCAGGACGCGGCACGAAAAACCTGCGAGTCGACGCGCGACCGCCTGGCCGATCGCGCCAAGACCCACGATCGCGACCGTAGTGCCGCATAGATCACGGCCCAGACGACGTGCTCGCCACTGGCCACTCCGCACCGCTGCGTTCAGCCCAACAATGTCGCGTAGGCATCCCAGCATGAGCGCGAGCGTGAAGTCCGCGACTGACTCAGTGACCGTGCCCGGCGTCGTGAAGACGAGGACGCCGTGCGCGGTCGCCGCCGCGACATCGATCGCGTCGTAGCCGACCCCAGTACGCGCGATCACACGGAGATGCCGGAGGCGATGGAGTGTCGCGCGATCGAACCGGTTCGAGGAGTTCGCGACGACTCCCCACGCGCCGTCGATCCCGCGCATCAGCACTTCCGCATCGTGCTCATCGGCGAGATCAAAGCGCTGTTCGACAGCGAAGCCAGCGTCTGTAAGCCGGCCGAATTGCTCCGGTGCTTTCGCCGCCGTCTCCGACGTCAGGACGATCCGCCGTCGAACCGGTGTGGCATCCGCCTCAGGAGTCTTCACGTGCCGGAATTATCGTGTGAAGATGTGTGCATTACGGACGCGATTCGCCGCCAGGCCAGGATGGGCTAACCTGATGGCCGCGAGCGGCACGAGGACGAGGTGGATCTCGCGCGCCGCTCCGACGACGCGCGCGGACGACAATCCGAACGCGATGCCCAATGCCGACAGCACGTACGCTGTCCAGTAGAGCGCGCGGTGCAAAACAGTGACGCTGGTGTCCGGACTCATCTGATCAGCCTGGATCGAGGAGCACGGCCTGCCCGTCGCACTCTCACAAGACTATTGACCGCTGAGACCATTGCTCTTCGCGGCTGAAAATCGGTATCAGTCGCGAATTCCCGAGCGATTTCGCGAATCACGATGTGCGCGATTCTTCAGACCATTGCTCTACCAACTGAGCTACCTCGGCGAGAGGCTCATTTTCCTCGGAAACCTGATCGTCGGACCGCGCCGAAATAGAGCAATGGTCTAGAGGACAATGTAGGCGAGAGAGCAATGGTCTCCGCGATCCGAGCACGAGTCAGGCGAGACCATTGTTCTCTCGTGAAGTATCGAGACTCCTAGACCATTGCCCTTCGTAGACCATGTCTCGCTCGGTTCGCGCGACGTCCCCACATCGAGCGGACGTGGTCCTTCGGACCACGTGAGCGGTCGAGGCTTTACCGGCCCCTCGGCGATCTCTGCATCTCGCGCGAGCAATTTCCGCCGGCCGCCATGCCTCGCGAAGTTCCGCATCGGTGCACTCCGTTCGCTCCGAGTTGAGGCTGGCCGCGTTCGAAGTGGTACGAGCCCGGCGTGGCGCGTGCTGTAGAACGCCGATCGGCGGTCTCAGGGTTGGAGTCCGCTTCTGTCGGCGATTCCCTCGAGGACGAACGCCTCGACCTCTTCCGACTTTCCTTTGACGTTGAACCGTCCGAGTGGGCGCACCGAGGCGACATCGCGGATGAGCGCGAATGTCGGGGCCGAGATGACGACCTGACCGGCTTTCGCTCCGGTTTGGAGACGGGCGGCCAGATTCACCGCATCGCCGTGGGCGACAAAGTTGCGGAGCTCCTCGCTTCCGATGTTCCCGACAAGCGCGGCACCGGTGGCGATACCAACGCGGAATCGCGGCAAGGTCGGATCGGCGCGCACGATTTCTTCGATCGCACGCTGCATCGCGAGCGCCGTGCGAGCGGCCGCCAAAGCATGGCGCGGCTGCTCCACCGGCGCATTCCAGACCGCGACGATCGCATCTCCGGCAAACTGGATGATCGTCCCGCCGTTTGCGAAGATGACGGGCACCACCGCACTGAAGTAGCGGTTGAGCGCGTTCACGGTCTCCTGCGGTGGTCGGCTCTCGGTGAAGGGGGTGAATCCCTCAAGGTCGGCAAAGAGCGCGCTCACCTCGCGGTTCTCCCCGCCGAGGGCGGACCGACGGGGATCGGTCAAGAGCGTGCGCGCGATCTGGGGCGAGAGGTACTGGCCGAAGAGGCGCTGGACCGCGTCGAGTGCCTTGTCGCGCTCTCGCACGAACGCGAAGAGTGTGGCGAACACGACGACGGATACGCCGGTTATGTTGACGACAAACATCGCGCCGACGAGACCCGCGGGCAGGTTGTTCGCGCTTCGCAAGGCGCCGCCGAGGACGCCGGTGGCGACGAGCAGCACGACGTAGCCGGCGAACCAGCGCCGCGCCTCGCGCGTGCTGGCGAACGCGAGCGCCCCAAGCGGCGCGAAGAAGGCCCACGCGGCGACAACGCTGGATGGGATGAAGCCTCCGAGCGCGACCATCAAAGCGAACGGCAGCACGAGCATGAGGCTTAGCTGTGTGAATCGGAAGACGTCGTAGCGACGCGTCAGGGTCAGCACGACGATGCTCGCAAGAGACAGGACGGTATAGGCGAGCGGGATCGCGCCGCCGAGCGACTCACCGAAGGCGATGTAGAGCAGTCCCCAACCCACAGCGAGCACACTGATCAGGCAGGCGAGGACGACGAGCAGAGCGCGTCGGAGCCTTTCGTCGTCGGTCTCCCCAGCCTTCGCACCGACCGTCCCGAACAGCGCGACGAGACGCTCCATGAATGCGAAATGCTAGCCGTGCCGCGAATCTCTCTCCGGCCGCGCGGTGCTCATCCCGCGAACCGAATGATTTCATCTATCGACCTCCAGAATCGGACCCCGCGATGAGCGGGCTCCCGGCCTTACGCATCGCCACGAACGCGGTCGTAGCAGCCCTGCGTCGGGTGAAACGCCAGTCCCCCACTGGGTTCGGCGCTCCCATTTATTCGCTCGGTCCTTCCAGAGATCACCCATCGCTCGGCCGTGCGGCCGTCAGTCGCCATGGTCCGTCAGACCAAGGCCGTTTCACGAAAGAGTTGGGTGTGCTTTCGACACGGTCCTTCGAAATCGATGGGCGCTAGGCGTTGTGAGCGCGCTCGTACGTTAGGAACACGGTGTCTCCATCGAGAGTCCGGACGGCGACGAGGCGCATGGCATTCTTGCCGCTTGTTTCGCCGAAGAGGCGCTCGCCGGCGCCGAGCACGACAGGGAAGATCTTCAGCCGCAGCTCGTCGACGAGGTCGTGCTCCATCAGCGTGCGCACGATCCGGATGCTGGCCGGAACGACGATCTCCCCGTTGACCTTCTGTTTCAGATTCGAGACTTCGTGAAGCACGTCGCCCTTGAGGACCGTCGCGTTGTTCCAGTCGGGATGTTCGAGCGTCGCGGACACGACGTACTTGGGCAAACTGTTCAACCGGTGCGCCAACTCCCCACTCCGGGATGGCCACCGCGCGGCGAACCAATCGTAGGTCCGCCGACCCATCAGCATGGCCTCGGTGCCCAGAGCCTCGTCGAGCGCGAGCTTGGCAAGCTCTGGACGGTCCTTGATCAGGCCGACCCAGGCGCCGCGCGGGAAGCCTTCGTCACCCGCCGGGTCCTCGATGACTCCATCGAGCGAGACGTTGTCGCTTACGACGATCTTCCCCATTTCGCTGTCCTCCGTCTTCGGTACTCGCTGACCACTCGGCGTTGCTCGAGCTACAACTCACAGGTCTCGGCTACGCGGGTGGGGGTGCGCTCCTCACGTACAAGCCAGCATTTGTGCCGGCAGCCGCGCCGTGACGCTCACGGGCGACGCCGCGCGGTCGCAGCACTCGGGCTTTGCGTTGCGCCTGAAGTTTGGCCATCACCGCCGTCTTGCGAGCCGTGACGGCTCCGGGCTGCACGGTCTCTCCGCACTTCGTGCACTGCAACACGTGAGTCATGCGACCGCCGCACCCGTGCTCGTAGACGATGGGTGCACCATCAGCCGCGGCCCAGCGATCACCCCACTTCGTAAGGGCGATGATCACCGGCACGAAGTCGAGTCCCTTCTTCGTCAGGTGGTAGGTCTCGCGTCCATCCCCCTCGTCCCAGGTCTCCATGAGTCCTGACTCCACGAAGTGCGCGAGCCTGGCGGCGAGAATGTTCGGCGCGATCTCCAGGCTCTTCTGGAATTCGCTGAATCGCGTCATTCCGGCGAATGCCGCGTTCCGAATGACGAGCAGGCTCCAACGCTCGCCCGCGATCTCGAGGGCCCTGGCCGCGGAGCAGACCTGGTTCTCATATGTGCGTCCCAGCATGACGCCGAGTGTAGCAGAGATCACTTGCATCATGCTAGCGAGTAGTGCTAGCGTGATGCAAGTCAGCAGGTCAGCGGATGGTCACGCCGCGTGAACGACAGAGGAGAACGCCATGAGC
>VBFY01000076.1 GCA_005889405.1 Chloroflexota bacterium | reverse complement strand
GTGTCATGGACTCGAATGCGCTCGAGCGCGAGCGTGGCATCACGATCATGGCGAAGAACACGGCGGTCATGTATCGCGGAACGAAGATCAACATCGTCGACACGCCCGGCCACGCGGATTTCGGCGGCGAGGTCGAGCGGGTCATGAACATGGTCGACGGCGTGCTTCTGCTCGTCGACGCCGTCGATGGACCGATGCCCCAGACGAAATTCGTGCTGCGTCAGGCGCTCCGGCGCGGCCACCGCGCGATCGTGGTCATCAACAAGATCGATCGTCCGAACGCGCGCCCGGTGCACGTCCTGAACGAGACGTTCGACCTGTTCCTCGACCTCGGTGCCGCGAACGAGCAGGCCGAGTTCGCGACGATCTACACGAACGCGATCACCGGCGCGGCAAGCACGGACCATCGCCACATTGGCACCACACTCGAGCCGCTGTTCGACGCGATCGTCGAGAGCATCCCCGCGCCCGATGTGGACGCCGAGGCGCCGGCGCAGCTGCTCGTGACGACGACGACATACGACGACTACAAGGGCAAGATCGCCGTCGGGAGGCTGCAGAGTGGCGTGCTGCGGCGCGCGCAGCCGGTCATGCGCATCGACCATTTTGGCGCCCTCACGCCCGCGCGCGTCACGCAGCTCTTCACCTTCCAGGGTCTGGCGCGCGAAGAGGTCGAAGCGGCGCGTGCCGGTGACATCGTCGCCGTTGCCGGCGTCGCGGACGTCGGCATCGGCGACACGATCGCGGACGCCGCTGACCCGCGGCCGCTCCCGCCGATCCGCGTCGAAGAGCCGACACTGCGGATGACCTTCGCCGTGAACACCAGCCCCTTCGCGGGACGCGAGGGCACGCACGTCACCAGCCGCAAGCTGCGCGAGCGCCTGTACGCCGAGCTCGAGCGCGACGTGGCGCTCCGCGTCGCCGACACCGAGAGCCCCGACACGCTCGTGGTAAGCGGTCGGGGCGAGCTGCATCTCGCGATCCTCATCGAGACGCTGCGGCGCGAAGGCTATGAGTTCCAGGTTTCTCGTCCGGAGGTCATCTACAAGGAGGAGGACGGCGAGCAGCTCGAGCCGTACGAGCAGCTCGAGGTCGAGGTCGCGCAGGACGTGCTCGGCACGGTGGTGGAGCTCGCGGGGCGGCGGCGCGGAGCGCTCGTCGACATGAAATACCGCGAGGACGGCAGCGCCCACTGCGTGTACAAGATCCCGACGCGCGGGCTGCTCGGATTCCGTCAGGCCTTCCTCACGAACACGCGCGGCAAGGGCGTGATGAACACGCTCTTCGCGGGGTACGGGCCGTACGCCGGCGCGATCGAGTCGCGCGATCTCGGGTCGCTCATCGCCTTCGAAGCAGGGACGACGACGACGTTCGGCCTGAACCAGGCCCAGGAGCGCGGCCAGCTCTTCATCGGGCCCGGCGTGGAGGTCTACGAGGGCATGGTCGTCGGCGAGCATATCCGCGACCGCGATCTCGAAGTGAACGTCGTGCGCAAGAAGCACCTCACGAACATGCGAAGCAGCAACTCGGACATCGCCGCAAAGCTCGACGGCATGCGCGACCTGTCGCTCGATGACGCGGTCGAGTTCCTCGCCGATGACGAGCTGCTCGAGGTCACTCCGGTGGCCTATCGCATTCGCAAGCGCGTCCTCGCGAAGCAAGACCGCGATCGTCTCGCCGGCCAGCGTAAGAAAGCTGCCGCTGCCGTCTGAACGGTCGGTCAGGCGCTAGGATTTCGTTCGGATGAAGACCCGTCACGACGACGCCTCCCTGCTTGCGGAGGTCGAGCCGACGGTCGCGCGTCTCCTGGATCGGCACATCGGCGTGGCGAAAGAGTGGTTCCCGCACGACTACATCCCGTACAGCCTGGGGCGTGACTACGACAAGGAGCCCTGGACGCCAGACCAGCCGCGGCTCACCGGCGTCGCGCAGACGGCCTTCGAGGTGAACCTCCTCACCGAGGACAACCTGCCCTCGTACCACCGGCTGATCCACAAGATGTTCAGCAAGGGCGACGGCGCGTGGAAGAACTGGATCAACCGCTGGACCGCCGAGGAGGGCCGGCACGCGATCGTCATCCGCGACTACCTCGTCGTCACTCGCAACATCGATCCGGTCGCGCTCGAACGGGGACGCATGCAGAACGTGATGACCGGCTACGACCACGACGTGGACGTCCTGCGGGGTCTCGCCTACACGTCGTTCCAAGAGCTCGCGACGCGCGTCTCGCATCAGAACACCGGCCGCTATTCCGATGACCCGGTGGCCGACAAGATCATGTCACGCGTCGCGTCCGACGAGAACCTGCACATGGTCTTCTACCGCGACGCGCTGGCGGCGATGCTCGAGATCGCGCCGTCCGAGGTCATCCAGGCGATCACACGCGAGGTGCTGACGTTCGAGATGCCCGGCAGCGCCATCGCCGGGTTCACGCGGAAGGCGGCGCGCATGGCGGACGCGGGGATCTACGACCTGCGCATCCATCACGACGACATCCTGTGGCCACTGCTCCGCTACTGGCGCATCTTCGAGCGCACCGGTCTCGATGCCCAGGCCGAGCACGACCGCGGCCGCCTTCACCGGTTCCTCGACAAGCTTGACGCTTCGGCGCGCACCTACGAGGAGCGGCGCGCCGCCCGGCACGAACGCGAGGGCAGCGCCGCGAAATAACGCATCTGCGCTAGCCTCGCGAGTCCGTGATCTCTTCCACCCACGACGCACCAAGCTACGGGCGGCTGTTCGCGATCGCTGGATTCCCGCGCCTCGTCGCGAGCATGATGCTCGCGCGCGTCGCGGAGCAGATGGTGTCGCTGGTCCTCGTGCTCTTCGCACTGCAGCACTACGGATCGCCGGAGATCGCGGGCGCGGTGACGTTCCTCAGCGTCGCACCAGGGCTGCTGGCGAGCCCGATCGGCGGCGCGCTGCTCGATCGTCACGGCCGCACGCGGCTCATCGTGCTCGACTACGCGATCGCCGGCGTGACGCTCGCGCTCATCGCGGCGCTCGCCGTGGTGGACCGGTTGCCGGTGCCCGCCCTGCTCCTCATCGTCACGATCTCGTCGTTCACGCAGCCGCTCGGCAACACCGGCGTCCGGACGCTCTTCCCGCTCATCGTTCCGCGTCCGCTCTGGGAGCGCGCGAACGCGATCGACAGCAACGGCTACGTCGTCGCGAGCATCGTCGGACCGGCGCTCGCGGGGACGCTCGTCGCGCTGTTCGGCGCGCCCGCGGCGCTCGCCTTCACCGCATCGATCTTCGCCGTGGCGGCGCTGGTCGCGATCGGTATCCGCGATCCGGGTGGCCGCACCGAGGCCGGCAACCTCCTCGGGGACGCGTGGCGCGGGCTCGTGTACGTCGCGAAGCACGCGACGCTGCGTCCGCTCGCGCTTGCGGTGACGACCGCGAACCTCGGCAGCGGGATCTTCTTCCTGGCCCTGCCGGTGCTCGTGCTGACTCGCTTCGGTGCCGGGGCCGAGTTCGTCGGCCTCCTGTTCGCCCTTGCCGGCGTCAGCGGATCGATCTCCGTCCTGCTCATGGGACGGATCTCGACGCTCGGCCGCGAACGACAGCTGCTCGCGGGAGCGATGCTGGGCACGGCCGCGTGCTTCGCGTTCGTCCTGCTGTTCCCGCAGCCTTTGCTGGTGGCGGTCGCGATGCTGGCGTGGGGCATCGCGACGGGCCCCTTCGACGTCGTGCTCTTCACCATCCGGCAGCGGCGGACGGACCCAGCCTGGCTCGGCCGCGCCTTCGCCGTGTCGATGGCGCTCAACTTCGCCGGCTTCCCGATCGGCTCGGCGATCGCGGGAGCGGTCGTGCCCGTGTCGATCGAGCTAGCGTTCGGACTCGCGGTCGCCGCCACGATCGCGGGCGCCGCCCTCGCGTACGCCGGGATCCCCGAGCGCGACGCGCCGGCCTCGGTATCGTGAGCTCATGATCGCGCTCGCGCCGTTCGGCAAGACCGGCCACCGGAGCACCCGCACGCTCTTCGGTGCGGCGGCGCTCTCACGCGTGACGCAGGCGGTGGCGGATGGAGTGCTCGAGCTGCTCCAGCGTCACGGCGTGAATCACATCGATACCGCGGCCAGCTACGGCGACGCCGAGCTGCGCATCGCGCCGTGGCTCAAGGGTGCCGGGCGCGAACGCTTCTTCGTCGCGACGAAAACGGGCCGGCGGACGTACGCCGAGGCCCGCGACGAGATCCGCCGCTCTCTCGAGCGGCTCGGTACGGATCACGTCGATCTCATCCAGCTGCACAACCTCGTGGACCAGGCGGAGTGGGAGACAGCGTTCGCTCCCGACGGTGCCCTTCGCGCGGCGGTCGAGGCGCGCGATGCCGGCCTGGTGCGCTTCATCGGTGTCACCGGTCACGGTCTTCAGGCACCGGCGCAGCACCGCCGGAGTCTCGAGCGTTTCCCATTCGACTCGGTGCTGTTCCCGTACAACTACGTTCAGCTGCGGACGCCGGCGTACGCGCGCGACGTGGCGGCGCTCGTCGCGCTCTGCGAGGATCGCGGCGCGGCGATGCAGACGATCAAAGCGATCACGCTCGGGCCGTGGCGCGCGGAGCGGCCGACCACGCCCACGACCTGGTACGAGCCGCTGCGTGAACAGCGCGACATCGACCTCGCGGTGCGCTGGGTTCTGAGTGACCCGCGAGTGTTCCTCAACACCGTCGGCGACGTTTCGCTGCTGCCGCTCGTCTTCGACGCCGCCGCGCGCGGCGGCGAGCGGCCGTCGGACGCGGAGATGGACGAGCTCCTTCGGCGCCGCGACATGAGCCCGCTCTTCGTGGCCTAACTTTTCGACGCGTCGACGATCGCGACGACGCGGTCGAGGCCCCGCGGCTTGTCCGCCGCCCCGTCCGGCGGTAGCAGGTGAAAGCGCAGCCCGGCTTTCAGGGCGCCCGCGTCAGCGACGGGATGGTCGCCGACCATGAGCGTCTCGCCCGGCTTCGTTCCCAGCGCTTCGCAGGCGCGGAGGAAGATCGCGGGATCGGGTTTCTCAGCGCCGACCTCGAACGAATGTGTGAACGCGTCGACCAGATCGGCCAGCCCGTGCGCCGCGAAGATGGGCCGTAGGTCGCGCGGCACATTGCTCACGATGCCGATCTTGACACCGCGCGAGCGCAGCGCTCGGAGCGTCGAAGCCGTGTCCGGATAAGGGATCCAGGCGCGTGGATCCATGACGCGTTCGTAGAGCGTGCTCGCGATCCCGGGCACCGCGGCGTGCGCGCGCTCGAACAGCGCGGTCCAGACCTCGCGGTGCGCCAACATGGAGAGGTCGCGTCCCTTCGCAAGCTCCTCGGAGGTCTTGCCTGCCGACCACAGCTCATCCCAGAGCGCGCGCGCCCGCGTGGGCTCGATCTGTACCCCGCGCTCCGCGGCCGCCGCCACGATCACGCTGCCGGCATCCGGTGGTGAGAACAACGTGTCGCCCCAATCGAAGAGCACGCCGCGGATGGGTGTCACTGGCTGCGATTCTGACGGACCAGCGCGTTCCATCGCAGAATGCGTCGCGATGCGGGTCGCCATCCTCGGTGTCGGCCGTCTCGGCGCGTTCCACGCGAAGGTCCTCAGCGAAACGAAGGACGTGGACGAGCTGCGCGTCTACGACGCCGACGGCGCCCGCGCGAAAGAGATCGCCACGACGCTGCACGTTCGTGCCGTGGCGACGATCGACGAGGCGCTCGCGGGCGTCGATACGGCCGTCATCGTGACCCCGACGAACACGCACGCATCGCTCATCAAGCGCTGCCTCGACGCACGGATCGCCACGTTCTGCGAGAAGCCGATCGCGATCGGCATCCCCGAGACGCGCGACATCGTCGCCCACGTCGAGCGCGCGAAGGGACGGCTGCAGATCGGTTTTCAGCGCCGCTTCGATGCGGGATACCGCACGGCACGCGATGAGATACGCGCTGGAAAGATCGGTGACGTGTTCTCGTTCGTCATGGTCAGCTGCGACCGCCTGCCGCCACCCGACGCGTACGTCGCGACCTCGGGCGGCCAGTTCAAGGATCAGCTCATCCATGACTTCGACATCACGCGCTGGCTGTTCGACCAGGAAGCGGCCGAGGTGACCGCGACAGGTTCGACGCTCGGGTTTCCCCAGTACGAAGCGATGGGCGACGTTGGGACGTCCGCGGTGCTCCTGCGGATGACCGGCGGCTCGCTCGGCCTCATAACCGGGCTGCGCCACAACGAAGCGGGGTACGACATCCACGTGGAGATCCACGGCGCGAAGGACACGCTCGCGATCGGGGTCGATCCGCGGACCCCCTGGCGCTCGGTCGAGGCCGATGCGCCGCACCTTGCGGGGCCGCCCTACCCGACGTTCTTCGTTCGCTTCGATGGCGCCTACCGCGCGGAGCTCGCGCAGTTCCTGCGCTTCGCACGCGGCGAGGCTGAGAACGCCTGCACCGCCGCGGACGCGCTCGAGGCGCTCCGCATCGCCGAGGCCGCGGGCCGCTCCTACCGCGAGCGGCGGACCGTGAAGCTCTCCGAGGTCACGTGACCGTCCGAGTCACCTTCATCGGGAGCGGGAACGCATTCGCGGACGGGGGCCGCTCGCACGCCTGCATCCACGTGAGCGCTCCGGGTGTCTCGCTGCTGCTCGACTGTGGCGGTTCGGCCTTGCCCGCGATCCAGCGGGAGATCGATCCGGAGGCCATCGACGCGATCGCCATCAGCCACCTGCACGGCGACCATTTCGGCGGGATCCCGTACCTCGTCGTCGAGCAGCACTTCGCCCGCCGGACCGCGCCGCTCGCCATCGCCGGTCCGCGCGCGCTGGCCGAGCGGCTTCGCGTCGCCGAGTCGGCGCTCTACCCCGATTTCTTCCGCAAGACGAAGGTCGGATTCCCCGTCGCGCAGACGGTGCTTGGCGCGAGCGAGGTCGAGCTCGGGGGCGCGCTGGTGAGCGCGCTCCCGGTAATTCACGTGGCCGAGTCGGACCCGCACGGCCTGCGCGTGCGCGTGGGGGACAAGCTCGTCGCGTACTCAGGCGATGCGACGTGGAGCCAGGAGCTCTCGCGCGTCGCCAAGGGCGCCGACATCTTCATCTGCGACGCCTCGTTCTTCGATACCGACGACCCGTCGCACATCTCGTATCGAACGCTCATGTCGCACCGTGCCGAGCTCGACTGCAAGCGCATCGTGCTCACGCACCTCGGCGCGGAAACGCTGGCGCGCATCGGCGAGCTCGAGCTCGAGCACGCGGTGGATGGGAGCGTCTTCGAGGTCGGCTAGCTATTCCGCGATCACGTGGATGCGCTCGGGCTTCACCGCGACGGTCACCGGTCCGTCGAAGTCGGCGGCGGCGCCGGGGTCTGGCTGATCCACGATCCACTCGCGCCCGTCGACCGTCACCCAGTACCGCATGAGGTCGCCGAGGAACGCGCGCCGCGCGACGACGCCGGGCAGGCGCACGCCGTCCGGGTCGGCCGACGGCGGACGAAGGGCGAGTGCCTCGGGGCGCACGCACAGGCGCACCTCGCGCCCGACGGCAAGCGCGAGCCCGCTCGGAACCCGCACCGCGATGGCGCGCGAGCCGAACGCGATCACCGCTTCATCGCCGGTCAGCTTCTGGACCGTCCCCGGCACGAGGTTCACCGCGCCGACGAAATCGGCGAGGAACGAGGTGCGCGGGTGGTAGTAGATCTCCCACGGCGTCCCCGCCTGCTCGACCTTTCCAGCGTTCATGACCGCGATCCAGTCCGAGAGCGACAGCGCCTCGTCCTGATCGTGCGTGACGTACACGAACGTCATGCCCAGTCGTTGTTGCAGAGCCCGCAGCTCCCAACGCAGCTGAACGCGAAGCTTCGCGTCGAGGTTCGACAGCGGCTCGTCCAGCAACAGGATCTGCGGCTCCAGGACGAGCGCGCGTCCGACCGCGACGCGCTGCTGCTGTCCACCCGAGAGCTGGTTCGGCCAGCGGTCGCCAAGACCGCCGAGACCGACGAACTGGAGGATGTCGTGCACTCGACGCTCGCGATCGGCGCCGGGCACGCCCGCGACCCGGAGTCCGTACGCGACGTTCTCCTTCACGGTCATGTGCGGGAAGAGCGCGTAGTCCTGGAACACCATCGCGGTGCCGCGTCTGTGCGCCGGCAGCTCGTTGATGCGCTTGCCACCGAGGACGATGTCACCGTGGTCGGGGTCGTAGAAGCCGGCGATCATTCGCAGCGTCGTCGTCTTCCCGCAGCCCGATGGACCCAGGAGTGTCGCGAACGATCCGCGCGGTACCTCGAAAGACACGTCGTTCACCGCCGTCGTCTCTCCGAACCGTTTCGTGACGTGCTCGAGGCGCAGGTGGACCTCGGAGGGACTACGCACGCGAGGCTCCCAAAGCGATGCGGCCACGCGCAAGCACCGCCATGGCGCCGAGTGCGACCATCGCGAGGCCGATGTCGATCACCGTGAAAGCGGTCGCACCTCCCCAGTCGAGATCGTTGACCAGCTGGAAGATGCGGATGGTCGCGACGGTCGTGCCCGGAGTGAACAGGAATATGACCACGGAGAGGGTCGTCACCGCGCGGACGAAAGTGGTAACGAATCCGACGCGCAGCGACCCGCCGAGCATGGGGACGAGCACGTCGCGGAAGCCGCGCAGGCTCGATGCGCCAAGACTGGTCGCTGCCTCGTCCATCGTCCGATCGATCTGTCGGAGCCCGGCGACGGCCGCCTGGTACCCGACCGGGATGTTCCAGAAGATCATCGAGATGATGATCAGCACGCCGCGGTTGAGCCAGTCCAGCCACTGCTCATTGAACGCGGTCGCGTAGCCGATGCCGAAGAACAAGCCTGGCACGGCCGCGGGCATGATCAACAGGAAATCCAGGATCCGGCGTCCGGACCAGATCCCACGCTGCACCAGCCACGCGGCGAGGAGGGCGAAGAGCGACGAGAACGCCGCCGCGGTCAGCCCGTACACGAGTGTGTTGCGAAGAGCGACACCGTTCACGCCCGAAAAGACGTATTCGAAATGGCTCGTGGTGAACGCGGTGTTGACGGGGAATGTCAGCGTGAACGCGCTGACGACGAGCGACCCGTAGACCAGCAGGATCATCGCGCAGAGCGCTCCGCACACGGCGAAGCACACCCACGAGAGCCACGCGGGCACCGGCGGGCGCGGCATCGACGAGGCGCGACCGCTCACCGTCACGAACGACTGTCCACCGTCTAGGCGGATCTTGGCCAGGTAGAGCACGAGTGCCAGGGAGAGAAGGATCGTGCTGACGGCCGCGGCGCTGGGGAGGTCGCCGAACCCGCTGATGAGCCCGTACGCCTGCGTCGGCAACACCGTGAACTGGCCGCCGACGAGCGCGGGGTTCCCGAAGTCCTCGAGCACGTAGATCGCGGTGGTGAGGATCGCCGCGCCAAGGCCAGGCCGCGAGAGCGGCAGCGTCACCGTGCGGAACACGGACCACGGCCCCGCACCGAGATTGCGCGCGGCCTGTTCCATACGGGCGTCGCTGCGTGACAGAACGTCCGCGATGAGCTGGTACGCGAACGGGAAGAACGCGATCGTCTGCACGCCCCAGATGCCGCCCAGTCCGAAGATGCTGATCGTCTGCCCAAAGACGCCGTACGTGATGACCCCGCGCGGCCCGAACAGCAGGATGTAGGACGCCGCGACGACGAACGGAGGCGACAGCAGCGGCAGGATGCCGATGAGCCTGAAGAGCGGCTTCCAGTGCATGTCGGTGTAGACCATCGCGTACGCGAAGACGAATCCGATGAGCACGGCCGTGGTCGTGGACAGCGCCATGACCTGGAGTGAGTTGCCGAGGGGCCGCACCCAGCTGCCGGCGGAGAGGAAATCGCCGTAGGCGCTGCCCGGTGTCAGGACGACGCGCACCTGCGGATAGACGATGAAGATCGCCACGAGCGCGACGACAGCAAGCAGCGCGAGCAGGACACCCGGCTCGCGCTGCAAGCTGCGCATCTTCGCTACGAGATCGCGGTGATCGCTAGAGGCCCACCGTCGTCTGCCACATCT
>VBFY01000080.1 GCA_005889405.1 Chloroflexota bacterium | reverse complement strand
TGACATGCAGGCGTACGGAATGGCTCTCGATCTCCGCGACGACCCGAACCTCATCGCGCGATACCGGAAGGAGCACGCACAGGTGTGGCCCGAAGTCCTCGCCCGGCTCCGCGAGGTCGGCGTGACCGAGATGAAGATCTTCCTGCTGGGCCGTCGCATGTTCATGTACTGCGAGACCCGGGACGGCTTCGATCCGTCGACGGACTTCGCGCGGTCGAACGACGACCCGACCTACCGCAAGTGGGATGAGCTCATGCGCACGATGCAGGAGCGCGTCGATGAAGCAAAGCCCGGCGAGTGGTGGGCCATGATGGAGCCCGTCTTCGATCTCAACTGGCCGCAGCACCGCCCGAAGGCAGCGCGCCCATGAGCAGCGTGGTCGTCACCGGCGCCGCGAAAGGCATCGGGGCCGGGATCGTCGAGGCTTTCGCGGGCGCCGGTTGGTCGGTCGTCGCGGTGGATCGCGACCGAGCACCGCTCGAGCAGACGGCATCGCGCCTCGGCGGCACGAAGCAGGTGGTCACGCTGGCCGGCGATGTAGCCGATCGCGCGACGAACGACGCCGCGGTGAAGCTGGCCATCGATCGCTTCGGCGGGCTCGACGCCGCCGTCGGCAACGCCGGCGTAACGCTTCCAAAACTCATCGACGAAACGACGCCGGACGAATTCGATCGGCTCTTCGCGATCAACGTGAAGGCGCTCATGTATCTCGCGCAGGCGGCACACACCGCTTTGGCAAAGAGCCGGGGCAGCCTCATCGTGATCGCGTCGAAGACCGGCCTCGTCGCGCAGCGCAACTCCCCCATCTACGTCGCGACGAAGGGCGCCGCCGTGCAGCTCGCCCGCGCGCTCGCACTCGACTGGGCGCCCGAGGGGATCCGCGTGAACGCCGTCTGCCCGGGCATCGTCGACACGCCGATGCTGAAACAGTTCATCGACGCCATGCAAGATCCCGCCGCGTCGCGACGCGAGCACGAACAGGCCCAGCCACTCGGGCGGCTCGCGACGGCAGCCGAGGTCGCATCCGCGGTGCTCTTCCTCGCGTCGCCGGCCGCGGGGTTCATCACCGGCGTGGCGCTTCCGGTCGACGGGGGGTTCACCGCTCAATGAGCGGCCGCCTGGAGGGAAGGGTCTGCGTCATCACCGGTGCCGGCTCCGGCATCGGACGCGCGAGCGCGCTCCTGTTCGCCCGTGAGGGGGCGCGCGTCACCGTGGCCGACGTCGATCGCGCCGGCGCCGACGAGACCGTCAAGCAGATACGCGTGGCGGGAGGCACCGCGAATGTGGTCATCGCCGATGTCGCCGATCCCGCGGCGGCGCAGCGCCTGGCCGACGAGACCGCGCAGGCCGAGGGCCGCATCGACGTGCTCTTCAACAATGCCGGCATCAGCGGAGTCGGCACGGCGCACGAGACCTCGGTCGAGCTCTGGGACAAGGTCATGGCGGTGAACGTCCGCGGCGTATTCCTCGTGAGCAAGTTCGTCGTGCCGCACATGATCCAGAAGAAGAAGGGCTCGATCATCAACATGTCATCGACCATCGCTGAGATCGGCCTCGCGCAGCGCGCAAGCTACGCCGCGTCGAAGGGCGCGATCCTCGCGCTCACCCGTGCGATGCAGGTCGACTACGCGCCGTTCGGGATCCGCGTGAACGCGCTGTTGCCGGGAACTATCCACACGCCATTCGTCGAGAAGTACCTGCGCGAGTCGTACCCGAACCGCGAGGACGGCCTGAATGCGATCCGCAAGCGCCAGCTCACGTCCGAGCTTGGACAGCCCGAGGACGTCGCTTCCGCGGCGCTGTTCCTCGCCTCGGACGAATCGAGCTTCGTGCTGGGGAGCGGGCTGTTCGTCGACGGCGGCGTGCGCGGAGGCAAGTGAAAGCCCTCGAGGTCGCAGCGCCGGCGCTCGCGCGCGTGCGCTCCGCGGATGGCACCACGCACTTTTGTCTGTGGCGCGACCGCGATCTCTGGGACCTGCACCCGCTCACGCTCGACGATCTCCTGCGGATGCCGCTCGCCCAGATACGGAAAACGCTGGACTCGGCCAGCGAGACGCGACTGCGCGCCGATCCGAACGTCCAGCTCCTCGCCCCGGCGGAGTCGCAAGAGGTGTGGGCCGCCGGCGTTACCTACCTGCGGAGCCGTGAGGCGCGGCTCGAGGAGACGAGCCAGAAGAACATCTACGAACACGTGTACGAGAGCGACCGGCCGGAGCTCTTCTTCAAGTCCGCCGGATGGCGTGTCGTTCCGCACGGCGGCGAGCTGGGTGTTCGGGCGGACTCCACCTGGGACGTGCCCGAGCCCGAGCTCGCGGTCCTCTCGAACTCTCGCGCCGAGGTCGTCGCGTACGCGTGCGGCAACGACATGAGCTCGCGCAGCATCGAGGGCGAGAATCCGCTCTTCCTGCCGCAGGCAAAGGTCTACGACCGCAGCTGCGCGATCGGACCCGCCGCCGTGCTCGCGTGGGCCGTCGATGTCACACGGGCCCTGATACGCATGACGATCGAGCGCGACGGCACGACGATCTTCGCCGGCACGTCCAACGTCGCCGACATGACGCGCGAACCGGCGAAGCTCGTCGGCGTGCTGTACTCGTCGTACACCCTACCCGTCGGCGCCTGGCTCCTGACCGGGACGAGCCTGGTGCCGCCACAGCCGTACACGGCGACCGCCGGCGATGTGGTACGGATCGCGATCGAGGGGCTTGGCGAGCTGACCAATCGCGTCTCGACGGTGCGGCACAGCGGTGCCGAAGCGAAGCCGGCGCTGGCGAAGCGCTAGCGTCTCCGCACGCAGTGGCAGCGGATCTCTATCCACCCGACCAGCTCTTCGAATTCACCGTGCGCGTCTTCCGACACTTCGACGTGCCTGCGGACGACGCGCGAACGGCGGCCACGGTGCTCCAGTCCGCTGACCTGCGCGGCATCGATTCGCACGGCGTGGCCCGCCTGCACACGTACTTCGACATGCTCGATCTCGGCCGGATCAATCCCAAGGCACAGGTCAGCATCGTCCGTGAGAGCGCCAGCACGGCGACGGTCGACGGAGGAAACGGGCTCGGACTCGTGGTCGGTCCAAAGGCGAATGAGATCGCGATGGAGAAGGCGCTCGCGGCCGGCAGTGGTTGGGTCAGCGTGCGCAACACCAACCACTACGGCATCGCCGGGTGGTATGTGCTCGAGGCGTTGAAGCGCGGCCTGATCGGCTGGTCGATGACGAATACGACACGGCTCGTGGCACCGCTGTGGGGCGCCGAGCGGATGCTCGGCACCAATCCGATCGCGATCGCGTTTCCCGGCGCGGAGGAGCCGCCGATCGTGATCGACATGGCGACGTGCACCGCCGCCTACGGAAAGATCGAGATGGCGCGGCGCGCCGGTTCGCAGATCCCACTCGGGTGGGCCGCCGATCGGAACGGCGTTCCCACGACCGATCCGAACGCGATGATCGATGGCGGCGCCTTGCTACCGCTCGGCTCGGATCGCGAAGGCGGTGGTCACAAAGGCTACGCGCTCGCCGTGATGGTGGATGTGCTGTCGGCGCTCCTGTCCGGGGCGAACTGGGGACCCTTCGTACCGCCGTTCGCGCTACGCCAGGAGATGCCGACGCGTTCGGTCGGCAAGGGCATCGGACACTTCTTGGGCGCGCTGCGGATCGACGCGTTCATCGACCCCGACGAATTCAAAAAGCAGATCGACGATATGGTGCGGACCCTTCGCCGCACACGACCCGCGCCCGGTACCGAGGGGCCGCTGATCCCAGGCGATCCTGAACGCGAGGCCGAGTCGGTACGCGGTCGCGACGGCATTCCGCTGACGCAGCCTGTGGTGGAGGAGCTGCTCGATATCTCGCGTCGGACGGGCATTCCCCTGGAAAAGCGGCGCTAGATCTGCGCCGTTTTCTATTCGGCCAGGGCGCTGGCGCGGCGAAGACTCCCTAGCGTTTCGGTAGAGGCAGCACCGGCAGTGCGTAGAAGAGCGCCGTGAGTCCGTAGACCAGCAGGCTCGCGATCGGCGCGACGAAGGCAAGTGCGATCCCCAGGCTGTATGCGCCAAGTCCGATCGGGAAGAGCCGGCCCTCCGCTCGGAGGCGGCGCGCGGCCGCCGCGTCGCCGATCAGGCGATGGTCGTGGGTCGCGTACAGGAAGACCCCGGTGAAGGCGAGTGCGATCAGCACCGCGCCGAGCCCGTAGACGATGAGCGCCGCCGTCGCGCCCTGCTCGGACAAGATGTACTGGCCGACGAGGGCCGTCGGGAACGGAACGATGCCGACAGCGATGAGCAGCAAGAGGTTGAGGTAGAGGAACCGTCGGTCGACGCGCGCGCAGTGTTCGAGCAAGGTGTGGTGGTTCACCCAAATGATCCCGATCGTGAGGAAGCTCACGAGATATGCGGCGTACGCCGGCCACAATCGAAGCAGCGCGGAGATGAGGTCCGTCGTGTCCGCCGGCACGCGCAGCTCGAGCACGAGGAGGGTCGCGGCGATCGCGAACACGCCGTCGCTGAACGCTTCGAGCCGGGTGGTGCGCACGGCGACAGTCTGCCGAACATCCCGCAGGAACGCTGCCACTAAACACGATCTTCATTGTTTGCATCTGTCGCGACTCTGACCGAGAATCCGGGGCAGATTTCTGGGGGAGGATCTGATGAGGAAACTCGCACTGTCGCTCGTCGCGACCTTCGCGCTCGCGTTGGCGATCACCGGGTCGACCGCGAGCCCGGCAGCCGCGTATGGCAACGACGCGATCTACCAGATCGAATTCAGCCTGAACTGCACCGACCGCAACAGCACGTTCTGCACTCAAGTGGTCGGCCTCGGCGGTCTCTGGGGCTGGATCGCGGTCGGCAACGACGGATTCGCGGACGTCGAAGCGACGTTCTGCGGCCATGGCTTCCTGCTTGCCCCGCACGGCGGCGCGGGTCATCTCAGCGCCGACATTCCGTGGTCATACACGTCAACTCAGGGCGAGTTTCCATGGGTCGATCCGAACGGACAGTACGTGTCGATCGGTGGCGGCCCAGGCGCGTTCGTCTTCCCGGCCACCGCGGGTCACTACTACTTCACGATGGGACCAGGCATCAACGCAACAGCGCAGATCGTGAAGATCCCGAACCGCTAGGTCCTTGCAGCGGCATGAATGAAACAGGGCCCGTGACCGTTATGTCGGGGCCCTGTTTCTTTGTGTGCATGACTTTCGCGGTTGCTCAGCCGGCTCGTCGAAACTGGTGGGGCTCGGCTCAGCGTCTCGCTCGTCTGGACGTGGCCCGCGTCGCGGTGGCTTTCGCCTGTGCGGCATCGCCCAGCGCGCACCATTCCTTGACCATCGACCGCAGCTCCGATGCCCGCGCGCTTGCCTCCCTCTGGTCGCCGATGCGTATGCGCTTAACGGTCGCCCCCTCGAGGTGCGGGTAGCGCCCGCGCAGTCGTCTGCCGCGCATGAGCCTGAGGTTCACGCCAGGCTCGCTGTACCGGACGAATGCAGCGAAGTCGCCGCTCCTGGTCGATGAGAACGTGATGCCGTACTGGATCCGCTCGCGCATGCTGGGGTGCGCGCCGAGGACGATGTCGCGCACGCGTCGCAGCGCGGCCTCGGAGGGCGGCTTCGTCGACGCGAACCAGCGTTCCACTGCTGCCGACGTCGCCATGACGGGATGCGAGCTACCCAACCCCAACCTCCGTCACAGCGAAACAGGCGCGGCATGCATCGCCGAGTCATGCAGCGCTTCCATGACCCGGGCCTGTGCGACTGCGTCTTCGCGACCGAGGAGCAGCTCGCCATCGCCACGGATCGCGTCGCTGAGGTTTTCGATCTCGAGCCGGTAAGAGTCGACCGGATCGAGCTCGATCCGCTCGACCACCCTTCCCTCACGGCGGAGCTCTATGCCCGGCACCCTGCAGTGCCACGGATCATCGAGGAACAGTGAGCCCTCGCTGCCGATAGCCTCCAGCTCGTCGCGCTCCGTCATCGCGGTGCCAGAGTCGAATAGGGCCACCACGTTGACTGGGAAACGGAGCACGCCGGCGAAGACCCAGTCCGTCCCCGACGGTCCGAACCACGCCTCGCCGTACACGTTCTCGGGCTCGCCGCCGAAGAGGCGCGACCCGCTGACGGCGTAACAGCCGACATCCATCAGCGCGCCACCGTCGAGTGCCGCCCGCAGACGGATGTTGTCCTCGTCGTAGAGCGAGTAGCTGAATGCGGAGCGGATGAGCCGTAGCTCGCCGATCGCTCCTTCCTCGACGAGTTGCTTTGCGCGCTTTGTCTGCGGGTTGTGGCGGTACATGAACGCCTCGCTGAGGAGCCGACCCGCGCGGTCGGCAGCGTCGAATGCCGCTTCGACCTCGCTCGCGTGGCGCGAGAGCGGCTTCTCGCACAGCACGTGTTTGCCTGCTTCGAGCGCCTTGATCGCCCACTCGCAGTGCATCGAGTTCGGGAGCGAGATATAGACCGCCTCGACGTCTGGATCCGCGAGTAGCGCGTCATAGGAGCCGTAGGCGCGCTGGATCTCCCACGTCTTCGCGTAGTCGTCGGCGCGCGCTTGGTCGCGGCTCGCCACTCCGACGAGCTCGACCTTCGGCGACGCGCGTGCTGCCGGGATCACCTTCCGGTTGATGTTGGCGGTCGACATGATCGCCCACTTCACTGCGTGCGCCACACGGACTCCTCTTTGCGACGCGAACGGAATCCGAAGTATCGACTCCCCGCGGATCGGTGCTGGCATGGCGCCACGGCTCACGCGTCGATAAACAGATCGTCGCCTTTGACCTGCACGGTTCGGGAACGGACTGGCCGCTCCGCCGGTCCGCGGAGGACCGCACCGGAGGTCACGTCGAACTGGCTACCGTGGCATGCGCAGGTCACGACGGTCCCGGTCAATCGACCGTTGGCGAGCGAACACCCCATGTGAGTGCAGGTGTCGTCGAAGCCGTAGAGATGACCGTTCGCATTGGCGACGTTTACGTTCGTTCCAGCGACGTCGAAGACGCGCATGTGTCCCTCTTTGACGTCGTTCGAGCCACCAACTCGTGCCGACACGTTGGTCACCTCCACTGACACACCCGACGCTGAACCGCGAACTTCTGCTCTACCGCCTCGTGCTAACCGACCGCGAGCAGCTGCCGCGCTCCCTCGATCCCCTTCAGTTCGTGCTGGCCGCGGTCCAAGAACACCAGGCCCGATCCGGCCACCAGGTCACGGACTGTGCTCGACACGAGTACCTCGTTGGCGGCAGCGAGCGAGGCGATACGCGCCGCGGTGTGGACCGCGATCCCGCGCAGCGCCGTCTTGTCGCGCTCGACCTCGCCGGTATGCACCCCCGCGCGCGCCTCAAGCCCGAGTTCGCGTGCGGCGCGCTCGATGGCGCGGGCGCACTTGACGGCGCGGCCGGGTCCGTCGAAGTGCGCGAACAGCCCATCGCCCGCCGTATCGACCTCGACCCCCGCGTAGATCGCGAGCTCGCGGCGGGCGTCCGCGTAGTAACGCGCGAGGAGGTCACGCCAAGCGCCGTCGCCCACCTTGGCGACGCGCTCGGTCGAGCGCACGAGGTCGACGAACAGGATGGTCGCGAGGAAGCGATCGCCGGGGGCCGCCTCCATGACGTCGGTGACCCATTCGCGGAGCGTCTTGATGAAGTCCGGCCCGCTCCGACCGACGAGGTGGCCTTCGCCAGAGAGCTCGACGAGCCGCGCGTCGGGGATGCGGGATGCGAGATCCTTCGCGCAACCCGGCGGCTGAAGAGGGTCACCGGTCTTAGCGATCACGAGGGTCGGCACCCGGATGCTGGCGAGAATGCCGCGGACGTCGATGAGCTGATTCATCCGCGAGAGCGCGATGCGCGCCGCTGGAGTCGCCGACATCCGCCACATGTGCGCGAAGCTCTTGAGGAACTCCTGATCGTCGCGGAGCCCCGGCCCAAGCCACGTTCGCATCGCCTCGCTGGCGAAGTCGAGCTTGAACCCATTCGCGATCGCCATCTGGAGATCCGCCTCGGCCTCCTCCGCGGTCGGGCCCCACGGGTAGTCGGGCGCCCGGGTCCAGCGCGGGCGGGTGCCGTACAAGATCAACGACCGCGTGCGCTCCGGGTACGTCGCCGCGAACAGGCACGCCATCGACCCGCCCTCGGACAAGCCGAAGATGTGCGCGCGCTCGCTTTCGGCGGCGTCCATGACCGCGCGGATGTCGTCGATGCGCTCCTCGAGGGTCGGGATTCCCGCCGGCCGATCGGACATCCCCGTGCCGCGCTTGTCGAAGAAGATGACCCGCGCGAAGCGCGCGGGGCCGTCGAGAAGGCCGGCGAACTCGGGCACCTGCGGAAGCAGCTCTTGGTGCGACAGGCTGCCGGGGCACCAGACGAGGTCCGGCCCACTGCCGCGGACGGAGTACGCGATGTGGATGTCGCCGCTCTTCGCGTAAAGCACCGGGGGACCCATGCGCCGAACAGACTAGACCCGCCGGTAAACTGGCCATCCAGCTTTCGCACGAGAGCGCGAGGCATTCCCGTGATGTGTCGACGTCGCTCTCGTGCGCGACTCAGACGCGGACAATTGGCCGCTATGGGTTCACCCACGAGGAGGCCGAGGCGGCAGGACACCTACGCAGATCACGAGGCGAAGTCTGATCAGCGCTCGCCATCCGCGGTAGGCCTCGAAGTGAATCCGCTTTCGGTGTTCTCGCATCGAGTTTCGTTAGCGGCCGATCGCCCAGTGCCCGTGTCCGGCCGGTCCTGTGGCCGCCTGACCTTGAAACACGAGACAACTGGGCGATGGCTTTTCGCCTTTGGGCGATGCCCTGCTCCTTGCTCGGCGGAGCCTTCCCCTTCGCCCCTAACGCAGCGCCGCGAAGTCCACCACCGGGCAGCGCACGAGGACGTTCGTGATCTCGAGGGTGCCCCTGCCCGCGGCGAGCGCCGCCGCGATGTCCGTATCGCTCGCGAGCTCGTATGGGGTCTGACCGGCGTTCCAGTGGAAGATCTGAAGGTTCCAGGCGCCGCCGGCGTAGCCGACCTCAGTCGGGATGAAGTTGAGGACGTTGCACGCGGTCGCCTCGCCCGGAAGCGCCGTGAGCAGCCGGGCGCACTGGATCGCAGGAGTAGTGCCGGACGCGTCGACGACGTGGAAGACAACGTTCCCCTTAGCGAGTTGCTGCGCCGCCTGCGGCGACGAGGTCACGCTCGCCGTTGCCTCGTACTCGATGATCTGGTTGTCGTAGAAGCCGGAGTTCCGCGAGCTCGCCGCGGCTGGTGCGGCGAGCGCGAGGAGCATGCCGACCACCACGACGATACCGATGCGGAGACGTCTCATGGCTGATCCCCCTTTTGTTGAATTCAGAGGAGGTTCGCTGATCGCCATGACAGGGTGATGACAACTGTCACGTCCCTGTCACAAACTCCGCTCAGGCTCATGCGAACGAAGATGCCGCCTATCCTCGTCGTGGACGACGACACGAAGATCCTGAACCTCGTCCGGGCCTACCTCGAGCGCGAAGGCTTTGCGGTCATCACGGCGAGCGACGGCCGCGCGGCGCTCGCAGCGGTCAGGGAGTCGCACCCGCGTCTCGTCGTGCTCGACGTCATGCTTCCCGAGCTGGACGGCATCGCCGTCCTGCGCGCCCTGCGAGAGAGCTCCAACATCCCGGTCCTCATGCTCTCGGCCCGCGGTGCCATCGCCGACCGCGTCTACGGGATCAATGAGGGCGCCGATGACTATCTTGCCAAGCCCTTTTCGCCGGCGGAGCTCGTCGTCCGCATCAAGGCCATCCTCCGACGCGCGGAAACCACGACGGCGAGCGCCACGCGCGGTGAGCTCCGCCACGCCGATCTCGTCATCGACGTGGACCGCCACGAAGTGCGCCGGGGCACCGATCGCATCGCGCTCAGCGCCGCTGAGTTCCGGCTCCTCGTCGCCCTGGTCGAGGGCGGCGGACGCGTCTTGTCCCGCGAGCTCCTTCTCGACACGCTCCACGGCGCGGGCGAAAGCGAGGCGCTCGACCGGACCGTGGATGTCTACGTTGGCCGGCTCCGCGAGAAGCTGGGCGACGACGCAGAACACCCGCGCTACGTCGCGACCGTGCGGGGCGCCGGCTACCGCGCCGCGGCTGAATGAGCGGCATCGCCGGCCGCATCGTCCTCGCCTCCCTCGCCGTGGCCGCGACGGCGATCGGCGTCATGGCGATCGGCGTGCTCGCGTACGGCGGAGCGGTCTTCGAGCAGCTCATGGTCGAGCACGGAGAGACGGTGGCCGCGGCGCGCGCGATGTTCGACCAGACCGTATCGGCCACGTTCGGGCTGGCGGGGATCGTCGCTACTGCTGTCAGTCTCGCGCTGGCGCTGCTGCTGGCGCGGCGCATCGAACGACCACTGGGGCAGGTAGGACGCGCGGCGCGGCGCGTCGCCGAAGGCGACCTCTCCGCGCGTGTCCTTCGCACCGGCCCCGTGGAGATCCGCTCGTTGGCGGACTCCTTCAACCAGATGGCCGGGCGCCTAGAGGAACAGGAGCGGTTCCGGCGCGAGTTCATCGCGAACGCGGCGCACGAGCTGCGCACCCCGTTGACGAACCTCCAGGGTTACCTCGAGGCGCTGCGCGA
>VBFY01000079.1 GCA_005889405.1 Chloroflexota bacterium | reverse complement strand
CGGACCGCGATCAGGTCGACGCCGTAGATCGCGAGGAATCCGAGGCCGAGGCCGAGCACGACCGGCTCGCGCGTGACGCCGAAGTCTTCGAGCAGGATGCCCGCGCCGAGGCCGGTCAGCGTGCCGGCGGGGATGAGCAGCCCGTAGCGACGCGTCGCGGCGTACGCACCGGCGAAGACAAGTCCAATGACGAGGACGATGACGTCGGCGTCGAGGTGCAGCCACTGGATGGCGAACAACGTCACGCCGATCACGATCAGAATTACGCCTGGTAGCCAACCGCTCACATCGCGCACGAGCAAAGCATCACCCGTTCGGGTGAAACCTCAAGGGGGAGGGACTCCGCTCCCCTGTACGGGGGATGCCAGGTCGGGGGACACGCGCCTACGTTCCCGGCAGGAGAGCAGTGGTCACTTGGGAGATGCCCGACGGCACCGAGTTCCGATATCTCGGTATCGGCGTATCGGACGCTGCCCTGCGGGAGTTCGTGCTCCGTTTCATGTCCAGCGAGGCCATGTCCTGGGATGCCTCGACCTGGGACGACCGGCAGCTCGAGCTTGCCTTCCTACGGCGCTTCGGCGAGACGATCAAGGTGCTGCGCGAGAGATCCGCCGGGCGCACGATCTTGGTCTTCCAGCCGGTCATGGCTGGGGGCTGAGCCCGAACGTATCGCGTGTGATGGTGCCGGACTCGCGCATCGGTACTCTTTTCCGATCGTGACCGATCCCCAGGGATACCGTATCGAGGCGTTCGAGGCGACGAAGGTGTCGCGGGCCCAGCTACGCGAGGCGGCTCTCTTCCAGCAATCGATCAGCCACGAACGCGTGCCCGAGGATCCGCTGATGGCGCCCGAGGCGATCGAGGCGCGAATGCTCGCCCAGGCGCCCGGTGAGTGGCACGCGCTGTTCGGTGCGCGCGACGCCCGTGGCGCGGTCGCCGGCTTCAGCTTCGTCGGCTGGCAGAAGAACGAGCCCGGGAATCAGCACCTGCGCTGGTGCGAGATCGCCGTCGGACAGGGGCATCGGGGCCGCGGCCTGGGCCGCGCGCTGCTGCGTCGTGCGGTGCAGGCCGTTGCCGATCAGGGCGACGACATCGTGTTCATGGGCCAGGTCACTGACCGCGTTCCCGCCGGCGCGAAGTTCGGGCGGGCGATCGGCGCGACGCCGGGCCTCGAGATGAAGACAAATCAACTGGACCTCATGACCGTCGATCGCGCGAAGGTGCGCGAATGGGCTGACATCGCGCCAGCCGGATATCGGCTCGAGCGGATCGACGGTCCAGTGCCCGCGGAGCTCATCGCGCCGTACATCGAATCGGCGTCCGGCATGAACGATGCGCCGCGCGGCGACCTGCGTATGGATGACTGGGAGCTGAGCGAGCAGCAGATCCGCGACCGCGAGACCTGGCAGAAGCAAGCCGGCATCGAGCGATGGTTGATCCTCGCGGTGCACGAGGCGAGCGGCGCGGGCGCCGGCTTCACCGAGGTCAGCTACGACCCGCGCGTCCCGCATCTCATCTGGCAGCAGGGCACCGCTGTCATCGACTCGCACCGCGGGCACCGGATCGGTCTCTGGATGAAGGCCGTGATGCTGGACCGCATCCTGGACCAGCGAACGAATGCGCGCTTCATTCGCACCGGCAACGCGAACACGAACGCGCAGATGCTCGCCATCAACACGCAGCTCGGCTTCCGGCCGGCGTGGTCTTCCGCCCTGTGGCAGCTCACGCTCGCCGACGCACGAAAGGCCGTCGGTCTCGAGCGCGCTGGAGCGACGGCCTAACAAGGGAGCGCCGGACGCCGTCTGTGCGACACTCGCTGCCACCGCCGTTAGTTCGCAGGGGAGGGCACACGATGGCGATCGTCACCGGCCGGCAGCCGCGCATACCGCTCGAGGAGCTGAGCAGGCTTTCATCGTTCTACCTACCGGCGGTCTCGTGGAAAGGCGATCGCGTTGCCTTCTACTGGGACAAGACCGGCCGTATGGAGCTCCACGTCATGGATCTCGCGACGCGGGAAACGCGGCAGGTGAGTCACGGTGAAGTGCCTCGCGCCTTGCGCGCCGGATTCGCGTGGGACCGCGCGGACCGCAGCATCGTCTTCGCGAAGGACAGCGGCGGCACCGAGCAGCACGACCTCTACCGCATCGACGTCGAGACCGGCGCGGTGACGCAGCTCACGAACGACCCGACGGCGCAGGAGTACGTGGGGCAGTTCAGTCCCGACGACCAGTGGCTGACCGTCCTCACCAACAAGCGGCACCCGGCCTCACCCGACCGTCCCGGGCAGCTGAACCTCTGGAAGATGCGCGCGGACGGCACCGACTACGCACCGCTCACGAACTACGCGTTCCCGGTGTTCGGCGGTCTGTGGAGCCCGGACGGCGAGCTCGTCGCGTACGCCACGAACGAGGACGTCACCGATCTGAAGAACGCCGACTCGTATGTCGTGCGCTCCGACGGGACCGCGGCGCGGAAGGTCCTGTCGGTCAAGAAGGGATCGAAGGACACGATCGCGGACTGGCACCCTGACGGGAAGCGCCTTGCAGTGACGAGCGACGCGTCCGGTCAGGACCGCGCGGGCATCCTCGACCTCGCGACCGGTGAGGTCCGTTGGCTGGGCAAGGACAACGTCGAGGAGCACGCGATCCGCTTCTCGAAGGACGGCCGGCTCTTGGCCGCGATCCGCAACTTCGAGTCATCGGTGCGTCCGATCGTCTACGACGTCGAGACCGGCGCCGCGCACGAGCTCAAGCTGCCCGACGGGTTCGCCGTCGGCGCATCCTTCTTCGACTCGGACCGCAAGCTGCTTGTGACCTTCAGCTCCGATGTGACACGGGGCAGCCTCGTGGCATACGACCTCGCGACCGATACGTACGACACGCTGCTCGCCGCGGAGTACGGGACCATCGACCGCTCCGTCTTCGTCGAGGCGAAGCATGTCTATTACCAGACGTTCGACGGACGAAGCGTGCCGGCGCTCCTGTACGCGCCACGCGACCTCGCCGCCGGCGAGCGGCTTCCCGCGATCGTGCACGTTCACGGCGGGCCGACGGCGCAGTGGTTCCGCGGCTTCGACCCCTTCGCGCAGTTCCTCGTCGACCGCGGACTCGTGGTCATCGAGCCGAACATCCGTGGCAGCACCGGGTACGGGGTCGAGTACCGCGACGCCGCGATCAAGGACTGGGGCGGCAAGGATCTCGAGGACATTGCCGCGGCCGCCGACTACCTGAAGACGCTGCCGTATGTGGACGGGGACCGCCTCGTCGTGTTCGGTGGGAGCTACGGCGGATTCATGGCGTTCATCGCTGCGACAAAGAAGCCGGACATCTGGCGCGCGGCGGTCGCCTGGGTCGGCATCAGCGACCTGCACAAGCTCTACGAAAAGAGCATGGAGCACTTCAAGTACTACTTCCGCGAGCAGATGGGCGATCCCGAGAAGGACCGCGCGCTCTGGCGCGATCGGAGCGCGATCGAGTTCGCGGACCAGCTGCGGGCCAAGCTGCTGATGGTCCACGGCGTGAACGATCCGCGCTGCCCGGTCGACCAGTCGCGCATGTTCCGCGACCGGTTGCTCGAGCTCGGCCGAAAAGAGGGCGAAGACTTCGAGTACGTCGAGCTCGGCGACGAGGGTCACGGCAGCACGGACATCGCGCAGAAGATCCGGACCTTCAACATCCTGGCCGACTATCTGGAGCGCGTGCTCTAGACGGGCGCGGCTCCCAACCGCTCGCGGGCTCGACGCGCGAACTGCAGACCGAGCGCGAGGGCGAACGCGGCGAGACCGACCGTGTCCTGCAGCGTCCCGGGCAGGAGCAGCAGCAGGCCCGCGCCGACGAGCAGCGCTCGTTCCGGCGGGGTCGTCGGCCGCAGCAGGTATCCGCCGACGCCCGCGATGACGGCGATGATGCCGATGATCGCCGACACAGACGCGACGATCGCGTCCGGCACCGTGGTGTCGCGCCACAGCAGCGCCAGACCGTCCGGCTGCGTGAACATGAACGGCACCAGGAAGCACGGCAGCGCGTACTTCCAGGTCAGCATCATCGTCTTGTACGGGTTGCCGCCGGTGATCGCCGCCGCGGCGAACGGCGACAGCGCGACGGGCGGAGACACCTCGCTGAGCACGGCGTAGTAGAAGACGAACATATGCGCGGCGGGCGGTGGTACGCCGAGCGTCACGAGGGCCGGGATGACCGTCGGCACCGCGACCAGGTAGGTCGCGGTGATCGGAAGCGACAGGCCGAGCACCCACAGCACGATCCCCGCGACGACGAGCGTGAGGACGAGGTTCCCTGCGCCGAGCGTGAGGATCAGGCTCGAGATCTTCAGACCGAGGCCGGTCTGCAGCAGGATCCCGACGGCGATGCCCGCCACCGCCGTCGTCGCGGCGACCGACAGCACCTGGCGCGTGCCGGCGGACAGGGCCGCGACGAGCTTTCGCGGCGTGAGCGACGTCTCTTTGCGGAGGTACGGCACGACGATCGCGAGGAGGATCGACCAGAAGATCGCGGTGATCGTGCTGAACCCGAGGAGGAGGAACGCGATGATCGCGAAGAGCGACGTGTACTGATACCAGTACCGTTTCGTGAGCCACCAGAAGCCCGGCGCGTCGAGCACGATCGGCTGCGCCTTGAGGCGACGGGCGTCGATCTCGATCGTGAGGAGGATGCCGAGGTAGAAGAGGACCGTCGGCATCATCGCCATGATCACGACATCGAGATAGCTGATGCGCAGGAGCTCGGCCATGATGAACGCCGCCGGCCCGAGGACCGGCGGCGAGATCACCGCTCCGATCCCTCCGGCAGACAGGATCGCTCCCGATGATTCGCGATCGTGCCCGGCCTTCTTCAGCATCGGGTACGCGATGGCGCCGAGCGTGACGGTCGTCGCGACGCCCGACCCCGACACCGTGCCGAGGAGGAAGGAGGCGACCGTCACGGTCCGCGCCGCTCCGGTCGGCTTGCGGCCGGTGAGCGCGAACGCGAGATCGACGTAGAACTTGCCCGCGCCGGTGTAGTCCAGGATCGCGCCGTAGATCGTGAACAGGATGATGAACGTGGCCGCGACGAGCAGCGGCTGCCCCAACATCCCCTCGGTGCCGAGGTACTGGTTCGCGACGATGTCGTCGAGGTTCTTGGGCGGTCCGCGGAACGGACCCGGCATGAAGTCCGCGAAGTACGCGTACGCGATCGCGATGAGGCCGAGCAGCGGCAGATGCCAACCGATCGTCCGGCGCGCCGCCTCGAGGACGACGACGATCGCGATGACCCCGAACACGAAGTCCGTCGGTGTCGGGCTGTTCGCCCGGTAGATGACCTGCTCGAAGTTGAGGAGCACGTACAGCGCGATCGCGATCGCGCCGATGGCGGGGACCAGATCGAGGATCGGGCTGACCCGATTGTGGAAGCGGTGATGAGCCGGGTACAGGATGAAGGTCAGGGTCAGGACGGCCGCGAGGAACAACATCTCGTAGATCTGCTTGGTGGTGATCGTCTCGCCGAACACGCTGATCGTCGGGACCAGGACGACGCTCGTGAACGGGATCTCCGCGCCCGCCGCCGCGTAGTAGAGCGCGAAGAGCGTCGTGGCCACCGAGAGCGAGGTCGCGAAGCGAGCCCACCAGCCGCTGAGGGTCCGAGTCTTCGCCTCGCTCTCGAACTCCTCGATGATCTCGCGGTTCTTCTCGTCCCTCTGGACCGCGTCGAAGTCCGGCCGGACGACGACCTCGCTCACGTGTGACCGACGAGCGTCAGCGCCCGCGGGACAGAGACCGGGGTCACGATCACCACGTTCTCGCCGAAGGCGTCTCGGAGTGAGATGTCGAAGCCGCTGCCGCGAAGGCGCTGCGCGCCCTCGGCGGTGATCCGTATGGTGAGCGCCGCGACGCCCGCGGGCGGCGCATCCTGCACGAACTCATCACCCTCGCGCCGGATCTGGCCCTCCCAGCGGAAGTATTCCACGGCCCTCAGGTCGCGCGACCGCACGCGGACGATGCGCAGCGTGTCACCTTCGCGAACGTGCTCCTCGATGACCGGCACCTGATAGATCGATTGCTGGTAGGAGTACTCGTAACGCTCGCCATCGGCGAGCGCGTAGAGGTGACCTCCCGGGTCGATGCGCAGAACGGCGACGGGGGTGGCCAACACCACCCCCGTCAGCGCGACGATCACGACGCCGAGGGCGATCGCCCTCATCCCGCTACGGCTTCCAGACGCCCTTCGCCTTATAGAAGTCGATGGCTCCCGGGTGGAAGTCGATCGACGAGCCCTGCGTCGCCGTGTCGAGCTTCAGGTTCTTCGCCTCAGGGTGCACGAGCGCCAGATCGGCCTGATAGTCGAACATCGCGGTGAGGATCGCCTTCACGAAGGCCGCGTCGAACGACGACGGCACGACGAGGAGGTTCGCGACACCGGCAGTCACCACATCGGCGTCGTTCTTGTACGTCCCTTTCGGGATCTTGGCCGGGAAGTAGAAGTTGCCGTATTTCGAGTTCATCTTCGCGATCGCGTCCGATTGGTCGATCAGCTTGATCGGGGTGGAGTTTGCGAGGTCGGCCACGGCGCTGGTCGGCAGACCGCCGTCGAAGAAGAACGCGTCGAGCTTGCTGTCGCGCAGCGCGTCCGCGGAGTCCTGCGCCGCGAGCCGCTGCGGATTGATGTCCGTTGTCGCGTTCAGGCCGTAGGCCTCGAGGATCCGGATCGCCTTGGTCTCCGTACCGGATCCGGCCGCGCCGATCGAGACGCGCTTGCCCTTCAGGTCCGTGACCGTGTTGATGCCGCCGCTCGCCTTCGCTACGAGGTGCATGTAATTCGAGTACATGACCGCGATGGTCTTCGCGTCGACCTTGCCTTCCGGAGGCGCGAAGCGGTTCTTCCCGCTGATCGCGTCGAAGGCGGTATCGGCGAGCGTGAACGCGAGATCGGCCTTGCCGTCGCGGATGAGCTTCATGTTGTCGACGGATGCCGGGGTCGACTGCGCACTCGCCGCGACCTTCATCCTCTTGGTCAGCATGTCGGCGAGACCCGCGCCGTAGACGATGTACACGCCGCCGGTGCCGCCGGTCACGATGTTGAGCGTTCGTCCGGTGAAGTCGGGCGTCGCCGATGCCGCCGCCGTTCCTGCCGCGGTCGCGGTCTGCGTCGGCGTCGATTGCCGCGGCGCGGCGCAGGCCGCGGCGACGAGCACGAGCGCGACGAGCGGTGCGAAGGTGCGCATTGAGCCTCTCATCTCAGCCTCCCAGCGGGCGGAGTCTAAGAGGTGCGCGGCCGTTTCAACCGGAGCGCGCGCCGCTGCTCCGCAGCCTTCATCCGGCGGCGCTCATCGTTCGTTTCGGCGAGCAAGGGAGGAAGCGACACGGGCCGGCCGTGCTCGTCGATCGCCACGAATACCAGGTACGCGGAGGCCACATGCGCGGCCTTTCCGGTGAGAAGGTCCTCGGAATCGACGCGGACGCCTACCTCCATGCTCGACTTGCCCACGTGGTTCACCGAGGCGGAGGCGGTGACGAGGTGGCCGACGTAGACCGGCGCGAGGAATGAGAGCTCATCGATGCGCGCGGTCACCACGCGCGCACGCGCGTGGCGCGTGGCCGCCGCGCCGGCGCAGGCGTCGATGAGCTTCATGATCTCGCCGCCATGCACGTTCCCGTACGGGTTCGCATCCGACGGGAGCATCGTCTGCGACATGGTCGTCTTCGAGGCGGATACGAGCTTTGGTTCGGGCATGCGGGCGAATCGTACGTCGCGGATGAGGGACCCTCGCTCGCACCTAAACTCCTGGCGATGTCCGTTCTGTCGCGTGAAGAGCTGCGCGCGGCCCTCGCGAGCGAGCCGCCGCTCGTGGAGGGTCTCGACCAGCCGCTGCAGCTGCAGCCCAATGGCATCGATCTCCGCGTCGACCGCGTGCAGCGTCTGACGTCGCCGGGAGTCCTGGGAGCGTCGGACAACGTGCGCGAGCCCGCCGCCCGCGAGGACGTGCCGGTCGACAAGGACGGCTGGTGGGACCTGCACCGCGGCGCCTACGTCATCACCTATCAGGAGAAGGTGAATCTGCCGACGGACATCATGGCGCTCGCGCGTCCGCGCTCGACGCTGTTGCGCTCGGGTGTCGCCATCCACACGGCGGTATGGGACGCCGGCTACTCCGGGCGCGGCGAGGGGCTGCTCTCCGTCCTGAACGCGCGCGGCTACCGCCTGCAGCGTGGCGCTCGCGTGCTGCAGCTCGTGTTCTTCCGGTTGTCGTCGCCGACCGCCGAGGGCTACAAGGGTCGATATCACGGAGAGAACGCGGGTTGACGAAGCCATCCATTCCCGACGGGGCCGGTCGCGAGATGACTAAGGCACAGGTTCGGATGGAACCGAACGGCCCGTACATCGTCACGGGTCCGATCACGATCGCCGACGCGGACGGTAACGAGATCCACGTCGAGGAAGGGCGCACGGTGAAGCTCTGCCGCTGCGGCCACTCGGGGAAGAAGCCGTACTGCGACGAGACGCACCGCCGCGTCGACTTCGTGTCCCGTCCGTCGTTCCTGCCGGAGCCCGCCGGAGAGCCGCGCTAGGTATCAGTTCTTGAATATGCCTTGACAGGTATATTCTCCTTGGGATATATATGACGCCATGAACGCCACGCTGACGGCCCTGGCCGAACCGAATCGCCTCCGCATCGTCGAGCTGCTCCGCGACAAGCCGCGCCCGGTAGGGGAGATCGCGAAACGCCTCCGACTGTGTCAACCGCAGGTGTCGAAGCACCTCCGCGTGCTCAGCGACGCCGGCCTGGTCGACGTGCGTCCGGTCGCGCAGCAGCGCATCTACCAGCTGCGGTCGGAGCCGTTCAACGAGCTCGACACCTGGCTCGAGACGTTCCGGCGCAGGGTGAGCGACCGGATGGATCGGTTGGAGGACCTGATTAGCGAGCGGAAGGCAAAGAAAGAACGGGAGAAAGATCATGGCCACTAAGACGAAGTACGAGACCACGCTCACCCTGCCGTCGGATCGCGAGATCCTCATGACGCGCAAGTTCGAGGCGCCGCGCGAAGTCGTGTGGGACACACTCACCGATCCGGACCTCATTCCCAGGTGGTGGGGCTTCGCTCGGGACGTGACCGAGGTCAAGAAGATGGACGTCCGTCCCGGCGGCGAGTGGCAATACATCACCCGCACGTCGGGCGGCGAGGTCGTCGACTTCCACGGCACGTACCGCGAGGTCAAGCGACCCGAGAAGCTCGTCTACACCTTCCTCTTCGGGGACATGGAGCCGGGTGAAGGCTTCGTCGAGATCACGCTCATCGAGCACGGCGGCGTGACCGAGCTGCGGGATCGCGGCGTCTTCAATTCAAAGCAGGAGCGTGACGCTGTGATCGCGACCGGCATGGAACTCGGGGCGCGTGAGACCTACGAGCGTCTTGCGGAGCTGCTGGCCGAGCGCGTCGGCTGATCGGATCCTCGGAGCGATGCCGGTGTGGTGCGCTTCACGCCGGCGTCGCTCTTTCGTGCCCGGTATTCGCGCCGGATGAACTGGGGCGCGTACGGCAGGTAGCGGCGCTGGGTCGGCCGATCGAGTGAGAAGAAGTCGAGCGTGGTCGTTCCCGTGCAGCTCGCGCTGCCGCACGCGCACGATGAGCGCTCCCCACTGAACGCGTTGAGTCGATAGTCGATCGTGATCTCGTCGCCGCGGCGGATCGCGCGCCATGCGAACACCTTGACGCCGCTCCGCATCGCGTTCGGCTCGCAGGAGTGATTGAGGAAACACCCCGGCGGCAAGAGGACGGCGCTCTTCTTGCGATCGAGCTCGCACAGGTGACGGCGGTCCTCAGCGGACAGGCTCCGTATCTGCGACACCGTGACGACCTTTCCGTGCCGCCGCCGGAAGATGAACTCGCCTTTTCGGAAGTCGCGTAGCGCGAAGACGCCCTTGCCTTTGCGTCCCGCGTCGTGCACCGCGACGTCGCCGATCACCACGGACCTAGCTGCTGGGGAGGTCGATCCCGCTGCGCTTCGCGAAGTCGATCGCCTCGTCGTATCCGGCGTCGGCGTGACGCATCACGCCGGTTCCCGGGTCGGTCGTGAGGACGCGACGAAGCTTCTCGCGACCGAGAGCAGTTCCGTCTGCGACCGCGACCATCCCGGCGTGGATCGAGTTGCCGATGCCGACGCCACCGCCGTGATGCACCGATACCCATGTCGCGCCGGCCGATGCATTTACGAGCGCGTTGAGGATCGGCCAGTCCGCGATCGCGTCGCTGCCGTCCTTCATACCCTCGGTCTCGCGGTACGGCGAGGCGACGGAGCCCGAGTCGAGGTGGTCGCGGCCGATGACGATCGGCGCTCGGAGGTCGCCACGCTCGACGAGCTCGTCGATCCGCTCGCCGAACAGCGCGCGCTCACCGTAACCGAGCCAGCACACCCGCGCGGGAAGACCCTGGAACGGCACGCGGCCCTGCGCCAGGCGGATCCAGCGCGCCAGCGTCTCGTTC
>VBFY01000014.1 GCA_005889405.1 Chloroflexota bacterium | reverse complement strand
GGTGAAGATCCAGGCAGGCGGTGGGATCCGGGACTTCGACACCGCCGAGGCGTTCGCGGAGGCGGGCGCATCGCGCATCGTCGTGGGTACCGCGGCGATCGAGGACCCGGAGCTCATCGGTCGCCTGGTCGACCGGCACGCCGACGGGATGGCCGTGTCGGTCGACGCACGTAACGGAATGGTGATGACGGCGGGATGGACCGAGACGAGCGAGACACGCGCGGTCGACCTGATGCAGCGCCTTGCGCTGACGGGCGTGCCAGCGGTCGTCTACACGAACGTTTCGGTGGACGGCACGCTCCAGGGGCCGGACATTCCGAACCTCGAGGCCGTCGCACGCGCGTTCGGCGGGGACGTCATCTACTCGGGCGGCGTCGGCTCGATCGAGGACGTCCGTGCCGTGGCAAGGCTCCGTCACCGCGGACTGCGGGGCGTGATCGTGGGCCGCGCGCTCTACCTCGGCCGCTTCACCCTGCGCGACGCGATCGCGGCCGCGAACGCCCGCTAGCGTCGCCGTCGCTCTGTCCATGGCCGTCTCGGTCCGTGGCCCGCGTCTTGCGTATCGGCTGGGGCATGTATCTCTCCGCCGACATGGCGTTCAGCATCGGCCTCTTCGCCGGCTGGCTCGCGCTGGTGGTCTGGCTCGTGTGGCCGGACCCGCACTGCGCCTGCTGCGCCAAGCGCCTGGCTGAGCGCATCCGCGACCGCTCCTCCTAGCCCGACTCCGGATCCCGCTCGGGCTCGGTGGGCGCGAGGAGGAAGATCCAGATGTCCCAGGCGACGTGGCTGGTGATGAGCGCCGGCATGCTCATCCCGATCGCCCGCAGTACCCCCCAGTAGAGCCCGGCGACCGTCGCCGCGCCGATGAGCGTCGCATTCCCCGTGACGAGGTGCGCGCCCCCGTAGGCCAAAACGGCGCCGGTCGCGCCGACCCGCCGCTGCACGAAGCCACGCCAGAACAGCTCCTCCGCCGGGCCGATCACGGTCGCGAGCCTGGTGGCGATCTCGGGCTTCGGGCGCAGCGAGCGGAGCGCGTAGATGTCGCCGATCTCCTGCGAGCCCTTCGGCATGACCGTGCGCGCCATCCGATCACCGGCCTGGAAGATCGCGTAGAGGCCGACGGCGGAGAGAAGCCCGAGCGCCACGTCGCGCTCGCGGAAGCGCAGGCGGCGCAGCTCGGCGTCGCTGGCGAGCGCCATGTTGCCGAGCACGAATCCGGTGAGCGTCATGCGCTCCCAGAACCTGGCACGCGGTCCGCGGAACGTCAGCCCGAACAGCCCGAACGCCATCGCGAGACCGATCGCGACGATCGGATCGCGTTTGCTCATCGCCGGAGTCCTGCGCGCGCGGCCATCCACGTGAAGTATCGCCGCGCGCGATTTGTGGAAATCTCTATTGCGTTCCGCGCCGGTCTCTGCTACATCTGCGGTTCGCGCAAACGTGCGTCGAAGAAGGGAGTTGTGATGACCGTTCAGCTCATCGGATCAACTCGGGAGGCGAGCTCGGGCTAGCGCGGTAGCAGCGTCCTCACGGCGCGGCATGGCTACGGGCTCCTCCCGTGGTTTTTTTGTGTCTCTGAAGGAAAGATCGCGAGAGGAGGAGACCGATGGCCAGTCGGAAGTGCTGTGACAGCGGCTGCGACAACCACGCCGTCCAACGATCGCTCTATCGCCATGCGCTCAACGCGTTACAGCTCGCGTCGCGCTCGGGATGCGCCTCGAAAGAAGCGCTCGAGCTCGCCGAGCGGTGCGAAGAGCTGCTTCGGGCGGCCGACGGCGGCGAGCTTCAGTCGGTCGCGCAGCGTCGATGACTCCGTTCGTCGCAGGCGCGGCGGCTGGCCGACCACACGGTCTCCGGCCGCCGCTCCGTTTTCGCCGCCGTCAGGCGGTGGTCAGCGGGTCGCGATGGCCGCGGCGATGATCAGCCCCGCGACCATGAGGTAGCCGAACGCGGCGTGGAGCTGCGCGGTCTGCAGGTCGATCATCGCGATGGCGCGCTGCTGACCGCTCGCGCCGAACTCCGCGCTGCGGATCTGACGCACGAGAAGAGGCAGCGAGAGCATCGCGAGGAGGCTCCACGTTGGCAGCAGACCCGCGAGCACCGCGAGGGTGAGCGCGATGTACGCGCCGACGACGAGCGACAGGTACAGCCAGTGCGCCGCCTGCCGGCCCATTCGCACCGAGAACGTCGTGGCACCGGCGCGAGCGTCCTCACTGATGTCGCGCCATTCGTTGCCGTGCAGGATGGCCGCGACGAGGAACCCGACCGGGATGCTGACCGCGAGGGCGCTCCAATCGATCGTCCCCGTGATCGCGTAGTACGAGCCCGTCACCGCGAGTGGGCCCAGCAGCAGGAACACGAGCGGGATCCCGAACGACCCGAACTTGTACTGGAAGGGCGGCGCCGTATACGTGTAGCCGCCGACCAGTCCCGCCAGCCCGAGCGCGACGATCGGCCACCCGCGAACGGAGACGAGATACACGCCGAGCGCGAACGCGATAACGAACGCGATGATCGCCATGAAGTACGCCTCGCGATCGCTGATGCGGCCCTTCACGATCGCGTGGCTCGCGCGCGGCGACACGATCGTGTCCACGCCTTTGCGGACGTCGTAGATCTCGTTCGTGACGTTCGTGCCGATGTGCAGCAGCAGGATCGCGAACAGCGACACGAGGAACAGCGTCCAGTTGAAGAGCCCCTCGACCGCGGCGAGTGCGCCGCCGACCGCGACCGGCAACGTCGACGCGGTGAACGAGAACGGCCGCGCGATCTCCCAGTACGCGCCGATGCGGTCGCGGAGACTGGCCGCCGCGCCCTTTCGCTGCGCGCCGAGCGCGGCGCGCGCCCCGAGGGTGCCCGCTTCGGCGGTCCCGTAGGCGACGGCCGCGTCGAGCACCGCCGAGACCTGATCCTCGTCCTGCACGACCGGCTGCAGAAGGGGCAGGTCCATCCCGGCCTCGTGATATTCCCAGGCGCGACCGGCGATCTCGCGACGCGTGCCGCACAGGATGAACGCGTCAAGGAGATCGTCGGGGATGAGGCCACCGGCGGTCGTGTAGTCCTCTTTCCGCCACGCCGCCGCGATCCGGTCGCGCAGCTCAGGCTCGAAGCCCGCGCGCCCGAGAGTGACGTCGGAGAGGATGCTCATCATGTAGATGACGAACGGCTCGCGCTTCGCGCGGTTGAGCGCGTCGAGCCGCGTGTCGCCGACGAGCGCGAGCAGGTAACCAGCGACGTCGAGATCGTTCGGATCGCGACCCGCCTCTCGCGCGGCCTTGTTCATCACGCGCAGCAGCTTCCGGAGTCCGGGGATCGACTCCGCGGGTCGGGCGAGGTAGCCATCGCCCTTTTGACCCGCCAGGACCATGACCGGCGACCGGTAGCCGGCGACGTAGATCGGCACGCGGTGGACCGGCGGGAACATCGGCTGCAGCGGCGGCAGGCCGGGCTTGCCCGGCGGCATGCGCTCGCCCTTCCACAGCGTGTGGAGCGTGTCGATCGCCTCGCTCGACTTCGTCACCGCGTCATCCGGCGCGTACGGGATTCCCATCTGGCCGAGCCGCAGCGGCAGCGCGGACCCGAGCCCGAGGAGGATGCGCTCCGGCGCGATCTCGTCGAGCGCGCTGATCGTCATCGCGATGAGCACCGGGTGACGCGTGAACGGATTGAGCGCGCCGAGGCCGATCTTGATGTCCTCGACCTGCGCCGCGACCGCCGTCGCATAGGTCACGGCATCGCGCTCGAAGTACGAATCGTGGAACCAGACCGACTCGAGCCCCGCCGCTCGTGCGCGCTCCGCCCACGCGACGGTGTCCTTCACGTCACCACGTGCGGCGAGACCCAGACCCACCCGACGCGCGAGCGTGACCATCTAGCTTGGACCTCCCCCGTTGAGAAGCTCCTCGGCGCGCTCGATGCGCGCGAGCGTCTTCTCTTTCCCCAGCAGCTCCAGCGACTCCCATAATGGCGGACCTTCGGTCTTCCCGGTGACCGCGACACGGATCGGCTCGGTGGCGTCCTTCACCTTCCAATCGAGGTCGTCCGCGATTCCGCGCAGACCGTGCTCGATCCCGGAGGACGTGAACGGGTCGAGGTAGCGCAGGACGACCGCAGACTGCGATAGGGCGCGCTCGATCTCTTCCGGCTGATGCTTCTTGCCGACGAGGACAGACCGGTCGAGCGGGACCTGATCGCTGAACAGGAACGCGATCATGTCGCGTCCTTCGACGAGCGTGCGCATGCGCTCCTGGATCAACGGGATGGCCTTGCGGACCACTGCGCGGTCCCACTCGGGCGGAAGGAACGGCTCGAGCTCCGTCAACAGCCCGTCCGGAGTCAGCTTGCGGATGTACACGCCGTTGAACCAGTCGAGCCGCGCGCGGTCCCACTTGCCGCCGGCGCGATGCACGTGGTCGATGCGCCACCTTTGGATCAGCTCGTCCAACGAGAAGACCTCCTCCTCGGTCCCCGATGCCCAGCCGATGAGGGCGAGGTAGTTCACCATCGCCGCGGGCAGGTAGCCCTGGGCGCGGAATTCCTCGACCTTCGTCGCGCCGTGGCGTTTGGAGAGCTTCTTTCCATCGGGGCCGAGGACATTCGGCACGTGCGCGTGCGGCGGGATGGTCCAGCCGAACGCGCGCCAGATGAGCAGATGCTTGGGCGTCGACGGGAGCCAATCCTCGCCGCGTAAGACGTGCGTGATGCCCATCACGTGATCGTCGACCACCACGGCGAGGTGATACGTGGGGAATCCGTCCGACTTGAGCAGGACCTGATCCTCGAGGGCGCTCAGCGGCCATTCGACGTGGCCGTAGACGAGGTCGTCGAGCGCGATGATGCCGTCGTCCGGCACCTTCTGTCGCACGACGTGTGACTCCGTCTTCGCGCGGTCGGCCGCTTCCTTCGGATCGATGCGCCGGCAGAGGCCGTCATAGCGTGTGATCTCCTTGCGCGCGGCCTGCTGCGCGCGCAGGGCGGCCAGCCGTTCCTTCGAGCAGAAGCAGAAATAGGCGCCGCCGACGTCGACGAGCTGCTGCGCGTGCTTCTGATAGAGCGGAAGGCGCTCCGACTGGATGTACGGAGCGTGCGGGCCGCCCTCGCGCGGGCCCTCGTCCCACTTCATGCCCAACCAGGCGAGCCCGTCGTAGATCGAGTCGATGGCCCCCGCCACCAAGCGGTCCTGGTCGGTGTCCTCGATGCGCAGGATCAGCTTTCCACCGTTCTGACGCGCGAAGAAGTAGTTGTACAGGGTGGTGCGAACGCTCCCGATATGGAGCGATCCGGTGGGGGAGGGCGCGAAACGGACACGGACGGTCACACCTGGAGTCTAGGTATCCTGAAAGAGATGACAGTCACGACACGCCGCGACCGGCGCGAACGGGAACGCACGAGGCAGCAGCGGCGGCGCGGCGGCGGCAGCCCCGCACCCCGGCGGCGCATCGGCCAGGGGTGGATCGTCCTGGGCGCACTCGCCGCGTTCGTGGCGCTCGTCGTGGCGGCGCGGGCGCTCGGCGCGTTCGACGCGCCGGCGCCGCCGGTCGACGTCAACGCGACGCAGTTCGACACGACGGGTCAAACGGTCGGGACGAAGATCGAAGACATGGGACGGGATCACGTCCCGGTCGGTCAGACGGTGACGTACAACTCGGTGCCGCCAACGTCCGGCCAGCACTGGTCGCAGGTCGGTGTTGCGCCCGCGCCTTGGGGCATCAAGGACACGAACCTTCCGAACGAGGTGACGACGCACAACCTCGAGCACGGCGGGATCGTCATCGCATACAACAACCTCTCATCGTCCGAGGTCGATCAGCTCAAAACGATCGCGCGGAACCTGATGTCCAGCGGCTATCCGAAGGTGATCGTCGAGCCGTACCCGAAGCTGTCGGACGCGAAGATCGCGCTCACCGCGTGGACGTGGCTGTACAAGCTGCCGACCGTCGATCAGACGCAGATCATCCGCTTCTTCCGCGCGCACTATGACCCGGTCGAGGCGCCGGAGCGGGGCACGGCCTAGCTCAGTCGTCGCCCCAATAGCGCTGCTCTTTCCACGGATCGCCGGTGTTGTGGTATCCGTTGCGCTCCCAAAAACCAGGCTTGTCGGTGTCTGAGAACTCGATGCCGCGCAGCCACTTCGCGCTCTTCCATGCATAGAGCCGCGGCACGACCAGGCGCGCGGGTGAGCCGTGCTCAGCGGTGAGCAGCTCGCCATTCGCGCGCAGCGCGATCAGGCAGTCGTCGCGCAAGCAGTATTCGAGCGGCGTGTTCGCGGTGAAGCCGTACTCCGAATGCGCGATGACGAACTTGGAGTCGGCCTTCGGCTTCGCCAGCTCCACGATCTTCGAGAACGGGATGCCCTCCCAGTGCTGGTCGAGGCGCGACCACGTCGTGACGCAGTGCATGTCGGCCGTGACGGTGGTCTGATCCAGCTTCTGGAACTCTTCCCAGGTCAGCTTGAATTCGTTCTCGACATTCCCGAAGACGCGGAGGTCCCAGGTCTTCGGATTGAACGGCGGGACTGGACCGTAGTGGAGCACCGGCCACTTCTGCGTGAGGTACTGGCCGGGTGGGACCCGCGCGGCCGTCTCGGCGGGAAGGTCGGCTTTCTTCGTGAAGAACTTCATGACGCGTGCTTCCTGTCGCTCATTCGAGGCCCGATGCGCGTCGCAGCATCTTGAACGTGTAGATGCCCGTGTCGTGGCCGTCGCCCCAGGACGGCGTCAGGCCGTAGCGACCGACGGGGAAGACCTCCTTCAAGGTGGTCTGCTCCTCAGTGAAGCGGGTGTCCTCGTTCACCTCGCCCTTGTACGCGCCCTCCCCATGACAGTACGCGCACATGCAGGCGCGGCGCAGCGGCTCCCACTCGTACTCGCTCACGTTCCCATCGTCCCACGTGACACGCAGGACGCGCGTCGGAGTCACGATCTCCCAATCGGTCGCGCGGTGGAAGACATCGCTCATACGACCGATGATACGGACGTGGCGACGATCGACGACTTCCACAAGATCGAGATGCGCGTTGGGCGCGTCCTCGCGGTCGAGGACTTCCCCGAGGCGCGGAACCCGAGTTACAAGCTCACCATCGACTTCGGCGCTCACGGCACGCATCGCTCGTCAGCTGCAGTGCGCCGGTGGTACGAGAAGGCCGAGCTCGTCGGACGCCTCGTCGTCTGCGTGACGAACTTTCCACCGCGGCGAATCGCGACCTTCGACTCCGAGGTGCTCACGCTGGGTGCCATCAATGAGGATGGTCGCGTCGTTCTGTTACGTCCTGATGACGATGCCGAGCTCGGGAGCCCGATCGCCTAGCCAGATCACCAGTCGAAGAAAATGAGTCGGTCCGGCGGCCAGAAGCGCAGGATCACCTTTCCGATGATGCGGTTGTACGGCTGGGCACCGAAGAAACGCGAGTCCTGAGAAGACTGGCGGTTGTCACCCATCGCGAAGAAGTACCCGTCCGGGACCTTGTATGGGTATTTGATGTCGGGGCTCTGCTGCAGGGAAGCGCCGTGAGCTGCCGGGAAGAAGCGCAGCTTGCCGTTGACGTAGAGATTGCCGTCGCGGAGCTCGACCGTTTCGCCGGCGACTGCGACGATGCGTTTCACATAAGGGATGCTCGTGTCGATCGTCGGGTTGAACACGACGATGTCACCGGGCTGTGGCGACGTGAAGCGGTAGTCGACCTTGCTCACCAGCACGCGGTCGTTCTGGAGGAGCGTCGTCTCCATGCTGCGCTGACGCACCTCGGTCACCTGCACCACGAACAGGTTGAGGACGACCGAGATGATGACCGCGAGCGCGAGGGCCTGGATGATCTCGAGGATGGCCCGCCAGGAGAACGGTGCTTCGTCTACCGGCTCGCCGCGTTCGGGCGCGTCAGCGCGATACACCTCGGGAGTGCTCATGAGACTTCAAAGTGTCGCACGGTCTAGCGTTCATCGTGTGACGCGCGCCCGGCTTCGCTTTCCGGCCGGCGATCCGATCGACGTGGAGCTCGACGACGTCGCGGCGTACGGTCCTGTGATCACCGGATTCCGTGCCTGGCTCGGCGCGGTATCGGCGTCGGATCAAGGTCGGTGGGTGATCCGTTTCGCCGATGAGACCGTACTCGGCTTCCAACGCAGTGAGCTCAAGCGGATCCGCCTCACCCCGACCGGTGCCGACATCACACTTGGCGACCCACCGCGCACACTCACCGTCGGCGAGGCCGAGGTCGTCTCGTTCGGTCCGGAACCCGCGGGCGCGCGGGCGTGGCTGGGCAGGCTCGCGCATGGCAAGGGCGAAGCCTGGATCAGGTTGCGCGACGGGCGCGAGATCCGTTTCGCTGTCGGCGACGGGCCACACGTCAGCTTTCGCGATCCAGCGGAGCCGCCGACCAGCTAGGGCTAGCCATCCGCGGCGATCTTCTCCGCGACCTCGCGCCCGAGTCGCGCGCTGTAGTTCGTGCCGCGATCTTCGGGATAGATCTGCGTCGTGTTGCCCACGTACAAACCACGCCGTGGCGACGCGAACGGCATGACGCGGTGCCGATTGCCGATTCGCGGCACCGGCTGCGCGGCCTCTTCGCGGAACGACCAGTAGCGCATCACATCGTTCCGGTCGAAGCGCGGATTCATCTGCCCGAGCGCAGCGAGGTAGTGATGTAACAGGTCCTCGGTGTTCATGCGTGTGAGTGGATGGCCGCCCGCGACGTAATTGGAAACATAGAGGTAGCGCGCGGGATACCGCTCGGGGGGCACGAGATTGGTGTGCTCGACGAGACCGAGGAACGGCACCTTGCTGTCGGCGATGTTCGTCCAGTACGTCGAGCTGAAAGGACGGCGCAGCTCGAGAAGCAGCACGACCGCGGTCTCGTATGTCCAATCGTCGAGTCGACGCGCCCAGTCGGTGGGCCAATCGGCGAGACGGCGTGTGATGAACGTCGGCGTGGTGAAGAGCACGGCGTCGGCGCGACCGTCGAGCGCGGGTTCCGCCGGAGCCTCGCCGGCACGTCTGCGATACGCGCCCGGCCCCGCGCAGTGGAGCACGAAGGGGCCGTCCTCGGTGACGTGCAGTACCTCGCGATCCACCACGATCTCGCCGCCCAGCTTTCGGATCTCCGCCGCGAGCGCCTGACAGATCGCGCCGAAGGATCCGCGGGGGTAGCCGAGCTGCTCCTTCGTCGCTCCGCTGCCGCGCAACTTGCGACGCAGGCGGAACTTCGACCAGAGCCATGCGAGCGGCACACGTTCGCTGTCGGCGCCGAACTTTCCGAGCATGAGCGGCGTCCACACCGACGCGAGTGCGCGCTCGCCGGACGCCCGGCGTAACCAATCGAGCGCTCCGATGTCGTCCATGCGCTCCCAATCGGTCCGCGCAGTGAGGCGAAGCACCGAGTAGCCGAGTCGCAGTCGGTCGACCAGAGGCAGCGGACGATAGCGGAGGAGATCCATCGGGCTGACGAACGGCCACACGCGACCCCGCGCCCAGATACCGACCGACGAGGTGTGCCACTCGAGCTCACCGGGAAGGAGCTCGTCGTGCAGGGCGATCATGTCGCTGTCGCTCTGGAACAGGTGGTGGTAGTAGCGGTCGATCCACACGCCGCCGCCGAGGTCGAACGCACTGGCCTGACCCGCGACATCGGGCCATCGTTCATAGAGAGTCACGTGATGACCGCGGCGCGCGAGCTCTCGGCCGGCGACGAGTCCGGCAACGCCCGCGCCCACGATCGCGACCTGTCGCGGCATCAGCGCACAGGATGAGCGAATCTGTTGCGCGATGCGCGTCGGAGTCGTCGCGGTCGCGCTGCTCGTCGTTGTGGCGGTCGCTGTTCTCCTGCCGAATCATCCCTCCGGCCGCGATCCGGCCGAGGACGCCGGCGTCTTCTTTTACGCCGCGCAGCGCCTCCTCGACGGCGGCGCGCCGTACCGTGACATCTGGGACCACAAGCCGCCGGGTGTGTATTTCATCGACGCGGTGGGCATCGCGCTCGCGGGCCGGACCGGCGTCTGGCTGACACAGGTCGCCTTCCTCGTCGCGGCGGTGCTGCTCGGATATCGCGCCCTTCGCCGCGAATTCGGCGCGCCCGCGGCGTTCGTGGGCTCGCTCGCCTGGCTCGCCGCGCTGCCACGGCTCTTCCTCGAGTACGGCCAGACCAGCTTCGTCGAGTTCTACGCGCTGCCGTTCCAGTTCGGCGCGCTTCTCCTGGCTACCGCGCCACTCACGCGATCGCGTGCCCTGGGCATCGGCGCTCTTGGCGCCGCCGCGCTGCTGCTGAAACCGACGCTCATCGGGGTCCTCGTCGCGATCGGCATCGTTGCGCTCCTCCGGCTCCGCGGCAGGGCCGCCGCACCACTGGTGCTCATCGCAGTTGGTGGGATCGTGCCGCTCGCGCTCGTCGTCGCCTGGGCCGCCGCGCGCGGTGTCCTCGGCGACATGATCGATCAGGCGCTCGTTTACAACCGCGCCTACGCCGCGTTCGCACCGCTCTCCGAACGCATCGACGCGATCCTCTCCGGTCTGCGCTTGACGCTGCCATCCGGTCTCGCGATCGTCGCGGTCGTCGCGTGGGTGTACGCCGCCGCAGCGCGGCGCTTCGCTCCCGTGCTGCTCGCGGTCGCGCTCGTCGCATTCCCGATCGAGCTCGCGCTGTCGACCTGGGGACGCGGCTACCACTACTACTTCATCGCGTGGCTGCCGTCGATGGCGGTCCTCGCGGCGTTCGCGGTGAGCGAGGTGAAGCGCATCGCGCCTCAGCGGATCGCGCTCCCGGCGCTGGCGCTCGCCGTGCTCGCGATGTGCGTTTTCCCGGCGCTTCTGGTGACGCGCCTCGCGCTCACGGCCGACGAAGGCCGGGCGCGCTCGGCGGCCGCCTACATCGCCGCGAACACGCGGCCCGACGACACCGTTCTCGTCTGGGGCTCGCACACCGAGGTGCTGTTCCTCGCCGGCCGGCGGTCGCCGACCCGGTACGCGTACCAGTACGCGGCGCTCGCGACGCGTGGGTATGCCACGGCGGCTCGCGTAGAGGAGTTCCTCGCCGACCTACAAGGCGCGCGGCCGGCGCTGATCCTCGATGCGTCGGGTGAGAGCTTCGTCACGCCCCCGCTGGATCTCGCGGGTCTGCACACCTGGGTCTCGCCCGAGGCGCAGTACGCGCCGCTACCCGAGCTCGAGCGAGTCGTCGATTTCATCGTCGCGAATTACGAGCGCGCGGACGCTGAGCCCGCCACCGGCTGGCCCCTCTGGCGGCTACGCGCGCCGTAGCACGAGCCGGCGCTGGCTCGCGAAGACACCGGGTGCGATGGCGACGAGCACGCGGTCGACGACGTCGACGACGCGCATCGCGGCCCACGGGAGCGGGATGTACGGGACGGTCGCGGTCACGCCGCCCGAGTTGAACTGGACGAAGAACTCGGACATGCCCGAATCCACGACCGCGAACTCCGGATAACGCTTGCCGAAGCGATCCAGGTCGTCGAACAGCAGATTCGGGATCGCGCAGTTCGCGCTCCACGGATCGCTTGGGTCGTTGCAGGGTCGCGTCGGATCGAATGGATCGGCCGAGAAGTCGTATCCCTCGTGACCCGTCGCGCGGAGCGCGATCCGCGTCGTCCACGAGCAGTTGCACTCCTGTATGAGGACGTGACCGCCCGGACGGAGGACGCGCGCCGCGCCGCGGAAGAAGCGATCGGGGTACGCGAGGTGATGGATGACGTTGTTCGCGATGAGAGCGTCGACGCTCGCGTCGGCGTGCGGCAGCTCCTGCGCGTCCACGACACGGCGCGCCCAGGGCCGCGGCTCGGCGTCGGTCAGCTCGAGGTTGCCCGCGTGCAGAAAGAGCTCGCTGAAACCAGCGCCGCACCCGACCTCGACCGCGTACGTCGCCGGTCCGAGATAGCGCTGCATCCAGTCGAAGCGTTTGCGGAGCAGGAAGCGCAGGTTCGAGCCCGGACGCTTCTCGTATTCCTCGCGCGCGCGCTGCGCATCACCGGCGTAGCGGACGAGCATGGACTGACGGTGGTGGTGGTCAGCCATGGAAAGACACCCGCACGGCGCGACAGTACCCGAACAGTTCAGGCGGGGAGTCGGCCCCACACGATGCGCGTCACGCCGATGATCGCGAGCGCCGCGGCCGTCGACCACGCGATCGCGGAGACGAGCGGCGCGTCAAAATCAGTCCCGGACTGCGCGGCGTGGAAGAAGATCGCGACGAACGCGATGTAGCTCGTGCGGTGGATCCAGGTCCAGAGCGTGTTGTTCATGCGGCGTTTGAGCCAGCTCGTGACCGTGACCACCATGATGATGTCGAACGCGATCGTGCCGAGCCCGATCGGAAGGAAGTAGGGCTCGTACGGATTCACGAACGGCACGACGACGTCGACGGGGCGGATCTGCGCCGTCTTGTCGAGCAGCAGCGAGATGAGGTGCGCGAACACGAGCGGCAGCCACAGCGGCGTCGTGAAGTCGTGAAGCCTGCGGATCGCGCGGTTCGAGGCGAGGAAGTCGAGAACGGAGGTGCGGAGCGCCTCGCCCGAGAGGACCGCGAGCGACAGGACCGCGAATGCGGTGAGGCCGGTGATCCGTGCGAGGAACCAGAAGGTCAGGTCGTTCACGTGAACAAGGCTAGATGAGCGAGGGCTGGGTGTTGTTAGGAATCGGTCATGAGACGTGCGTGATCGTGACCTTCGGCAGCGCCGTAGCGCGCACGCCCGCGCGTAGCGTGATCTGCGGCACCGGCGTGGGGCGGAGGGTCGCGGCGCGCGTCGGTGACGGGGTGGGGGCGGATCCCGTCGCGGTCGCGCGGGCCGTCGGCGGCGGTGTCGTGGGTGGTGGTGGCGTCGTTGGCGTCGCTGTCCGAACGGGAAGCGTTGGCGTCGGCGACGGCGTGGGTGGCGGCGCGGGCTTCTCCGCGACCGGCGGCTGCAGCGGCGCGCTCGGGTTCTTGGGGTGAGCCAGCGTGTAGCTCGTCGATCCGAGCAACGACAGCGCGGTGATGCCAGCCGCAAGCACGCGCAGCGCCCAGGGCGGCACTACGCGGTCCGGACCGCCGGGATGCGTTCGAACGCCTTACCGAGGACCTCCTGCGAATCGACCCTGAGGTGCGACTCGAGGATCTCCTGATAGACCTGGCGGAAATCCACCGTGTACTTGAGGCTACCGCCGCGGTCGAGCGCGCCCAGGCTCGGCGCCTCGCCGTAGAAGCCACCTTTCACCGTGTCACCGATGAGGAACATCGGCGCCGCCGCCCCGTGGTCGGTGCCGCCGTTCGCGGTCTCCGCCGCACGGCGTCCGAATTCGGACCAGGTCGCGATCAACACCCGATCGGACATCCCGTACGCGGCAAGATCGGCGTGGAAAGCGGAGATCGCACCGTCGACGTAGCCCATGAGACTGTCGAGCCGCGCCAGCTGCTGATCGTGCGTGTCGAAACCACCCAGCGTGACGTGCAGGATCTTCGCGCCGACGCCGCTGATGATGAGCTGCGCCGCGAGCTGCAGCGCCGAGGCGAGCTGATTGCGGGACGAGTAGACGAGATTCACGTTGTCGTTGTACGCGGCGCGCGGGGTGTACTTCTCGCGCGCGAGGCGCAGCCGCGCCATCGTGTCGCGCGCGCTGAACACCGACGTGTCGAAGAGGGCGCCGTAGATGCCGGGCGTGCCGTTGTAGATGACACCCATCGCGCGGTCCGCATCGGCGCCATTGAACTTGAACGTGTTCTGTCCGTTGATGACGGACAGCGTCGCGTCGAGGTCGCGCAGCGCGCCGGGGATCTCCGACGAGCCGCAGGCGCACCCGACGAGCGGGTGGCCGGCGGAGTCGTAGTTCGCCGCGATCGTCTTGCCGAGCCAGCCATCCTGCTGCCGGCGCATCGGGTCGCCGGTCTCCCAGATGCGGATCGAGTCGAAATGCGAATAGTTCGGCTGCGGATAGCCGACGCCGTGGACGATCGCGACCTTGCCCTGGTCCCAGAGCGCCTTGACGCCGCGCATCGATCGATTCAGGCCGAAGCTCGCGTCGAGCGGGAGCGCGGAGTTGGCCGCTTGCGAGAGCTGCGGCCGTAGCGCGCGGAGCTTCGGGTCCTGCAGTGGGATCACGGTCTGGAGACCGTCCGCGCCGCCGGCCAGCTGGATCATGACGAGGACGCGGTCGTTCATCACGCCGTCGAGCTTGCCGCCGTAGACCGCGCGCGCGAACACATCGGGCACCGCGGCGTATCCGGCCGCGAGACCCGCGGCGCCGGCGCCGAACACGAAACCGTTCCTCAGGAAGTCACGACGCGACAGCCGCGAGAGATCGGTGGCGCCCATTACGCGTACCTCATTTCAGCTGGAACTCCGGCGATGCGAAGACCGCGAACCAACGCGACTTGTCGTCGCGCGCGAGGTTGAGCTCGTTGACCGTGCCCTGGGCGAGCACGCTGTCGAGGTGCCGCTCGTGCGCGCGCGCCGCGGACGGAGTCGTGCGCAGCGCGCCGATCGCCGCGGTGACGAAGTTCGCGCGCTGCAGCATCGTGTTCGAGGAGATCCACGACGCGCCTTCGCCCCAGCCCGCGACGCTCGGCGGGTCGAACATGTTCTGACCGAGCGTCGAGCCGTACTGCCGGATCGTCCCGCTCAGGTTCGTCGCGCCGAGCGCCTTGGCCGCGGAGATCATGAAGTCCGTCGGCGACTTGATGAGCGAGCGGAACGTCTCGGGCGCGACGAACTCGGGGCTCGTGAAGATGTCGCGCATCAGCGTCTTCGTGTCGTAACGCGACCTGCGGAAGCGATCGGCGAGGCGCGCGACGTACGTATCGGAGGGGCTCGGCGTCACGAACGACGTCACGAGGTGGCGCACGATGAACGGCGCCGTCGCGTCGTTGGCGAGGATCGTGTCCACGACGCTCTCGGTGTTGAACGTTCCGGTCTTTCCCAGGAACGTGACCGCGCCGGTGAACGCGCGGCGCGCGTCGAAGATGCCGGTCTGCGCGGTCGGCTCGGTGCGCATCGGCAGACGCCAGCCCGCGAGCGCTTTCGCGGCGGCCTTCACATCATCTTCGGTGTAGCTGCCGACTCCCATCGTGAACAGCTCGAGCAGCTCGCGCGCGTAGTTCTCATTTGGCGCGCGGCCGGTGCTCGCCGCGAGGTCCAGGTAGCGGAGCATCGCGAGGTCCGGTGTGACCTTCAGCAGCATGCTCCTCAGATCGCCGAGCGCCATGCGGCGCCAGGTGAGGTTCTGCCAGTAGATCGCGGGCGAGTTCGTTCCGACCTTGCGGTAGTCGCTCGTGAAATGCCCGTGCCAGAACAGCGTCATGCGCTCCGCGAACGGCGTCGGGCTCTTCGTCATCCAATCGAGCCACCAGCCCTGCAGGTTGCCGATGTTGATGGAGGTCGTGTTCGTCAAGACCGCTGGTGCGCTTGGGCTCGGGCTCGCCGCGCCCGCGGCCATGCTCGGCGCGGCGCTCGCGCTCGGCTTGGCGGAGGCACTCGGGCTCGGCCGCGCTGACGCGCTCGCGCGTGGCGTCATCGACGGCGAGGCCGAGGGCCGCGGCGCCGCTGGGGCAGGGAACACCGGTGGCTCGACGAACGGAGATTCGATGAGACGCTCGACCGTGCGCGCGAAGCCTTCCGACAGTGCGCGGTCGAGCTCGACCTCCGTCGCACCGAAAGTCGCGCGGCGCAGCAGGTGCGTGACCTTCGCGCTCTCCTTCGGGAGCGGCGAGACCCAATCAACATCGCCCGCGAGCTTCGGCGAAGCGATCCCGCTGACCGGCAATTGGAGCGCCACCGCGGGTCGGACGTCGACCGGCGGAAGGGCGACGGGCTTCGTCCGCGGAAGGTTGGACGCATCGAGGAAGTCCTGCGCGGCATACGAGTCGTCCGGCACGCCGAACATCGCGTCGTACTCATCCGGCAGTTCGGCCACGCCTGTGGCCATCGACATGTTCATGGTGTCCACGAGGCTGCTGAGCGACTCCGACGCATCGAGGTTGCGCAGCCCCAGGATCCTGGCGCTCGCTACACCCACACCAGTGGCGAGCGCGGTCAGCAGCACCTTGCGGCGTGTCGGCCCGCCGGGGGCCGTCGTCTTTCCGTGCGCGCACATTCCCTAGGCCGCCAGAACGAACACCCTCCGGCGACGGTACGCTCGGCCCGCAGTGTCAAGACCGTCGCTGTGGCGGCATGCGGATTTCCTGAAGCTTTGGACCGGTCAGACGATCTCCAGGCTCGGGTCCGTGGTGACGCGCACAGCACTTCCGCTCGTCGCGCTCCTCGTGCTCGGTGCGGGCCCCCGCGAGATGGCCTATCTGGTCATTTCGGCGAGTATCGGAGTACTTCTGGTCGGACTCATCGCGGGCGCCTGGGTCGATCGACTGCGCCGACGCCCCATCCTCGTCTGGACCGACATCATCCGCGCGGCGCTGCTGTTCTGGGTCCCGGTCGCGTACGCGATCGGTGCCCTCCGCATCGAGCAGCTGTATGCCGTCGCCTTCATCGAAGCCTGCCTGGCCTCGCTGTTCAACTCGGCGTATCCCGCCTATGTGCCGTCTCTCATCGGCACTGACCGCGTCGTCGACGCCAACAGCAAGCTTGCGACGAGCTCCTCGATCGCCGAGATCGGGGGGCCGGGGCTCGCGGGGACGCTGGTGCAGATCGCTGGCGCGCCGTTCGCGATCCTGGTCGATGCGTTCTCATTCGTGGCCTCGGCGGTGTCGCTCGCGATGATCCGCAGCCCCGAGCCGCTACGACCCTCGCGCGACACGACCACACGGATCGCGCACGAGATCATCGAGGGTCTCTGGGCCGTGCGGCGTCATGTCATCGTCTTCCCGCTCGCGCTGCGATCGATCCTCGGTCACGTCTCCGGATCGTTCTATGCCGTCCTCTATTCGCTGTACCTCTTGCAGGACCTGCACCTCGATCCCTTCCTGCTCGGCATCGTCATCTCGGCCGGCGGCGTCGGCTCGCTGGTCGGGTCGGTGTTCGCCTCGCGTGTGATCGGCGCCCTCGGCATCGGTCCCGCGATCATCTGGATGGCGCTCGGGTCGTCCGCTCTCGGCGTGCTCACGCCGTTGGCGCAAGGTCCGGTCGCGTTAGCGACGCTCATGGTGTTCCTGCCGCAGCTCATCGGCGACGGAATGCAGACGATCGGGGGCGTGGGCGAGATCTCGCTCGTGCAGGGCCTCATCCCGGACCGGATCCTCGGTCGCGCGAACGCGACGCTCGAGGTCGTATCGCACGGCATCGGCTATCCGATCGGCGCCCTCGCCGCGGCCGCGATCGCCGAGCAGATCGGGGTCCGTGGTGCCATCGCCGTGGGATGGGCCGGGATGGCCGCGTCGCTGCTCTTCCTGATCTTCTCGCCGCTGCCGCGCGTCAGGACGGCCGCGGAGTGGCGGAGCGCGGAAGTAGCCACGGCCTAGGCGCGCGTCTTCATCAGCTCCGGGAAGTACGCCGACGCCTGCATCGTGAAGAGCTCGGCGTAGCGGCCGTCGAGCTGCATGAGCTCGTCGTGCGTCCCGTGCTCCACGATCTGTCCTTCGTGGAGGACGTAGATGCGATCCGCCGAGCGCACGCTCGAGAAGCGGTGCGAGATCAGGAGCACCGACCGTCCGGCGAAGAGATCGCGGATGCGCGTGAAGAGGTCGTGCTCGGCGCGCGCGTCCAGAGCCGCCGTTGGCTCGTCGAGAACGACCAACGGCGCGTCGCGGAAGAACGCCCGCGCAAGCGCGATGCGCTGCCACTGGCCGATCGAGATCTCCTTTCCACCCATGAACACCGGGCCGAGGATCGTGTCGTACTTATCGGTCCAGGCGTCGATGAACGATGTCGCGCCGGCGCGCTCCGCGGCGCGGATGATGGCCTCGGCGTCGCCGACGCGCTCGACGCGTCCGAGTCCGATGTTCTCGCGGGCGGTCAGCATGAAGCGCGCGAAATCCTGGAAGAGCACGGCGACACGGTCGTAGATCCAGCCCGGCTCGCGTGTCGACGCGTCGACGCCGTCCCACAGGATCCGTCCGGCGTCCGGCGGGTAGAGGCCGCAGAGCACCTTCGCGAGCGTCGTCTTGCCCGAGCCGTTCTCGCCAACGAGTGCAATCACCTCGCCCTTGCGTATCTCGAGGGAAACGTCGGACAGCGCAGCACGGGCGGGCGCCGGGTCCTTCGGGCTGGTCCGCGGATAGGTGAAGGTCACGTGCTCGAGCTCGATGCGATCGAACGGCGTCCCGCTGCCCGGCATCGCGAGCTGCCGCGCGGGCGCGAGAGCCGAGAACTCCTCCCAGTCCTCGAGGAAGAGGCTGGCCTCGTAGAGCTGCGACATGTTCTGGACGATCCCGTTGAGCTGGCCGTTGAGCTGTTGGCTCGCGACGACCGCCGCGCCCGCTTCGGCCACGCCGATGCGATGCTCGATCACAAGGTACGCGAGCGCGCCGTACGTGAGCGCGGTCACGAGGGCCGAGGCCCCGCTGCTCAGCGCCTGGTAGCGCGCGCGCTTGCGAAGGTTCTTGCGCAGCTCCTCGAGCCGCTCGTTCGAGAGACGCTCGTACAGCGTGCGTAGATAGCCGGCGAGCCCGAAGGCGCGGATCTCTTTCGCGTACTCGCGCTGCGTGAAGAGGTTGAACACGTAGTTGCGCATGCGCTCGTTCGGCGTCATCGACCGGAAGAAGCGGTACATGGTGCGGCTCGTCGCCATGCTCGCGAGCCACATCGGGACGAATCCGATGACGGCGATGAGCAGCAGCACCGGTTGCAGCACGTAGAGCGCGGCGGCCACGCCGATGATCAGCGCGACGCCGCGGACCAGGCCGATGGCGGCCCCGGTCACGCCCATCATCCGCCCCATCGCGTTCATCGCCCGCCGGAGCAGGTCCTGGAACTCCGGCGTCTCGAACCGCTTCAGGTCGATCGCGATGATGCGGTCGAGCAAGACCGAGTTCGTGTGCCGTTCCACGATGGCCGACAGGAGCGACTGCTGCTGGTTCTGTACGAGGTTGGCGCCGCTGCCCAGCAGCGAGAGCCCGATCGTCGCCACGAGCAGCTGGCCGACACGACCGACATCGCCGCCGCTCCCCGTCGCGAGGACCGCGGCGATCAGATCGCGCGTGATGACGAGCTGCGCGCCGACGATGACCGCGCTCACCGCCTGCGGTGCGAGGCTCACCATGAAACGCCGCGGCGCGGCTTCCCACACGAGCCGGAATGACGACGCGAGCACGCGCGGAACGCGGCGAAGCTGGCGCCGCTCGGCGGGCGGCTCGATGGGACCGGTGCCCTTGAAGAAGATCACCTAGCGAGGTTAGCGCGTCGTTACTGCGAGGTGACCTTCATCTCGTTCGGGATCACGTGGACCCACGGCTGCCCGGGTGAAAGGAGGATCGGTTCGCCGGCGGCGTTCTTGAACGTGAACGGCGCGTTGTCGTCCTTGCGCGACCAGGTGCCCTCCTGGCGTAGGCCGTCGCGGAATATGGTCGCCGGCCCGGTGCCCGTCATGCGCATGTCGTTCGACAACGCGCCTGCGGCATCGACGATGTCCGGCACGTCCCAGATCTCGGTCTGGATGATCACGACGTCCGTCGCCGCAACCGGCTTGTTCGTGACCGCGTCCACGTCGCGGACCGCCCGGCCGGCTGAGTTCTGGAAGCGCGCGTACGTCTTCGTGGCCGCGTCGTACTGGTAGCTCACCGCCGATGTGTCGGCGCGATAGGGGATCGCGATCTCTGTCGCCGGCACTCCGCCGCTCATCCCAGCGAGCGTGGCTGGATGGTCCTGCGAGACGAGGAAGGCCCACTTCGGGATGTCGTTCGCGGTCTCGGCCCCCAGCTTCTTCAGGTTGTCGCGCTGGTTCGCGGCGGTGGTGAAGAGGTTGTATGGGGCGGCGCGGAAGCTCACGCGGTAGTAGCCCTGCTCGTGGTCGGCGGAAAGCTCGACGTACCTGCCCTGGTCGGCGTCCTTGCTGATGAGCGACCACGCATACGCGGACGTGCCGGAGTACACCAGCGCACCGCGGACCATCGGTGTCAGCGAGCGATCGACGAGCCGCGCCGAGCGTACGCTGCCGATCGTCGCGGGGTCCTGCGCCTGGAACACCGCCGCGAGCCTCGTCACGCCGCCCTCGACGATGATCTCGAAAACCATGTCCGCCTGCGTGATGCCGTAATGCGGGCGGGCGGCCGGTGCGTTGTCGATCTTGATCAGCAGCGGCTTGCGGTTCGTCGGCGCGCCGTTCGAGGCCGGTAGGCCGCTCAGCGGCCAACACTCCTCGCACGGCGCATCCGGAGCAAGCGTCGCTCTTGGCGTCGGGCTCGCCTTTGTCACCGGCGCTGTCGGGGACGGCGAGAACTCGATCGTCTTTGGACCGCCGCAGGCGGCGGCGACGAGAGTGGTGACGAGGAGGAGCGTGATGGCGCGCAGGTCGGAGCGGGCGACGTGCATCTCGGACGACTGTAACCTCCGCCTTCGGCCCCGGCTTTCTGGAGCGGCTCCGCCCGCTCCATCAGTAAGGGAGCGACGAGCACGCGTCATGCAGTGGACGCGATCAGGAGGTGTGTGGTGCCGCAGAAAGCTTGGACCGCGAAGCGCGAGCGTCAGTACGAGCACATCAAGGAAAGCGAGGAGGAGCGGGGTCGCCCGGAAGGGACCGCCGAGCGCATCGCCGCGGCGACGGTGAACAAGACTCGCGCTGAGAAGGGCGAGACGAAGAAGTCGTCGAAGTAGGTGTGTTAGTCTGATGTAAGAAAATCACTCGGGTCCATCAAGAAGCAGGCGAGCCGAGTCACATTTCGGCTCGCTTTTTTGTGCCCGCAAAGGAAATCAGTTGATCTCGCTTACCCCCGATCTCGACCGTGCTGTGAAGCAGCTCGGCTGGACCATCTTCACGCCTGTTCAGGAGCTCGCGATACCGCCGCTCCGCGCAGGCCGCGACCTCTTTGCCCAGGCGCAGACCGGCACCGGCAAGACCGGCGCCTTCGCGCTGCCGATCCTCGAGCGCGTCGTCGGACGCGCCGGCCCGCCGTTCACCCTGGTCGTCGTACCGACGCGCGAGCTTGGCCAGCAGGTCGCCAAAGAGTTCGAAACACTCGGTCGCTACCGGAACGCGCGCGTCGTCGCCGTATACGGTGGTGTCGGCTACCGCGCGCAGGAAGACGCGCTTCGTCGCGGCGCGCACGTCGTCGTCGGCACGCCGGGCCGTCTCCTCGATCTCGCCTCGCGTCGCACGCTCAACCTTTCGCAGATCCGCATCCTCGTGCTCGATGAGGCGGACCGGCTGCTCGACCTTGGTTTCGCTCCCGACATCGCGCGCATCGTCGCGCTCCTCAAGGGACCGCGGCAGACCGCGCTGTTCTCTGCGACGCTCACGAACGACGTTCGTGCCGTCGCCCGGCGCTACACCAGGGATCCGGTCAGCGTGACGATCAAACCCGAAGAGCCGACCATCGCGGCGATCGACCAGGCCTGGATCCAGGTACGCGAATCCGACAAGGTCGCCGCGCTGCACGAGATCCTGCGTCGCGAGGACGTCGTGCGGACGCTTGTCTTCCGGCGAACGAAGCACGGCGCGGACAAGCTGGTGAAAGCGCTCGAGCGCCTCGGCAGCCCGGCGCGCGCGCTGCACGGCAACGTTGGACAGCACGAACGCGAGCGCGTGCTCGAGGGATTCCGCAGCGGCCGCATTCCCACGCTCGTCGCGACCAACCTCGCCGCGCGTGGCATCCACGTCGACGACATCGGTCACGTCGTGAACTTCGATTTCCCCGAGGACGCCGAGACGTTCGTCCACCGCACCGGGCGTACCGGCCGCGCCGGACGGCGGGGCGTCGCGTTCACGTTCGTGAACGAGACGCAGCGCGCCGCTTTCGAGGATCTGCGGCGCCGCGCGAAAGTGCCGTTCAGGCAGGAACGGCTTGGCGTCGGCTCGAGGGTCTCCGTCCCGGCCCAGAGGGTCTCCGTCCCGGCGTAGACCCAGGGCGAAGCTGATCAGCGCTCGCCGTTCGATAGGTCCTGCTCCTCCATCGGGTCGAACCCTGGCGTCGTCCCCTTCGGCGGCCTGCGACCTTCATTGCCCTTGGCGAACGGCGTGATCGCGAAGCGCGCGACCGCGCCGGCTGAGACGTCAACAAGCTCGACCCGCTTGCCGGTGACGCGTGCGTCATCTGGGATGAAGACTTTGTAGCGGCCTGGCGCAAGATCGACGAACGCGGCGTAGCCGAGCCCGTCGGTGAATCGTGCCATCACTAGCGCATCGGTCTCGGGATCGCGAACCTCGACGAGGATCTGATCGAGCGGGATCCCTGTGTTCGTCTTCGCCGTCCCGGCGAGATGGCCGCGCGTCGGCGCCGTCTTCCATGGCATCGTCGGCACCGTCGCCGGCGTCGAGAACACTGGCGGCAATAAAGTGTCGTACTCAGACGGCTGTGTCAGCGCCCGTGTGAGCTCGGCGCGGCTCAGATCGCCGGAGCGCGGCGGCTGGCATTCGGCCGAGCTGTTGGTGTAGCAGTCCGGAGTGCGGTACGAGTAACCCACCCAGCCGACCGCGCTGTTCCCATTCGCGTTCGGCGTGAGCGCTTTGCGCACCTGGATCACGCTGTTCGCGACGAAATTCAGATAGATCGCGGACCCGATGGCCACCTGGCGCGCGTACTGATGGTCGCGGGCGAACTCGTTCCACTCCAGGTACATGCGCCGCTGGTTGTTCGGCTCGGTCGTGAAGTGCTCGCGCTTGTAGTTCATCGGGATGTTGAGATCGAGGATCCCCTCCTGCATCCACCCACGCCAGTCCTGCAGCACCTCGCGGTAGGTGCGCGTCATCTCCCAGCCGCCCTGGGTCGCCGGACCGTAGCCGTACGTGATCGTGTCAGCGCTGATCGCGAGCTGCGGCTTGATCGCATAGGTCTCGACGTAGACCTTGCGCACGATGTTCGTGATCTGATCGCGACGCCAGGCGAGCCACTGGGCGTCGTCTGGGCGCGGGTTATCGACGCGGCCAGTGAGCTGCTGGAAGCGCGCGACGGCGACAGGGTTATAGCCCCACGCCGAGACGCCGGGGAATGTCGCGAGATTCTGATCGGGCAGACGCACGCGGTCGAAGTTCAATCCGTCGATGTCGTAATTCGATGCGACGCTGGTGTACATGCGCACCATGTAGTCCGCGGCATCGGGATGGCCGGGATCGAGAAGGTAGTCGGCTCCGGCGCGATTGGCCCCGTCGTAACGGCGCGAGATCCAGTTGTCCGCGCCCGTCTTCGACGGCCCGTGCATGTTGAAGACGTGGTTCGCGTTGAGCGGCGGCGTGACGCTGTTCCAGATGGCGGTGGTGATGATCCAGGCGTGCACCTTGATGCCCTCGGCGTGCGCCTTGGCGATGAGCGAGTCGAGCGGGTCGTATGGGAGTGGTGCGATGCCGGCCTGCGTGCGCGGCATCATTGCGCGGTTGCAGAAGCAGTCGCCGCGGCGTCCGACCTGCACGACGAGTGCGTTGAGGTTCGCGGCCTTCGTGGCCGCGACGAGCTTCGTAATCTCCACCTCGTTGAAGATGCCTTCGCCGAACGCGTCCACCCAGAAGGCGCGGAACTCGCTCTGCGCCGCGCGCGCCTGCGGCGCACCGGGTTGAAGGAGAACGGCGAGGATGAGCAGGAACGCGAAAGCACGACGCATCACGTACCTCCGGTGGCAGTGCGCGGATGGTGGAGGTGCGCGTTCGCGGACGCAATTTCGCGAGCGCTCGCTTAGCCGTGTGGCGTTCGTTCCTTGCTCTGCGCTTCCACGAGGATCCGATGCGAGTGGCTGACGAACTGACCCTCGGCCTGGGCAGAGCGAGCTCTTTGGCTGTACTCCCATCAAACAGTCAGAGCGGGTGGCGGGAATCGAACCCGCACCTCAACCTTGGAGGGGTCGCACGCTTCCACTACGCCACACCCGCATGCTCGAGATCGAGCGACAAACAGCCAGCGCGATCAGATTCTATTCTGCGCGTGGTGCTGACAGATAGCGACGTCCTCCGCGCGTTTCCCGGGATCAAAGACATCGCCGATGCGCGACTGCGCAAGCTCTCGATCGATGTGTGGCGCAGTGTCTCGGAGCGGAATCCCGCATGGACCGACATCGAAGCCATACCGCCTCATCCCACGATGCCGATCGCGATACATGGCAACCTTGTGAAGCACGTCGTCGCGATGGTGCGGATCAGCGAAGCGCTCGTCCCGATCTACCGCGAGCTTTGGAAACAAGATCTCGATCTCGACACCTTTCGCGCGGCGTCCTACGTGCACGACGCCGCGAAGGTCATCGAGTTCGTCGAGAAGGATGGCGTGGTCGCCGCGATCCCCGGATACAACCACGCGATCGAAGCAGCGCGGATCGTGCGCGAGCTCGGCGGACCCGAACCGCTCGCACACGTGGTCGAAGCGCATTCGTTCGCGGGAGCGCTCGTCGTACCGCGCACGCGCGACGCGCAGCTCTTCCTCATGCTCGACCCGATGTGCCTCAACGTCTTCCCGGAGCAGGGGCTGGGTGTCGTCGAGCGACACCTCAAAGCGAACGGCTGGGACGACCCGAAGACACTCGAGCGCTATCGGAGCCCCGGCGCGTAACCCGAAGGGAGCGTCGCCGTTCCAGCGGTGGTGAGACGTCTCGCGATCGCGGCCGTTCTCGTTGCCTCCGGCCTTGCTCAGTTCCCCGTCGCTGTCGACGCGACTGCGCCCGCCGCGGTCGACTGCGTCTCCAGCGCCGGCCCGGGGATCCCGCCGCCAGCCAGCATCCCCTCCGGCACTCCGGGGTTCCACGCCGCGTGGTACGGACAGAGCGGATACCCGACGCTCTGTCCGGGCGACAGATCGACCGCCGTCGTCGCGTTCTACAACACCGGATCGCGTGGTTGGGTCAGCGGCCGATTGGGAGAGGTCGCGTATCTCGGCACGTGGGGGCCCGATCCAGGGCAGGATCGCGCGAGCGCGCTCGGTGGCGACGGTACCGCGGGCTCGCCGGCGACCGCTTGGCCGCGGTACAACCGCGTCGCGGTCCAACCGGCGTCGTACGTCGGCCCGGGTCAGGTCGCGTGGTTCCAGTTCACTGTGATCGCGCCGTCGATCCCCGGCACCTACCGGCTCTCGATCCGTCCGCTCATCGAGGGTGCGCAGTGGATGGAGGACTACGGCGTCTTCTGGTACGTCACGGTCCCCGGTGCCGCGCCGGTGGGCTCGCAGCCGCCGCTTCCGTCGAGATGGCCCAGCCGTTCACTCGAGATCGGCATGACCGACGAGCCGAACGGCGCGGCCGCGATGCGCGCGAGCGCGCCATTTGCCTTTCGTTACCAATACCTCTCGGGTGGCGTGAACACCGGAAAGGGCTGGACGACCTGGGACAGCAACGCGCAGTTCCCGACGACGTACATCCAGGAGTCCGCGCGGTACGGCATGATGCCGGTCTTCAGCTACTACCAGCTCCGGCAATCCGCGCCGGGCAACGCCATGGGTGAGCCTGCGGGCGACTTCGCCAATCTCGCGAACGCCTCGACCATGGCCGCGTTCTACGCCGACCTCAAGCTCCTCTTCCAGAAGGCTGGCGCGCAGAGCGCGACGACGGTCCTGCTGCACGTCGAGCCGGATCTCTGGGGATACATCCAGCAGCGGTACGGCGACGATCCGACGCGCGCTCCGGTCCTGGTCGGCGCGAGCGGTGCGCCCGATCTCGCCGGTCTACCCGATGATGCGGTCGGGCTCGCGCGTGCCATCGTGAAGCTGCGCGATACCTACGCGCCGAACGTGTTGCTCGCGTACCAGCTCTCGGTCTTCGGGACGAATCACGACCCCCTCTACGAGAAACCCGCGGACGCGACCCTCGACACCTGGGCGACGCGCGCCGCGACCTTCTTCAACGCGCTTGGAACCGGCTTCGATCTCGTGTTCGCCGAGTTCAGCGATGCCGACGCCGCGTACAAGCGCGTCCAGCTCGGTGACGGCGGGGCCTCCTGGTGGTATCCCGAGGACTTCGCGAGGAACGTGCGATTCATCGGAAGGTTCTCCGCGCTAACACAGAAGAGGATCGTGATGTGGCAGATCCCGCTCGGCAATACGAAGATGCGGGCGATGAACGACACCTGGGACCACTTCCAGGACAACAAGGTCGAGTGGTTCTTCGACGATCCTGGTCGCGCCAATCTCAGCGCGTACGCGCGCGCCGGCGTCATCGCCTTCCTGTTCGGGCGCGGCGGCGATGGCACGACCTGCGCCTGTGACGCGGCCGGCGACGGCGTGACGAATCCGGCGCCGATCGGGGCGAATACGCGCGCGTCGCTCACTGCCGACGACGACGGCGGCTACTTCCGCGAGCGCGCATCCGCGTACTACGGCGCCGGGGCGATGACGCTGCCCTGAGCCGCGTGCGTGACGCTCCACTGCGCGGGCGATCCGTCGATCTCGCGCACGCGGCCCTTTCGCTCGAGATGTCGGAGATGCGCAAGTGTCTCGGCGAGCGCGAAGCGCTCCTCGTGCGGGGAGCGCAGTACAGGAAAGAGCATTCGGGCGATCGTGTACGCGTCGCGTTCGGATTCACCGACCGCGGCGATCGTCGCATCAAGGCGCGCGGCGTGATGGGCCAGGAGCTCGTCGATGCGTCCGGCGAGGTCATCGAACGGATCGCCGTGCGCGGGCAGCACCCGTTTCACAGGCAGGTCACGTAGCCGGGCGAGGGCGCCGAGGAAGTCGCCGAGCGGATCGTCGCGCGAGGATGGGTAGAGCCCGATGTTCGACGTGATGCGAGGAAGCACGTGATCGCCCGAGAAGAGCACCCCATCGCGCTCGTCGATCAGGACCGCGTGGTAGTCCGTGTGGCCCGGCGTCCAGCGAAGGCGCGTCGCGCGACCGCCGAGATCGACGCTCTCGCCGTCGTCAACACCGCTCACATGGTCGAGGTCGTCGACGCGTGCGCCCATCGCGATCCACGCCTGTCTCATGCCCTCGTCGATGTCGCGCGGCATTCCGTGGCGCACGAACCACTCGTAGCTCGCGTCGATCATTTCGTGTCCTTTCGACCACACCCGTCTCGCGGCGGCGATCTCGGGCGTATGCATGAGAACGTCGGCGCCGGCGCGCTCGAGCGTCCCGGCCATGCCCATGTGATCGGGATGAAGATGCGTGACAAAGACTCGTGTCACGTCCTCGAGGCCGATCCCCGCGTCGGCCAGTCCGGCGCGAAGCGCTTGCTCGGCCTCCGCGGTGTGCATGCCGGCGTCGATGAGGCTCCAGCCGTGTGCGCCCTCGACGAGATATGCATTGACGATCGAGAGACCGCGGATCGGGAGAGGAATGGCGATGCGCCGGATGCCCGGCGCGACGAGATCGCTCAGCGGGCGAGAGGACCGCGAGAGGTCATGCTCGGTACAATGGAAGCCCACGGCCCGTTCGTCTAGCGGCCTAGGATGCAGCCCTCTCAAGGCTGAGATCACCGGTTCGAATCCGGTACGGGCTACCCGCATCGAACCAGCGCGTCGACCTGCGTCAGCGCTGGTGCTACGAAAGTTGGTTTCAGCTTCGCGGTCGAAGCCTTTTCGGCTCAGTGGAAGGTCGAGAAACGTGCGCTGGCCGAACTAATAAGGACCCCACGTGGGGTCTCCGTCGCTGTAAGGATCAGAGCTGACCAGACGCAATCCTGAAATGCCCTGATCGCCACCTCCCGGCGGCTTACACAGCACGGCGTGGTTTGGTCACAATCACGCCGGCGCACGGCGCGCGCCAGGGGAGGAGCCCGCATGACGCTCAAGACACGGAATTCGACGGCCTTCACGTACCGCGAGGTCGCGCTGCACGACCGACTTCGCGAGGTCGCCCGGGAGGTGGCGATGAAGCCCGCGCTGATCCACGGCGATCGCGTCGTCACCTACGCCGAGCTCGACGCCGCGAGCGACCGCCTCGCGGGTGCCCTCGCACGACGCGGCATCGCCCGAGGCGACCGGGTGACGCTCTTCATGCCGAACTCGATCGAGTTCGTCATCGCGTTCTACGCGACCCTGAAAGCCGGCGGGGTCGTGAACCCGATCAACGCGCAGTCGAAGGAGCGCGAGGTGCGCTTCCAGGTCGAGGATTCCGGAGCGAAGGCGGTCCTCGTGCACGAGGCGCTCTGGCAGGTCGTCGAGCCGATCCGGGTGGAGCTCGGCGAAGACCGCCTGCTGTCGCGGACAGGAAATGCGCCGGGCGTCGACGTCACGCGCTTCGACGACCTCGTTTCGGAGAGTGGAGCGGCGCCCGCGCTCCGCGCGGACCTCGACGAGCTCGCGGCTCTTCCGTACACCAGCGGGACCACGGGCTTCCCCAAGGGCGTGATGCTGACGCACCGCAACCTCACCGCGAACCAGCAGCAGTTCTTCGCGGCGGCGCCGGTGCGCCGCGAGGACGTCTTTGTCAACGTGTTGCCGTACTTCCACATCTATGCGCTCAACCTGCTGATGGCCGGCGCGGTCAGCCTCGGCGCGACGCAGGTCGTCATGTCTCGCTTCGACATGGTCGAGTACCTCACGCTCGTCGAGCGGCACAAAGCGACGGTCTGCTTCATCGTGCCGCCGATCGTTCTGGGGCTGGCCGCCCATCCCGAGGTGGACCGCCACGACCTTTCGTCGGTGCGCTTCTTCTTCAGCGGCGCCGCGCCGCTCGCGCCCGAGCCAGCGCGCAGGCTCGTCGAGCGGACGCACATTCCGATCATCCAGGGCTACGGACTTACCGAGACATCGCCCGTGACGCACGCGAACCCGATAGATGCGGCGATCATCGACTCGATCGGCCGGACGGTACCGGGGACCGAGCACCGGATCGTCGACCTCGAGACCGGAACACGCGATCTCGCGCCAGGTGAGGTCGGTGAGATCGCGGTCCGCGGACCACAGGTCATGCGCGGCTACTGGCGAAAGCCGGACGACACGGCCGCGGTACTTCGCGACGGTTGGTTCTTCACCGGTGACGTCGGCAAGGTCGACGAGAAGGGCTACGTCTTCATCGTCGACCGCAAGAAGGAGTTCATCAAGTACAAAGGATTCGGCGTGGGGCCGGCGGAGGTCGAAGCGGTGCTCTGCGAGCACCCAGCCGTCGCCGACGCAGGAGTGATCGGCAAGCCGGATGAAGCTGCGGGCGAGATCCCGAAGGCGTTCGTGCAGCTCCGTGCGGGCGCGACGGTCACGGCCGACGAGCTCATGGACTTCGTGAAGGAGCGCATCGCCGACTACAAGCGCGTGCGCGAGATCGAGTTCATCGACAAGGTGCCGCGCACCGCGTCGGGCAAGATCCTGCGGCGCGAGCTGGCCGAGAAGGAGAAGGCCGCCACCGCGGCGCGCTGACATGGATAGCGGTCCCCTCTGGCTCGACGCCGAGACGATGCTCAAGCTTGGGCGGGACACCGTCGACCTGGTCGCAGACCGCCTGACTCGCCCGTGGGACGCGACGCCGGTGGTCACCTCGCTCTCGCCGGAGGAGCTGTCGGCGCGTTTGCACGAGCGGGCTCCCGAGGAGCCGCGTCCGTTCGATCAGCTCCTCGCACGTCTCGAGGCAGACGTCCTTCCGTTCATGGCGCGCAACGAGCACCCTGGCTACTTCGCCTACATCCCTGGCTGCGGGACCTGGCTATCCGCGCTCGGCGATCTGATCGCGAGCGGACTCAACATCGACGTCGGCTCGTGGGGACTGTCGGCCGGCCCGAGCCAGCTCGAGCTGGTCGTCCTCGACTGGTTCAAAGACTGGATCGGTTATCCGGCCGACGCGGGCGGAGTGCTCACCAGCGGCGGCTCCGCGGCGAACATGACAGCGCTCGCGTGCGCGCGCGAGTCGCTCGTCGGCGCGATGTCGGATCGGCTCGTTGTCTACTGCGCGGACCAGGCACACTCTTCCCTCGCGCGCGCCGCGCGCATCCTGGGATTCCGGCCGGACCAGGTACGCGTGCTGCCGGTCGACGATCGCTACCGGCTTCGTCCCGAAGCATTGAGCGCCGCGATGGACGCGGACGCGCGCGCCGGCCGCGAACCACTCTTCGTCGCCGCGGCCGCCGGAACCACCAGCACCGGTTCCGTCGATCCGTTGCCCCAGATCGCCGCGATCTGCCGCGAGCGTGGCGCGTGGTTCCACGTCGACGGCGCGTATGGCGGGTTCGCCGCGATCACCGAGCGCGGCCGCGCCACTCTCGCGGGCATCGAGCTCGCCGACTCGGTCACGCTCGATCCGCACAAGTGGCTCTACCAACCCTTCGAATGCGGCTGTCTCCTCGTCCGCAAGGGACGGCAGCTCCTCGACTCGTTCGAGATCCATCCGGACTACCTGCGAGACACGAAGAGCGCGGTGCCGCGAGAGGTGAACTTCGCCGACTACGGGATGCAGCTCTCGCGGGCATCGCACGCGATCAAGGTCTGGCTGTCGATCCAGTATTTCGGTCTGGCGGCGTTCCGCGTCGCGATCGACCGCTGCCTCGATCTCGCACTGCGGGCGCATGAGCGCATCCAGCGCAGCGCGACGCTCGAGCTCATGAGTCCCGCGTCGCTCGGCGTGCTCTGCTTCCGCAGACGCTTCGGCGACGACGACGAGGACCGCAGCGAGCGGCTGAATTCCCAGCTGGTTCGCCTTCTCGCGCGTAGCTCGATCGGCTTCGTCTCCTCGACGAAACTGCGCGGCCGTTTCGCGATCCGGTTGTGCGTCTTCAACCACACGACGCGCTGGGAAGACATCGAGGCGGTGCTTCAGCATTTCGAGACCGCGGCGGTGGACGACGCGGCGGCGTCGGCGTCCGTGATCCAGCACGACCGCGATCCGCGCCTGGACGAGGGCTGGCTCGGAGCGCCACGTGTGGATCCGGCCGCGATCAAGCGTCTCGCGTTGTTCGCGGCTCTCGGTGCGCGCGACCTCGAACGGGTGGCACGCATGGCGCGCGAGGTTCGCATACCGGCCGGCGCCGCGATCGTCGAGCAGTGGGACGTCGGTCGCGAGTTCTACGTGATCGTCGACGGCACGGCCCGTGTCTTTAAGGACGGTAACCCGATCGACGACATGGGCCCGGGGCACTTCTTCGGTGAGCTCGCGGCGCTCGAGTGGGGCGCGAGCTTCTCCTATCCGCGTCTCGCCACGGTGCTCGCGACGTCCGATGTTCGTGCGCTCGTCCTGCCGGGCCAGTTCTTCAACGAGCTCGTTCGCGATGCGCCGAGCGTGGGCGCGACGATCCGTGGAGCGGTCCGCACGCGTCTTCCCCGGATGTGAGCTAGGGCTCGCGAGATCGCGCGATGGCCTCGGCGGCGCGAGCGCTCGCGGGACGTGACCTCGTGGCGGCGAGGAACTCGGCGCGACGCAGCGCGTAGAGCCGCACATCGCCGTCCGCGATCACCGTCGCGGTGCGGGCCACGCCGCGCACGAGCGCGATCTCGCCGAAGAACTCGCCCGGACCGAGACGTCGTACCGGCTGCGCCGCGATCGAGACAGCGACGCTGCCCTGATCGATGAGGTAGAACCGGTCACCCACGTCACCCTCGCGGACGATCACGTCGCCGGTCAGGACCACGACACGCTCGAGCTCGGCCGCAACGCGCTCGAGCGTCGCGCCAGGCAGCGGCGCGAAGATCGGCACGGCCCGAAGAAGGGCGAGTGCTCGCGCGGACACCGGTGCCAGCGACTCAAGGCGTAAGAGCGTGCGGGCAGTCAGCGCGAGCACGATCGGAAGCAGCGCGCCGATCACGACGAACGCAGCCGGTACGCCGAAGCGATCGACGAGGAAGGGAGCGAGCGCGGCGCCCAGCGCGAGCGCGGCCATCGTGCCGCCCTCGAGCACACCGAACACGCCTGAGAGCACGGCGGCCGGCGCTACGCGCTGCAGGAGCGTGCGACCGGAAACGTCCATCAAGCTGCGGCCGGCGCCCGCGCCGGCGATGAGTGCCAACACCATCGCCGTCGGCGGTAGCAGTGCGATGGAGGCGAGACCGCCGCCCCACAGCAGGATGCCCAAGACGACCCAACGGGGAAGCGTCGTACGGCCGGCAAGCGCGGCCGCGAAGAACGCCCCGACGACACCTCCGAGCCCAAGCGCAGAGTTCAGCACTCCGACGCCGGCATCGCCGATGTCCAGCACGCTCAGCGCGAGAGCCACGAACAGGACGTCGAGCGCGCCGACCTGGATCGCCTGACACGCCAGCACCACGACGAGCGCGAGTGCGCGGCGGTCGGACGCCAGCACGCGGAACGATTGCTGTGGACCGGGCGCCTTTTCGCGCTCCGGTGGCTTGACGTCGATCGGGCTCGGCGTTCGTATGCCAGCGATGACGAAAGCACTCGTAGCGAGAGCCGCGGCCATCGTGGCGTAGACCAGACCCGGCCCGGTGAACGTCAGCAATAGGGCGGCGACGGCCGGCGCGACGAGGATGCTCGCGTTCTCGATCATCCCCAGCGCAGCGTTCGCCGCGGTGAGCGCAGCGGGTGTGGGGGCGAGCACCGGCAGGAGTCCGTTCTGCGCGGGACGCGTCAGCGTGATCGCGGTCGCCGCGATCGCGGCCAGGACGTAGACGAGAACTGGCGGTGCGTCGAGAGCGAGTGCCGCCGCGGTCGCCGCCATAGCGATGGCCTGGACGACATACGCGAGAACGAGCACGCGCCCGCGCGGGTAGCGGTCGGCGAGGATCGCGCCGAGCGGCGCGAAGAGCGCGGCGGGGACGAGCTGCGCCACCGCCACGATGCCGCTTGCGACGACGCCGCCCTGTCCGTACGCATATACGAGCATCGCGATCCACGTCGCCCACTCGGCGGTATTGAAGGCGACGTACGCGAGCTCGATGCGGCGCATATCAGGATCGCGGAGGGTCGCGCCGAAGACCCGCATGAAACGTGGCGCCCGTGGCATCAGGCCGAGCTCACATATCTCTCGGTGCGCTCCCAGCTCAGCCGGCCATCGCGCAACACCCTTGCGGTCACGAACGTCGCGCCGCCTAGCTCGCGTTCGTGGAACAGCTTCAGCGTTCGTGGGCGGAACCGATAGAAACGGTATGCACCCATCTCGTCGCGCGAGTACGCCTGGAACCTTTTGCCGTACAGACGTGCCGCGTCGCGTGCCACGCGTCCGGACAGCTCACGCGCGGCGCCGAACAGCTGGATACCCCGATCGAAGCCGCCCCACTTCTGTGTCGAGTCGTACACCGCCAACGCGACGGACGGCTGGCGTCGGACGTTCCGCGAATGCCGAGCCTCGGGCGCCGACAGCCAGACGATCTCGAATGCCGCGCTGGACGCGAAGTACGCGGTGTTGATGTGCGCGCGCCCGTCGGACGAGACGGTGGATATCGCACACAGTGCCGTTGCGTTCAGCAGTCGCCTCGCGATCGACCGCAGGCGCGCCGCCGAGATCGGCTTGCGCACATCCTGCACTGGCACGCGGTCAGACTACCGGCGTGGAGATCAGTCCGGGCATCCGCCGGATCGGCTCGGGTCTCGCGAACGTCTACCTCTTCGAGGAAGCCGGCGCGGTCACGATCGTCGACGCGGGCGTGCCCGGCTACTGGCGCGCGCTCCCGGTCGAGCTCGCCGCGATGGGACGTTCGCTCGAAGACGTGCGCGCCGTCGTGCTCACGCACGCGCACACCGATCACATCGGTTTCGCTGAGCGCATCCGGGCCGAGCGCGGCGTGCCGATCCGAGTGCACGAGCTGGACGAGCTTCGTGCGAAAGGCCAGGTGCCGGGCCCAGCCGGTCTCGGCCGGTTCAAGCTCGTGCCGCTCCTTGGGTTCCTGCTCTTCGGTCTGCGCAACGGCCTGCTCCGACCCCTGCCGATCCTCGAGGTGTCCACGTTCGGCGACGGCGCGACGCTCGATGTTCCCGGCACGCCGCGCGTCATCCATGTCCCCGGGCACACCGCGGGCAGCGCCGCGCTGCATTTCGCACGGCGCGACACCATCTGCGTCGGCGATGCCTTCGTGACGCTCAACGTCATGACGGGCACCACCGGGCCGCAGCTCTTTCCGAACTTCAACTCCGACAACGAGCAGGCCTACGCCTCGCTCGCGCGGTTCGAAGGCGTTGATGCGCGACTGGTCCTCGCGGGCCACGGCGACGCGTGGGATCGCGGTCTCCAGGAGGCCGTACGTCTCGCGCGCGAGCGCGGGACGGCGCCACGGTGACCGAAGCCTGCGCGAGCTGCGGGCTCGCGGTCGCAGGCAGCACGGCCGGATGCCAGCGCCTCTTCGAGTCGATCGGTCTGCGCGAATACGAGGACATGCGCTTCGCGCGTTATCACCGGATCGCCGTGGACGTGTACGCGATGCAGCACCCGGATCGCTACGGACGCTCCGCCAAGTCGTTCGCTGCGCACCTCACCGGGTTATGCGCATGGCTTGAGAACGAGTCGACGGCGCAGTCCGTCAACGCCGCGGTGCAGCGCTGGCTCAGCGGGCCGTCGCCGATCCAGAAGCCCACGCTGCCGCCAACCTACGGCGCGATCACGATCCGCGACCTCGTCGACGCGGAGGATCCCGTTCGCTACGGCGAGGTGCTTCGGCGCTGGGCGCGGGCCACCTGGGACGCGTATGCGCCGCTGCACGCCACCGCGCGCGAGTGGATCGCGTCCGCGCAGGGTCGTTAGCGATCGACCGAGCGCCGGTCCTCCTGACCGTGCGTCATTCGGACGAAATCTGGCCAGGACCGTGCCATATCTGCACAGCCCCAGTTAATCCGCGTGTTCGGAGTGAGGCCGGACGCGAGGAGGGGAAGGGTTGTCGTTCAGGCTTGCCGCGCCGCGCATCGTCGTCTCGGCCGCGCTTGCCTGCGTGCTCATCGCGTGGCCAGGGTCGGTCCCGAGCGCGGCCGCGACTCTGGATGGGAACGAATCCGATCTCGTGGCAGCTGTGAACTCTTTCCGCGCCGCACGAGGGCTCGCTCGTCTGGCGATCTCCGACACACTCACGTTCGCCTCGAAGTGGATGGCGACCGACATGGCGGTCTACGACTACTTCTCGCACACCTCGCGCGATGGACGCGCGCCGGTCCAGCGTATGACCGACGCAGGCTACCCAGGCCCGCAGACCTACACCGGCGAGAACATTGCGGCTGGGTACGCGAGCGCGGCCGAGGTGCTGAACGGGTGGATCAACAGCCCGGCGCACTACGCGGTGCTCACGAATCCCAACTACCGCGCGATCGGCGTCGGGCGCGCCTACACCGACGCGTCGACCTACCACGCGTATTGGGTCATGGATGTCGGCGGGATCGTCGACGCCGCGACGGCCGTTCCCTCGTTCGACCTCGGCTATCACGGCGCGTGGTCTGGACAGAGCCCCGACGTGACGCTCTCTCCGGGCGAGACCGCGACGCTTGTCGTCGCGCTGCGCAACACCGGCTACCGCGGCTGGTACCGGGGCAACCCCGGACAGCAGGCCAACCTCGGCACCGCTGACCCGCTCGACGCGCAGCGCTGGGACCTTGACTCCGGATGGCCATCCGCCTCGCGGATCGGGACGACGACGACCGCCTACGTCGGACCCGGTCAGGTCGGTTGGTTCCAGTTCCAGGTGCGCGCGCCCTCGAGTCCCGGCTCGTACGTGCTGCGCGCGCGCGGCGTGATCGACGGCACCACTTGGCTCGAGGATCCCGGCATCTACTGGTCGATCACGGTCCGCTGATCCTGGCGTAATCGCGCAGCTCCGCCGCGCTCATCAGCTTGGCGTGTGGGCTTCGCCCACGCCGCAGTAATCTCGCGGCGTGACGGCCGTCTCGTTCACCACCGTCGCGCGGCCCAACCCGGACGGTGTGCTCCTCGTCGAAGTGCCGGCGGGCGTGGTCGCGGCGCTCGGTCAGAAGAAGCGAGTCCCGGTGACCGTCACGCTCAACGGAGTGAGCTACCGCTCGACGATCGCGGTGTACGGCGGGAGGTTCTACCTCCCGGCGCGCAGGGAGATCCGCGAGGCGGCGAAGCTCGCGGCGGGAGAACGTGCGCACGTAACGCTCGAAGCCGACACGGCCGCGCGCACCGTGGCAGTCCCGAGCGATCTCGGGCGAGCGCTCGCGTCCGCGAAGCTGCGCCCCGCATTCGATGCGCTTTCGTTCACGCGCCGGAGGGAGCACGTCGAGGCGGTCACCGGCGCAAAACGGCCGGAGACGCGGAGCGCGCGCATCGCGAAGGTGGTGACCGCGCTCCGCGCACAATGATCGCATGCGTGTTGGAGAGCGTGAGGTCGCGGTCACCAACCTCGAGAAGGTCTTCTTTCCGGCGCGGGGGCTGACAAAGGGCGACCTCATCCACTACTACGCCGACCTCGCGCCATACGCGCTGAATCACGTCGAGCGCCGTCCGATGCAGATGAAGCGGCACCCGAACGGCGTCGAGGGCGACTTCTTCTATCAGAAGCGTGTGCCGAACCCACACCCCGACTGGCTCGAGACGGTCCACATCAGCTACCCGAGTGGCAATGAAGCGGACTTCCCGGTCGTGACGGACGCGGCCGGGCTGGTCTGGATCGCGAACCTTGGCTGCATCGAGATGCACACCTGGCACTCGCGCGTCCCCGACGTCGCGAAGCCCGACTACATGCTCATAGACCTCGACCCGAGCGAGGGCAACCCGTGGGAGCACGTGCGCGAGATCGCGATGGTCGTGAAAGATGTCCTCGACGAGTTGAAGCTGCCGAGCTATGCGAAGACCTCTGGCGTCTCCGGCATGCACATCCTCACCCCGATCGTCATCGAGCTGCCCTTTCCCGAGGTCCGCCGCTTCGCGAAGGCGGTTGCGGTTGAGGTCAGCGGTCGCGTGCCGAAGATCGCGACGACGACGTGGGTCGTGAAGGACCGCACCGGCGTCTTCGTCGATTACGGTCAGAATGCCTTCGACCGCACCATCGCCTCGGCGTACTCGATCCGCCCGATGGCCGACGCACGCGCCTCGGCGCCGCTGCGCTGGGACGAGGTCCCGGACGTACGACCCGAGGCGTTCACGCTCGAGACGATGCGCGAGCGTGTCGCGAAGGTCGGCGATCTCACCGCGGACATCTGGCAGCACCGCGCCGACCTGAAGCCGCTGTTCAAGACGCTGAAGCTGAAGGATCCCGTCGTCGATGACCGCGTGCTCGTGCGGCCGAGCCGGCCGTGGACCGAAGAGGAGCAACGGGCATGGCGCGAACGTCCACGTGGCGGTGGCAGTGGCTGGAATCGCGGGACGTCTCGCCGACCGCCGAAGGCGGAGGAGCGCAACGACCTTGGTCCGGCCGAGAAGGACGACTGATCGGTCGTCGAGTACGGACGACGCGCCCGATCGGATCACTTGTCGAGGCTCTGATTGCGGCACGACTACGCAACGAGGCGCGAGTCGCGAAGAAAATCCGGGCAGCCGGTCCAATGCAGCGATGTCTGGCCCCGCACGTGCTTCGCCCGCAAGGCAATAGGAGGTGCGACATGCGCTACCGGATCACAGTCACCTTGATGCTCACGGTGTCGCTTATGGCCGGCATCGGCTCGGTCGCTCTTGCCGGTCAGCCCAGCGCCGACTGCGCCGATTTTTCGAGTACGCCGGGCCAGTCCGCGAGTGCCCCGGGCTCCGCCTTCAACCCAGACGGAAAGGCGGGAACGGTCTACGCGGGCGAGCAGCCACAGAACTCGAACAACTCGCACTCGGTCAGTCAGTACGACGTCGCATGCCGTCAGGTCTCGAGGTAGCGCGGGCTAGAGATCGCTCCGGAGGGTGGAGGCCGAAACGGCGGCCGTCTTCGGTCTCTGCCCCGAGGCGCGAGCCGTCCTAGTCGGAGAGCTGCGGCGCGACGCAGACGACCGCGGTCAGGCAGAGCGCCTGACGCAGCCATGCAGCGATGCGGCTGCGCGCGAGAGCGCGCTCGATGTGCAGGTCGTAGTACGCGTGCCGCATGCCGATGAGCACCGAGCGCAGCGCCGCGCGGGTGACACCGACGGCGAGCAGTCGCCTCAGCATCGCGGATTGCTGCACCAGCGCGGGCGCGCCGAGGAGTCCGCCTTTGTCGGTCTGTCCCCACCAGATCGCGCGCGCGAGATCCTCGGCCTCGCGGTGACGTGATGCATCGGAGAACCGCGTCACACCGGGCGCGCCCTCGACGATCGTGACGATCGGCAAATGATGGCCGAGCGCGATGTGCGCGGCGACATGCACGTAGAGATAGATGCGCTCCGCGATGCTCGCCTGTGAGCTGACGACGAGGCTCTTCGGCTGGTCATCGCGGCTCGGACTCACGAGAAGCGCGCGGACATCGGCGAGGGGAGCGAACCGCGTTCGGACGCGCAGCTTCTGCTCGAGGTGCGCGCGGAGCCGCTCCTCCTCGGCGCGGAGGGTGTGGCTCTCGGCGCGTGGCCGCCCGTTGATCACTTCGGTAGCCATATGCGCAGACCCTCCTCGAGGTATTCCCGGAGCGTGTACCGATCGGTGAGCTTGGGCAGCGTCGCGGCGAGGTCGCGAAAGATGAGCGACGCGAGCGGTTCACCGACGAATCCCGCGAGCACGGCATGACCCTCATCGACGATCGACGTGACCGAAAGCTCTCGCTCGCAGCCCAGGATCATGAGCGCGAAGTAGAGGCGGATGCATTCCTGGGGTGAATCGATCGCGCGCGCGACCTGCGTCTTGCCGCGCGCGATGCGGTGCAAGGTCGCGCGATCCAGCGCGAGCGTGCCGTCGGTGAGGTCGTACAGGCGATCGACGAGCGTGTCGAGCGATGTGCCCGCGCTGAGCGTCTGGATCGCCTCGGAGACGCGCTGGGCGTTCTGGATCCGCACGGCCCGAGAGTACCCGCCACACGTGTCGCCGTCGTCTCACTTGTGGGACGGCTAACTCTTATTGATGGAGCGGCGCAGCCGCTCCAGAAAGCCGGAGGCGGAGGTATGTATCTCTCGCGCGCGATGACGCCAACACGCGCGGCCCGCACGCTGCCCTCGTGCTCGAACGACGGGCCGTTGCCGCGGTCACGCTCGCTTCGCTGCTCGGCCTCGCCGCGCAGCTCCTCTTCTTCCGCGAGCCGCTCGGGCTGAACGCGCTTCTGGTCACCGGACTGTTCCTCGCCGCCGCCTGGACGCAGCGCGACCGCGCCGCGCCATTGCAGGCTCGTGACGCCTGGCTGCCGGCGAGCGCGCTGGCGTTCGCGGCATGCTGCGTGGTCCGCGCGGATGGGCCGCTGCTCGCATTCGATGTGTTGGCAACGTTCGGTCTAACCGCGGCGACCGTCGCGGCATGGAGCGGCGCGCCGGTCAGCGCGCTCCCTGTGGCGAGCGTCGTCGCCGAAGGCTGGTCGCTTTGCGAGCGCGTGATCCTCGGCGCTGCTGACGTGGTCATTCCAGCGTGGCCGCGCCTGCGCGTCGCGCACCGACGCTTGGGCCGCGTCTCGCGCTACATCGGTGGCATCGGACTGGCGGCGCCCTTCGTGATCGTCTTCGCGCTGCTGTTCTCGTCCGCCGACGCCGTCTTCGCGCGGTCGCTCGAGAACATCTTCGACCTGAAGCGGATTGCCGATGCGCTCAGCGAGACGCCGGGCCGCCTGTTCATCGCGCTCGCGTTCGCCTGGCCGGCCGCCGGCGCGCTGGCCGCGCTCTGGCGCGTGCCGCGCGACTACCTCACATCGCCGTCGCGCGCGCGACTCGCAGGCGAGAGCGCGACGGTGGCGCTCGCTCTCATCGCGGCCCTCTTCGCGGCGTTCGTCAGCTTGCAGCTCGCGTATCTCTTCGGCGGCCGCGACACGCTCGACGCGGCCGCGATCACCTACAGCGCCTACGCTCGCCGTGGCTTCTTCGAGCTCATCGCGGCGGTCGCGCTGGTCGCCGTGTTGCTGTTCGGGCTGGAGCTCACGGTGCAGGTTCGCGGGCGCGCATATCTGGGCGCCGCCCTGACGCTGCTCGCGCTTACCGCGGTCGTCCTCGCCTCCGCGTGGTACCGCCTCGATCTCTATCAACAGGCCTATGGCTGGACAGAGCTGCGCTTCTACGCGATGACGGCGATCGCGTTCCTGGCGCTCGCGCTCGCGCTCTTCGGCTGGGGCGTCGCGCGCGGTCGCATGTCGTTTGCGCTTCAGCCACTCGCGCTCGCCGTCGTGCTCGTCGCGCTGACGGCGAACGCGATCGGCCCGGCGGCGTTCGTTGCCCGCGCGAACATCGCGCGCGTCCTCGATCCGTCCGGGCTGCCCGCCGACGCGTCGCGGAACTTCGACGCGGACACGCTGGTCGGTCTCGGCGGCGGCGCGATCGTCGAGCTGGTCGACGCGTTCCCGCGCCTTCCGCTCAGCCAGCGGCTCTACGCCGACATCCTCCTGCGCATCGCGCTCTCACGCGTCGACGAAGACCGGGCGCCCGACTGGCAGGGCTGGAACCTCGAGCGCGAGCACGAGCGTGCGGCGCTGGTTCGCGCGCGCGACGAGCTGCTCCGCTAGGTGTTCAGCAGCTCCGCGAGCACCGGGTCGCCGCTCTTCGGTCGCGGGCGGACCTGGTCCCAGGTGCACTGCTTCGGATCCTTATCAGGGCGGAAGCGTAGGAAGCGCGTGCCATGCCGGATGCGCTCATCCTCCATCTTGTCGTAGCGGATCTCGCACACCAGCTCGGGCCGGATCTCATGCCACGGCAGATCTTTTCCTTGCGACCAACGGGACCCGGCGTCGGGCGTGCGACCCCATTCGCTCGGGTCGAAGCCGAGCGCGCCCTCCTCCTTGAGCGGCGGCAACATCTGTTGCAGCTGTTTCTGAAGCGGCCCGGCGATCCCGGACGTGTGCCCGACGAAGTCGAGCGTGCCGTCTTCGCGATAAAGGCCCAGCAACAGGCTCGCGATCTTCTCGCCGTTCGTGCGGTAGCCGACGATCACGCAGTCGCACGTCTTGTGGTACTTGACCTTCTTCACGACCTCGCGCGACCCCGGCTTGTACACGGCATCGATGCGCTTCGCGATGATCCCGTCGAGGCCGATGACCTCCAGCCGTTCCAGCCAGTGCTTCGCCGTCGTCAGGTCGGTCGTCGTGACGGAAAGCGTGAAGCCCTTCGCGACATCGAGAAGTGTCTTCCGGCGCTCCGCGAGAGGTTTCTCGTGCACGGGCTCCCCATTCCAGAGCAGGACGTCGAACGCGATGTACGTCGCCGGTGTCTCCGCCGCGAGCCTGCGGATGCGCGACTCCGCCGGATGGAGGCGCATCTGCATCGCGTCGAAGTCGAGCGATCCCTCGCGTTCGATGACGATCTCACCGTCAAGCGCGGAGTTGGGTGGGAGGAGATCGCCGAGTGGGCGCAGTTCGGGGAAGTAGCGCAGCAGCGGCCGGCCATTGCGGCTCCACAGCGCGAGCTCGCCGTTGTCGTTCTCGAGCACGCCGCGGAAGCCGTCCCACTTCGGCTCGTACTGCCACTTCGGCCCGGTCGGGATCTCCTCGACCAGCTCCGCCTCCTGCGGCGGGAACGGGACGTTCGGCCCGGGTGCGTTAGGCACCGACATCACGCCGCCGCAGGGCGACCAGGGATGCGGCCGTCGCAACGATACCGATCCCAACGAGACCCGCGACGCCGGCCCACTTGACGTCTCCGGACATCGGCGTGCCATAGAGCGTGTAGAGCGACAGGTTCGCGACCCAGTCGGGCCAACCGAACAGCGGAACGAACTGCTGGACGAAGTAGCTGAACACGGCCACCGTGGAGAGTGCCACGACCGCGATGCGGGGGCGCGACGCCGACACGAACTGGCCGATGGAGCCGAACGCGAAGGGGATCGTGAGCAGCAGGGTAGCGGCGAGCGCGACGCGCCCACCGTCGAGCGTGATGCCCTGGCCGGCGGCGACCATGTACACCGCGACCGACGATGCCGCGGCGATCAGCCCGACGGCGACCAGCAGCGTCGCGAGTCGCTCGAGGATGACTCTGGTGTGCGACACCGGCGCGGAGAGGATGGTCGCCAGCCTGCCCTCGCCGTCGTCGGCGGACCAGCTGGCCACCTGGATGATCGCGTAGACGGAGAGCAACAGCGTCGCGGTCGAGAGCCAGATGACGCCCACGAAGGAGTCGTACACGCTGAGTCCAGCTCGTTCGAAGTACGCCCGCATGAATGGCACCTCCGAGGACGTGAGCGAGTCGACGATCGTGCGCGTGATCGAGATGAGTGATGCCGAGAGCGCGACGAACCCCACGAGCCACGCTGCCACCCAGATGCGCTGTTGTCGCAGGGGGCCGAGCACAGGCAGACGTAGGAGCGGGTCGCGCGAGGGCGATCGCGTCCCACGGCTCTCGCGTCTGGTGCCCGGGAGCGCGGTACCTCCGAGATCGCGTCTCGCGAACGTGACGACGCCGATAGCCAGGAGCACGGCTCCGGCGCCGAGCAGCGCTCCGATGCCGACCGGGTCGAGCGCGCCGCCCTCAGTGAGCGGTCTACTGCGCTCGAAGAGATAGAAAGGCGAGAGCCAGCGAGCGGCACCGATGTTGGCGGTACGACCCGCTCCATTGATCAGAAAGAGCGCTATGAAAAGCCCAGCAGCGATCCCGCCTGCCGCGCGCCGGGTCGTGACCAGTTGCGCGATCACCAAGGCGATGCCGTAGCAACACAGAGTCGTCGCGAGGAGATTGACACCCATCGCAAACAGGTCCCCACGCGCAAGCGGTTCGCCGTCCGCGGAGAGGAGGATCGACAACTGCATCGCGCCGATCACGACCGTCGCGATCGCCGCGAACACGGCGACGCGGGTGATGAGATAGCGTGCGCGCCCGACGCCGGCGGCGAGCCATTGCTCGACAAGGCCGCGCTCCTCATCCCCGCGGCCGCTTCCGCTCGCCGAGATCGCGGCCCAGATCCCGAAGACGACCACGAGCGTGCCGAACCAGCGCCACTCGAGGTAGCCGGCGAGCGTGTCGATCCGCACCGGGACTGGGAGCATGTAGGAGAGCTGCGCACCGAGCAGCGTCATCTGCTGCGCGAACGCAGCGCGCTCGGCCGGTGTCGTGCCGGCGATCTGGACGAAGGCGAGGGTGTTGAGTACACCGCCGATAGCCACGACGAGCGCCAAGGCGATGACGCCGACGGTCTGCTGCTTCAACGCGATACGGATGAGCATCACCGGTAGTACGTGAGGAAGATCTCCTCGAGGCTGGGCTCGCGGCTCGTAAAGCCTATGACCCGTGTGCCGGCGACCGCTGCCATGAGCGGTTCGAACGTGCCGCGGAGCAGGCCGGTGGCTCGATGATCGGTTACGACGAGCTGGTCCAGCTCTTCCACCCGCTTCAGGCGGTCGACCGGCACATCGTCGGCGAAATCGATCTCCACGCGGAATGCGCGCATGCCGACGAGGTCTTCGAGCGGGCTCACCGTCGCGAGGTGTCCCTCGCGCACGATGCCGACGCGGTCGCACACATGCTCGACCTCGGACAGCACGTGTGAGGAGATGAACATCGTCGCGCCCCGCGTCCGGGCGTCGCGAACGATGCCGTAGAACTCCTGCTGCACCAACGGATCGAGTCCGGTCGTCGGCTCGTCCAGGATCACGAGCGCGGGCTGGTGCATGAACGCGAGGATCAGCGCGAGCTTCTGCTTGTTCCCGTGCGAGTACTCGCGGTACTTCCGTCCGAGGTCAAGATCGAGCCGCTCCGCCAGTGCGGTGATCGTCGCATCCTTCACATCGCCACGCAGCCCTGCGACGTACGCGACGACCTCCGATCCGCGCCATCCGCCGAACTGCGGAAGCTCACCCGGGCAATACCCCACCTTGCGCTTCACGGCGACGGCGTCGTGATCACAGTCGAGTCCGAAGATGCGCGCGCTCCCACGCGTCGCGTGGATGAGCCCCATGAGCAGACGGATGGTCGTCGTCTTTCCGGCGCCGTTCGGTCCCAGGAATCCGAAGACCTCACCCTCGGCGATGCCGAGGTCGAGGTCGAAGATCCCTCGGCCGTTGCCGTAGTCCTTCGTGAGTCCCTTCGTCTCGATGGCCTCTGTCATGACCGCTTCCCTTTCCGGCTCCGCGCGGTGATTGCCACGCCCTCTCGCTCGAGGATCTCATCGATGCCCGATGCCATGTCGGTCAGCGTCGCGCGCGTTCCCGACGTCGAAGCGGCGCGCGCGCCTTCGAGCAGGAGCCGCTGTAGTGAGCGCGCGCTCTCGCTACGAGCCGCGAACATCGCCTCCATGTTGTCGATCGCGCTGAAGAGCACGCGGCGGCTGCCACGTTCGCCGGTGCTGCGCGCGAGACCGAATGCGACCAACTGCCGTGCGCCGACGCTCGCGCCGCTCTTGGCGACCTCGAGGTCGCGCGCGATCTCGTCCAGCACCGCGGGCTCCCCGCGTATCAGGAGGTACGCCCACACGCGTCCCGTCGTGCGCGCAAGGTTCCAGCCGACCATCTGCTGGCCCATGTGATCGACGAAGTCGTGCTGCGCGGCCGTCATCTTGGCTTTGTTCTGTTTCAACTGAACGTTCAGAACGTAGCAGATGCCAAGAACGGCAGCGGCCACCTCAGTGGGGCCGCCCTATCGCCAAAAAGCGTGTGAGGCAGCGCGAGGTCCTCCACCGCGCGCGATGAAGGACCTCGCGAAGATAAGTGCGGTGCGGCTACTTGCCGCGCTTCGCGAGAGTCGAGTCCTTCGCCTGCTTGGCGATGCGGAACTTGAGTACGCGCTTCGCCGGGATCTGGATCGTCTCACCGGTCGCCGGGTTGCGGCCCAGACGGGCCTTGCGGTCCACGATCACGAGCTTGCCGACGCCTGGGAACGTGAAGCCGTTCCGGGCTTCCTTGTAGGCCAGGGCCGCGAGCTCCTCGAGAACGGTACCCACTTGCTTCTTTGTCAGTTGCGTCTTCTCCGAGAGCCGATTCAGAGTTTCCGACTTTGAGATCCCCGCCACTTCGTCCTCCTGTGCGGCCTTTCGGCCAAGTCGCGCCGCATTCTCACACATGAGCGAGCACGGGGGAGCCGGCTTGCCGGCTCAGACGTGCGCGCGAGTGGAGTACGGCACGTACACACGAACGGCGCAATATGCGCTGCTGTGACGCTCACCGTAACGGAAGACCCTCCGGACCGTCCTGGCTGGGTCAGCGAGACCATCCGGCTCGTCGCGAGGGGGACGGACGAATGGCGCGCGCGACTCCTGGCGCGAGTCGAACATGCGAGCGACGCGGACCTCGCCTCGGGGTCGGACGACGACTGGGGCATCGGCCAGGTCGCCGTCCACCTCCTGATCGTGGAGCGCGGCGTCACACTCATCGCCCTTCGTCTCGCCCAGGGACAAGAAGGGGGCTCGACGGGCCAGCCACGACCGGCTGCGTCGGCCGTGACCCGGCCGGGCATCTCCACGCTCGCCGACAAGGCCGCCGCAGCCCTGCGCCGGCTGCGAGCCGAGTTCCCGGCGGAGCCGGATACCGGCGCGACGGCCCGGCACCCCTACTACGGTGAGCTTAATTGCTTCGGCTGGCTGCTGACGCTGCCGAACCATTACGACGCCCACCTGCGGGCGCTCGAGGGAGGGACGGTCACGGCGATCTAGTCGCATACTCGCTCACCCAAGACAGAGACCGGGGGGTGTGAGCGATGGCGAGCGACACCAAGAGCACCACGGCGCTCGAGACCTTCGCCCAAGAGGACCGTCGGTTCCCGCCGCCACCAGGCTTCGCCGCCAAGGCGAACGCCAGCGACCCCGGCATCTACCAGCGCGCGGAGCGCGACCTCGAAGGCTTCTGGGCGGAGCAGGCGAAGGAGCTCCTCTGGCGGAAGCCGTTCGACAAGGTGCTCGAGTGGGAGGCGCCATACGCCAAGTGGTTCCTTGGCGGCGAGCTCAACATCTCCGAGAACTGCCTCGACCGTCACGTGAAGGCCGGCCGGGGGACCAAGGTCGCGTACCACTGGGAGGGCGAGCCCGGCGACACGCGGACGATCACCTACCGCGACCTGCTCGAGATGACCTGCCGCTGCGCCAACGCGCTGAAGGAGCTCGGTGTCCGTAAAGGCGACCGCGTCGCGATCTACATGCCGATGATCCCCGAGCTCCCCGCCGCGATGCTCGCCTGCGCGCGAATCGGCGCGCCGTTCACGGTCGTCTTCGGCGGTTTCTCAGCGGAGGCCCTGTCCGGCCGCATCAACGACTCGGAGGCGAAGGTCCTCGTCACCGCCGACGGCGGCTACCGGAAGGGAAGCGCGGTCGCGCTCAAGAAGAACGCGGACGATGCCGTCGCGCAGGCGAAGACGATCGAGAAGGTGCTCGTCGTGCGACGCACGAAGCAGGACGTGCCGTGGACGATCGGCCGCGATATCTGGTGGCACGACCTCGTCGATAAGCAGAAGCCCGAGTGCCCGGCGGAGTCGCTCGAGAGCGAGCACATGCTCTACCTGCTCTACACCTCGGGCACTACGGCGAAGCCGAAGGGCATCGTACATACGACGGCCGGCTATCTCGCCGGCGTCGCGACGACGCACAAGCTCATCTTCGACGTAAAGCACGAGGATGTGTATTGGTGCGCAGCCGACATCGGCTGGGTCACCGGCCACAGCTACATCGTGTTCGGTCCGCTCGCGAATGGGTCGACCGGGGTCATGTACGAGGGCACACCTGACTTCCCCGACAAGGATCGCTGGTGGTCGATCATCGAGAAGTACCAGGTCTCGATCCTCTACTGCGCGCCGACCGCGATCCGGACGTTCATGAAGTGGGGGGCCGAGTATCCGAATAAGCACGACATGAAGTCCCTGCGACTTCTCGGATCGGTGGGGGAGCCGATCAACCCTGAAGCGTGGCTCTGGTATCACGAGAACATCGGCGGCGCTCGCTGTCCGATCGTCGATACCTGGTGGATGACGGAGACGGGCATGATCCTCATCACACCGCTCCCGGGTATCACGACAACGAAGCCCGGCAGCGCGACGTTCCCGTTCCCCGGCGTGGGGGCGGATGTCGTCGACGAGGACGGAAAGACGGTGCCGCTCGGCGGTGCGGGCTACCTCGTCATCACGAAGCCCTGGCCCGCGATGCTGCGCGGTATCTACAAGGACGACAAGCGCTACCGCGAGACGTACTGGAGCCGGTACCCCGGCCGGTATTTCGCCGGCGACGGGGCGCGGCGCGACAAGGAGGGCTACTTCTGGCTGATGGGCCGCGTCGACGACGTCATGAAGATCTCCGGCCACCGCATCTCGACCACGGAGGTCGAGTCGGCGCTCGTCTCGCATCCGGCGGTGGCCGAGGCCGCCGTCATCGGCCGCGAGGACCCGGTGACGACCCAGGCGATCTTCGCGTTCGTGACGCTCCGTGGCGGAAAGCAGGCAGGCGAGGGGCTCTCGAAGGAGCTCCGCGAGCACGTCGTCAGCAAGATCGGCTCGATCGCCCGCCCCAAGACGATCATGTTCACACCCGAGCTGCCCAAGACCCGCTCGGGAAAGATCATGCGGCGGCTGCTCCGCGACATCGCCAACGGCACGCCGCTCGGTGACACCACGACGCTGGCGGACGCGACCGTCGTCGACTCGATCCGCACCGCGTCGGCCTCCGGCAAGGAGGAATAGTCGACCAAGCGAGCAGAACGACTTTCGCCTGTTGAACGGCCGAGTTGACGTGAGGGCGCGCGTGTCCCAGAAATACCGCTTCAGCGAATAGGCGGAGGGGGTGGATCTTGGCAACGACTAGCGCGGGCGCGGCGACGATGACCAGGCGAGCCTACGGGCTGCCCTTCGTAATCACCGCGGCGTCCGCCGGCACGATCGTGGAGTGGTACGACTTTTATCTCTACGCGACCCTGACCCCGTTCCTCTCACCGCTCTTCTTCCCGGGTGACAACCCGACCGCGGTGCAGCTCTCGGGGTTCGCCGCATACGCGGCGGGTTTCCTGGTGCGGCCGTTCGGAGCCGTGATCTTCGGGGCACTCGGAGACATCATCGGACGCAAGTACACCTTCCTCGTGACGATCACGGCGATGGGTCTATCGACCGTCTTCATGGGTCTGCTACCCACATACAAGGACATCGGCATCCTCGCGCCGATCGGACTGGTGATCCTGCGGCTGGTCCAGGGGCTCGCGCTTGGTGGCGAGTACGGCGGAGCGGCGATCTACGTGGCCGAGCACGCGCCCGACAACAAGCGCGGTCTGTACACCTCGTGGATCCAGACGACCGCGACGCTCGGCTTCTTCTTCGCGCTCGCGATCATCCTGTACTTCCGCACCACCATGGCCGCGGCCGACTTCGCGAGTGTCGGCTGGCGGTACCCGTTCATCCTCGGCGCGATACTTCTCGCCGTCGCGCTCTACATTCGCATCCGCCTCCGCGAGACGCCGCTGTTCGCGCGTCTCAAGGAGCAGAAGCAGGCCGTCACCGGCGCGGGCAACTGGGCGAAGGAGAGCTTCAGCGGCCGCAAGGTCGGCACGATCCTGCTGGTGCTTCTCGGCCTCACCGCCGGCCAGGGAGTCGTCTGGTACCAGGGTCAATTCCAGGCGAACTTCTTCATGACGACGTACCTGAAGCTCAGCTTCACGCAGTCGTACACCGTCATGCTGTGGGCGGTCGCCCTCGGCACGCCGTTCTTCCTGTTCTTCGGCTGGCTGTCCGACAAGATCGGACGCAAAGTCATCATCCTGGCGGGCTGTCTCATCGCGGCGGTCACCTACATCCCGATCTATCACGCGATGTATGACGCTGCGCACGTCGAGTACGGACCCACCGGTCTCATCACGAAGGCGAATCCCGACACGCTCGTGCTCGTGGGTCTCGTGTGGATCCAGGTGATCTACGTGACGATGGTCTACGGACCGATCGCGGCGTTCCTGGTGGAGTACTTCCGCGCGAAGGTCCGTTACACCTCGCTGTCGATCCCGTACCACTTCGGGAACGGCTGGTTCGGTGGCCTGCTGCCGCTGACCTTCACCGGTCTCGTCGGAGCGACGATCCCGATCGCGACCTCCTACGTTCCGTGGCTGGGTATCTTCGACCTGCGGCAGTTCAACACGTCGACGCCGCCCGACCCGAACGGCAACATCTATCTCGGTCTCGCGTACGTGATCACCGTCGCGCTCATGACGGTGGTCCTCGGCACGCTGTTCCTGCGGGAGCCCAAGAACGTCAAGATCTGGTCCGAGGTCGGTGGCGAAGAGCCCGGCATGATGACCGAGGCGACACCGGCCGAATAGGCTCGCTCGCAACGAAGAAGGAGGGAGGCGGATCGCCTCCCTCCTTCTATTTGCCGAGAAGACGCTCCTCGTCCGCGCGCTCCGCATCGAGGCCGGTGCGCGCGTTCCAGGATTCCCAGCCTTCCCAGGTGTTGAGCCAGATCACGTAACAGACGACGAGGCTCGCGCCGATCGCGCACAGTGCGGAGCCGAGCAACAGGAACCCTCCGACAGGATCGCCCATGCGTTCGCTAGCGTACGCGCACGTGCTCCAGCGACTGCGCGCCAGCGGCAGCCCGGCCCTCGCCGTGCTCGCGACGATCTCATTCGTTTCGAGCCTCGGCATCTCGATCATGCTGCCGCTGCTCCCGCTCTACGCGCTCTCGCTTGGCGCGTCACCGCTTCAGCTCGGGCTCATGACGAGCGGCTTCGCCGTCTCGAACGGCCTCGCTCAGTTCGTCTCGGGCTTCCTGATGGACCGATATGGGGCGCGGCGTTTCGTCGTGATCGGGATCGGTACGTATGCGGCGGCGAATCTGCTCATCGCGACCGCGCCCACCGCGGTCGCGCTCATCGGCTACCGCGTGGTCGCAGGCTTCGGCGGCGGCATCAATATGGTCGCGACGCGCCTCTACATCTCGCAGACCGCGGAGCAGGCGAGCCTCGCGTTCTTCAACAGCATCATCTCAGCGGCGAACTCGGCCGGGAGCGTCCTCGGACCGGGCTTCGGCGGCCTCATTGCAGTGGCCGGCGACCTTCGTGCTCCGTTCTTCATCGTCGCTGCCACGAGCGCGATGGCGTTCGTCGCCGCGCTCTTCCTGCCGCGTCCGACGGGGCGACCGCACGACGTCGGCGCGGTCATCACCGCGAGCGGCCGCGTTTGGAATCGGACGGTCTTCGTCCTGCTGGCAGGGAATCTCCTCCTGCTCATCGGCTTCGGCGGCTGGATCACGAGCTACGCGCCGTTCGTGACCACGCGCCTTGGGTGGTCGACGTTCGACGTCGGGATCATCTTCACGATCTTCGGGCTCGGCGACATCACGCTCGGTCCCTGGCTCGGCCATCTCGCCGACCGCACCGGACGTCGACGCATGGCCGTGCTCGCGTCGATCCCGATCTTCCTGTTCGGCTTCATCGTGTTCTTCGGTCTTCCAAAACCATTCTTCTACGCGATCAGCTTCGTCACCGGCGCCGCGCTCACCGCGTACAACGCGTCGTGGTTCGCGCTCCTCACCAACGCTGTGCCCGCCGCGCGGCGCGGGCGCGTGTTCGGGGTGGTCAGCGCTGTCGCCCAGGCCGGCACGGTCATCGGAGCGCTGGGCGCGACCGCGATCTGGCAGCTGACCGACGTGGGCGGGGGACTGCTCCTCTCGTCGACCGCGGCCCTGTCCGCCGGCCTCGTCCTGCTGCTGCTTCCCGCGGAGATCAGGCCAGCGCCTTCTCCAGCTCCACGTGCGCCGGGAGCATCTGATATCCCAGCTTCGCGTTGATCTCACGCATCGACTTGTTCGGCTCATCGTTCGTCGTGCCCATCGCGCGTAGGCCCATCCGTTTCGCGCGCGTGAGTGCCTCGACCTTCAGCGCGCGCGCGATGCCACGGCCTCGGTACTCGCGCGCGGTCCCGGTCATCCAGGTCCAGCCGTCGCTCTCCTTGCTCTTGCCTGTCGTGGTGAATCCCGCGATCTGATCGCCTGCGTACGCGACGAGCGACAGGTCGCTCAGCATCCGTTCGCTCGTCGATGCCTCATAGAAGCGATCCCACGGCCAGTGCGGCGTCGGCGTCGCGAACGGGATGTCTTCCCACATCGGCGCCTCCGCCGCGTACAGCGCGCGCCACCACTGCTCCTGGCCCGCGGCGTCGCGGCCGCTCAGCGTCTCGGCGAAGCTGGTGATCGTGATGCCCGCGGCGTGTGCGCGGTCGAGGGCCGCGGAGAACCGCCCGGGCTCGAACTTCGCGAGCTCTACATACGACGCGATGCGGCGACCGATCTGGTGGTAGCCGTGAGCGAGGGCCCAGTCGAGCGCGAACTTCTCGCCCTCGTTCGCTCCTCCAAGGAGCTTCGGCGCCTCGCGGCGTCGGCCCTCCTCCTCGAATGCCTCGAGCAGCGCGGCGCCGATGCCCTTCCGGCGATGCGCCGCGAGCACCGTCATCCCAATGAATTGAGAGCCGTCAGGTCGCGCAGTGAACCCGACGCCGATGTCGCCGATCGCGGCGACGCTGCCATCCGGCGCTTCGACGGTGACGCGGAGCAGCTTTGGGTCCTTCATGAGGTTCTCCCAGTAGCGCCACTCCGCGGCGCTTCCTTGTTCCATCCAGTGCTGCTCGCGGTTGCGCGCCGGGACGAACTGGTCGCGGTCGGTGTCTGCGAATTCGCGCGCGCGGTAGCCCGCGGGGAGGCTTGCGCCAAGAGCCAGGACATCGGTGACCGCCATGACGCTCACCGTAGCATCGACGTCGTGCGTCTTGCCGTGGGTTCCATCGACCTAGCGAACAACGTCCCGTTCATCCTCCTAACGCTCTAGCGAGCCAAGAGGGTCGCGGCACCGCTCTTGCGGCGATCTGTTTGCATCGCAGATCGCGTGGAGGGCACACATGAAGGACAAGACACACATGAAGGACAAGACAGGCGAAGAGCTCGAGATGGAGGGCAAGCTCGACGAGGTCAAGGGCAAGGTCAAGGAAGAGGCCGGCAAGCTCGGCGGCGATCGCTCGACCGAGATCGGCGGCAAGCTCGACCAAGCCAAGGGCAAGGTGAAGCAGGGCATCGGCGAGCTCAAGGAGGACCGTCCGGTCGACGACGTCGACCGCTAGTACCTCAGGATCACCGCGACCTTGGGCGCCAAGCGCACAATCACACGGTGCGTTTGGCGCCCTTCCTTTTGCTGGCGGCGGTCGTCGCATGCGGCTCGCCGGTGTTGACCCCGGGCGGCGCGCAGCGCGCGCCTGCGACGGCTGACGCCGCGGATGTCGAAGAGGTCTCGCTCGAGATATCGGCCCTGATGTGAAGCTCCTGTGCGTCACAGGTCGTGACGGATTGCAGGAAGATCGAGGGAGTGGTGAGCGTGAGCATGGTGGCGCTGGACCGGAAGCTCACGCTACGCTTCGATCCGCGCGTCACGAACGCAGCGCGGGTGACCGCGGCGGTTCAGGCGGTCGTCGATAGCATCGAGCAATGAGCCGGCGCGCGAGCTAGTCGCTCATCACGCCGATCCGATCGGACACGTTCTCGGCTGGCTGTCGTTCGCGCGTCCGCGGTTCCGCGACGGCTGCTTTCTCTACGTGAGCGACCGAGGTCTGGCGCATCTCGTGCTCACGCGTCGAGGTTATTCCGCGATCACGTTCGGTCGTGTGGTGATCTTCGCGCGCGAACCGACCGACGCGCTCTGGCGACACGAGCTCCGACATGTGAGGCAATACGAGCGCATCGGGCTCGCCTTCCTCCCGCTGTACCTGCGGCTGTACGCGAAACATGGATACGCGGCACATCCATTGGAGCGCGACGCATCTGAAGTGGCTACGCTTTTCACGTGACGCCGTACGACATCGCCATCCTCGGCGGCGGTCCCGGTGGCTACGTCGCGGCGCTTCACGCGGGCATCAAGGGGGCGCGAGTCGCGCTCATCGAACGCGACCGCGTCGGCGGCATCTGCGTGACGGTGGGCTGCATCCCGTCGAAGGCGCTCCTCGATTCGAGCCACGCGTACTGGGTCACGACGCATGGCGAAGAGCACGGGATCATCGTCCAGGGCGCGCGCTTCGATCTCGCGAAGGCCGTGGCGCGCAAGGACGCGGTCGTCGCGCAGAACGTCGCGGGCGTCGAGCAGCTCCTCAAGGCGCGCAAGGTCGATCTGATCAAGGCCGACGGCACGCTCGTGTCGCCGACGCAGCTCAAGCTACGCACGGCGAACGGCGAGCAGGCGATCGATGCGAAGAATGTCATCGTCGCAACCGGATCGAAAGTGGGCGTACCGCCGATCAAGGGCCTCGCCGAGTCCAAGCCGCTCGACAACGTCGCCGCGCTCTCGCTGACGACCCCGCCGAAGCGGCTCATCGTCATCGGCGGCGGCGCGATCGGACTCGAGCTCGGCACCTTCTTCGCTGAGCTCGGCTCCGAGGTCACCGTAGTCGAGATGCTCGCGCAGCCGATCGCCTACGCGGACCCCGAGCTCGTGCGCCTCCTCGTGCGGGCGCTGCAGTCTCGCGGCATCACGGTGGTCACCGAGGCGAAAGTGACCGAAGTCTTGCGCTCCAACGGCAGCGTGAAGGTGACGGCCGATGTCGGCGGGTCGTCGAAGACGTTCGCAGGCGACGAGGTCCTGCTGGGCGCCGGCCGCGTCGCGAACTACTCGGGCGTCGAGCAGGCGGGCTTCGCGACCAACCGGCTGGGCATCACGGTGGACGAGCACATGCGCACCAGCGTCAAGGGCGTGTGGGCGATCGGCGACTGCATCGGGGACCCGCGCGCTCCGAAGCTCGCGCATGTCGCGTCGACGCAGGGCGAGGTGGCGGTCGACACGATCCTCGGCGAAGATGCCGCGATGGACTACGACGCCGTGCCGAACGTCGTCTACACGCATCCCGAGATCGCTCAGGTTGGGCTCACCGAGGCGCAGGCGAAGGAGAAGTACGGCGACGACGTAAAGGTCGCGCGCTTCTCATTCAAGGCGTCCGGTCGCGCGCGCGCTCTCGGTGAGAGCGAAGGCGTGACGAAGATCGTCGCGGCGGGGAAGGACCAGCGGATCGTCGGCGTGCACATCGTCGGGCCGCAGGCGAGCGAGCTGATCGCCGAGGCGACGCTCGCGATGCGGCTCGAGGCGACCACCGACGACGTGATCGCCACGATCCACGCCCACCCGACCCTCGCCGAGACCTTCCGCGAGGCCGCGCTCGTCGCGCGGGGGAGACCGATCCACACCGCCCGGTAACGCTCCTCCCCGCGATAATTGACGCGGGCCGTTAGCTCAGTGGATCAGAGCATCCGCCTTCTAAGCGGAAAGTCGCGGGTCCGATTCCCGCACGGCCCGCTGTGCTTGCGGGGCACGTCTGCCTGCCCGCTGGTTTGTAGACTTGCGGCCATGGAGTTCTCAGATATCGCGATCCTGGCCGCGGCGGTCGCTGCGATCGCGACGATCACCTACATCGTGCTCGGCGTGTTCGCCGTTCGCTACCTTCGCCGCATCGCCGACAAGCGCTGATCGTCCGAGCCGGCTGACCACGCAAGATCGGTGTGTATCGGCCGAGGCAGACGGCCGCATCTAGAGTTAGATCGTGGCTGTGACCCCGCCCGACGCGTTCGTCGCGGAGCTGTGGCAGGTCGCCCGCGGACTGTGGATGCCGGACCATCCCTGGTTTAAAGGCATCGTCGATCATCGGTGGACCCGCGAGCAGATCATCCTCGGCGAGATCCAGCATTACCTGCGTGTCCGCACCAACCCGATCTTCTTCGGCTACATCGTCACCAACGTCGCGAGCGAACGGAACTACGACCTGATGGACGTGGTGATGGAGAACTTCATGGAGGAGCTCGGCGGCGAGCGGACGCACGTCGACATCATGCTGCAGTTCCTCGAGGAGGCCGGCATCACGCGCGAGCAAGCGGACCGCGCCGATCCCGCGCCGGGCACGCTCGCGGCGATCGAGATGATCCGCTCGGGGTGCCAGAACCGCACAGCGCTCGAAGGCGTCGCGCTCCTCGCGTACGTCGAAGCGATGCACGGCGGACCGGACGGCGCGGCCGCTCGCGTGTTCAAGGAACTGGTGGGTCACTACGGATTCAGCAAGCGCGCCGCCGCGACCTACGAGCTCCACGCGGAGCAGGACACGGGCCACGGCGATCGACAGATCGCGATGATCCACAAGCTCGCGCGCGACGAGGCCACGCAGGACAAAGTCCGGCGCGCGGTGCGCCTCGGCTGCGAGGCCTTCAATTTCGAGTGGGACGGACACGTCCAGGCGATGACCGGCCAACGCGACGTGTACTGGTCGGGGAAGACGCCGCTGGTGCTACGCCACCCCGAGGTGCGGCTGCCTAGGGACTGACCCGAGGGAACCAGCGCCGTCCGACGCTGTAATGGTCTTTGATGAGACCAGGGTTCATCGGCGCAGTCCTGCTCACGATCATCTTGTTCGGCTGCGACGCGGCCGGTACGGGTAGGGCGCCTTCGCCAAGTGTGTCGCCGTCGACCGCGGTTATGCCCTCGCGTGAGCCCGCGGCGCTGCCAGGTTATCCCGAGGAACAAGCGGTGCTCGACGTGCTGACCGCGAGCGGGATGCGCGTCGAGCTCGTAGGTGGTTCGAAGTTCGACACGCTGCTTGGCGTTGCACGACGCGCGCGCGTTTTCATCGGAACGCTGGCCGGCAGCCGCGTCGGTGCCGACGTGCTCTTCCTCGATGCGCCACCGGGCGACGTTCGTGTATGCACAGCCGCCGGGTCAGCCTCGGGTTTCACGAAGTTCACCGTCACCGTGAACGGGCAGCCGGGCTCGACCGGCGAAGGCTCGCAGTCGATGAACTTCGCGGTCAGCGACCGCTACTTCGTGATGACGTCCGACGTGCGAGTGCGCGACGCGCTGCGCGTCGGCCTGGGGCTTTCGGAGCCGCGCTGCTGACCGCGGTCTTCCGCATCGGCGCGACGTTGTCGAAACTCTCGTCGATCCACTCTTCGAACATCTTGTTGGGTAGCGCACCCTTGGGTCTCTTCACGCTGACCCAACCGGACCTTCCGAGGCCGTACCCCATCGCCTCGACATACGGCAGGCTCTTCGCATACAGCAGCGCCCTCGTGAGCTTCACCCCCATGACGTAGTCGCTCTTGCCGTCGTCTAGGCCGAAGAACACGAAGACTTTGCCGCGGACCTTGGCCACGTTCTCGCCCCACGGATGCGCGAGGGTCGCGTCCGGCTTCGCGAGTGCGTATTTCAGCAGCCGCCCCTTCGCCGCGCTCTGCTTAGTCACGCTAGATCGGCCACGACTTCGGAAAGCCCGCACGGATCTCGATCCATTCGGGATCGCCGACGTACTTCGTCTTGAAGGACTTGAGCTGCTTCGTGAGCTCAGCTTGGTCCATGCCCAACACGTTTGAGACCATACCCGTGGTCTCCTCGAAGCCGAGGCTTCAGTTGCCTCGTCAGCCCTTCATTCGCTGCATCAGGTAGCGGTCCTTCTGCGTCATTGCCATCGCCGAACTCTAAAGCTCGCCCGAGAAGCCGACGCGCTGCGTCGTGATGGCCTCGACGCGCGGTCGCGGCCGCGCATCCTGATCGAGCGGCACGCGCAGCCGGGCGAGGACCCGCCAGCGGTCCGCGCCCTGCTCGATCAGAAGAATGACGAACGCATTTTCGATCTCGCCGCCCGCGTTTCCCTCGATGCGCACGACGAGGGAAACCTGCGTGGAGGCTTTGCCGCGCAACTCGCGATCGACCGAGATCTCGCCGCGGAACTGCGAGTGGGGCGCGACAGCACCGACGATTCGCACGGCCTCCGGTTCCGCGTTCGCGACGCGCCAGGTGGTGCGCCAGCCGTCACCGTCCCGTTTTGCGACCCCGAGCGGCTCGATGTCCAGCTGCGGCGCGTTCATCGCGAGGTGCGCGGCGCCGCCCCGCCCAGGTCGCGGTAGAAGATCACCGTCGGGCGCAGCTCCCCGTCGGGGAGGCCGGCGTATCTCGGGATCTCCGCGGCCCGCGTCCAGCCGAGCTTCACGTACAGCGGCTCAGCCTCGCTGCCGGCGATCGTGTCGAGCACGAGCAGGGTCCGACCCTGCGACAACGCGAGGCGCTCGATCTCGCGCATCAGGGCGGTCGCGATCCCGCGTCGCCGCGCCGAGCGGTGCACCAGCACTTTCGCGACCTCCGCGCGATGCCGCGCGTTCGGCAGCGGCGCGAGGCGCAGTTGCGCGGTGCCGACGACGCGCCGCTCGAGACGCGCCGCGACGACGATCACGTCGCCACGTACGACGTCGCGTTCGATGCTCTGCCACCACGTTGCAGCGTCCTCTGGACTGAACGGCAGCAGGAATCCGACCGACGCGCCGCCCGCCACCGCGTCGGCGAGAATCACAGCGAGATCGGGGATCGCGGCGTCGAAGGTCGGGCCGTCGAGGCGAATGATCTCGAGGCTCATCCGACGGTCGGGACGACCTGCTCGGCGAACGCGGCAAGGGCGTCCCAGTCGTACGGGCCGCTGCGCACTGCGATGTTGAGCCGCTCGACGCCCGCATCGCGGAACGCTCCAACGACCTCCGCGGCACGGGACGGAGTTCCACGCAGAAATCCGGTGAAGCCGCGGGTGTCGGCGCCCCATTCGTGCTGGTAACGTTCTTCGCCCCGCGCCGCGCCCTTCGCGTCGGCGCCCATGTAGAAGCCGACGTTGATGGTGCGCGCGATCGAACGGCCGTCGCGACCGAATTCGGCGCACCAGCGGTCGAGCACCTCGTTCTTGCGTTTCCACTGAGCGGGAGCGAGATACGGCGCGTTCCAGCCGTCGGCGAAGCGTGCCGCGGTCCGGAGCGTCCGCTTCTCGCCGGCGCCGCCGATCCAGAGCGGGAGGCGTCGCTGCACGGGCCTCGGGTTGTTCGGAGCGTGCTTCAGCCTGAAGTACGTACCTGAGAAATCCGCGAACGGCTCATCGAACAGAAGCCGCAGCACCTCGGCGTACTCCTCGAGCTGATCCTCGCGCGTCCGGATGTCGGGGAAGTCGTAACCGAAAGCCAGGTACTCCGGCTCGTTCCAGCCCGCGCCGATCCCGCACTCGACGCGACCGTCCGACAGATGGTCGATGGCGGTCACGGACTTCGCGAGTAGACCGGGGTTGCGAAACGCGATGCTGAAGACGAGGCAGCCGACGCGCACGCGTGTTGTTTCCGCGGCGGCGGCGGTCAGCGTCGCGATGGATTCGAAGCAGTCACCAGCACCGCCCTGATGCGGCGTCTCCTGGAAGTGATCGGAGACGGAGAACCAGTCGAAACCGCGCTCGTCGGCGAAGCGCCACAGCCTGCGCAGCTCGTCGAGCGGTCCGCCGAGGTGGCCGACATGGATGCCGAACCTGATATGGCGAGACTAATACCCGTACGGGTCAGCCGGCATGCCGCCGGTCGGTGTGGGCATGTACGACGGTGCGGTCGTGGCGTTCGCCGGAGAGGCTTTGGGAGTGCCGCTCCCGCCCGACCCGGCCGCCGCGCACGCGCTGGTGGCCAGCAGCAAGGCCGCGGCCATGGACAAGAGCATTCCTCGCATCGCGCTCACCTCCTGATACCGTTGATACGGGGAGGAGGCCCGAACGGATATGGGTCCGCTGGCCATCTTCGCCATCTTCGCGGTGGTCATTGTCGTCTCACTGGCGGCGCTGGGCTTCGCGCTCGTCGTAGCGCGCAGCGCCAGCCGGCCGCGTCCGGCGCTGCCGCTCAACTGCGGCGACTGCGTGTTCATGATCCCGCGCGCAAAGGTCTACCGGCAAGAGACGATCGAGGACGCCGACGGCCTCATCCACTATCTCTGCGAGAAGCGGTGGATCGAGATCACGCCGTACTCGCCACGCTGCGAGCTCGGACGCAGCAAGACACGGACAGCGTCTCCGGTCACGTCGGACTAGCCTAGCGGTGTGACCTCCTTCGACGCGTTCGATGCCTATGTGCGCGCCCACGAGCGCGAGTACATCGAAGAGCTGAAGAGTCTGGTGCGCCTTCCCACCGTCTCGGCGCAGAAAAGCGCGATCGACGAGACCGCGCGCGCGGTGCTCGAGCGCACGCGGCGCGCGGGCGTTGCGGCGGAGAGCCTGCGCGTCGATGGCGGACCGCCCACGATCGTCGGCGAGACGGGCCGCGGTGAAAGGACGCTCCTCGTCTACGACCACTACGACGTACAGCCTCCCGATCCCCTCGACGAGTGGAAGACGCCGCCGTTCGAGCCGACCGAACGCGATGGTCATCTGTTCGCACGCGGCGTATCCGACAACAAAGGCAACCTCATGGCGCGCCTTCAGGCGATCGAGGCCTACCGCGCGACGTTCGGCGAGCTGCCGCTCCGCGTGCGCGTCCTCTACGAGGGCGAGGAGGAGATCGGCTCCGAGCATCTGGCCGAGTTCGTCGAACGGAACGCGGATCGACTCCGGGCGGACGGGTGCATCTGGGAAGCAGGGTACAAGGACGCGGCGGGCCGGCCGACGGTCTCGCTGGGTCTCAAGGGCATCGCGTACTTCGAGCTGCGCGTGCGCGGCGCGAAGCAGGACGCGCACTCATCGCAGGCGACGATCATTCCGAACGCCGCATGGCGCCTGGTGTGGGCGCTCGCGACGCTGAAGAACGACCGAGACGAGATCGTCCTCGACGGCCTCATGGATGCGGTGCGCAAGCCGACGCCGGATGAGACCCGCAGGCTCGAGGCGCTGCCGTACGACGAGGAGGCGACGAAGCGCATTCATGACGTGCCGCGCTTCATCCGCGGCCTCACCGGCACGCCGCTCAAGCTCAAGCACTTCTTCGAGCCGACCTGCACGATCTGCGGTCTGACGTCGGGGTACTCCGGCCCCGGCTCAAAGACGGTGCTGCCCGCGGTCGCGAGCGCGAAGCTCGACTTCCGTCTCGTGCCGGATCTCACGCCGGAGCTCGTCGAACGCCTGCTGCGCGCGCACCTCGAGCGGCGCGGCTTCGGTGACATCGAGGTCGCCCTGATGCACGGCGAACGTCCGTCGCGTTGGCCCGCGGATTCAGCGCCCGCGCGCGCCGCCGTTGCGGCGTGCAGCGCCACGTACGGGACGGATCCGGTGGTCTATCCGCTGATGGTCGGCAGCGGACCGATGGCGCAGGTCTGCGATCAGCTGGGAATCCCGGTCGTCGGCTTCGGGTCGGGCAACGCATCGTCCGCGAACCACGCGCCCAACGAGAACATCGCGATCGACGACTACGTGGATCACATCCGCGCGTTCGGCAGGTTCCTGCACGCCTTCGCGGGCCGTTCGCTGGGCTGACCGCTCGCGACCGCGTCCTCGCTGATCGTCGCGTTTTGTCTGCGCGGAGCCCATCGGCCTCGAAATGGCCCCTGTCTGACGCAATCGTTGCGCACTTGTTACCGGTTGTCGGGGTGGCCGACAGGCGTGCGGCACGCACCCTGCCCGTCATCTTGGCCGCTACTGAAAGGAGCAGGCCATGGCGCGCAGATCCGGTGGTGGAATGACGGTGGCCGAGGCGGGCCGCATGGGCGGTCGCTTGGTCAGCGAAAAGTACGGGCCTGAGTTCTACGAGAAGATCGGCAAGAAGGGCGGCTCCAGCACCGCGAACAAGTACGGCCCCGAGTTCTTCGGCCGCATCGGCAAGAAGGGCGGCAAGGCCGTGACCGCGAAGTACGGCCCCGGTCACTTCGAGCGGATCGGCCGTAAAGGCGGTCAGAAGGTCGCGGATCTCATCGAGCGCGCGAAGTCAATGGAGACCGAGCATCCTCGCCCCGTCGCCAAAGAGGTCGTCGAAGAGCGCATCGAGGAAGAGGCCGGCCACTAGTCCGCGCACCTAGACTCGCGAGCGATGGGGATCGAGAAGGGGATACGAATCGGCACGCGCGTCGTGCGGTCTGCGCGCGCGCTTCCGTCAGGTGACGGCATCCCGGTCGCGCCCCCTCTCGTGCAGAGCGTCGCCTTCGATTACCGCTCCGCGGCCGCGCAGGACGAAGTTTTCGGCAACGACCGCGCGGGCTACGTCTACGGGCGCTACGGCACGCCGACGACCGCCGCGCTCGAGATTGCGCTCGCCGAGCTCGAGGGGACCGCGGCTGCGACGTGCTTTGTTTCGGGCATGGCCGCGATTGCGGCGTTCGTCGACGCCTGCGCGGTCGCCGGCGGTGGCCGCATCGTCGCGCAGGAGGACATCTACGGTCAGGTACGCGCGCTGTTCGAGCGCTGGATCCGTGAACGCGGGGCGAAGATCATCTTCGTCGACGCGACCGACCCAAGGAAGGTCGAGGCAGCGCTGCGCGAGGCGCCGACGACGCTCCTGTACATCGAGGCGATGGCCAACCCGCTGCTGCGCATCACCGACGTCGCCGCGCTCGCGAAGCTCGCGCACACGAGCGGCGCGACGCTCGCCGTCGACGCGACGTTCGCGTCCCCGGTGCTGCTGCGGCCCGCGACACTCGGTGCCGACGTCGTGATCCACTCGCTGACGAAGTATGTCAACGGGCATGGCGACGTGATGGCGGGCAGCGTCGCCGGCAGCGCCGAGGTCGCGAAGGCGATGCGCGACCGGACCATCCTCGACGGTGCGTATCTGCCACCGCACGAGGCGTGGCTCTGCATCCGCGGCATGCGCACGCTCGAGCTGCGAGTTCGCCGCCAATGCGAGACCGCGCAGCGTGTCGCTCGACACCTCGCGTCGCATCCCAAGATCGCTCGCGTCCGCTATCCGGGTCTCCCTGACCACCCGCAGCACGAGCTCGCCAAGCGGCAGTTCGGCGGCCTCTTCGGGGGGGTCGTCACGTTCGATCTCAAAGACGCGACGAAGGCGGCCGCCTTCCGATTCCTCGACGCGCTGCAGCTCGCGGCGTCTGCGACCACGCTCGGCGATCTCTTCAGCGAGGTGCTCTACCCCGCGATCTCCTCGCACCGGCGCGTGGCGCCGGAGGAACGGGCGCGCCTCGGGATCAACGAGGGCACGCTGCGTTTCTCGGTCGGCATCGAAGATCCAGACGACATCGTTGCTGACCTCGATGGAGCGCTGGCAAAGGTCTAGCTTGCCTGCTCCTGCAGGCGCGTAGACCCGTGTTCGTCGTATGACCGATATGTCCGACGTCATCCACTTGATCAACAAACGCCATGCCACGAGTTGGTCGCTTGTCGGTCGTCTCCCGGGCGGCTACCTGCAAGGCGCGCACGAGTTGCGTGGTCCACGTGGCGAACGTGGCGTGCTCAAGTGGCATGCCCGCGAGCTGTCGGCAGCGCAGCTCTTCGCCGCCGCGCGCTCCATTGAAAAGCTCAGACGTCGTGGCTGGCCGACATCACAGTGGCTCGTCTACGGGGTCTTGCCCGACGGAGCCACCTACATCGTGGAAGAGTTCGTCGACGGCGTGGTCCCGACTCAGATCGACGGTGACGGCTTGGATCAGCTGCTCCGAGCCAACGGACTTCAGGCGGACGTGCGACCTGAGACTGACCGGGACTGGTCCGCCTACATACAGGGCGTCGTATTCAATGGGGATGCGGATCTCCTGGCGCGAATGCGTGCACGCCCGCCGACCGCGGCGTTGCTCGGTCGCCTCGAGCGCCTGACGGCGGGCGCTCGCTCGTTACGCCTTCCGATCACCGATCTCGTTCACGGCGACTTCGTTCTTCGCAACATGCTCGAGAGCGGTGGGTCGCTGCGCATCATCGACGCGGCTCACCTCGGCAGGGGAACCCGCGCGTACGATCTCGCCTGTCTCCTGCTCGAGACCACGGTCGAAGATGGTTGGGCGGATCCGACGGTCGACCCGCGGCGTCTCGAAGACGCCTGCCTGGCACTCGTCGGGCCGGCCGGGCTCCGCGTGTGCCTGGTCGGGCGGATGCTCCATTACCTCGTGTTCGGCGAAAGTTGGCGTGACGATGACCCGTCCGAACTCGTCGCGAAATGCGGATCGTTCGTCGAGCGCTACGAGGCCTAGCGCTCGCGCCGGAGGTAGTCGAGGATCTCCGCCATCACGCGGCAGTCGACCTCGTTGTAGCGGGCGATCTCGCCCATGACCTCGGTCGCGGCAAGCGCGACGCCTTTCCGCTTCGCCTCGACCTCCGCGTTCCAGGCACCGGCCATCGCACCGGCTCCATCCGCCAGACCCTCGCCCCAGTGCGTCTGGATGTGTCCGAGCGCGTGGAGCGACCGCGCGATCGGCTTGAGCGAGAACGAGAACGCGCCGCGCACCACGAGTGGCTCGGCCTGCACGACCTCGTGCAGTAGGTCGAACCACACCAGCGCCGGCCAGTCGCGATCGGGATGACGCGCGCGGGCGTTGTCGTACGCGCGCTCGAAGTTGCTCGTCTCGGCCGGCGACCAATGAACCAGGCGTGCGTCACCGAGACCGTGGCCGGCCTCCCCCGCGGCCAAGCCGAGGTGCGCGAGCCACGCGTCGATCATCCGCGCCTCGGCGGCGAGGGACAGGTCGCGGGCGGTGAACTGCTCGAATCGCCACTGCGCGCCCTGGTACGTTCCGGAGCCGATCTGGAAGATCAGCGACTGACCGCCCTTGCGCGGGAAGGCCGCGAAGTCGTCGTTCAGGTCCGGCAGGAACTCGAAGTCGACGAAGAATTCGACCGGCGCTCGATCCCGCCACGCCTGTGTAGCCATGACCATCCGCTCCGGCCGCACCGTCTCGCCGCCTGGCCGGTTCACGGCCAGCACGGCGTCGACGATGGCCGCCTCACGTTCGTTGCTCACTCCGAGCAACTGCGATGACGTGCGAGGGTCGTCCCAGCGCGTCACGCCCGCATCGTGTGCGCGGGCGCGGTGCACGGTGTTCACACGCGGGAGGAGCGTGAGGTCGGCGAGCGCGGCCGCGATCTTCGCCTTCGCGTCGTGCCATGGACCAGCCCCATTCGCTTTCATGTTCGGCCACAGCTCCGGGACCGATGGCAGCGGAAGCACGCGCCACTCGGCGCCCTCGGTCCGCACGCGACGGATCCACGCCGCGGCCTGCTGCACGACGTCTCGGAGATCGGCGTCGCGGCCGCGCACGACCGTGTCGTGCGGCACACGCGCCAGGCGCTCCCAACAGCGATCGCCGCGCTCGTCGCCCTGCTTCCATGCGCGGCCGGCGACGTATGACGCGGGCGGCGTGTAGCCCTGCATTCGCCCGAGCGCCTCGTTGTAGACCCAGGCCTGCGCGAGCGTGTCGAGATCGCTCGGCGATGTGGAGAGCCCGCCAAGCTTCAGGAGGTCGAGGGTCTTGAACTTCACGTCGACGACGCGGTAGTGCCGCCCGTGCGAGAGCCCGATCGCCGCGAGCTCGAGCGGATCGCCGACGAACGCGGCGGGACAGAGCTGGCCGAGCACGTCCGAGCGCACGAGCAGGTCGACGACGCCGAACATCCGCAGCTGCGGATCGCGGAGGACACCGCCGGCGATGATCGGCACGCCGGCCTCCATCGCCTCGTGCGTCGCGATCGCGGCGGGAAGAGCGCGCGCCTCATCGGGTCGGTGCGTGATGCGGACGAGCTGCCAGCGCTGCGCGAGGTCGGCGAGCACGGCCTTCTCGAACGCGCGACCCTGCCGCATGAGGAAACGTCCGAGGTCGAAGGTCTCGTCGTAGCCGGGAAGCTGATCGTCCGGCGCGAAGCCATGAATGGTCGGATATTCGTCGAGCCAGTCGAGCAGCAGGTCGTTCCGGCACCAGTTGCGCGTCTCTCCCGCGGCGACCCAGTCGAGCCAGTCGAGATCGGTCCGCGGATCGCACGGCAGACCGTCGTCGCGCAGCACGATGGCGTCGCGACCGATCGGAATAGCTACGCCTCCAGCACGTCGAGAAGTCCGCGGAGGTCCTCTTCCTCGCGGATCGCCTTCGCGTCGGTCGGCGGCGGCACGCGTCCGCGGTTCGCCCAGTACACGTCCATGCCCGCGCGCGACGCACCGCCGACGTCGTGCGCCGACCCCGCGACGAACAGCACGCGCTTGCGGTGCAGCGTGAGCGCATCGAGCGCCGCGCGGTAGGGGCGCGGGTCTGGCTTGTAGGCGCCGGCGCGTTCCGCAGTCATCACCAGGTCGAACGTCCCGGCGCGCGCGGCAGCGAGCGCGCCGAGGTGCTCGGAGCAGTTCGTGACGATGAAACGCGTGTAGGAATTTAGATGCGCGAGGACACCCGGCACATCGGGCCAGGGCGCGGACTCGCCCCAGCGAGCCAGCAGCTCGTCCGCCTTCGTTCGGTCGATGCCGACGACGCCCGCGCCATCGCGGATCACGTCGTCGAACGGGCGGTACGGCTTCCCGCGGAGCAACGACTGCGACGCCGCGTGCCAACGCATACCGCGCTCGCGTCCGCCGGCGATGTCCGCGAACAGCGACCAGGAGTCGAGCAGCGCGGTGAGGAGATCGAACCCGATGGCCTCGTAACGCATCACGCTTAGTATCGGCGCGTCCCTTGATCACCGACATCCGCAGCCAGTGGCACCACTCCAAGACCGAACCCGTCGCGCGTGGCGGCATGGTCACGGCAGAGCATCACCTCGCCGCGGAGGCGGGCGTCGAGATGCTGCACGACGGCGGGAATGCCGTCGACGCGGCGGTCGCGGCCGCGTTCGTGATGGGCGTCGTCGAGCCATTTACGAGCGGCATCGGCGGCATCGCCGGTCTCGTCATGCGCCGCGCTGACGGCACCGTCGCGTCGATAGAGGGCAGCACGCGTGCTCCGCTCGGCGCTCGCGCCGACATGTTCGAGCTGGTCGGCGGCGACGCTCGGGCGGGTATGTACCTCTGGCCCGCGGTCAAGGACGGCGCGAACATCGACGGCGCGACGTCGGTGAGCGTCCCGGGTCAGGCCGCCGCGCTCTGCCTCGCGCTCGAGCGCTACGGATCGCTCCCGCGCCGTCGCGTGATGGAGCCGGCGATCCGGCTCGCACGCGGGGGCTTCGAGATCGACTGGTACGTCGCACTCTCGTTCGCGATGTATGCCGAGCGCCTCTGGAAGGCGGGCGACGCGCGCCGCGTCTTCTTCCGGCCGAGCGGTGCGCCGCTCCGGCCGCCGATCGGTACCGAGCCTTCGGACCGCGTCGTCCAGACCGATCTCGCGCACACGCTCGAGTGCATCGCACGCGACGGCCCGAAGGTGCTCTATCGCGGCGAGATCGCCGAGGCGATCGTGGCCGACGTTCGTGCGAACGGCGGCGTGCTCAGTGCGGCGGATCTCGCGACGTACGAGGCCACCCAAAGCAAGCCGCTCCAGACGATGTACCGCGGTCATCGCATCATCACGCTCGACGGTCTCACCGGTGGGCCGACGGTGGCGCGTGCGCTCACGGTGCTCGATGCGTTCCCGGTCGGGGCGAAGGAGCAGGGCGGCGTCGATCACCTTCATCTGGTCGCCGAGGCGCTGCGCGCCGCCTTCCTCTATCGCTTTTCACAGCTCGCGGATCACACGACACACCTCAACGCGATCGATAAAGAGCACACGATGGTCTCGCTGACGCAGACCCTCGGACAGGGATTCGGATCGGGATTCGTACCGAAGGGGACCGGGATCGTCCTGGTCGACGGCATGACCTGGTTCGATCCAGTGCCGGGACATCCGAACTCGATCGCTCCTCGCAAGGGCGTCCTTTGGGCGGGAGCGCCGACGCTGATCGTGCGTGGCGATGCGCCGCTGCTCGCGGTCGGAGCGCCCGGCGGTCGCAAGATCATGAGCGCGGTGACGCAGGCGATCGTGAACATCGTCGACTTCGGCGATGGACCGCAGGACGCGGTGAATCGCCCGCGCGTGCACGACGAGGGCGAGGGACTGCTGGTGGATTCGCGCATCCCCGAGGACGTTCGCGAAGGTCTCGCCGCGCTCGGACACGACGTCGAAGTTAAGGAAGAGACTCTGATGTCAGCGTGGTTCGCGCGCCCGAACGCGATCCTCATCGATCACAAGACCGGAGAGCTCCGCGGCGGCGTCGATCAGCTGAAGCCTGCGGTCGCCATCGGGCTAGGCTAGGCGGCCGGATGGCACGGTTCATCGTCGAGGGCGGCACGCCGCTGCGCGGAGAGATCCGCCCGGCGGGCAACAAGAACGAAGCGTTGCCGCTCATCGCGGCCGCGCTCCTCACCGACGAGCCCGTGACCCTCCACAACGTTCCGCGCATCCGCGACGTGCGTGGGATGCTCGAGATCGCGAGCGCGCTCGGCGCGATTGTGGAAGAGCTCGATCCAAAGACGGTCCGCATCACGGCCGCGGGGCTGAAGAGCCAGCAGATCCCGGCGACCCTCAGCCGCGAGATACGCGCATCGCTCCTTTTCGCCGCGCCTCTCGTCGCGAGGCTGAAACATGCGCGGCTCGGGCCGCCGGGCGGCGATGTCATCGGACGGCGGCGCAACGACACGCACTTCCTCGCTCTCAGCGCGTTCGGTGCGGAGCTCGACACCTCCGCCGGCGCGTACGACCTGAAGACCGACGGTCTCGTGGGCGCCGACGTCATGCTCGACGAGGCGTCGGTGACCGCGACCGAGAACGCGCTCATGGCGGCCGTGCTCGCGAAGGGGCGGACGACGATCTACAACGCCGCGAGCGAGCCTCATGTCCAGCAGCTCGGCATGGCGCTCATGAAGATGGGAGCGCGCATCCTCGGCGTCGGGACGAACAAGATCGTCATCGACGGCGTCGACCGCCTCAAGGGGATCGACCACACGCTGCTCAACGATCACATGGAAGTCGGCTCGCTCATCGCGACGACCGCTATGACGCACGGTGAGGTGACGATCCGCGACGCCGTGCCCCAGCACCTGCGCATGACGCTTCTCGTATTCAAGCGTCTCGGCATCGACACAGAAGTGCGTGGCGACGACATCTTCGTGCCGGCAAGAGAGCGCTACGTGGTCGAGCCCGACCTCGGCGACGCGATCCCGACGCTGAAGCCCCAGGTGTGGCCCGGCTTCCCGACCGACCTCACGAGCATCGCGACCGCGTTCGCGACGCAGGCGGATGGCGTCGTGCTCATCCATGAGTGGATGTTCGAGGGCAGGCTCTTCTTCGTGGATACCCTCACGAGGGAGATGGGCGCGCACATCGTGCTCGCCGATCCGCATCGTGCCGTGGTGATGGGTCCGTCGAAGCTGCGCGCCGCGGAGCTGCGCAGTCCCGACATCCGCGCGGGCATGGCCCTGCTTGCGGCGACGCTGTGCGCGACTGGGAAGAGCGTCATCAGCAATGTCGAGCAGATCGACCGCGGTTTCGAGGATCTCGACACTCGTCTTCGGGCTCTTGGCGCGAAGATCGAACGCGCGGCGTGACTCGGGGGGAGGTGCCCCCGTTTAGCGGGCGAAGCGCGAGTTTCGCGACGCACCTCGAGTGCTCGCGCGGCGGCGAGGACTTCCAGATCGACACGCTGCAGCAGACCTGCATCATCGACGGCGGCCCGCTCCTCGTCCGGTACGACCTCGAGCGGGTCCACGAGGCCATGCAGCGCGAAGTGCTCGCGCGGCGTCCGCCGACCCTCTGGCGCTATAGAGAGCTGCTCCCGATCGAGGATCCCGAGCGCGTCGTGACGCTCGGCGAGCCGCTGACACCACTCCTGGATGCGCGCCGGATCGGGGACGAGCTCGACCTCTCCGGCTTACGCGTGAAAGACGAGGGGCTGCTCCCCACCGGGACATTCAAGGCCCGCGGCGCCGCCGTCGGCGTCACGCGCGCCCTCGAGCTCGGCGTGAGCACGATCGCGCTCCCGACCGCCGGCAACGCCGGCGCGGCCTGGGCGGCGTACGGAGCCCGCGCGGGTATCCGCGTCGTGGTCGTTATGCCCGACACGACGCCGCAGACGATCGTGCGCGAGACCGCCTCGTACGGCGCCGAGGTCTATCTCGTGCCGGGTTCGATCGCCAACGCGGGCGCGGTCGTGAAGCACACCTGCGCGGAGCGCGGGTGGTACGACGCGTCGACGCTGAAGGAGCCGTACCGCATCGAAGGCAAGAAGACGATGGGGTTCGAGCTCGCCGAGCAGCTCGAGTGGAAGCTGCCCGACGTCATCGTGTACCCGACCGGCGGCGGTGTGGGCCTCATCGGGATGTGGAAGGGATTCGCGGAGCTGCGCGACATCGGTTGGATCGCTCCGGACGACATGCCGCGGTTCGTCGCGGCGCAGGCCACGGGCTGCGCGCCGATCGTGCGTGCCTTCGAGGCCGGCGCGAACGAGTCGGAGCCGTGGCCGGATCCGAAGACGTTTGCCGCGGGCATCCGCGTGCCAAAGGCGCTCGGCGACTTTCTCGTCCTCCGCGCGCTCCGAGAGACCTCGGGCATCGCGCTCGCCGTCACCGACGACGAGATCCGCGACATGATGCGTCTTGTCGGCACGATGGAGGGGATGTTGGTCTGTCCCGAAGGAGCGGCTGCGCTCGCCGCGGCCGCGAAGCTGCGTCGCGACGGTTGGATCCGCGACGACGAGAGCGTCGTCGTTTTCAACACGGGCAGCGGGCTAAAGTACGCGGAGTCGTTGCAGGGTGAGGCCGCGCGGCGATTGGATGCCGGTGCGCTGCCCGATGCCTAAAGGGAGGACCTGATGCGCGCGACGTCGCGACCGATGGGCCTCCGCCGCGGCATCCTCGGCGGCGCGATCCTCATCGCGGTCGGCGCGCCGTTCCTTCTTCAAGCGCTTGGCGCCGCGAATGCGCCTGCGTATCTCTTCGTCGCGCTTGGCGCCGCTTTCCTCGCTGCGTGGTATGTCGGCACGCGGCAGTACGTCTATATGGTCCCGGCCGCGGTGCTCATCGGCTTCGGCCTGGGGCTGCTCATTCCGACCTGGGTGCCCGCGGTCGCGGACGCGGCGGCGCCGATCTTTCTCGGCTCGCTGGCCGTCGCGATCGCGATCGTGTACCTGTGCTACCGCGACCACCGAGGTCTCCTTGTCCCCGCGGTACTCCTCGCTCTCGTCGCGACGGCGGACGTCATCGGTCTGCATCTGCCGGATGCGACGCAGCCGTTCTTCGTGCCGATCGTCCTCATCGCGGTGGGCGTGTATATGCTCGTGGAGCGGTAGTGGAGCTCGCTTCTGACATCCTCGCGGTCGTCGGCAACACGCCGCTGGTCCGACTCTCGCGCATCGGACGAGGTCTAAAGCCCACGCTCGTCGGCAAGCTCGAGCACCTCAACCCGGGCGGCTCGATCAAGGACCGCATCGGGTTACGCATGATCGAAGACGCCGAACGACGCGGGCTGCTGAAGCCCGGCGGCACGATCGTCGAGCCGACGAGTGGCAACACTGGGGTCGGTCTCGCGATGGCCGCGGCGATCAAGGGCTACCGCGTCATCTGCACGATGGCCGACAAGCAGAGCCAGGAGAAGCGTGACCTGCTGCGCGCGTTCGGCGCCGAGGTCGTCGTGTGCCCGACGGCCGTGCCGCCAGAATCGCCCGAGTCCTATTACAAGGTGGCCGAGCGCCTCGCGAAGGAGACCCCCGGCGGTTTCCTTCCGAATCAGTACTACAACCCGATGAACCCGGAGGCGCATTACAACACGACCGGGCCGGAGATCTGGAAACAGACCGACGGCAAAGTGACGCACCTCGTCCTCGGCATCGGCACCGGTGGCACGGTGACCGGCGCGGGTCGCTACCTGAAGGAGCGCGACCCGAAGGTCCAGATCGTCGGCGCCGACCCCCAGGGCTCTCTCTACACCGGCGGCATCCATCCGTACAAGGTCGAGGGCATCGGCGAGGACTTCTATCCGGGCACGTTCGATCCGAAGCTCGTCGATCGCTGGATCCGCGTGTCCGACCGCGACTCGTTCCTCACCGCGCGCCGGCTGACACGGGAGGAGGGCATCCTCGTCGGCGGCTCGTCGGGTACCGCGATGTGGGCGGCGCTCGAGATCGCCAAGGAGCTGGACGAGAGCGCGTTCGTCCTCGTGCTCTTCGCCGACTCGGGCCGCTCGTACCTCTCGAAGATCTACAACGACGAATGGATGCGGCAGAACGGATACCTGGAGCGCTATCCCGTACAGGCAACGGTGCTCGATGTCGTGCGCGACCGCATGGGCACGCCCGGTCTGATCGTCGTCTCGAAGGGGCAGAGCGTTCGGTCGGCCATCGACACGATGCAGCGCTACGGCATCTCGCAGATCCCGGTCGTCGCGGACGGCGAGGCCACACTTGTCACGGACATCGTCGGCAGCGTCCAGGAAACGACCATGCTCGATCGGGTCTTCCGCGAGCCCGCGCTGGTCGACGAGCGCGTCGAGCGCGTGATGGAGGCGCCTTTTCCGGTCGTACAGGCGAGCGAGGACGTCGAGCGCCTTTACGCGGAGCTCTCCTCGGGCGTGCCGGCGCTGCTCGCCGCCTCCGACGATCGGCCAGTCTCGATCATCACCAAGGCAGATCTGCTCGAATTCGTTGCGCACCAGCGGCGTCGCGCGCGCTGAGGCCCGCGTCGCCCGCGGGATTACGCATCGTAAATTTTCGCCAACCCTTAATCACTTGTGCGTTCGCTGATGGTTTTGCGAACATCTCGGCCGTCGGAAGGGTTACGCGCCGTAAAGCATCTTCGCTGTCGCGGGTCGAGCATGGCGAACAGGGGTTCAGTGGGAGGTTTCGGGATGGCTGCCCTGATCGAGTTCGTCTGCATTGCGACACACGAACGTCACGGCGATCCATCGATCACGCTCGAGCAGCGATCGTGGGCGTACTGCGCTGCAGGTGGCAACGAAGGTCATCAGTGGACGCGCATCGATCCGACCGCCGTCGAGACCCTTCGGTCACCGGCTGGCAATGGCCGCACGCATCTCGTGCGTGACGAGAGCGACGAACACGCGTTGACTGCCCGCCCAGCTCGGTAACGCGCGCGCCCGATTCCGCGCGTTCCGCGCGAGCCTGCGTCGCAGCCACGTGTCGCTCATCAATCTGAGCGCAATGACGAGAGGACGAAGGCGTCGCGGCGGGACGAAGAGACCCGCATCGCCGACGATGGCGCGGACCGGCGCGATGTTCGACCCGATGACCGGTAGGCCGTGCTCGAGCGCTTCAGCGAAGACCGTCCCGTATCCCTCCCGTTCCGTCGGCAGTGCGAAGACGTCCGCCTCGGCATAACGTCGCGAGAGCGCGGCTGCGCCGAGCGCCCCGTGGATGACCACGCGAGCGCCGATCCCGCTGATCCGCGCGAGGACTTCGGCGCGGTACGCGCCCGCGCCGCTGTCGCCAACGAGATCCAGGCGTACCTCCGGCACCCGCGCGGCGGCCGCGACGAGCGTCGCGGTGCCCTTCGACGACGACCAGTTCGCGACCGACAGCACGCGTAGCACGGCGTCGTCGCGCCGCCCGCGCGCTCTCCGCGCGGCGCGCGGGACGCCGTCGCGGCCAGGCGGGATCGTCGTGAGACGCGAACGCGGCACGCCGAGCGTGCGCGCCAGGCTGAGACTGACCGCAACGACCTTGTCGGCCGCTCGCAGGAGCGCTCGCGTCCCGCGCGCGTTCGTCGGCATGTGCATGATCACGATCACGCGCGCGCCCAGCTCCGTCTGTGCCCAATGCGCGAGCGGCGCGGCGACCGGGATCGCGATGCTGTCGATGACGATGACCCGTGGACGAAGACGCGCCAGCTCCGACCGCGCATGCGCTGTCGAGCGGGCCGAGATGATCCTCAGCGGCACGCCCGCGCTCCGGCAGGCGTGCTCCATATGCCGGTCATAGAGGTTGCCGCCCGTTCGGCGCGCGAAATCACCGCTGACAAGCAGCACCGACGGCTCAGTCGTAGGTGAGGATCACCTGCACGGTCTCCTCCGGACGCTGGTCCACGAGCTCATACGCCTCGGCCGCCCGCGCGAACGGGATGCGATGGGTGATCAGCGGGCCGAGAAGGAGCTCGCCGAGCAGCGAGAGCGCGACGTCGAGCCGCCGCTGACGGTCCCAGCGCGGCGCGAGCGCGGGATCGAGCTCGGAGACCTGCGAGCTCACGAGACGAAGCCGACCGCGATGGAAGCGCGAGCCGAGGTCAAGGCTCACGGGCTTGGTGCCGTACCAGGAGCACACGATGACGGAGCCTTGGAACGCGGCCGCGTCGATCGCGAGCTGCAGCGCGCTTGCGTTCCCACTCGCCTCGATGACCACGTCCGCGCCTCGGCCATTCGTGCGCTTCGCGATCCGTGCCAGGGCCTCGTCGGGCGTGACCGCTTCGTCGGCGCCACAGCGCAGCGAAAGCTCGCGTCGGATGGCGATCGGCTCGACCGAGGTCACGCGTGCGCCGGCGAGATTGAGGAGCTGCGTCAACAGCAATCCGACCACGCCCTGGCCGATGACGGCGACCTCCTCGCCCAGGCGCGGGTGCGCGTCGAGGACGACATTGACCGCGGTCTCGCAGTTCGCGAGGAAGACGCCGAGCTCCGGCGGCAGTCGCTCCGGCAGACGCACGGCCGCGGCCGCGCTCGCGAGGTACTCCTGTTGATGCGGGTGATGTACGAACACCCGGTCGCCTGGCGCGAGGTCCGCGACGCCGCCGCCCACCGCGATCACCTGGCCCACGCTCGCGTACCCGAACTTGATCGGAAAGCCGTAGCTGCCCGCGAGCGTCGGCAGGTCGAGCGCGAGATTCGTCGGGACCTGCCCGCGGAACACGAGCATCTCGGTGCCGTGCGAAAGCCCCGAGGCGAGGCTGCGGATGCGGACCTCTCCGACGCCCGGCGCGCCGATCGCTTCGGTGCGGATCTCGACCTCGCGCGCGCGCGGGAACCAGACACTCCCGAACATCACGCGGTCTGCGGCAGATCCTCCCATTTCGGTTCGCCGTAGAAGATAAGGTCTTCGCCGCACGTCACGAAACGCGCGCTCGAGAACGTCAGCGCCTGACGCAGGTAGTCGATGTGGAGGTCGCCGACGGCGGCGACGCCTTCGCCGATCACCTTCGGTGCGATGCAGACGGTGAGGCGGTCGACCACGTGGTCGCGCAGCGCCGACGTGATGATCCCGCGACCGCCCTCGATCAGCAGCGAGCCGATGCCGATGCCGCGGAGGCGTCGCAGAAGATCCTTCATCTCGACCGCACCGCTGTCGTCCGCATGCGCGCGCAGGATCTCGCCACCGGCCGAGCGGATCGCGCGGGCCCGTTCCTGTGTTGCTGACGGTGTCGTCACGATGATCGTGCGTGCCGTGCGATCCGCGAGCACGTTGGCCGCGATAGGGAGACGGAGCGTGCTGTCAACGATCACGCGGATCGGCGAGCGTCCCTCGACAAGGCGGACGGTAAGGTGCGGATCGTCGGCAAGCACGGTGCCGATGCCGACCATCACCGCGTCGTGCGAGGCACGAAGCTCATGTGCAAGCTGCATTGACGACTCGCCGCTCACCCAGCGCGCGTCACCGGTGCGCGCCGCGATGCGTCCATCGATCGTCTGCGCGTAGTGGACGGTCACAGCGGGACGCGCGTGGTGTCCGTTGCGCGCCGGTGCCGATGACATGGACGGTTCGCTGTCCAAGAGATGTCCCATTCGTCGTGCTTTCGTACGCAGGTAGCTCCCGTTGACGCGGTTGGGCATGGCCTCGATCGGAACGCGCTCGACGACCTCGATCCCGTGGTCCGCGAGCGCCTGCAGCTTCGTGGGGTTGTTGGTCATGACGCGCGCGCGTCGGACGCCGAGCCTGCGAAGCACCGCGGCGGCCGCGGTGTAGTCACGTCCGTCGATGGGCAGCCCGAGCGCGACGTTCGCGTCGACCGTATCGAGTCCGCCGTCCTGGAGCGCGTATGCGCGGATCTTGTCGAAGAGTCCGATGCCGCGTCCCTCGTGGCGGAGGTAGAGGAGCACCCCACGGTCGGCGCGCCCCACCTGCTCGAGGCCGGACTCCAACTGCTCGCCGCAGTCACAGCGCAGTGAGCCAAGCGCCTCGCCGGTCAGACATTCGGAATGGAGCCGCACGAGCACGGGCTCGTCACCGGCGATCTCGCCGTGAACGAGAGCGACGACCTCGGTCTCGTCGCCGAGACGGAAGACGTGGATCTCGAGGTCGCCGTGACGCGTCGGGAGTGACGCGGCCGCCTCTGTTTCGCGTGCACGCCGCACGATCACGTCTCCCGTCGAAGCAAGCGGCGCGCCAGAGGTCGCCAGAGGATCCTGCATACGGCGTCACCGTGACTGTAACGGGAAGCCAACAACGAGCTCGTCAGATGAGGCTGCGGACGACCCCGAGCAGCTCCTCGAGCTCGAATGGCTTCGCGAGGTACGACGTGATGCCGAGCGCGCGCGCTCGCTCTGGGAGGTCGTTCGCGGCGCTGAGCAGCAGCACCGGGACGTTGCTCATCCCATGAACGCGGAGCGAGTCCAGGATCTGCTCCGGGCTGCCGCGATTCAGACGCAGATCGAGCACGACGAGATGGGGTCGGGGATCGAGCTTCTCACTCAGACCTGCAGCGTCGCTCACCGAGACCGGCGCGTAGCCCTCGGTCTCGAGGATGTCCGAAAGGAGCGTCGCGATGTCGCTGTCGTCTTCGACGACGAGCACGCGTCGGCGCCTGTCCGCCCCTTCCCTCACGCGCTCACACGCTAGGCGTGACCGCGGTATCAGTCCATTCCTCTCATACTTGCGGCGTGCCCAGACGCGCCCGTAAACCGGGCTTCGACACGCTTGCGATACACGCGGGCCAGGAGCCCGAGGGCCTCACCGGCGCCGTAACGGTGCCGATCTTCCAGACCTCGACCTTCGCGCAGGTTGCGGTGGGGAAGAACAAGGGCTACGAGTACGCGCGGACCGGGAATCCGACCCGGACGGCGCTCGAGACCTGTCTCGCTGCGCTGGAGGACGGGCGGTGGGGCCTGGCGTTCAGCTCCGGCATGGCGGCCACCGACGCCGTCGCGCATCTTCTGAAGGCGGGCGATCACGTTGTGATGGGCGACGACGTGTACGGTGGGACGTACCGGCTCTTCGTCCGCGTGTTCGATCAGCTCGGCGTCGCGATGACCACGGTCGACATGCGCCGGCTCGCCGGCGTGCGAAAAGCGATGCGCAAGAACACGCGCCTGGTGTGGATCGAGACGCCCACCAACCCGCTGCTGAAGGTGCTCGACATCCGGGCGCTCTCCGAGATCGCGCACAAAGGCAAGGCCCTCGCGGTCGTCGACAACACCTTCGCGAGCCCTTATCTCCAGAATCCGCTTGCGCACGGCGCCGATCTGACACTGCACTCGACGACCAAGTACATCGGCGGACACTCCGATGTCGTCGGCGGAGCGATCGTGGGGAACGACACACCACTCCGCGAGCGTCTCGCCTTCTTGCAGAACGCCGTGGGTGGCGTGCCCGGACCGCTCGACGCCTGGCTCGTGTTGCGCGGCGCGAAGACGCTCGCGGTGCGCATGGATCGCCATTCCGCGAATGGCCTCGCGATCGCGGAGTGGCTGGGCGAGCACCCGAAGGTCGCGCGCGTGAACTACCCCGGCCTGCGCTCGCACCCACAGCACGATCTCGCGAAACGTCAGATGCGGTCGTTCGGCGGAATGCTGTCGTTCGAGCTGAGGAGCGGGGAAGCCGCGGCGAAGCGCATGGCGGCACGCACGAAGATCTTCGCGCTCGCGGAGTCGCTCGGTGGCGTCGAGTCACTCATCGAAGTGCCGCTCGCGATGACGCACGGCTCGGTGCGCGGCACGAAGCTCGCGCCGCCGGCGGGGCTCGTTCGCCTCTCGGTCGGGATCGAGACCGTGCATGACCTCATCGAGGACCTGGCCGAGGCGATCGGTTAGCGGTTAGACCAGTCCCGAGGCCATGTCGGACTCGAGCTGCTGACGCGGCCGGGGGTCGATGCTGCGCCAGTCGTGGCCGTCATCAGCGTGACCCGCGCAGTACGACCACGCGCCGTCCACCATCGTCACATGCGGACCGTCGGGATCCTGCCTCCGGTGCGCTGCGCACAGGAGTCCGATGAGCGCGGTCGGCGCAGCTGGGTCGGTGGTCGCCATACCGCCCACGAATGCAGTCCTGATGCCAGCCCCGCTCCCCTAGTCGATCACCGTGACCTCGCCGATCATCCCGTCGCCCTCGTGCTGCATGCAGACGTAGCCGTAGTGACCGGCCTTGGTGAACGTGAACAAGAACGTTTGTCCGAAGGACATCGTCCGGTTCACGAACGACCCGTCTCTCGCGGCGAGGTCGTGCGTGGACTGACCAACGACCTTCCACGTCACGGTCGTCCCGACCTTCACCGTGAGCTGCGATGGGTCGAAAAAGTTGTCGCCCATCTCGATGACCGCGAAAGGCGCGGTCGCGGTCGGTATCGCGGTGACCGTGGGCGCCGTGGCAACGGTCACGGCCGGAGCGGTCGTCGCTACGGCGGTCGGCGCCGTCTGGCTGGGTGCTGCGACGCACGACGCGGCGAGCGCCACGAACACGACACAGAGCATGCCGTAGGGACGCATAGCAACCTCTCTACGCGTCGGCACCCGCCCAGGATGAGGTCGCGAGCCAGGTCTCGGTGGCGTTGTCGGGGATGGCCTCGGAGATGAAGTAGCCCTGTGCGAGATCGCAGCCCATGCTTCGCAGAACGTCCAGCGTCGCCTCGTCCTCGACGCCCTCGGCGATGACGCGTAGGT
>VBFY01000070.1 GCA_005889405.1 Chloroflexota bacterium | reverse complement strand
TCGGCAAGCTGCTCGGCATGGTCGGGCCGGTGATGGTCATCTGCACCGGCAGCCTCACGGTCTATTACGTGCTGGGCTTGGCGCTCTTCGGCGCGGCGCGCGTGCGCGAGGCACTCCCGCCGCAGATCCTATTCGCGCTGCTCGTCGTCGCGTTCCTCTATCTGATCACCGCGGGCAGCTGGGTGCTCATCATCGCCGCGATCGTCCGTACCACGCGCGCCGGCCAGCAGATCGCCGGTCTGACGATCGGGCTGTCCGCGGCGCTCTTCGCCGTCCTCGGCGTCGCCGCCGCGCGCATCGCGGACGGCTGGGCGCTCGTCGGCCTCGGTGTCGCGTTCGTCGTGGCCGACGTCGTCGCGCTCGAGGTCGCGCGGCGGGTATGGCAGAGGGGCGAAGTCATTGGTCGTTTGTGATAGCGTTCGCCTCCTCATGGCGCGCTTCGTCTTTATCGTCATCGTTATCGAGCTCCCGACGGGAGCCGGCGGAGGAGGCGCGCTCAGCTAGCGGAACGAACAGGACCAGCCCAGCGGAGCCTCCCGAAGCCGGGAGGCTTTCTTGTTTCTAAGAGGAGGAAGCGATGGCCAGCAGCGTTCACGAACGGATGAAAGAAACGGCGGCGCTGGGGACGGAGATCCCCGAGACCGGCTGGGCCTACCAGGACGGCGTCTTCAAACGGCTCGCCGACGCGCACGTCAGCCTCGCGACGCACGCACTGAACTACGGCACCGGCGTGTTCGAGGGCATCCGCGCGTACTGGAACGCGACACAGGAGCAGCTCTACGTGTTCCGGCTGCGCGAGCACTTCGAACGCATGCGTGACAACTGCCGCCTCCTCCGCATCGAGCTGCCGGGCGACAGCGCGATGCTGTCCGAGGTCACGCTCGAGCTCCTGCGTAAGAACGAGTTCCGCACAGATGTGTACATCCGACCGCTCGCGTACAAGGCCGCGCGCTCGATCAAGGTCGCGCTGCACGACCTCCGCAGCGGCTTCGGCATGTTCGCGTTCCCGATCGGCGCGTACCTGCCGACCTCCGGCCTCGCGGCGCGCACCGCGACCTGGCGGCGCACCGCCGATGACGCGATCCCGGCGCGCGGCAAGCTGACCGGCGCGTACATCAACACCGCGCTCGCGGTGGACGAGGCGCACGATGCGAACGCGGACGAGTCGATCTTCCTCACCCGCGACGGGCACGTCTCCGAGGGCGGCAGCGCGAACCTCTTCATGGTGCGCGGCGGCGAGCTGATCACTCCGTCGGTCACCGACGACATCCTCGAGGGCATCACGCGCGAGACGGTCATCACGATCGCGCGCGAGGAGCTCGGCCTCAGCGTGACCGAGCGCGCCATCGATCGCACCGAGCTCTTCATCGCCGATGAAGTGTTCTTCTGCGGGACCGGCGCGCAGGTCGCGCCGTGCGTGAAGGTGGACGGTCGGGACGTCGGCGACGGGACGATCGGTCCGGTCGCGCGCCGCATCGGCGATGTCTACTTCGCAATCGCGCGCGGTGACGACAAACGCCACGCGGAGTGGCGCACGGCGGTGCACCGCTGAGCGTCTCGTATCAGGGCCTGGCCGGTGCGTTCTCGGAGGCCGCCGCCGCGGCGTTGTTCCCCGACCAAAAGCTCCTGCCGCGTCGCACCTTCTCCGAGGTCTTCGACGCGCTCGAGAATGGAGAAGTCGACGCGGCGGTCGTGCCGGTGGAGAACACGCACGCTGGATCGGTCGCCGACGTGTATGACCTGCTGCGCAACCACAGCGGCGTCCGCATCGTCGCCGAGGCCGTGGTGCGCGTGCGTCATTGCCTTCTGGCCGTGCCCTGGGCGAGGATCGAGGACATCAAGATCGCGCGCTCGCACCCGCAGGCGCTCGCGCAGGTCGAGGACTTCCTGCGCACGGCGAGGATCCAGCCGGAGGTCGCATACGACACCGCGGGCGCGGCGGCCGACATCGCCGCGTCGGGCGATCGCACCGTCGCCGCGGTCGCGAGCCGCCGCGCCGCCGAGCGGTACGGGCTCAAGGTCCTCGCCGAGTCGATCGAGACGAGCCCGGACAACTTCACGCGCTTCTTCGCGCTCGCGCGCGACGGCGACGACAGCGTGGCCCGCCGTGTCCCGGCCGCGCTCCTCACCGGTCCGCCGAAGACGAGCGTCGTCTACGCCGCGGCGAACGTCCCGGGCGCGCTCATGCGCACGCTGCAGCCGTTCGCGACCGCCGGCGTGCAGCTCACGAAGATCGAGTCACGGCCGAGCCGCGCCGGACCCTGGGACTACGTCTTCTACCTCGACTTCGAGGCCGACCCGCAGACCTCGCCCGCCCGTGAGGCGCTGGCGCTGATGCGCACGTGCTGCGAATGGGTCCAGCCGCTGGGCACGTACCGCGCCGCCACGACCGTGCTCGAACCGGACTGAACGACGCGTAACGGACCGCACCAGCCCCCGAAAAGACACGTTGAGCCAAGGCAGGCGACGTACTCTTAGACCGGGCTGAGGAGCGAAAAGGGTTGGATCGACAGGGGACCGCGGAGGCACTCCAGCGTCTGGCCGACGAGGCGACCGCGCGCGAACCGTCGCTCGGGACGGTGCTGGCGCGGCTCGCCGACGCGGTTCGCGAAGGGCGGACGACCGAGGCCGCCGCGTACACGGGCGCGGTCGACCCGCGCGGTCTCGCGGAGCTCCTCGCCGGAAAGCACTCGCGTCTGTGGGCGGTGCTCGAAGTCATCCGCAACGTGCTCGTCTTCGCGCCCATCGCCGTAACCTGGTTCGGCCTCTCGATCGCGGCGACCGCGTACGCGCAGCTCCTCGCCGCCCGCCCCGATCTCATCTCGCGTCCGTTCCTGCTGCTCTGGCAGGAGGGCTTCGAGGGCCGCGTCGTGCTCAACTTCAGCACGCTCGCGATCACCGACGCGAGCCTCATCGGCGTGCTCATCGTGCTCTCGCTCGCGCTGCACATCCGCAGCGAGATCCGTGACGCGCAGGTGCGCACGCGTGCGCTGCTGAAGGAGTCGGAGATCCGCGCGCTCCTCGGTCACGTGTCGTCGCTCGGCGCGCTCGACTTCGGGACCGGCGACGCCGAGTCGATCCTCGCCGACATGGCGGCGGAGGAGCGCCGCATCTACGAGCGCGCTGCCGAGCGCGAGGGTCAGCTCTTCGATCTCGAGGGCGTCGTCGAGAAGCTGCGCGACGCAGCCGTGAGACTCGAGCGCGCCGCCGATTCGCTCGCACGGCGTTAGCACGTGCAGCGCTCATCGCACCGCAGCGTCTCCTTCAATCTCGCCGGCTGGCTTTGGGCCGACCTGCTCCTCGGCATGTTCGCGATCTTCCTCGCCGCCAACGCGCTCGCGCCATCGAGCGAAGCCGCGAAGCCGTCGGGCCTCGATCCAAAGCCGATCGTGATGCGCATCGAGGTGAGTGGGTTCGCGCTGCTGTCCGACGATGCCTCGCTTGCGAGCACCGAGCAGCAGCGCATCGCGGTTGAGATACGCGATCAGCTTGCGACGCAAGCGCCCGGGCGGCACGCGGCGATCGTGTTCGCGTATGGCGCGCACGAGAGCGCCGCGCAGGGCGATCGGATCGCGGCGCTGTCGGTCGAGCTGCTGAGGGACGGGCAGTTCACGGGCACGGTGACGAAGGCGTATCACGAGCTCGTGCCCGGCGATCCGGGGACGACGCTCGCGCTCGAGATCTATCTCGATGAGTGAGCGCGACACGCTGCGTCTCGCGGCGCGCCGCGCGGCGCTGCACGCCTCGATCCGCGACGGCGACGCCGACGGTGCGGCACGGGCCGCGGCGCGACTGCGCCTTCCCGGCGCGCGCCTGAGCGCGCGCGAGGCCGCGCTCGCGCACGACACGCGCATGGCGCTCGGTCGAGCCCTCATCGCGGCGCGACTTCCCCGCCCCGAGCCGCTCCCTATTCCACCGCGTGACCTCGCGCGCGCGCGCCAGATCCCCTGGAAGCGGCTCGCGGTCGTGCTCGCCGCGCTGCTCGGGCTCATCTTCCTCGTGCTCGGACCCGGTGGCGTGCCCGGCGGCAAGCCCGAAGGCGACGCGAGCGCCGTGGTCCCCGACGTCACGCGCCCACAGCCGCTCGTGCAGGTGAGCCGCGGCCGCAGCGCCGCGACGATCGCGCCGGAGGCCGTCGCCGTCGCGCAGCCGAGCGCAGTGCCGACGGCCGAGCCCACCGCGGCGCCGAACGCCGAGCCCAGCGCCGGCGCGGGTGGAACAGGCGGCGCGGGCGGCTCCGCCAGCGGATCGGGCGGTGGCGGCGGCGGTATCGGCATCGGAAATGGCCCGGGCCTCATCACGCTGCCCACACCGCGTCCGACGACGACGCCGCGCGTACCGCCGCCCGGCTATGGACGCCTCACGATCGTCGTCCTCGATGCCCGGACGTTCCGTCCGGTACCGGACACGTGCGTGTCCTTCGGGAGTCTGAGCTGCACGACGATCACGGCCGGTGACACGACCGCACTCAGCTATCGCACCGACGCGAACGGACGCTGGTCGCTCGACGTGCCGCTGGGCGCGCCGACGGTGAGCTACGACATGGTGTTCTTCAAGCTGGGGTATCGCGTCGACATCGAAAAGGTCACGCTCCGGCGCGGTTCCACCGTCCTGAAGACGGTCTACCTGCTCAGATCGCCCTAGTCGTCACTGTGTCGTGAGCGACGCGCTCACGCTGTATCCGGCTGACGTCGCCGTCACCGTGTGCGTACCCGGCGTCGTGTTCGCCGGGACCGCGAACGAGCCCTGGAACGTGCCCGTGGTCGAGGTGACACCACCGCCGGCGATCGGTCGACCGTCGAACAGCAGCGAGTAGTCGCTGCTCGGCGGCCATCCGCTGCCGGTGAACGGGACCGACGCGGTCGATCGCGGGGCGAATGTGTTGAGCAGCGTGAACGTCGGCTTGTACACGACCGCGACGGTCACGTCAGCGCTCGCGGTCTGTCCGCCACCGGTCGCGGTGATCTTGTAGGTCTGACCCGGGATCGCGCCCTGGGGTACGCGGATGAGGGTCGCGAATTGTCCGTTCGTCTGCACATCCGCGGTCCCGACCAGCGACCCATCCGGCCACGTGATCGTGATGGCCGCGCCGGCGGGCCAGTTGGTGCCGAGCACCGGTAGCGTCGCGCCCGGCGCGGCGGTGCCGCCGCTGAGCGTCGGTGGGGACGGCGCCGCTGTGGGAGTCGGCGTCGCCGTCGGCGCGAGTGTCGGGGTCGGCGTCGGCGCGAGCGTCGGCGTAGGTGTCGGCGGCGCGGTCGGGATCACCGTCGGCACGACGGTTGGGAGCTGCGTCGGCGGAAGCGTCGGCGCGCTCAGCGTAGCCGTCGGGACGACCACGGTGGGCACTGGCGTGATGCTGACCGTCGGCGCCGCCGGCAACGAAGATGTCGCCGACGGCAGCGGCGCGACCGGCGTGTTCGTGCCCACCGCGAATCCGAGCCCGGGCAGCGGCGTGAGCTGCGGAGAACCCGGCGCGTCCGTTGGGCTGAGCGGCTTCGGTGCGGTGACGAACTTCACCGGCAAGTGATCGACGACGGTCAACGGACCGAGGCCATTCGCGCTGAGGGCCCCATTCGATCCGACAGAGACGTCGATCATCGACCTGAACTTCGCGCCGGGCTCACCGCTGCCGCTCGCGACGTAATTGAAGGAGAGGTTCCCGAACCCGTCGACGGCCGACGCCGTCGCGTCGAATGCGCCGCCGGGCGCGATCGACACAACGACGACCTGGTACGTGCCGGCGGCGGCGCCAGAGACATCGACGAGCTGCGGATAAGTTCCCGGCGAGCTTGCAAGGCAGCCAGGGATCTGACGCACCACGGTCGGACCGGGCAGGACGACACCGCACGCGCGACCGAATGGATCGACGACAGCGAGATACGCCGGCGAATGCATGCCGAAGCGCAGCAGGTTCGGCGAGCGCGGGCTCGGCACCGGCGTCGTGGGCGGTGCGTTCGGCTGCGCGCTGGTGCTCTGGCCCGCGCCGACGAGCACGTTCTGACCTTGCGCGCTGACCTGCACCGTGCCGTCGGTGGTCTGTACCGTCGAGGTCCCGTCCGCGAGCACCTCGGTGATGAAGCCCGTGCCGCGCACGATCGCGGTGAGTGTCGGCGACCGCAGCTCGAACTTCGAATCGGCGCGCACAAGCTTCTGCACGCTCGCCCAGGTGCGACCGATCGTCTGCGAGATGCGTATCGCGATCGCGCCGCTCGCGGCGACCTGCGCCTCCTCGATCTGCACCGTCGTCGCGGGCTCGATCTCGAGCGTCGATCCGTCGAAGAAGGTGACAACTGCGTGGCTGCGATCCGCGGTCTGCACGCGGTCGCCGGCGTTGACGACGTCGCCGTCCGCTGCGGCCGCGAACGTCGCGCCGCCGCGCGCGATGGACGCTGAGCCATCCAGGATCGAGAGGATCGTCGATGCGCTCGCCGCGCGCTGCTGCGTGATGACCAGCGCCGCGGGTACGACGATGATCGCGGCGATGACAGCCGCGATCAGAACGCGCCGGCGCCCCCAGCCCTTACCCACCCGCTGATAGTGCCCGCACGTCGCGGGTCGGTAAATGCGCGAAGCGACACGACCCGCGTACGTCGGATCACTGAGCCGGGAGGTCGAGGGCCTCCGATATTGGCGTTTGGCTGCCTCCGGGGGTGGGACCGCCGCTCATCACGTACACGGTGCGGCCGACCGCGACCACACCGATACCGTGACGCGGTGTCGGAAGGTCGGGCAGGCGCGACCACGCGCGAGTCGCGGGGTCGTAGAGCTCGACCTCCTTGTACGTGCCGTCGGGCCGTTCGCCACCGACGAAGACGATGCGGTCGCCGACCGCGGCCGCGCCGACGCCGCCGCGAGCGGTCGGTGCATCGGGCAGCGTCTCCCAGCGGTCCGCGCCCGGGTCGTAGCACTCGAGCGATGCGAGGTTCGTGGTGAGCGAGAGCCTCCGACCGCCGACGGCGCAGATGCGACCGGTGATCATCGCCGCGGCGAGGTGGTCGCGCGGCGTCGGGATCGGCGCGACCTGGCGCCAGCGATCGGCGTTCGCCTCGTACGCGTACGTCGGAGCGACGAGCCGCTGTCCGTCGTATCCGCCGACGACGTAGACCTGTGTGCCGCGCGCGACCGCCGCGGCCTGCGACCGCGGACCGGGCATCGCGGCGATCTCGCGCCACGCGGTCGCGTCCGGTGCGAGCCGGAAGCCGCGCGCGATCGGAGCCGGAGCGTTGCCTCCGAAGACGTACACGCCCGCGCCCGCGTCCGCGGTATCGGACACCGAGGCCGCCATCGCGTGATCGACCTCGAGCGGAAGATCCGGCCCGCGGCGCCAGCGCTGCCCGTCGAAGATCTCGACCACGCGACCGCCGCCGAAGCCGCCGATGACGTAGACCTCGCCGCGGAACGCGGTCGCGGCGACTTCGCTGCGCGCGGTAGGGATGTCGGGGATGCGACGCCACGCGATCGCCGCGGACGATCCGGTCGGCGCGGACGAGGCCGACGGACTGCGCGTGACAAGCGTCTGTGTGGTCGACTCAGGCAAGCCCTCACCCGGCGCGGCGCACGCGCCGAGCAGCAGCACCAGCAACACCAGTCGCATCGCCACCTATATAAAGGAGAGCGCATGCCGACGGCGTACGGGACCGAGCTCGTCACGGCGCTGTCCGCACTGATCGCGTCATTCCTCTCGGGGCTTCTCGGGATCGGAGGCGGCGTGGTGCTCACGCCGCTGCTGCTTTACCTGCCGCCCGCGATCGGGATCGGCGCGCTGCCGGTGAAGATCATCACCGGTCTCACGATCGTGCAGGCGATCTCCGGCAGCGTGCTCGGCGCGTTCCGTCACCGCGCGTACGGCAACGTGTCCGCGCGCCTGGTCCTCACGATGGGGCCGACCGGCGCGGCGGCCTCGCTCGTCGGCGCGCTCGTCTCGCGCGACGTCGACGACCGCGTGCTTCTCGGCATCTTCGCGGTGCTCGCGCTCGCGACCGCGGCGATGCTCCTTCTTCCGGCCGAGCCGCAGCAGACCGGCACCGGCGATCTGCGCCTCAACGTTCCGCTCGCCGTGGGCATCTCGATCGTCCTGGGGTTCCTCGGTGGGATGGTGGGCATCGGCGCGATCGCGACGATCATCGGCGCGCTCGTGTATCTCCTGCGCGTCCCAGCGCGCATCGCGATCGGATCGTCGCTCGGCATCGGCATGTTCGCCGCGGTCGCGGCGCTGATCGGCAAGGCCGCGACCGCGCAGATCGATCCTCCGCTCGCGGCGATCGTCGCGCTCGTCGCGCTCGTCGCATCGCCGATCGGCGCGTGGGTCTCCATCCGAACTCATCCGCAGCTCCTCATGAGGATCCTCGCGGCCGTCGTCATCATCGCCGCGCTGCGCATGGCCGCGAGCGCGGTGTTCGGATGAACTTGCGCGCCGACGCAAGTTCACCGCGCCTAAAGCGGTTGCGCGGGTGGCTGGCGAATGCGACAACAGGGCGTGAGTGAAGGGGAATGAAACCCGCGGTGGGCATCAGCGCGGGCGGGCCGCGCCGATCGATGCCCAGGCGGTCGAAGTCGCGCAGCAGAAGCTGATCGCGGCGCGACACGAGCGCGAGGCGCGCGATCTCATCGAGAGCATCTCCAACGTGACGCGCATCAAGATCATCCGCGCGCTCGCCGAGACGCCGCTCGCCGCCGGCGATCTCGCGCGCGTCGCGGGTCGGTCTGCGCCCGCGACCAGCCAGCACATCCGCGTGCTCCGCGATGCCGGTGCGATCGAATCGACGCGCAGCGGCAACGTGGTCCGCTATCGCCTCACCAAGAGCACGCAGGCGCAGATCCTCGAGGTCATCGCCCGCGCGTTCGACGTTCTGGCTCGCTAGCACACGTTTCCGCGCGGAACGGCCCCCGGCGCGAGCGACGACTACATTTGTCGGAGTGAACGCCCGAGAGACCATGCCCACCCGCCCGACCGCATCAGGCGAGCGCCGTTCGATCACGGTCCTGTTCGCCGACATCGCGGGCTCCACCTCGATCGCCGAGCGCATGGATCCGGAGGACTGGACGACGCTGGTCGGCGAGGCGTTCAAGCGCATGACCAGCACGATCGAGCACTACGACGGGACGATCGCGCGACTCATGGGCGACGGCGTCCTCGCGTTCTTCGGAGCTCCGGTGGCGCACGAGGACGACCCCGAGCGTGCGGTGCGCTGCGGATTGGACATGGCGCGCGTGATCGACGAGCTGGGGGCGGCGCAGCGCGCGAAGGGCGCCAGCGATCTTCGCGTTCGGGTCGGCATCAACACCGGCCCGGTCGTCGTCGGCATGATCGGCAGCGACACCGCGAATGAGTACACCGCGATGGGCGATGCGGTGAACGTCGCGGCGCGGATGCAAGCGACCGCGCGCGCTGGCAGCGTGCTCGTCGCAGCGGCGACGTATCGCTTCATCTCGCCGCTCGTCGACGCTGTCGACGTGGGTCTGCTGGAGCTGAAAGGAAAGACCGACGCGGTCCAGGCCTACGAGATCACCGGCCTCAAGGCCGGAGCGAAGGCCGCGCGCGGTCTCGTCGGACTTCGCGCGCCGATGGTCGGCCGCGATGCGCAGCTCACGCGGTTGCGCGACGTATTCGGCGTGGTGCGGGCCGGACAGGCACGGGTCGCGTGCGTGCTCGGTGAGCCGGGCATGGGAAAGACGAGGCTGCTGTCGGAGCTGCGCGCCGACATCGAGCGCACCGACGGTTCGGTCCGCTGGATCGAGGGGCGCTGTCTCTCCTACGGCGAGACGCTCCCCTATCACCTGGTGCTCGACCTCGTGCGGTCGCTGATCGGCGTGAGCGGGTCGTCGGACGAATCGCAGGTCGCGGATGCGCTGCGGAGCGTCCTGCGCGATCTTCTGGGTGACGGCTGGCTCGAGACGTCCGCGTACCTCGGCCACCTCCTCTCGCTGCGGCTGACACCCGAGCAGCAGGCGCGGCTGTCGGTCCTCGAGACCGAGGCGATCAAGCGCTACGTGGCGTCTCTCATCCTGGTGCTTCGCGCCGTCAGCGCCCGCGGTCCGGTGGTCGTGGTGTGTGACGACCTCCACTGGGCCGACGCCGCCTCGGTCGACACGCTCCTACAGCTCCTTCCGTCGCTCGCAGGTCTGCCGGTGTTGTGCATCCTCAGCTCGCGCGTGGAACGCAAGGCCACGGGCTGGCGGCTCATCGCCGGCGCTCGCGATCTCGTCGGCGATGCGCTCACCGAGATCCGCCTCGATCCGCTCTCGCTCGAGGACAGTCGCTCGCTCGTGTCGAACCTGCTGCGGATCGAGTCGCTGCGCGCCGACACGCGCGATCTCATCCTCGCGAAGGCCGAGGGAAACCCGTTCTTCGTCGAAGAGGTCATCCGAATGCTCATCGACCGCGGCGCCATCGTGCGCGAAGGCGACCGCTGGATCGCGACGGAGCGCGTCGCCAGCATCGACATCCCCGACACGCTCCAGGGTCTGCTCCTGGCCCGCATCGACCGACTGCCGCAGGAGAGCAAGCGCACCCTCCGCGTCGCGTCCGTGATCGGCCGGCAATTCGGCGTGACCATCCTGGAACGGATACTCGAGGCGAAGACCTCGTGACCGTGCAAGCTGAGCTCGGCACGCTCGAGGCCAGCGGGCTCGTCGAGATCGCGGCGCTGCAGCCAGAGCTCGAGTACCTCTTCCGTCACGCATTGGTGCAGGACGCGGCGTACGGCTCACTGCTGAAGCAGGATCGGCGGACGCTTCATCGCGCCGCCGCGGAGACGCTGCTCGCGCTCTATCCGGAGCGAAAGAGCGAGC
>VBFY01000069.1 GCA_005889405.1 Chloroflexota bacterium | reverse complement strand
CGCCGTTCGAGCGCGGCACGCGCTTCTACGAGCGGTACGACTGGAACTCACTCATCCCGGACGACGACCAGCACCGCGCGATCCAGCCGCGACTCATGGACGGGACGTCGTATTTCCCGTCGCGGACCGAGATGGAGCAGAACATCGCGACGTTCGCGCGGGAGACTGGGATCCGCGTTCGGTACGGCTGCCGGTGGACGGGCACGTCTCGCGACGGCGAGGGCTTCCGCCTCCGGACGACGGCCGGCGACTACCGCGCGCGCGTCGTCGTGTTCGCGTTCGGACTGGCCGAGCCCTGGAAGCCCCAGATCCCAGGGATCGAGCACGTGCCGCACTACGCGGAGACGCGCGCGCCCGAGACGTACGCGGGAAAGCGCGTGTTCATCATCGGAAAGGAGACGTCGGCGTTCGAGCTCGCGAACGGTTTCCTTCCCTGGGCGCGCCAGATCGTGCTGGCGTCGCCCCGCCCGACACAGCTCTCGGTCGTGACGAACTCGCTCGTCGGCGTGCGCGCGCGCTACGTCCAGCCGTATGAGGACCACATTCTCGGCGGCGGAGTGGTGATCATGAACGCCTCCATCGACGACGTGTCGCGGAGCGGCGATCTGTTCCGCGTCAAGACCACGCGCAGCGACGGCGGAGGTTCGCTGGTATTCGAGGCCGACGACGTCATCGCGACCACCGGCTTCCAGCCGCCGCTCGGCGATCTCCCGGAGCTCGGCGTCGTGAGCTCCGGCCGCGAGAAGATCCCCTCGCAGACCCCGCTCTTCGAGAGCATCAGCGTGCCCCACGTGTATTTCGCCGGAACGGCGACGCGGGGCGCGGCGGGGCTCAAGAAGAACGGGATCCCGAGCAGCTCGGGCGCCGTGCACGGCCATCGCTACAACGCACGCATCCTCGCGCGCCACATCGCGCGCGCGTACTTCGGCATCGACCCGGCCCGACCGACGCTGAGGCGCGACGACGTGCTGGACTACCTGCTGTCCGAGCTGACGCGCGCCCCGGAGCTCTGGCATCAGAAGTCGTATCTCGCTCGTTCGCTTCTCATGGACGGGGCGCGCGGCATCGTCGACGACGGTATCGTCCCGCTCCAGCTGTTCGTCGACGGCGAAGGACCCGACGGGGTCGCGGTCGCGGTGGAGGCGAATCCCAAAGCCGAGATCTATCCCGCGGTGTACGTCCGCAAGAACAACGCCGTCACCGAACACCTCTTGCCGATGAACCCGCTGCTCGATTTCGAGACCGCGGAGCATCGCGCGCAGCTGACCGCGGTGCTCGCGCCGATCCTCTAGCCGACGCGCGTGGCCCCGCGGATCTACATCGTCGGTGGACCCGGAAGCGGTAAGACGACCCTTGCCGAGGCTCTCGCCGACCGGTTCGGGATGGCGGTCCTCCATCTCGACGAGCATCTCGACTGGCGAGGGTTGCCGGGAGGCGTGCGCCTCGAACGCGACGCCGCGGGCCACCCATCGGAGGCGATGCTCGCCGCGAGAAAGGCGCTTCTCGCCGAGCACCTCGCGCGTGAAGGCTGGATCGTCGAGGGCGCCGAGCCCGTGTTCATCGATCTTGTCGCCGAGTCCAGTGACCTCATCGTGTGGTGCGACGTGCCGTTTGCGATGGCCGCGCTGCGCATCGTCCGCCGGCACATTCGGGCAGATCTTGCCGGGACGAACGCATTCTCGGGTTACCGGCGGCTGTACCGATTCCTACGGTCGGTGCGGCAGCGCTACGCGAGGACACCCGAAGATGTCGGAGAGCAATGGACGCGCGCGGCCCTCGTGGCGGCGGCGGAGCGCCACCACAGCAAAGTGGTGCGCATCACTGGTGGGTCGCCGACGCGCAGTCTGGATGCCGTGCTGGGGCGGTTGTCAGCGCAGCTTCAACGCCGCTGAGGCAAAACGTCCGCCAAGCTCACGCGAGGTCGTGGGAAAGGCGTTCACGGTCTGCGCGAGCGTGTCGATCGGCGTGCGCAGCTTCACCGCGAGCACGGCTTGGTGGATCGCCTCACCCGCGCCGACACCGCCGATGAAGGCGCCGACGACGATCTTGTTCGCGCGATCGACGACGATCGTGACGTGACCCATGTCCGCCTCGACGATGTACCCCTTCGACGTTCGGGTGAGATCGATCGTGTCTTCGAACGCGTCGATCCCGCGCTGAAGCGCCTGGTCTAGGCGCAGCCCGACCGCCGCGGCTTCCGGATCGGTGTAGACGACACGCGGGATCGCCCTGAAGTCCGCGCGCACCGCCTCGCCGAGCGCGATGCGCACGGCCATCTCGCCTTCATAGTGCCCGAGGTGCGTGCTGAGCTCGTGACCGATCGCGTCGCCGATCGCATACACATTGTCCGCGACGCGAAGGTCGTCGCCGACGGTCAGCGTGTCGGCTCCGTCGTACGAAATGCCGATGGTCTCGAGGCCGAGCGTCCCGAGCGCCGCTGCCGACGTGCGCCCGACGGACAGTTGGATCACCGCAGCCGAGACGCTCGACCCGTCCGAGAGGTCGACGACATGCTCTCCATCCGGACCGGCCCTCGGGCGCACGCGCTGCGCCCGAACGCCGGTGCGCACATCGACACCCGAACGGCGCAGCGTTTCGGCAAGCAGCCGGGAGTTGCGTGGGTGATCCGTTGGATTCACTTGGCGCGGCGCGACGATCGTGGTGCGCACGTCGAACCGGGCGAAGTACTGCGCGATCTCGACGCCGGACGGGCCCGCGCCCAGGACGACGATGCTACGCGGGAGCGTGCGGGTCGACGTCGCCTCGACGTTGGTCCAGTACCCGGCCGGCGCGAGCCCGTCGATCGGTGGCACCTTTCCGACGGATCCGACGGCGATGATCACGTTCTTCGTCTCGAGGTCGTGCGTCGTGCCCTCGTGCGTCACGATGACGCGACCAGGTCCGGCCAGACGCGCGGTCCCGCGTACGGCGGTCGCGCCCGCGCGCTCGAGCGACCTCACGTGATCGCTGTCGTCGGGGTAGTCGCGGTGCTCGCGAACGATCATGTAGTCGCGGCGGTCCGAGGCTTTCGGCCATGGGTAGTCGCCGCCGTGCGCGCGCACCTCCGCCGCGTGCAGCAGCGTCTTCGACGGCATGCAGGCCCAGAACGGACACGACCCGCCGAACAGATCGCGGTCGACGATCGCGACCGACGCGCCGCGCGCACGCGCGTAGTGCGCCGCCGCCTCACCCGAGGCGCCGGCACCGATGATCACGAAATCGAACAGGCCCTCGGTCACGGCAGCGCTTTGTACCAGAGGGCGCCGCCGCCCTGGCTCACGAAGACGTCGAGACGCTGGCCGCTCCACGTGCAGCTCACGCTGTGACCGCGCGGTGCGCCCTCGACGATCTCCCACGGGACCCAGAGCGTTCCGTCCCACCAGCGATGACTCAGGCGTCCCTCGCGGTCGAAGGCGAAGACGTCGATGCGGTCCGCATCCCTGGCCGCGGCCGCGGGCTGGCCGGTGAAGGTACCGCCCAGCGACTTCCATTCGTGCCAATGCTGACCGTCCCAGTAGCGATCGCGAAGCTCGCCGTCGTCGTGGATGGCGAAGAGCTCGCACTCTCCGCCATCACCCCACGACGTGACGGCGGCGCCCCGCTCGAGGGCGCCGCCGAGAGCGATCCACTCGCTTATTTGATGAGACCGACCTTCTTCAGCCACGCCTTGGCGACATCCTTCGGGTCCTGCTTGTCGACCTCGACGAGCTTGTTCATACCGGTGAGCTCGGCGGTCGTGAGCTTCGGCGCGATGGAGTTGATGAGCTTCTTGAAGTCGTCGCCCGCCTTGGTGAGGTAGTCGTTGCGCACCACCGGCGCGACGTTGTCCGACAGCTGGAGCTGCTTGTCGTCTTCGAGGAGCACGAAGCCTCGCACGGCGATCGTCGCGTCGCTGGTGAAGAGCAGCCCGACGTCGATCTGTCCGCCGACGAGCGCCTGCACCGTGAGCGGACCGCCGGTGTCGAGCGCCTTGAAGTCCTTGAAGGTGATGCCGTACTTGCTCTTGAGACCGAGCGCGCAGAACTCGCGGTTCGGGCACTCCGCCGGGCCACCGAGGACGAGCTGGTTCCCGACCGGCGCAAGGTCGGAGAGCTTCGCGAGCTTGAGCTTGTCCGCGGTCGCTTTGGTCACGACAAAACCGTTCTGGTCGACGGCGGGCGCGTAGTCGAGAACGGTGACGGCCCTCGACGTCAGGGCCTTTTGCAGTGTCGAGAAGGTCAGCTTCGGATCGGTCGAGCCGGTCGCCGTCTTATCGACGAACGCGAGGAGCGTGGCGAGATAGTCCGCCTCCAGGTCGATCTGCCCGCTCTGGAGCGCGGGGAAGACGATCTCGCGGGCGCCGAGGTTGAACTTGCGCGTGACCGCGTACCCGTTGGTCTCGAGGATCTGGCTGTAGAGCTCGCCGAGCACGAGCTGCTCGCTGAAGTTCGTTGAGCCGATCGTGATGGCTGGTTTCGTTCCGCCGGTGCCGGCACCGCCGCAGGCGCTCGCGACAAGTGCCGCCACGATGAATGGGATCGCTAGGCGAATCGCTCGCTTCAACTGGGGGACTCCTTCCGGGCCGCAGCGCATTTCTCTCGGCCCTGCTGGCAGTATCGCCCGCCGCGCGGGCTACCTCCTCACAACGCGCCCTGTTGGACACGTATGCCCGGGGAGACCGCGGCGCGCTCGAATGTACCGAAGGCGACTTCCACGGCGATGGCCAGAAGCGCGACCAGCAGGGCTCCGGCGAACAAGCGGTCGTACTCCTGGAGCGCGAGCCCGTCCACGATGTACCGGCCGAGACCGCCGAAGGCGACCAGCGCCCCGAGCGTCGCGGTGGCCACGACGTTGACCGCCGCGGTCCGGATCCCCGCGAGGATCAGCGGAAGCGCGAGCGGCAGCTCGATCACGCGAAGCACCGCTGCTTCGCCGAGGCCCATACCACGGCCGGCCTCGATCACGTCGCGGTCGACGCCGCGGACCGCGACGTAGGCGTTGGTGAGGATCGGCGGGATCGCGAGCGGAATGAGAGCGAGGAAGGTCGGCCAGAAGCCCAGGCCGTTCTGCACGCCGAGCAGCGTGCCCGCGATCGGGATGGCGAGTGCGATCGCGGCGAGCGACGGGATCGCGCGGCCGATGTTCGCGACGTTCACCGCGATGAAGCCGAAGCGGCCGGTGTGCCCGAGATACAGGCCGATGGGCAGCGCGACGAGCAGGCCTGTCAGGACGGCGAGGCCCGAGACGGCGGCGTGCTCGAGGAGACGGGTCTGCACCGCGTCGCTGCCTTGATAGTGGGCGGGATCGGCGAACCACCTCGCGACGTCGCCAAGAAGCGTCATGTCGCGCGCGTCCAGGGCGTGAGCCGGCGCTGAAGCAGGACCAGCAGCGCATCGGCCACGATCGCGAGCGCGACCGACAGCACCGCGCCGACGATGAGCTCGGTCGTGAAGAAACGCTGGATCCCGATCAGGATGAGAAAGCCGAAGCCGCCTTGTCCGATGAGCGACGTGACGGTCACGAGGCCGATCGTGCTGATCGTCGCGAGCCGGACGCCGGCGATGATGACGGCGAGGGCCAGCGGCAGCTCGATGCGCCACAGGATCTCGCGCGGGGAATAGCCCATACCGACGGCCGCCTCTCGGACCTCGGCCGGCACGCCGCGGATGCCGCGCACGATGTTGCGGAGAAGGATGAGCAGCGTGTAGCTCACGAGACCGATCTCCGCGGTCAGGACCGTGAGTCCCGTATATGGGATGAGGAGCGCGAACAGCGCGAGGCTCGGGATCGTATAGAGCGTCCCGGTCACCCAGGTGATCGGCGCTTCTGTGCGTGGCGCGCGGAGGATCAGGAGCGAGAGCCCGAACGCGATGATGAAGCCGACGCTGACCGCGATGACCGTGAGCTCGACGTGCTCGCCGAGACGGAACGCGAACTCATCGAGGTGGCTCGCGATCCAATCCCAGCGGATGAGCGGCTCTCCCTCCGTCACGCGTCGCTCCGGATCATCTTCCCGATCTTCGAGAGCGTGAGCAGGCCCAGGTAGCGCTGTCCGTCCAGCACGACGCCGACCTGCGCTTCGCTCGCGAGCATGCGTATGAGCGCCTCGCGTAGGGTGCTCGCTGGAGACAGGATCGGCGCGTTCGGCGACACGGCAGCTCGCGCGACGTTGGTGTCGAGGTCCATCCCGCCGACGGTGAGAAGCGCAAGGCGCTTCAGCCCGCGATCGGAGCCCACGAACTCCGCGACGAAGGCGTTCACCGGGTGCGCGAGGAGCTCGCCGGGCGGGGCGTACTGCACGAGCTTCCCCCCGCGCATGACCGCGACGCGATCCCCAAGCTTGATCGCCTCGTCGATGTCGTGCGTCACGAACAGTACGGTCGTCCCTTGGTCGCGCTGAATACGAAGGAACTCGTTCTGGAGACGATCGCGGACGATCGGGTCGACCGCGCCGAACGGCTCGTCCATGAGCATCACCGGGGGCTCCGCGGCGAGAGCTCGCGCGACGCCGACACGCTGGCGCTCGCCGCCGGAGAGCTGCGCCGGGTAGCGCCCCGCGAACCGCGACGGCTCGAGGCCGACAAGCGCGAGCAGCTGCTCGGTCCGGGCGGCGATGCGCGCCTTCGGCCACCCAAGGAGCCGCGGCACCGTGCCGACGTTCTCCGCGATGGTCTGATGCGGGAAGAGCCCGACCTGCTGGATCACGTAGCCGATGCGCCGCCGCAGCGCGGTCGGCTCCTCGCGAAGCACGTCGCGCCCGTCGATCAAGATGGATCCGGCGGTCGGCTCGATGAGCCGGTTGACCATCTTCAGCGAGGTCGTCTTACCCGAGCCGCTGGGGCCAACGAGGATGCAGATCCGTCCGGCCGGGACCTTGAACGAAAGCTGGTCGACGGCCAGCTGTCCGCCGTAACGCTTGGAGACGTCGCGGAACTCCAGCGTCGCGCCCCGCGTGCTCGTCACGGCTGGAGGATATGAGCGCGCGAGGCGTATCGTCGGAGAGGTGACCGGCGAGGTGCAGCTCTGCACACATCTGCGGGCGGCCAAGGATCACGCACCGAACACGCCGCGTGGCTGTGAAGAGTGCCTCAAGACCGGTGATCGCTGGGTGCATCTGCGCCTGTGTCTGGCGTGCGGCCACGTCGGATGCTGTGACGATTCGCCGAACCGGCACGCCACAAAGCACTATCGCGCGACGACGCATCCGGTCATTCGTTCATTCGAGAAGGGTGAGAGCTGGCGGTACTGCTACCCCGACGATCTTTTCGTCGAATAGCGCGAGTCACCTAGAATCCGCGCGGCACATCACGGGGGAGGTCCATCTTGAAGAAGCTCTTCGCTGTCGCCGCGATCGTCGCATGCCTGCTGCTCACCACCGGCGGTATCGCCCTGGGTCAGACCGGCGACGCGCATCCCGACGGAAACGCTCATCCCAACGTCGGCGCGTTCCTCTTGCCGCGCCTCACGGACAGCAGCCTGCGCATCATCTGCAGCGGCACGCTCGTCACTCCGCGCGTGTTCCTCACGGCGAGCCACTGCACGGCTTACGCGCTGTCGCAGGGCTTCACCACAACGTGGGTGACGTTCGACCCGAATTTCGGGACAGACGCCGCTCACAACATCTTCGACACTCCGTATCACGGGACGATCGTCCACAACCCCGACTACAAGCAGCCGTACCACTCGGACTTCTCGTTGATCCTGCTGGACCAGCCGGTCGCAGGGATCGCCCCGGCGCGGATCGCCCCCGTCGGTTTCCTGGACGCGCTGCGTGACGCCGGTGTCATCAACACGACCGACTATCTCAACGTGGGATACGGGACCTCCGAGAAGGTGGTCGTCCAGAGCCAGGGTCCGAAGTTCCCGTTCGACGGTATCCGCAAGTGGACGATCTCGGGCTTCCACGCGCTCAATCCGGACATGATCCATCTCGACCAGAACCTGAGCCGCGGTCTCTCCGGCACCGGCTACGGCGACTCGGGCGGCCCGACGTTCGTCGACACCCCAAGCGGACCGGTGATCATCTCGGTCGTCTCGAGCGGCGATGTGCCGCTCTACTCGACCAGCGTGAACACCCGTGTCGATACCGAAGCCGCGCGGGCTTTCCTCGCGCCGTACCTCGCGCTCCATTAGCGATGGTCTCGCCCGAGAACTTCCCCGATCCGGCCACCGACATCGTGCGCTCCGCGAGCGCGGAGGGTGCCGCCGTCCTCGCGGGCGGATGCTTCTGGTGCGTCGAGGCCGTCTACAAGCAGCTCGACGGCGTGACCGCCGTGACCTCGGGGTACGCCGGCGGCTCCGCCGATGTGGCCGACTACGAAACAGTGTCGAGCGGCCGGACCGATCACGCGGAAGCCGTCGAAGTGCGCTTCGATCCGGCGAAGATGAGCTTCGGGCAGATCCTGAAAGTGTTCTTCTCGATCGCCCACGACCCGACGACGCGCGATCGGCAGGGTCCAGACGTGGGTCGGCAGTACCGCTCGGTGATCTTTTACGCTGACGACGAGCAGCGCCGTGTCGCGGAGGCCTACATCAAGCAGCTCGACGCCGCGAAGGTCTTTGATCGACCCATCGTCACCGAGGTCAAACCCCTCGACCGTTTCTTCGAGGCCGAGGCGTACCACCAGGACTACGCGGAGCGCAATCCGCTGAGCCCGTACATCCTCTTCAACGCGCGCCCCAAGGTGCAGAAGGTCCGGACCTACTACAAGGAGCGTCTCAAGCAGGCGTGATGATCCGACGGAGCGCGGCGTTCCGCCCGCGGGTCACTCGTCTCCGCGTGCTACGACGCGGATGGGGCCGGTTCACCACTGAAGAGGTCACGATCGGCGATCTCGACACGGAGCGGACGCCGTCCGGCGGCGGCACGGTCCTCGACCTCGACGAAATCCTCGATGTCGACGACGAGGACGCGGAAACGGGGCTGCCGTACGGACGGGAGCGGCCGAACTAGAGCTCACCCGAGGTCATACGCGGACGGATCCACACGTGCCGCGATGAGGGTCGGCCTGTCGGTCGACCTGGTGCGCAGCGCGTCGCGGCACTCAGCGACCGTTCGCACCTCGCGGCCGGTGATACCGAAGCCCTGCGCGAGCGCCACGTAGTCGAGGCCGCCGAATGTGGTCCCGATCACGGGATAGCCCTTTCGCTCCTGGCTGGCCTTGATCTGCGACAGCGCGTCGTCGGCGAGGACGATGACGGTGACGCCGAGCTTCTCGCGCACCGCCGTTTCGAGCTCGGCCATCACCATCGCGAAGCCGCCGTCGCCGAGGACGCACGCCACCTCCCGGTCGCGGTGCAGCAGCTTCAGCCCGAGCGCGGCCGCGAGCCCATAGCCCATCGACGAAAGGCCGTTCGACATGAAGAACGTCTTCGGCTGGTACATGGCCAGGCACTGACCGGTGACGGCCTTGTTGTAGCCCACGTCGCAGGTCACGAGCGCGTCCTCCGGTAGCGCGGCGCGCAGCTCCGTCAGTACCTGCTGCGACGTGAGCCGGTCGCGCTTCGGCGTCACGAACGCGCGGAACGACTCGCGAAAGACGCGCACGTCTTTTGGCGAGCGCTTCGGCGTGGGCTTGCCGGCGAGCGAGCGAAGGACGTCGATCCCTTCGCGCACCGGGCCGACGATCTCCGCGGCGCTGTGGTAGATGCGATCGTCGTTCGGCAGCGGACCGAGGTGGATCACGCTCGCCGCGGCGGCCCAGTCGCGGTCGAACTCGACCGGGTCGAATCCGATCATCAGGACGAGGTCGGAACCGTCGATGTACTCATAGAGCCTGGCGGTGCCGAGCATCTCGATCGTCCCGAGAAAGAGCGGATGATCCTCACGGAACACGCCCTTCGCCTTGGGGCTGACCATCACCGGGATAGCCCACTCCTCCGCCAGGTTCCGCAGCGCGTCCGCGGTGTCATCCTCGTTCGCGTCCATACCCGCGAGGATCACCGGCCGCCGGCTCTCGCGGAGGAGCTGCGCAGCTCGACCGGCCGCGATGCGATCGACCGACGCGCCGCCCAGAACGCCGGCGCCGTGCGACACCACGCGAGACGCCGCCACCGCAGCGAGACGTGGAACGTCGCTCGGTACCTCGATATGGACCGGACCGCATCGCGGCTCGAGCGACTCGCGAAGCGCGCGATCGATGACGTCCGCGGCGTTCGACGGAGTGAGGCGCGCCTGCCATTTCGTGATCGGCGCGAAGAGCGCGCGCAGGTCGAGCTTCTGATGCGTCGTGATCTCGACACGGTCGGCGCGAAGCTGACCGGTGAACGCGATGAGCGGCGCGCGATCGAGATACGCCTGCGCGACTCCCGTCACGAGATTCGTCGCGCCGGGGCCGAGCGTCGCGATGCACACGCCCGGGACACCGCTCGCGCTCGCCATCGCCTCGGCCATGAACGCCGCGGATGTCTCGTGCCGCGTGAGGACGAACTCGAGCCCTGCCTGGCGGAAGCCCTCGATGAGATCGACGACCTCACCGCCTGGATGACCGGTGACGTAACGCACGCCCGCGGCGCGCAGACGCTCGCCGACCAGACGCGCGACTGTCGGCTCGGTCAGAACGAGACCCGACGGCGAAGGAGCAGCCACCCTCCGATGACGATGAGGACGACCGGCCAGCCCTGCTGCACCGCGCGTCCTCCTTCGTCACCGAACGCACCGCCGGCGCCGGCGATGACCGTGAGGATCGCCCCCGGGATCAGCGGCCACCAGCGCGCGCGCTCCGGCGAACGGAGCGCGATCAGGTCGACGCCGTAGATCGCGAGGAATCCGAGGCCGAGGCCGAGCGCCACCGGCTCGCGCGTAGCGCCGAAGTCTTCGAGCAGGATGCCCGCACCGAGGCCGGTCAGAATGCCGGCGGGGATGAGCAGCCCGTAGCGACGCGTCGCGGAGTACGCACCAGCGAAGACAAGTCCAATAACGAGGACGATGACGTCAGCGTCGAGGTCCAGCCACTGGATGGCGAACAGCGTCACGCC
>VBFY01000013.1 GCA_005889405.1 Chloroflexota bacterium | reverse complement strand
CCCCGCCTCGCGGAGACAAAGCCAACCGCCTGCCCTTCGCGGAAACATCAGCCAGGTCCGTCGTTGGCGACAAAAAAAGTGGGGTCGACCCACTTTCAGCGGCGCCCGCGGCTCCCGGGCATCGACCGGAAGCCGTTGAAGAAATTGTATCAAAAAGGTGCAACGGGGAGGCTGGCCGCCGCCCGCATTTCTACGTGAGGTTGTTCCCGATCATCGAGAGCTGATTCGAGAGTGGGTCCCTGAGGAAGATCATCGCGATGATGATCGCGATCGCGATGGCCCCCGCTCCTTACAGGGGGGTCGGCGGCCACGCGCCAGCGTGACATGACGCTCGGGTGGCTGCTGGACGAGGCTTCCGTGACGGCCGCCCCCGTCACCGTCCTGCGACCCCGACTCGTCCTGCGGCGCGTAGCGCGGCCGTGACGCGCTCCTCGGTGGTCGCGGAGCCCGCGGGCGGGACGCCGCGCAGCGCCGAGATCGCCTCCGCGATCGTGTAGCCGAGCGCCTGGAGCGCGGCGGCCGCTTCATCTTCAGTCAGGAGTCCGGTCGGCTCCCGCTCTGCGCCGGTCCTCCCGATCTTGCCTTTCAGATCGACGATGAGCCGCTCCGCGGTCTTCTTTCCCACGCCGGGCGCGCGTGCGAGCGCAAGCGCGTCGCCCGACGCGATCGCCGTGGCGATCGCCGACGGACTCGACACGGAGAGGAGCGACAGCCCGGCCTTCGGGCCGACGCCTGAGACCGTGATCAATAGCTCGAACAACGCGAGTTCGTCGCGTGTTTCGAAGCCGAACAGTTGCTGCGCGTCGTCGCGGACGACGTGGTGCGTGTGCAGCGCCACCGTGTCGCCCGACGGAGGCCGCGGCACGAAGACTTTGTAGCCGACGCCACGGACATCAACGACGACATGATCCGCGCCGCGCGCGACAACCCCGCCGCTGACGTAAGCGATCACCTGCCGGCGCCTCCGACGCGCGCGGGTCCTGCCGCGGCTCGGGGTTCTCGCCCCGTCACCCGCACCCGCGGACGCGCTTGTCTCATTTCGCGCTCGCGACTGCGGCGCTGAACTTCACGCGCTGGGCGTGGGTCAGCGCGATCGCAATTGCGTCGGCAACGTTGTCTTGTGTGATCGGCTCAGCCAACTCGAGCACGTGCACAAGCATGCGCTGCACCGCGCGTTTGTCCGCGCCGCCGCTTCCCGTGACTGACTGTTTCACTTCTTGTGGCGTGTACTCGGCGATCGCGAGCCCCGCGCGAGCGCCGCACACCAGGGCCGCGCCTCGCGCCTCTGCCACAGCCATCGCTGTTTTGACGTTCTTGTTGAAGTAGAGCCGCTCGAGGGCGAGGTAGGCGGGCACGTGTGTCGCGATCAGAGCGTCGATCGCGTCAGCGATCGCAAGGAGTCTCTCCGCCGCACTACCGAAACGCGGTGTCTCGATGAGACCGTGAGCGACAAGGCGGGGCGGATCGGTGCTCAGGTCGAGGAGGGCGTATCCCATTCCCGTTGTGCCCGGATCGATGCCGAGCACGGTGCTCCGGCTAGGCGTGCTGGAGGACCTCGTCCGGTACGTCGAAGTTCGCGTGGACCTTCTGAACGTCGTCGAGGTCCTCAAGGTCCTCCACGAGGCGGAGGACTCTACGGGCCTGGTCGCCCTCGACGCGGACGGTCGTCGTCGGGCGCATCGAGATCTCGGCCGAAGCGACCGCAATGCCGGCCTTCTCGAGGGCTGACTTCACCTTCTCGAAGGAGCTCGGGGTCGTATACGCGGTGACGAGGCTGCCGTCGGTCTCGACGTCCTCCGCGCCCGAGTCGATTGCTATCAACGACACCTCGTCGGGGGAGCGCTTTCCGGCGTCGATCTCGATGATGCCCTTTTGCTCGAACAGCCACTGCACCGAGCCCGACTCGCCGAGTTTGCCACCGTTCCTCGTGAACGCGGCGCGGATCTCCGACGCTGTGCGGTTGCGGTTGTCAGTGGCCGCTTCGACCATCACCGACACGCCGCCTGGCGCGTATCCCTCGTAGACGATGCTCTCGAGCGCGGCGCCGCCGTCCGCGCCGGTGGCGCGGTCGATCGCGCGCTGGACGTTCGCGTGCGGCATGTTGACCGCGCGCGCGCGATCGAGGGCGAGCCGAAGCCGGAAATTTGCTTCGGGATCGCCGCCTCCCTCACGCGCGGCGAGCATGATCTCCCGCGTCATCTTGGTGAAAACGACTCCCCGTTTGACGTCCGCCGCGCCCTTCTGGCGCTTGATCTGACTCCACTTTGAATGTCCGGACATCGCGCGAATACTATCAACGCACACGCACTGGGGAGACGACATTGGCCCTCATAGATCCGGCACAGATCCGCAATGTTGGGGTCGTGGGGCACGGCGGATCTGGAAAAACGACGCTCGTCGAGAGCCTGCTCCACGCGGTCGGCGCCACGAACCGTCTCGGGAAGGTCGATGACGCCACCAGCATCCTCGACACGGACCCCGAAGAGCAGAAGCGCCGCATCACCATCAACATCGCGATCGCATCGTTCACGCACGACGGCACAAAGATCAACCTCCTTGACACGCCGGGCTTCCTCGATTTCGCGGGGGATCAGCACGCCGCGATGCGCGTCGCGGACGCAGCGATCGTCGTGGTCGATGCCTCCGCGGGGATCCAGGTCGGCACGCAGCTGGTCTGGCGCGAGCTCGACGATCACAAGACCCCGCGCGTCGTGGTCGTCAGCCGGCTCGACCGCGAGAACGCCGATTTCGAGCAGGTGCTGGGGCAGCTCCGCGAGGCCTACGGCATCCGCGTCGTTCCCCTGCACGTGCCGGTCGGCGAGCACCAGGGGATCTCAGCGACGATCGATCTCCTGCACGGCCAGATCCTGAAGGGCCCGAAGGAGCCGATCGCGGAGATCGACAAGGCGCAGGCCGACAGCGTCGGTCAGTTCCGCCAGCAGCTGGTGGAGGCCATCGTCGAGACGAACGAGGACCTCCTGACGCGCTACCTAGACGGCAAGGAGATGTCGTACGACGAGCTGCGCGACGCGCTCCATGCAGCGGTCCGCGAGGGCAAGGTCATCCCGGTCGTCGCGACGTCGTCGTCGAAGAACGTCGGATACACCGCCCTGCTCAACACGATCCGCGAGATGCTCCCCTCCCCGGCTGAGGACACGTCGATCATCGGCAAGTCGCCGACCGGCGCGGAGACGGCGCGCAAGACCGATCCAGCCGAGAAGCTGTCCGCATTCGTGTTCAAGACGCTCGCCGACCCGTTCGTGGGAAAGCTGAGCTACGTGCGCGTGTATTCGGGGACGCTGCATCACAACTCGCAGGTCTACGACGCGGTGAAGGGCGAGACCGAGCGGGTCGGCCAGCTGTTCTTCCTGCGTGGCAAGGAGCAGGAGATCACCGATGCGGTCGGTGCCGGAGACATCTGCGCCATTCCGAAGCTCACCGCGACGTCCACGAACGCGACACTGACCGACAAGGATGCGCCCATCCTTTACGACCCGATCGCGTTCCCGCCACCGTCCTTCTCGGTGGCCATCGATCCCGCGAGCAAGGCCGATCTCGACAAGATGTCGACCGCGCTCCACAAGCTCATCGACGAGGACCCGTCGCTGCACGTACGGCGCGATGACGCGACGCACGAGACCATCCTGTCGGCGGTCGGCGAGTCGGGCATCGACGTCGCCGTGCACCGGCTGAAGGAGAAGTTCGGCGTGCAGGTCGAGATGCGCACGCCACGGGTCCCATACCGCGAATCGATCCGGGCGAAGGCTCAGGCGCAAGGCCGCTACAAGCGCCAGACCGGCGGTCATGGGCAATTCGGTGACTGCTTCGTCGAGGTCGAGCCGCTGCCGGTGGGCTCGGGCGTGGTCTTCGAGACGCGCATCGTCGGCGGCTCGGTGCCGCGCAACTTCTGGCCCGCGGTGGAGAAGGGCATCCGCGAGCAGGCCCTGAAGGGTGTGATCGCCGGCTATCCCCTGTCGGACTTCAAGGCGGTGCTATACGACGGCTCGTTCCACCAGGTCGACTCGAGCGAGATGTCGTTCAAGATCGCGGGGTCGCTCGCGCTGCAGGCCTGCGTCAAGGACGCGCAGCCGTATCTGCTCGAGCCGATCATGGACGTCGAGGTCGTCGTGCCCGAGGAGCAGATGGGCGATGTGCTCGCGGACCTCAACAGCCGCCGCGGACGCGTGCTCGGCATGGACGGCGCTGGCGCGGGGCACCAGAGCATCAAAGCGCACGTGCCGCTCGCGGAGATCTTCCGCTACTCGACCGACCTCCGATCCATGACCGGCGGGCGCGGCACGTTCACCGCGACACTGCTCGGCTACGAGCAATGCCCGTCGCACATCGCGGAGAAGGTGATCGCGGCGCATGAGGAGAAGGTCGAGGAGGGCGCCGCGGCGCGCTAGGGCTCGGACCGCGGAGGCAACGCGAAAGCTGTCACGAGGCCATAGAGCGATCCGCCGAGCAGCCCGTAGACCTGATTTGGCGCGCCGTATGGGCCCTTGCAATCTCCAAGGCCGACGAGCACGAGCGCGATCGGCGCGACCGCGACGCTTCCGAGCATCGTGGCCAACACCCATCCGACACGTCGCTCGTGCCTCGGAAACCCTGTCACTTGCAGTCCACCTAGTCCTGCCCCACCGATGAAGAATCCAAAGAAGAGGACGAGTCCACCGATGAGCGAAGGAGCGGCGCGTTGCGAAGGCTCGCTACCAGGTACAACCAACGAAACGAGGCTACCGACGACGAGCGCGGCGAAGGTGAAAACGTACGTGGTGACCACACCGAACTGCGTTAGGGCGAGCCAACGTATCAGCAGGAACGGCCGCGATCGCCAAAGCACGAGGCCCTGCAGGATTCCCGGAATGAAACCCAAGATGAAGATGCCGCGCCAGAATTCAGCAGGGCAGATCACGAGCTGGCCAGCTATGAAACCCGCGGCTGCAGCTGCTGCGAGCCACAGAACACGCCGTCCGTCGACGACGAGGCTCACGTGATGTCCGCGACGATCCGGCGCGAGAAGTAGGACAGCAGCCACTCGACGAGCAGCGTGCCGCGGTTGCGGCCGCCGACGAGCTGCATGAGGTAGTTCGTCCGCCACACCGTCCACGCCGGTAGACCGGAGAGCACGAAGTGGATCGGTCGCGCGAACTCCGCCGCCGCGCTCGTCCGCCCGAGGGCGACGAGGTCGCCCTTTCGTTTGTAGACGTACGGCTGCGTCGGCTCGCCGCGCACGAGCCGCGCGACGTTCGCCGCCGCGGCGGGCGCCTCCAGGACCGCCACCTGCGCGAGCATCGGCAGTGCCTTTCCGTCCTGCTCGAAGTACGCGGCATCACCGAGCGCGAGCACGTCGTCGCGCCCACCGACGCGGAACGATGTGTCCACGATCAGCCGGCCATCCTTGGCGTGCGGCAGGTCGACCGCGGCGACGATCGGGTTGGTCTTCACGCCGCCGGCCCAGATGACGGTGTTCGCGGTCAGCGTCGTTCCATCTTTCGTCCGAAGCGAACGGTCCCCCACCTCGGACACCAGCGTCCGCAGCATGATGCGCACGCCGAGCTGCTGGAGCCGCCGCTGCGCGATCGCGGACAGGCGCTCGTCCATGGCCGGCACGACGCGATCGGCGCCGTCGACGAGCGTGATCGAGGGCTCGCGCCGCACGTCGATGCTCGGGTAGATTCCGCGCAGCGTGTGATCCATGAGGTCGCGCATCGACGCCGAGAGCTCGACGCCAACCGGGCCCGCGCCGACGATCGCGAAGGAAAGCAGCTCGCGCCGCCGCGCGGCATCCGGGATCAGCGCGGCGTCCTCGAAGGTCGAAAGGATGCGGTGGCGCACCGCGCGGCCGTCCTCCAGCCACTTCACGACGAGCGCGTGCTCTTTCACGCCGGGGATCCCGAAGTCGTTCGTCACACTGCCCGGCGCGATGACGATGTGGTCGTAGGCGATTTCTCCGTCCTCGGTGCGCACCGTTCGCTTCTCGACGTCGATCGCCAGGGCCTCGGTCCGAAGGAAACGGAAGCCGGCTTTCGCGAGCGGCACGCGCAGCGGATACGCGACCGCGTGGGGCGGCAGCTCGCCGGTCGCGACCTGGTAGAGCAGCGGTGTGAAGAGCGAGAAGTTGGAGCGGTCGACCAGCGTGACCTCCGCCTCGCCGGGCCGCAGGCGCTTCTCCAAGTGACGGACGAGGTGCAGACCGCCGAACCCGCCGCCCACGATGACGACGCGCTTCGTCACGTGCCTTTCCCGACGGTGGCCTGCACGCGATCGAGCTCCTGGAGGTAAGCACGCGTGATGGGGTCATCAGCGTCGAGGGCACTTGCATGCTCGAGCCGCTCGCGCGCCGCGGCGAGGTCTCCGGCGCGCATCTGAGCGAATCCGGCATCCGCGAGGTACGCGGGCTCGGCGGGCCGCAGCGCGGCTGCCCGCTCGAGCGCGCCGACGGCCTGATCGACGTCGTTCGCCATGAGCAGCGCGACGCCGAGCTCGTGTAGCGCGTCCGGATGCTCGGGCCAGAGCTCCAGGACCCGCGCGAACGACGCGAGCGCGGTCTGCGCGTCACCGCGGTGCCGCGCGAGCAGGCCAAGTCCGAAGTGAGCCTCCCAGAGGTCGGGCTCCGCGGCGAGGGCGGAGTCGAAGGCGGATCGCGCCTCGGCGAAACGGGTCGCGTCTCCTTCGACCGCGCCCCGCCCCGCGGACTCGAGCGCCTGCTCGAGATCGGCGTGGCGGATCCCGAAGCGCAGGCGTCGTGCCTGTCCGGCGATCTCGCCGCTCGTCTCGCTCTCGAGCAGCTTGTCAAGCTCGCCCGCCGCGCGCTCCCTGTTCCCTGTCTCGAACAACGCGCGAGCGAGATTCAGTCGTACGATCGCGGGACCGTTCGCGGCGAGCGCCGCTTCGTAGTGAGGGATGGCCTCCACGTTCTCGCCGCGCGCGTGCAGCGCCGCGCCGTACGACGCGTGCAGCTCCCATCCCGAAGCGCCGGCCGCCACTGCGCGCTCGAAGGCGGCGCGTCCCGCTTCGAGGTCGCCACGCTGCAGCGCGATGATTGCCGCGAGCTCCTGCGCCGGACCGTAGGCCGCGCTCGTGGGAGCGATGCGACGCAGGTGCCCGAACGCGGATGCGCTCGCACCGGCATTCGCGTAGAGCTCGGCGAGGCGCACGAGATCCGGGTCGGACAGCGGGTGCAACGCGTGCGCGTGCTCGAGGGCGACGATCGCCTCGCTTGTGTGGCCGGCCTCCGCGCGAAGCTTTCCGAGGATGTAGTGCGCGCGCCACGACCGAGGCCGGATCACGATGAGGTCCTCGAGCGCACGGATCTGCCGACCGATGTCGCCGCGCTCCAAGGACTCCGCCGCCAGGACGAGAAGCCGCTCCTCGGCGGGGGCAGCTTCTGGGTCGGCGGTCAGCGCTGCGAGGTAACGCTCCAGCGCCCGCCCGATCGCCTCGTCCGCTCCGGCCTGGTCGCTCTGACGCAAGAGCGTCGTGGTCACCTCTTCGTCCATGCCCTCGAGCATGGCTGCGTACGCGGTCTCGTTCGCCGCGGTCGGCACGTCCGAGGCGGACGCGGCGTTGGCGCCGACGGCTCGCGCGAGCCAGCGAGCCAGGGCCGGCTCAGCCGTCGCGAGCGTGCCGGGAGCGATCGCGATCGACCGCGTCGCCCGGACCGTTCCGGATCCAACATCGACGAGCGTCGCCTCGAGCCGGCGCGAGCCGCCGTCCTCGCGATAGATACCCGTCAGGGCGTAGGTCGCGCCGAGCGATCGGCCGTATTCAGCGGCGAGGCTAGCGTCCGGCGACGACCCGAAGACAAGGTATCCGGCCTCGCTCGCGGCCTCGGGCAGCGCGACCAGGAAGACCGGCCGCACATCGACCGCGTCGTCCGCCGCGAAGCGCTCCACAAGGCGCGCGGCGAGCTGGCGCGCCCATGCCCCCGCCCGCGGTGTGGTCCCGCGCGCGCCGAACGGGATGACGGCGACGATCGGACGCGCGACGGTCATGGCCTCAGCGCCAGCGGATGCGGTAGTGCTTGCGTGGCCCGACCTGGATCACGGGTTCAGTGCTGGTCGGGACCATCGTCTCGAGGCTCGCTTTGGATCCGTCGACCTTCACGCCGCCCTGGCTCACCAGGCGCAAGGCATCGCTACGACTCGATGCGATCTTCGAGTCGCGAAGCAGGTCGACGATCTTGATCTCCGCGTGGCCGTTGATCTCCACTTCGACTGTCGGGATGTCCTCGGGGAGCCCGCCTTCCTTGAACTGCTTGCCGAACGCGACCTTGGCCTCGTCGGCCGCCGCGGGCGAGTGCAGCTCGCTCGTGATCTGCCAGGCGAGCCTCTCCTTCGCCTCCTTCGGATGCAGCTCGCGGTTGCCGATCGCGCCGAGGATCTTGTTGACCTCTTTGCGCGGCATCTCGGTCGCCCACTCGAAGTAATGAGGCATGAGCTTGTCCTCGATCGACATCACCTTGCCGTAGACCTCGTTCGGCGGGTCGGTGAGCCAGATGCCGGTCTTCGGCTTCGACTTGCTCATCTTCTCGCCATCGAGACCTTCCAGCAGGTGGTTGATGAGAAGGTTCTGCGGCCTCTGTCCCACCTGCTCCTGAAGCTCGCGACCCGCCAGGATGTTGAACAGCTGATCGGTACCGCCGACCTCGACGTCGGACTCGATCGCGACCGAGTCGTGCGCCTGCAGCAGCGGGTAGAGCAGATCCTTGATCGGGATCGGGGTCTTCTTCTCGAGGCGCTTCCGGAATTCCTCGCGCTGGAGCATCTGCTGCGTCGTGAATCGCGATGCGAGGTCGATGACGTCCTTCAGCCCGAATTTCCCGAACCATTCGGATTGGAACACGACGCGCGTGCCTTCGCGAGGCACGATGAGGTGGAACTGTTCGATGTAGGTCTCGGCGTTCTTCATGACCTTGTCGTGCGACATCGTCGGCCGCGTCTCGTCCTTGTCGGTGGGATCGCCGATCTGCGTCGTCCAGTCGCCGACGATGAGTACGATCTCGTGTCCCCACTGCGCGAGCTTGCGCATCTTGCGAAGAGGGATCGCGTGGCCGAGGTGAAGGTTCGGATGCGTCGGGTCGAAGCCCTGTTTGATACGCAGCTGACGGTCCCCGGCGCGCAGGCTGGCGGCGAGGTCTTCGCGGACGATCACCTCGGCCATCCCACGGGTCAGGAACTCTTCGAGCTCGGCGTCGCCGGGGCGCGTGGGCACTACGCAGAGGATATCGGGCGGGGGCGGGCCTTACGATGGAGGCATCGCGCGCAATACGACACGCGACCACGCTCTCGGGCGCGGACCGTATCGCCAGTTGCGGCGCCGGAGTGGGGGCGGCATTCGCGGCAGGCTCGCGGTGGTGCCCCCGGTCGTGATCGCGTTGGCCATCGCCCTCCTCGCGCTCGCCGGTTTCGGCGCGGTGACCGCGTTCGCGTTTTTCGCCTCCGACCTGCCGTCCCCGGAAGACCTCGCCCGCGACCCTCTGGCCCAATCGACGAAGGTCTACGACCGTGACGGAAAGACGCTGCTCTACCAGTTCGAGGTCGAGCGCCGTGAGGTCGTCACTCTCGACACCATCCCCCAGCTGGTCATCGACGCGACGATCGCGGCCGAGGACAAGTCGTTCTGGACCAATCCCGGCGTCGACATCTTCGGCATCGCGCGCGCCGTGCGCGACGACCTCCTGCATAAGGACGTCGTGAGCGGCGCGTCGACCATCACGCAGCAGCTCGTGAAGCAGCGCATCGTCGGTGGTGAGGTCACCGTCTCGCGCAAGATCAAGGAGGCGATCCTCGCCGTCCAGGTCACGCGCACCTACTCGAAGCAGCAGATCCTCGAGCTGTATTTCAACCAGATCTATTACGGCAATCAGGCCTACGGCATCAAGGCCGCGGCCCAGACGTACTTCGGCAAGTCCGACCTCTCGACGCTCACGGTCGCCGAGTCGGCGCTGCTGGCGGGGCTTCCGCAGTCCCCCTCCGTGCTCGATCCGTCGCAGCCGGATAACGTCGAACGCGCGAAGGAACGCCGCTCGTACGTCCTCGACCAGATGGTGGACTTCGGCGCGATCACGGTGTCCCAGCGCGACGCGGCCGACGCCGAGGCCATCAAGGTGGCCGGCCCGCAGCTCACGACGATCACCGCGCCGCACTTCGTCTTCCAGGTGCGCAACCAGCTCGCGCAGATCCTGGGCGGCGACGAGTCGGCGGTCACGCGCGGCGGATTCAAGGTGACGACGACGCTCGACACGGCGAAGCAGGAGGCCGCCGAGCGTCAGGTCAAGGATTCGGTCGAGTCCCTGCACGACAAGAACGTCTGGAACGCCGCGCTCGTGTCAGTCGACCCGCGCAACGGCGAGATCCTCGCCTACGTCGGCTCGGTCGACTACTACAACCGGGACGATCCGCGCGTGTCGGGGCAGTACGACGCGGCCGGCATCGCGCAGAGACAGCCCGGCTCCTCATTCAAGATGTTCAACTACGTCACCGCGCTCAAGAAGGGCGCGACGCCCGCGACCGTGGTCGTCGACGCGCGCACCGACTTCACCGGACGTGCTGATCCGACGCGCATGAGCCCGGCGACGTGCGGCTACTGTCCAGAGAACGCCGACCTCCAGTACCACGGGCCGGTGACGATGCGGCAGGCGATCCGCGAGTCGCGGAATGTGCCGGCGGTGAAGTTCCTGTCGCAATACAGCGGGATCGAGGACACGATCCAGACAGCGCATGACCTGGGCATCACCGCGAACATCGACCCGAACACGATCGGACTGTCGCTGACGCTCGGCGCGAAGGAAGTGAAGCTCGTCGACATGACGAGCGCCTACGGCGTGCTCGCGAACCTCGGCGTCCGCGTCACCCCCACGTACATCCTCAAGGTCGAGGATTCGCGCGGGAAGGTCGTGTGGGAGCACAAGGACTACGAGCAGAAGCGCGTGCTCGACGCGGGCGTCGCGTGGCTCATGACCGACATCCTGAAGGACACCACGCAGCCGTCGAAGGACTTCATCTTCGGTAGCTGGACGAACATCGGCCGGCCGGCCGCGCTCAAGACGGGTACGACCGACAACCTGAAGGACGTGTACAGCGTGGGCTACGTGCCCAGCCTCGTCACCGGCGTGTGGATGGGCAACGCGAACGGCGATCCGATGAGCTCGCGCGACTTCTCGAGCGCGATGGGACCCGGTGTGCTGTGGCGCGACTTCATGAAAGAAGTCCTCGACGGCGTCCCGGCTGCCGATTGGGAGCGGCCCGCGAACATCGTGCAAGCGACGGTGGTCGCCGCGCCCGGCGCGTTCGGCGGCTACGGCTCCGGCCTGCTTCCCTCGAACCTCTCGCCGTTCTCGATGACCGAGTTCTTCGTGAAGGGCACGGTACCGACGCAGACCGACAACTGGTGGGTCGAGGGGTGTCCGGGGCCGGATGGCACGCGCCGGATCGCGCTCAAGCCACAGGAGCGTGCGCCCGGGAACGTCTGGCAGAAGTACACCGACGAGTGGATCCGCTCGGCGAATGCCGGCGCGCGCAGCTACGGCCGCTATAGCTGGAATCTCATCGGGTCCGAGCCGTGCCCGAGCCCATCGCCCTCGCCTTCACCGTCGCCATCGCCGGCGTTCAGTCCCGGACGGACGGTGCGGCCGAGTGGCACGCCGTTCGTGATCCCGTCGCTCACCCTGCCGCCGTTCCCGTCGGGGCGGACGCTCGCGCCGACGCCCACCCCGACCCCCACGCACACTCCTTGATGCGACGCGTCGGCGCGATCGTCGCGTGCGTCGATGCGAGCGGTCGTGTGCTCCTCGTGCGTCAACGCGGCGGTCCATTCGCCGGCGCCTGGCTGCTGCCCGGCGGCGGTGTGGAGGAGGGCGAGTCGCCCGAAGACGCGGTGCGCCGCGAGACGCGTGAAGAGACGGGCTGCGAGCTGGCGGAGCTCGCGCACGTCGCAACGTATGAAGTGGACGAGCGGACCGAGGACTTCCGCGCGCTCGTGCATTTGTTTCGCGGGACCGCTTTGGGCGAGGCGCGCGCGGAGGATGGCTCAGCAGTGCGCTGGTCCGCAGCCGGCGGATCCGGTTACCACGCGGCGCTGCGGCGAGAGCTCGCGGACGCGGGCCTGCGTCGCGAAGACGACGAGCGACTCGCTCGCGCGCTCGCTGGGACGAATGTGACCATGCGGCGCGTCGACAAATGAAATGAAGCGCGATGAAAGATGACGACGCGGAATATCACGATGCGATGTGCGCTGCGAGCAAAGTGCTCGCTCTGTGGTACGACTTCGACCGTTCTGAGTACGAGACCTAGCCGAATTAATTAGCGAATTCGGCCGCCGATACCCCGTTGACGCGCCTTTGACACTCGAGGGCCCGATCGCCCGCTATGCGAGCGGGCCTTCCGTCCGTTAACTGGTTGCACATCGCCAGGACGTGTGTGGGATGGCCTGGGGTGCACGGGAGGCGGATCGTCGGTGGGACGGCCAACTCGTGTCGCTGTCATCGCGCTATGTCTCGGCCTTTGCGTGGCCACGGTGCTCGACGTGAGTGGAGCGCCCGGTGCCGCACAGGCGCAGACGCCGGCGCGTGCAGCTCCCCAGCCCGCCGCGATCCTCACTGTGATCTCCGGAGCTGTGCTCATGCGCGGTGCCGGAGCAGAGTTCTCATCGGCGACCGATGGCTCCGTCCTCTATGTCGGCAGCACGGTCCGCACCAGCGCCGATGCGCGCGCGATCATCACGCTCTTCGAAGGCTCGACGGTCGAGCTCGAGCCTGCGAGCGACATCACCATCGAGGAAGCGACCATGCGCGGTGGATCGACGATCGTCGAGCTCGCGCAGTCGCTCGGGCGAAGCTGGCACGTGGTCACGCATCTCACGACGGCCGACTCACGCTACGAAGTGAAGACGCCGGCCGCGACCGCTTCGGTGCGCGGGACCGCGTTCGAAGTCATGGTCGAGGACGGCGCGACGACGGTGACGACGACCGAGGGCCGCGTCGCTACGGCTGACGCGGCCGCGACGAGCGAGGTCCTCGTCCTTCCCGACCAGACCACGACGGTGCATGCGAACTCGGCCCCCGAGCCTCCGCGCTCGGCGCCGGCGGCGCAGCGCGTGGTGACCGTCTCCGCGCTGTCAGAGAGCTCGCTCGTCGTGGACCCGCTCGGCCGCGCGAACGGCTTCCGGGACGGTAGGGTCGTCGCGCAGACGCCGGGCGCGCGCGTGCGCATGCAGGACGGCACCATCGTCGTGACGCTTCCGAACGTCCCCGACGGCGTCTTCGGGACGACCATCGCGACCTCCGCCGGTGCGCCGGTTCCGGTGTTCACGACCGTGACCGACGCAGGCGAGGATCCCGTGACCATCGGCAGCGCCGCGCAGGCCGGTGACGCGTCGGCCAGGTCGGGCGTCGAGCTGCGCACCGTTAACGACAAGCCGGACGTGCGTGCCCTCACTGCCGACGAGACCAAGGAGTTGCCGGACGCGAAAGTCAGCCCGAACAAAGTGAGCGCTCCGCAGAAGACGCCCCGCGCCAGTGATCCACTGGCGCCGACGAGCCAGCCCGGAGCGCAGCCCGCGGTGACGCCACGCCGGAGCGTGGTGCCCAGCCCTCCACCAACGGGCCGCTAGAGCCGGACGATCGTCGCGCCGTCGCCGCCTTCCGCGGCGCCGGCGGGCTCGTGAGCGCGCACCAGAGGATGCCGTGAGAGGACCTCGCGCACCGCGGTCCGCAGCGCGCCCGTTCCCTTGCCGTGCACGATCCGCAGTCGGTCGACGCCGGCGACCGCGGCATCGTTGAGATAGCGGTCGAGCACTTCGAGCGCCTCCTCGGCGCGTGCACCCCGCAGATCGAGCTGCAGCGAGACCGCAGGCGCGGAACCGGCGACGTGTGGCCGCGTCGCGCGCGTGGTCTCTGCCGCGGCCTGCGCGGGACGCAGGCTCGTGGCCGGTACCCGCAGTCTCAGTGAGCCCGCGGCGACATCCGCCATGCCACGGTCATCGATCGAGAGCAGCGTGCCTGGTTCGCTCACGCCTTCGACGTGCACCGGCGCTCCGACCGCGATCGGGACGGTCGCGCGCGGCGACGAATCCGGCGCGGAGGAACGGCGCGTCGTCTCAGCTTCGGCGAGCGCGGCGCGCGCCTCGTCGACGAGATTGCGTTTCGCGGCCTTGTCGCGCGCGTTCTCGGCCTGGCTCAGCGCTCGACGCGCCTGCAGCAGCAGCTCGTCGACCTCGGTGCGTGAGCGCTTCGCGGCGCGTTCGGCGTCGTCCCGGATCCGCGCGGCCTCGCGCCGTGCGTCCTCGGTGAGGCGCTGCGCGTCCTCGGCGGCGACACGCGCTTCTTCGAGCGCGGTCGAGAGATCGGTGCGGTGCCGCTCGGCCTCGCGCAGGCTGCGTTCGAGGGAGCGATGGAGGTCCGAGAGGTGCGACTCCGCGCGTGCGAGGACGGCCGCGTCGAGGCCGAGCCTCGCCGCGATGGCGAACGCGTTCGATGCGCCCGGGAGGCCGACGTGGACGCGGTACGTCGGACGAAGCGATTCGGCGTCGAACTCGACGCTCGCGTTCGACACGCCGGGCGTGTTGAGTGCGAACGCCTTCAGCTCGGGGTAATGCGTCGTCGCCGCGACGAGGACCCCGCGCTCGAGGAGCGTTTCGAGCACGGCCATCGCGAGGGCGGCCCCCTCGTCCGGGTCGGTCCCCGCGCCAAGCTCGTCGAGCAGCGCGAGATCGTCGCGCTGGGCCTCCGCGAGCGTCGCCACGACATTTCGGAGGTGCGAGGAGAACGTCGACAGCGACTGCGCGATCGACTGCTCGTCACCGATGTCCGCGAACACGCGCCGCACGACTGGCACGCGGCTGCCACGCGACGCCGGGATCTGAAGACCCGACGCGCCCATCAGCACGAGCAGGCCCATCGTCCGCAGGGTCACGGTCTTGCCACCGGTGTTGGGTCCGGTGATGACGAGCACGCGGAAGTCCGAGCCGAGGCGCACGTCGATCGGCACAACGCCCGTGCCGCGCTCCACGAGCAACGGATGACGCGCGCCGATGAGGTCGAGCACGCCGTGCGCGTCGAGCACCGGCCGCTCGCACTCGAGATGTGCGGCGAGCTCCGCCTTCGCGAGCAGCAGATCGATCGCGGCAAGCGCGTTGACCACCGTGTCGAAGTCCTCACCTGCCCGCTCGACGCGCCGCGAAAGCTCGTCGAGGACGTGTCGCACCTCGGCGCTCTCCGCGAGCTCGGCCTCGCGCAGCGCGTTGTTCGCCTCGAGGATCTCGAGCGGCTCGATGAAGACCGTGGCCCCGCTCGCGGACTGGTCGTGGACGATGCCCTTCACCGCGCTGCGCATCTCTGACTTCACCGGCACGACGTAGCGCCCGCCGCGCTGGGTCACGAGCTGCTCCTGCAGCGCGCGCGCGAGCTCCGGGGACCGCAGCAGGCCGTCCAGGCGCTGCTGGAGGCGCGCCTGGGCCGCGCGGAGCGTCGCGCGCAGCGACCCGAGACGCGGGCTCGCGCGGTCGAGCACCTCACCTGTCCCCGCGATGGCGTGTTCGATCGCCTCAGCGACGTCGTGTGGCGGTCGCGCGAAGCGCGACTTCGCGGCGAGCGGCGGGTACGGCTGGACGTCGGCGAACAGCTTCTCGGCCGCGCGGATCGTGTCCGCGATCTCGATGAGCTGGAGCGGATCGAGCGAGCCACCCAGGCGCGCCCGCTGCAGGGCGTCACGGATATCGCGCGCACCGCCGATGCCCGCTGAGCGCTGCGTCCGGAGCAGGTCGCGCGCGGCGGCGGTCTCGTCCTGTAGCCGCTCCGCCTCCCGGACATCGGACGCCGGCACGAGGGCCTCGGCGAGCTCGCGCCCGGGCGCGAACGACGATCGTTCCGCGAGAAGTGCGCGGATCGCGGGGTACTCAAGCGTGACGAGCGCGCGCTCGGCGGCGGTCGTCACCGCGACACCGCGTTCGATCCGCGCACCCAGAAGCGCCACGGCTTCGCCGACGTCGCGCTCTGCGCGATGCCGATCCGCGGACCGCGCGCGATCTCGCGCGGCATCACCGCCGGTCCGTTGCGCAGCTGCAATGCGGACCGCGTCAGATCGAGGCCGCTGTGTGCCGTCGACAACGCGAAACCACGGCCGAGTAGACCAGGGCCGGAGAGACGCGCGCCCGCGGCGAAGCCCTCCAGCGGCTCGGCGCCGCGGAGGAGCACCGCGCCGACGTCACGCGATCCGTGCGCGACGACGTTCATGCAGTACCAGACCCCGTGCGAGAGATAGACGTAGGCGTGTCCTGGCCTCCCGAACATGACTTTGGTGCGCGGCGTCGGACCACGGAAGGCGTGCGAGGCCGGATCACGGCTGCCGTGGTAGGCCTCGACCTCGACGAGCCGCGCGGCGCGCCGACCCTCGGGGCCATCGTAGAGGAGCACCTTGCCGAGGAGCTCGCGTGCCACGAGCAGCGTCGGCCGCGCGAAGAACGAGCGAGGCAGACGCGGGCCGTACCCGAGCGGCGCGGAGTTAGCTGGTCTTGCGCGGATCGAGCGCGTCTCGGAGGCCGTCACCGACGTAGTTGATAGACAGTACCGTCAGGAAGATGAGGAAGCCCGGGAAGAAGGCCCAGTGCGGTGCGATGTCGATGTAGTCCTTCGCGTCGAACAAGAGGCGGCCCCAGGTCGGCGTGTCGGAGGGGAATCCGAGCCCGAGGAACGACAGGGTCGACTCGGTGAGGATCGCACCGCCGACGCCGATCGTCGCGGCCACCAGCACCGGGCTCAGAACGTTCGGGATGATGTGCTTCATGATGATGCGGCTGTCGGGATCGCCCACGGCGCGTGCCGCTTCGACGAACTCCTTCTGTTTCAGCGACAGGAACGAGGCGCGCACGAGGCGCGCGACCGGCATCCAGTTCAGGATGCCGATGACGCCGACGATCATGAGGAAGATGCCCAGCTCGGGCCCGAACGCGGCCCGGAGCGAGTCACGGAACAGGTACACGATCACCAGCAGCAGGGGCAGGATCGGCAGCGAGAGGAACAGGTCCGTGAGCCGCATGAGCGGGCTGTCGAGCTTCACGAAGTAGCCAGCGAGGGCGCCGATCGTCAGGCCGAGCGTGATCGCGAGCAGCACCGACGTGATGCCGACCGCGATGGACACCCGTCCTCCGAGGATCGCGCGCGCGAGCATGTCGCGGCCCAGATCGTCGGTGCCGAAGAGATGTTCCGGGCTGGGGCCCTTCAGCGACATCGTGAAGTCGATGTTGTCGATCCGCGTGTGGTACACGAGCGGCCCGACGAGGACGAAGACCACGAGCGTGACGAACGTGAACAGACCCGCCATCGCGAGCCGGTGTCGGCGGAACTGATGCCAGGCATCGCTCCAGAGCGAACGTGCGGGGCGCTTCAGCTCGACACTGGCGGGAAGTCGCGCGATCTCGACGTCGGTCGCGGCCACGGTCTAGGAGTACCGGATCCGCGGATCGAGGACGCCGTACAGCACGTCCGCGAGCAGGTTGAAGAGGACGACGAGCGTCGCGAAGATCAGCAGGATCGCGGCGACGACAGGCGTGTCGCCCTGGCCGATCGAGCGCACCAGCAGCTCACCGATGCCCGGCACGCGGAAGATCTGCTCGGTGACGATCGCGCCGCCGAAGACGGCCGGGATGCCGAGCGCGACGAGCGTGACGACCGGAATGAGGCTGTTGCGAAGCACATGACGGAGCACGACCAGCCGCTCCTTCAACCCCTTCGCCCTGGCTGTCCTCACGTAGTCCAGCGGCAGATGCTCGAGCATCTCCGCCCGCGTATAACGCGCGATCGTCGCGGTATCGAACAGGGCGAGCACCGTGATCGGCATGATCGATTGGCGGATCTGATCGCCGAGCGTCGAAAGGCTCGTGACTTTGAGGGTCGAGTCGTAGATGAACGGCAGCCAGTGCAGCTTCACGCTGAAGATGATGATCAGGAGGAGCCCGGTGAAGAACGTCGGCACCGAGAAGCCGATGAAGGCGAACGTGGTCGACAGGTGGTCGAACACCGAGTAGCGCTTGACCGCCGAGATCATCCCGATCGGGACGGCGAGCAGCACGCCGATGATGTAGGCCACGCCGACGACGGCGAGAGTGTTCGGCAGCCGCTGCCAGATGAGGTCCATGACCGGCGACCGGCTCATGAACGAGTACCCGAAGTCGAGATGGGCGATCGCGATGACCCACTTCACGTAGCGGACGTGCCAGGGCTGATTGAGGCCGAGCGATTCACGGATCCGCTCGCGGACCTCCGGCGGCACGCGCGGGTCGGCGCCGAACGATGCGAGTGGGTCGGTGGGCGCGAGCGCGAGGATGGCGTAGACCACGAAGCTGATGACGATGAGCGTCGGTATGGCGATGAGGAGGCGCCTCAGTACGTATCTGCCCACTCGTTACCCCCTCACGCCTTGCGGCGTCGAGGACCGGGTAGTGCGGTGGAGGTCATCCACCGCACTACCCTACCTCGTTTCCTAGCCTCCGATGGCTATTTGCTGAAGTCCTGGACCGCGTACATCTCGGAGTCCCAACCCGTCGGAACCACGTTCTTCAGGGTGTTCGCGATCCCCGAGGTCACCTGCGTCCGGGTCACGACCGGGATGATCACGACATCCAGGATGAGGATGTCGTTCGCCTGCTTGAACAAGGTGGCGCGCTTCGCCGGGTCCTTCTCCGAGCGGAGGCTGTCGATGATCGTGTCGAACGCCGGGTTCTGGTAGCGGTTGTAGTTCGCGGAGTTCCAGTTGTTCGCCTTACCGGTGGCCTGCTTGCTGGTCCAGCCGTTGAGGTAGTTCGTGAAGTCCGGGTCACTGTTGTTCGTGAACATCTCGACGTCGGCCCAGAAGTGGTTCGCACCATCGGGCGAGGTGTTGGTGAAGAAGACATCAGCCGGGACGGACTTGAGCTCCACCTTGAAGCCCGCGGCCTCCCAGTTCTTCTTCATGATGTCCTGCGTCTTCTGCCGCACGGCGTTGACCGTGGTCTGGTAGACGATGCTCAGCTTGATGCCGCCCTTGGCGCGGACGTTGTCCGAGCCGAGCTTCCATCCAGCGTCATCGAGCATCTTGCCCGCCGCGGCAGTGTCGAACTTGCTGCAGAAGTCGGCGGTCGCCGTGGACTCGTAGTCCGGAACGCCAGTGACGATGTTGCAGCCCGGCTTGCCGGAGAGGCCGTCGCCGTAGATCTGCTGCGCCACCGTCTTGCGGTCGGTCGCCAGCGCGAGCGCGGTGCGGACGATCTTCCCGTCAGCGCCGTTGAAGAACGGGTGCTTGGTGTCGGGCTCGCCGCGCTTGTCGCCGAGTGATGCGCTCGGGTCCGCGAAGTTCAGGAGGATGCGCTCGACGCTCGAGCCGTAGACCGTGAGCAGCTTGCCCTTTGAGCTCGTGTCGGCCATCGGCTTGAGGATGCCGGCTTCCACCTGGAGGTTCCACGCGTAGTCGACGTCGCCGGTCTGGAAGACCGCGCGAGCCGCCGACGGAGCGTCGCCGCCACCCTTGAACGTCACGCTCTTGAAGTACGGCTTGTTCGGGTCACGGAACTGGTCGTTCATCTTGTAGGTGACGACGTCACCCGACTTGAAGCTGTCGACCACGTATGGCCCGGTGCCGATCGGCTTGAGGTTGCCAGGCGCGTCCTTGAGCTTCTCGCCCTGATACGCCTCGAACTGCTTCTTTTGCAGGATGTAGCAGCACGTGCCGACGCCCCACTGGTAGATGTTGGGATTCGCGGCCGCGTAGGTCACGACGACGGTGTTGGCGTCCTTCGCGACGACGGACTTCACACCCTCGGCCGCGTCCGACGTCGACACTGCGGTCTTCGGGTCGGCCATGAGGGAGAACGTGAAGGCGACGTCGTCAGCGGTGAACGGTGTTCCGTCTGACCACTTCACGCCTTGCTTCAGCTTCCAGGTCACGGTCAAGAGGTCAGCGGAAACGCCGCCGTTCGCGACCGTCGGGATCTCCGCCGCGAGACCGTTCGCGAGCGGCTTCGCGTCGGGACCATACGAGGCGAGCGGCTCGGTCACGAGTCGCGCCGCGTCGCTGTCCTTGGTGCCCGTCGCAAGGTGCGCGTTGAGGATCGTTGGCGCCTGCCAGTACAGGATCTTCAGGTCATCGCCGGCACCGCGCTTTGACGCGACGGTCGCCGATGCTCCCGGTGTGCTCGAGGCAGCCGGCGGCGTCGTCCCGCAAGCTGCCAGTGTCATTGCTGCGACGGCAACAACCGCCGCAGCGCGTCGCCATTGGTTGGTCATTCCTTGTTGATACCTCCCACGCCTTTCGCAATCCCGCATCGCGGAACTGCCGCGATGTTTTCGCAGGCTACCCTCGTACCCCCCTTTGAGCAAGGCGGTTCGGTCGGAGCCGGCTACGTGCGGAGCGTCGCCCCCAGCTGGTGGAGGAGCCGGCCCTCGATTCGCCTCGCGGCACGGTCGACGTCGGCCTCGCTCAGCGTGCCGTCGGACGACCGCAGAACGAGCCGGACCGCGAACGATTTCTTACCCGGGCCGACCTGTGGCCCGCGGTAAACGTCGAGCAAAGAGACCGACTCGACGAGGGCCTTCCCAGCAGCCCGGATCGCTTCCTCGACCGCTGCGTAAGCCGTGGGCTCGTCGAGAACGATCGCAAGATCGCGCATCGCGGCTGGGTAGCGGGGCGGCGCCACGACGCGCGGCGGCGCTACCCGCCCATGCAGCGAAGCGACGTCGAGCTCGGCGACGAACGTCGCGGCGGGCAGCTCCCAGAGATCGGCGACGCGGGGATCGAGCTGCCCCCAGGTCATGACGTCGCGGTCGGCCGACCCACGTCGTTCCGAGCGTCCGGGATGGAGGCCGGGTGCGCCGGACTGGACTTCTCCGACCGCGCCGACCCGCAGCTTTGCGAGCGCTCCGCTCACGACGGACTTCAGATCCCACAGATCCGCGTCGCGGCCCGGGCCGAGCCAGCTGTCCGGTTGCGCGCTCCCCGCGAGCACGATCGCCGCGGTCCAACGCTCGTCCGGCAGATCGGCCTTGCGCGGGAGGTAGACCGGCGCGATCTCGAACAACGCGACGCCGCCGCGGTGGCGCAGGTTGCGCCGCGCGGTGTCGAGCACGCTCGCTCGCAGCGTGGGGCGCGCCACGGACTGCGACGCTGTCGTCGGGTTCTGGATCCGAAGCGGCTCCGGGGCGATCGGCGTCGCATCGGGCGTAAGGCGCCCGAGCCACTGCGGATCGATGAGCGAGTAGGACACCGTCTCCTGGAGGCCCAGCTCTAGGAGCGCGTCGCGGAGCCGCTCGCGGAACTCCTCGAGCGGATGCGTTTCGATGAGCGGCAGTGGACCGTCCGGGACCCGCGCCGGCAACCGGTCGTACCCAGCGATGCGCGCGATCTCCTCGATGAGGTCGTGCGGGATCGCGATGTCGGTGCGCTCCACCGGTGGCTGCGCGAGCAGGATGTCGCGCTCGATCGTGCAGCCGGAGAACCCGAGGCGCTCGAGGATGTGTATCGCCTCGTCGCGCGCGATGTCGATGCCGAGCACTTTCCGCACGAGCCCGTAGGGCATGCGGACCAGGGTGCGTGGCCGCGGACGCGGGTACCGGTCGACGGTGCCGGCGAGCTTCGCGCCGGCGTGATCGCGCAGGAGGGCGACGGCTCGCGCGAGCGCGATCGGCACGAGGTCAGAGCTGAGCTCCCATGCGAAGCGTCGCGCCGCGGCGCTCCCGGAAGAGCCGCGCATGTCGAGCCGTGTCGCGGTGCGGCCGATTGCGCGCGGCTCGAACGATGCGCACTCGAGCGCGACCGTCGTCGTGTCGCCGCGGATCTCGGAGTCCTCTCCGCCCATGATCCCGGCGATGCCGAGCGCGCGCTCCTCGTCCGCGATCACGAGCGTGCCGTTCGGCAAGCTGCGATCGACGCCGTCAAGGGTGCGGATCCGCTCGCCTGGACGCGCCTGGCGGGCGACGAGCGCGCCCCCACGGATATCGCGCAGGTCGTAGGCGTGGAGCGGTTGGCCGAGCTCGAGCATCACGTAGTTGGTGATGTCCACGACGTTGGAGATCGGGCGCATCCCGGCTGCGACGAGGCGGCGCTGCATCCACTCGGGCGACGGACCGATGCGAACGCCGTCAAGCCGCGCGACCGCGAAGCGCCGGCACGCGTCGGTATCCTCGATGCGGACGTCAAGCGCCTTCGGCGCCTGGCGCCCGAGATCCGCGCGCTCGGGCTCGCGGAGCTGCGTTTCGAGAAGCGCGGAGACCTCGCGAGCGATACCGAGGATGCCGAGGCAGTCGGGACGGTTCGGCTGCAGCTCGAGGAGCAAGACCGTCTCGCCGAGCGCCTCGGAGAGGGGCGCGCCGACCGGCAGCTTCGGATCGAGCAGGAGGATGCCGTCGTGGTCCTCGCCGATGCCGAGCTCTTTCTCGGACATGACCATGCCCTCGCTCTTGATGCCGCGCATGTCCTTCGGCTTCATGACCATTCGCTCGCCGGTATGGCCCTCGAGGTACTCCGCGCCGACCTCGCCGTATGCGACGATCGCGCCGAGCTTCAAGTTCGTCGCTCCGGTCACGACGGTCTTGCGCCGGCCCTCGCCGTACTCGACCGTCGCGAGCTGAAGCTTGTCGGCGTCGGGATGCTTCGCGAGCTCGGCGATGCGCCCGACCCAGATCTTGTCCCAGGCCCTCCGCTCGATGCCCTTCGACTCCGTGCCGGCCATGTGGAGGCGATGCGCGAGGTCGTCTGCGGAAACGGTCACGTCGACGTACTCGCGCAGCCAGGACAGCGGCACCCGGATCAGCATCAGAAGCTCTCCAGGAACCGCAGGTCGTTCTGCGCGAACAGACGGATATCCGGCGTGCCCGAGATCACCATCGCGAGACGCTCGATCCCGCCGCCGAATGCGAAGCCCTGATAGCGGTCCGGGTCGTAGCCGACGCGGCGCAGGACGTCGGGATGCACCATGCCGCAGCCGGCGGCCTCGATCCAACCGTCGCCGCCGCAGGTGTGGCAGTGCGGATCCTTGCCGTCGCAGATCACGCAGGAGAACGCGATCTCGGCCGAGGGTTCGGTGAACGGAAAGTAGTCCGGCCGGAACCGCACGTTGCTCTTGCTCCCAAAGACCTGCCGCGCGAACGAATACAGAACGCCCTTGAGGTCGGCCATGGTGAGCTTCTCGTCGATGGCGAGGCCCTCGTACTGGTGGAGGATGCTCTCGTGGATCGCATCGGTCGCCTCGTAGCGATAGCAGCGCCCCGGGATCACCACGCGGATCGGCGGCTGGCGTTTCTCCATGACCCGCACCTGCATCGGTGAGGTGTGCGTGCGGCCGAGCAGCGGCAACTTCGGGTCGTCGCCGAGGGGATTGGACACCCACAGCGTGTCCCACTTCTCTCGTGCGGGATGGCCCGGCGGGATGTTGAGCGCCTCGAAGTTGTAGTAGTCCGTTTCGATCTCGGGACCCTCGATGGTCTCGAAGCCCATCGTGCCGAAGATGCGCGAGACCTCGCGGATCGTTGCGGTCACCGGATGGAGACGACCGATACGCACGGGTCGCCCGGGAAGGGTCAGGTCCTCGCGCTCGCGCAGGGTGCTATCGATCGACGCGTCGTGCAGCGCCGCGTTTCGGCTCCGCAGCGCTGCCTCGATCCGCGCCTTCGCCTCGTTCACCGCGGCGCCGTACGCGGGCTTGTCCTTCGCGGGGAGTGTCGCGATCTGCTTGGTGGCCTGCGTGACCTCGCCGTCTTTGCGCCCGAGGTAACGGATTCGCGCCGCTTCGAGCGCGGCGTCGTCCGCGCAGGCGGCGATGTCAGCCACCGCGCGGTCCGCGAGCGCATTCAGATCCTGTGGTCCCGCCATGCGATCCTTTCCCTTGCGGATGTGAGCCTCACCCGCAAACCGCCCAAATAAATCAAAGGCCCGCTCTCCGTCCGGGACGAAGGCGGGCCTCCGCGGTACCACCCGATCTCCCACCGGCACGCGGCCGATGGACACTCGTTGGGGAGCGCTATCGGGCTCCGCCCGGATGCGCTTTTCTGCGCATCGGCTCGGGAGCGAATTCGCACGTTCCGTCTCGCTACGGGCTCTCAGTCACGACCCGCGTTCCCTGTGCGACGTCTACGCGCTACTACTCTCCGTCGCTGCCTTATGAGCTGCTGGCTTTACCTGACTTCTTGGTGCTGACGAGGTCCACATAATGCCGGAACACCTTGGGGTCACGTACGGCCATGTCCGCGAGGACCTTGCGGTCGAGCTGAACGCCGGCGGACCGCATCGCGGCCATGAGTCGGCTGTACGAGACGCCGGACTCGCGTGACGCGGCGTTGATGCGCGCGATCCAGAGCGAGCGGAACTGCGCCTTCCGCTTGCGGCGGTCGCGATAGGCGTAGTTCAGCGCGTGAAGCGCGGCCTCGCGGGCCGGGCGGATGAGCTTGTGCTTCGCTGCGCGGCGCCCCTCGGCGGCGTTCAGGAGCTTCTTGTGCTTCTTATGGGCTGCGACCCCGCGCTTGATGCGTGTCATGGCTTCTCCCTACCGCACCTTCGAAGAAGGTGCACGTATGAATGGCGACGAATGTAATGAGTCGTCATTCCTACTTCCCTACGAGGTGCGGCAGCATCTTGCGGATCAGCCGGAGGTCACCGCGGGCGACGAGCCCTTTGCCGGCGTGACTCCGCTTCCGGCGCGGCGACTTATGCGCGTTCAGGTGGCCCTTGTACGCCTTCATGCGCGTGAGCTTGCCGCGCCCGGTCGCGGTGAAACGCTTCTTCGCACCGCTATGGCTCTTGATCTTGGGCACGGCGTGACGCCTCCTCGCGCGAAGTGTGAACGCCAATTGTATGGGTTAGTTCGTCCGCTTACGAGGCGAGGCGCTCGGGGGTGCCGCGGTCGCCGCTCGCACGGGCGCGGGCGCGGTCGTCGGCTTCGGAGCAGGAGCGGGTGCCGCGAGCTTCGGCGCGGCGGCGCTCGGCGCTGGCGCTAGCTTCGGCGCGGCGGCGATCGGGGCTGGTGCTGGCTTCGGCGCGGCAGCGTTCGGCGCAGTTGCGGGAGCAGCCGCAGCCGGCGCGGGCGCGGACGCGGCCGTGGGCGGCACGGGCGCGCCCTGCGCGTCACGGCGCACCGGGTTCATGACCATGATCATCGACCGCCCCTCGAGTAGGGGCATGCGCTCGACTATCCCGTGGTCCTTCAGCCGGTCGGCGACCTGCAGCAGCAGCACGCGGCCGCGATCGGGGTGCGCGAGCTCGCGGCCGCGGAAGCGCACGGTCACCTTGAGCTTGTCGCCCTCGTCGAGGAACTTCGAAGCGGACTTGATCTTCGTCTCGATGTCGTGTTCGTCGATCTTCGGCGTGATGCGGATCTCTTTCCACGTGACCGAGCGCTGGCGCTTCTTCGCCTCCTTCGCCTTCTGCTGCTCGGCGTAGCGGTACTTCCCGAAATCGAGGATGCGCGCCACCGGCGGCGTGGAGTTCGGCGCGATCTCGACCAGGTCGTACCCAAGGTCTTGCGCGTGCGCGAGCGCGCGCTGCGTCGGGACGACACCGAGCTGCTCGTTGTTCGGGCCGATCAGGCGCACGGCGGGCACGCGGATGCCTTCGTTGATCCGCAGTTCGGGAGCAGCTATACGCGCGCCTCCGCTAGGAGCAGAGGGGAAGTCCGGCGGTAAGTGAAGTCAACTCGGAAGAGGATATCACCGGGCCAGGAGCCCCTCTATGCGCGCACGAACTGATGGCCAATCGCTGCGCGTGATCCCGTACACGACGCTGGTGCGGACGCGGCCGTCGTGCGAGATCCGGTCGTCGCGCAGCTCTCCCTCCTTGATCGCGCCGAGCCGTTCCATGGCCCGCTGCGACCGCTCGTTCAGCTTGTCGGTCTGCAGCCACACACGGTTGGCGCCAAGCTCGTCGAAGAGATGGCGAAGCTGCAGGTACTTCGCTTCGGTATTCGCGACGGTGCGGCGTGCGTCCCGCCCGAGGAAGGTCCAGCCGATCTCGGCCGTCTTGTTCGCTCGGTCGATGTGCAGGAAGCGCGTGCTCCCGATCGGCGCGCCGTCGCTCATGCGCCGCGTGATGAACGCGACCTGATTCCCGAGCGTCTGCTCCTCGAGAGCCGCGGCGATCCAGCGTTCGAGCTCCACCACGTCGCGCGGCATCGGTACAAGGAAGAGCCGCCAGATGTCGTCGTCGTGCGCCACGGAAAATAGCTCGGCCGCATGCTCGCGGCGCAGCGGCTCGAGGCGTATGTGTGTGCCGGTCAGGACGACCGGCCGCGGATCGAACTCGAGGCGCGACTGTCCGACGACGTAGGCCATCTTGACGTCGTCGGCCCAGGTGCCATGGTCTGTCATCACGCCGTCGCGCTCGATGCCCTCGACCTCGAAGCCCGCCGCCTTGTAGGAAGCGATCGCGCGGTCGTTGAAGGCGAGGACGCTGAGCGTGACGCGGTGGACCTGCAGGTCGTCGACCAGGTGCCTCACCAGGAGGCCCAGCGCCTCGCGGCCGATGCCCTTGCCCCACAGCGCAGGCTCGCCGATCCCGATCCCGACCTCGGCGCTCTTCCCCTTCGGCTGGAGGTCGCGGTAGTTGGCCTGGCCGATGGGACGGCCCTCGTACTCGATCACGAACATGACGCCACGGTGCTCGGTGATCACGTCCATCCATTTGCACGCAGCCTCGTCGTCGGGGAAGCGGCCGGGCCGACGGCCCCACTGGTACCAGGCAAAGTCCGCATCGTTCGCCCAGCGAACGGCGTGTGGCGCGTCAGCATGCGTCATCGGGCGCAACGTGACGCGCCGGCCGCGCAGCGTAGGCGCGCGCGCCGACGAGACGGTCATGTCATCGCATCGCCGGCGCTCGGCTCGTGCGGTGCGAAGTCGGCGGGGAGCGCCTTGGTCTCGCGTTCTTTCGTGATGCGCTCGACGAACGCATCGAACGCGACCCCGCGCTCCTCGTCGCGTGACCCCCGGCGACGGACCGATACGCTGCCTGCGGCCGCTTCCTTGTCCCCGACGACGAGCATGTAGTTCGCCCGCCGCTGCTGCGCTTCCTTCACGCGGTTGCGCAGATCGCCGGCCTGCTGGTCGAGATGCACGCGGAAGCCTTCGGCACGGAGCCTCGCGGCGATGTCGCGCGCGTACGGGAGCGCGGTCTCGCGCACCGGGATGACCGCGACCTGCTCCCACGCGAGCCAGAGCGGGAAGTTGCCGGCGTAGTGCTCGATGAGACCGCCGACGAAGCGCTCGAGGCTGCCGAAGAGCACACGGTGGATCATCACCGCTCGCTCGCGCTGACCCTTGTCGTTCACGTACGTCACGTCGAAGCGCTCGGGCAGGTTGAGGTCGATCTGCACCGTCGCGCCCTGCCACTCGCGTCCGATCGCGTCGTGGACCTTGATGTCGATCTTGGGCGCGTAGAAGACGCCGCCGCCCTCGTCGATCTTGTACGGGACCTCGCGGATGCCGAGCGCGGTACGCAGGGCCGCCTCGGCCTTGTCCCACAGCTCGTCGGAGCCGAGTCGCTTCTCGGGACGCGTCGACAGATAGATCGACGGCTCCGTGTAGCCGAAGACGCTGAGGAACTCGAGAGCGAGATCGAAGACCTTGCCGATCTCGTCCTGCGCCTGGTCCCAGGTGCAGAAGATATGCGAGTCGTCCTGCGTGAAGCCGCGGACGCGCAACATTCCGTGCAGCGTTCCCCCGCGCTCGTAGCGGTACACCGTGCCGAGCTCGCCGATCCGCATGGGTAGCTCGCGATACGAATGGACCTTCGACTGGAAGACCTTGATGTGGCCGGGACAGTTCATCGGCTTGATCCAGAACTTCTGAGTGCCCTCGTCCAGGAGCAGCGGGCCGTACATGTTGTCGCCGTACTTCTCGAGATGTCCGGAGCGGATGTAGATCTTCTCGTGCGCGATGTGCGGCGTGTAGACGAGCGTGTAGCCGCGCTCGTGGTGGATCTTCCGCCACCACGCCTCGAGCTCCTCGCGCACGATCGAGAGGTTCGGCAGCCACAGCACCAGACCGGAGCCGAGCTCTTCGTCGATCCGGAACAGCTCGAGCTCTCGGCCGAGCACGCGGTGGTCGCGCCGCTCGATCTCCTGAAGTCGCTTCAGATAGTCGTCGAGCTGTTTCTGATCGGGCCACACCGTCCCGTAGATGCGCTGCAGCTGCGGGTTGCGCTCGTTGCCACGCCAGTACGCGCCGGCGATCGAGAGCAGCTTGAACGGGCCGATCTTCCCCGTTCTTTCGACGTGCGGTCCTTTGCAGAGATCGACGAAGCCGTTGTGCTGGTAGGTGCTCACCCGCCCCCCGTCGGCCGAGTCGGCGTCGTCTTCCGAATCGGCGCCGCCGAGCTTTTGGATCTGCTCGACCTTGTAGTCCTGCTTGCGCTCGCCGAAGAACTTGAGGGCATCGGGCACGCTCATATCGCGGTGCTCGAAGGGCGTGTCAGCCTTCACCACCTCGCGCATCTTCTCTTCGATCTTCCCGAGGTCGTCGGGCGTGAGTGCCCGCGGGAGGTCGAAGTCGTAGTAGAAGCCGTCCTGAACGGGCGGCCCGAAACCGAACTTCGCGCCTGGGAACAGCTCGAGCACCGCGCCGGCCATGACGTGCGCGGCCGAGTGCCGCAGCGCGTAGATCGCTTCATCGCCGTGGTCGGCCTTCCGCTCCGTTCTTGCCATGACGTTCTCCCTTGGGCACGAAAAAAGCGCCTTCGTCCCTGCTTTTCGGGACGAGAGGCGCTGCTCCCGCGGTTCCACCCGAGTTCCTCCGAAGAGGCTCTCGTTCGGGCTGTATGGGGCCCACCCACATCGCTCGGCGGTGGTCTCCACATCGCCCGCCGGCCCGGCTCACACCCTCCCGGGCTCGCTTACGGCAACTGCGTGCGGCTCTGTCCGCGTCGTCGCGAGAAAGGAAGCATAGCGCAGGCCGCGACCGATAGGCTCTCCCCTTCCGTGGGTCTGGACACGCTTCGACTTGACTGGGAGCTCGCGAGGCGCGGTTACGCGCGCTACGCGGCGTATCCGGCCGCCACCATCGCCGGAGTCTTCGTGAACACGGTCTTCGGTTTCATGCGCGCGTTCATCCTCTTAGCCCTGTTCGAGCAGCGGGACCACATCGCCGGCTACGACGCGAGCGCCACGGTCACCTACGTGTGGCTCGGCCAGGCACTGATCATGACGATCTACATCTTCGGCTGGCAGGACCTCGCGCTCCGCATCCGGTCCGGCGACATCGCCGGAGACCTGATCCGACCGGTGCATCCGCTGCGCGCGTCGCTCGCGTTCGACCTCGGGCGGGCGTTGTACCACGCCATCTACCGCGGGTTGCCGCCGCTCCTCGTCGGCGCGCTCGTGTTCAGGCTCGTGCTGCCGGCGGATCCGCTGGAGTGGCTCGCGTTCGTCATCAGCGTGGGTCTCGCGATCGTCGTGAGCTACGGGTTCCGTGCCATCTACAACATCGTCGCCTTCTGGACCACGGACCACCGCGGCGCCATGTTCCTAGGAGCGGTCGCGGTCAACCTCTTCTCCGGTTTCATCGTCCCGGTGGCGTTCTTCCCCGATTGGCTTGCGGCCCTCGCGCACGCGACCCCGTTCCCGTCGATGGTCCAGCTTCCGATCGACATCTTCATCGGTCGTGCCACGGGGGGCGAGGTCCTCGGCACCCTCGCCGTCCAGCTCGTCTGGGCGGTCGTGCTCCTCGTCATCGCCGAGCGCCTCTTCGCGTTCGGCGTCCGACGGCTGGTGGTGCAGGGTGGCTGAGCTCCGGGAGTCGCTGTCGCTATATCGCTTGCTGATCGCCGCGCGCGTGCGGGCGCAGCTCCAGTACCGGACGTCATTCGCGATCGAGACCGTCGCGGCATTCCTCGTATCGTTCCTCGACTTCGTCGCGATCCTCGTCATCTTCAGCAACGTCCCGCAGTTGGGCACCTGGAGCGTCGCGCAGGTGGCGCTGCTCTACGCGCTCGCGACGCTCTCGTTCGCGTTCACCGATCTGGTCATCGGCCACCTCGATGGCTTTCCGGCCCTGATCCGCGATGGGAACTTTGACCTCATGCTGGTGCGTCCGAAGGGGACGCTGTTCCAGGTCATCACCGGTGACTTCCAGCTACGCCGGCTCGGGCGCGTCGCTCAGGCGTTACTCGTGCTCGGGTACGCGCTGAACACGCTCGCGATCGACTGGACGCCGGACCGCGCCCTCGTGCTCGCGCTCACCGTTCCCTCGGGTGTCCTGATCTACGGCTCGGTCTGGGTCGCGGTCATCTGCATCGCGTTCTGGACCGTCGAGGGTCGCGAGGCGGCGAACGCGTTCACCTATGGCGGCGCGTTCCTCGCCCAATATCCGATGAACATCTTCGACCGCTGGCTGCGCCGATTCCTCGGCTATTTCGTGCCGATGGCCTTCATCGCGTACTTCCCCGCGCTTCACGTCCTTGGCAAGACCGATCCGCTCGGTTTGCCGGCTGTTCTGCAGGTCGCGTCGCCGGTTGTCGCGCTCGCGGCGGCGGTCGTCGCGTCGACCGTCTGGCGTTTCGCGGTGCGCCACTACCAGAGCGCGGGCGGATAGCGATGCCGCTCATCGAGCTCGAGGGTGTGGCCAAGGATTTCGTCGTCCACCGGTCGGCGGGACTGCTCCGGCGAGACCGCATCACCGTCCAGGCCGTACGGGATCTGACCTTCTCCGTCGAGCGCGGGACGATCCTCGGCTACATCGGGCCGAACGGCGCCGGCAAGTCGACCACGGTGAAGATGCTCACGGGGATCCTCGTGCCGACGGCCGGCCGCGTGTCGGTCGGGGGCCTAGTGCCCTGGGACGAGCGCATCGCTCTCGCGCGGCGGATCGGCGTGATGTTCGGACAGCGCGTCCAGCTCTGGTGGGATCTGCCGCTCGTCGACTCGCTGGAGCTCCTGCGACACATGTACCGAGTGCCGGCGGACCGCTACCGCCACACACTGGCCTCGCTGCGCGAGGCGCTCGAGCTTGATCCGTTCATTCGCACTCCGGTACGCCAGCTCTCGCTCGGTCAGCGCATCCGCGGGGAGCTGGCGGCTGCGATGCTCCACGACCCGGAGATCTTGTTCCTGGACGAGCCGACGATCGGCCTGGACGTGGTGGCCAAGCAGCGCGTGCGCGAGTTCCTGATCCGCGCCAACCGCGAGCGGGGCGTCACTGTAATGCTCACGACGCACGACCTCGCCGATATCGAGCGGCTGTGCTCGCGCATCCTGATCATCGACCACGGACGCCTGATCTACGACGGAGACGTGAACGCCTTGAAGGAGCGCTACGGGACGGAGCGCGTTCTGGTCGTGGATCTCGAGGAGCCGCAGGGACCGCTCGAGGTGGAAGGCGGACGCGTCATCAAGGTAGAGGGCCCGCGCCAGTGGATCGCGTTCGAGCGCGCGCGCACGAACGCCGCGCAGCTCGCGGCTGCGGTCGCTACGCGTGCGAATCTTCGCGATCTAACCGTCGAGGAGCCGGAGATCGACGATGTCGTCCGGCGGATCTATCTGGAAACGCGGCCCTAACGGCGAGAGGCCTATGCGATGGAGCGGGCGAGGGTGTCCCAGACGCGCTCCTGCACCGCGGCCGGGGCGGACCAGCGCTCCTCGACGCGGCGACCGATGACGGTCATCTGGTTCGAGTAGAGCTGCGCCGCCGACTGGAGCATCTCGAGGGCCTCTTCGCGGGCGGGGTGCTCGCGCCAGTCGAGGACGGTGACCCGCGCCTTCGCGATGCGCTGGTGGATCTTGTCGAGCACGACGTACTCGGGACCCTGCGGCCAGCGCTGCGCGCCGACGTCGATGCCGTGCACGAACGTGACGCCGACGAGGTCGGCCTTCCGGAAGTCGTTGCCGCGGAACTCGTTGATCTTGCGCATGGGGTCGAGGTTCGCCGCTCCCGCGCCCCAGGGCCGGCCGTAGACGCGGACGTTCGCGATCCGGCCGGAGAACGTGCAGTCGATGAACTCGGCGGTGAACGACTCCCAGCCGTCGATCTTCGCGTTGTCGAAACGGCAGCGCTCGAAGCGCGCCTGGCCCGGGCGGACCGCGCGCAGGTCGGCCTCGTCGAAGCGGCAATCGCGGAAGACGCTCCGCCGCCGGGAAGAGAACAGGGGTTGGAAACGGCGGTCGAGCGTCTGCCCGCGGAAGTCGCAATGCTCGAAGGCGCAGCCCTGCGGCGCGACCGCGTCGAAGGTGGCGCGCCGGAAGTCGGCGTCACGGATCGTGACGCCGTCGAACATGAGGACGCCAGAAACGGCGTCTATGGCTTTGCTACTCGCCGGGTTCGGCGGACGCGTAGATCGGAACGACGTTCGAGGACTGAAGCTCGTCCATCCGTGAACGGCCTTCGAAGACGACGCCCTTCTCGATCACCAGCGACGGTGTGGTGATGTCGCCGTGCACCTTCGCCGGGCGGCGCAGCTCGACGGCTGACGTCGCTTTGATGTTGCCGATGACCTCGCCCTCGACGATGACCGTCCCGCAGCTGATCTCGGCCGTTACCTTAGCGCCGTCTCCGACCATGAGCAGGTCGTTGGTAGAGATCTCACCGGAGAACGTCCCGTCGATCCGGACCTTGCCCTCGAAGGCGAGCTTGCCCTCGAACTCGGAGCCCTTGCCGAGGAGGGCGTTCAGGTCGCCCGAGCTCCCCGTCGTGTGCTCCCGCGGTGCCGAGTAGTCACGTGTGTCTCGCTGCTGCATGGTCTTGTTCCCTTCCGAAGCTTCCTCTTTGCGGCCCGAATCAGCGGTGTTGGCGGTGTTGGCAGTGTTGGCGGGTTCCGGCGCTTCGGCGGGACGCCACACCGGCGCCGTCGACGGACGCGCAGGACCGCTCGATCTCTTGAACGTAAGTCGGGACACTATCCCCTCAACGCGCGATTTCCTAGAACGTCACCCCAGTACTAGTGGGGCAAGAAACGCCGAGCCGGCGTTGCAGCGGCGTTACCGGATCGGCGGCTCGACGTCGCGCGGCGCGACGGCGCAGTTGGCGCAGCAGAACAAGCGCGAGTCGGATGTGACGGCGGTGGCGCGGTCGACGATCGGGGCGCCGCAGTGAGCGCAGCCTCGGCCGACGAGCCCGACTCTGCCCCCGGCAGCCCTGGCGCAGCTCGCGCAGCAGAAGAGCTCGCCGTCCTGCCGGACGACGCTGGCCGGCGCCACCAGAGGGGTCGCGCAGCGCGCGCAGGCTTCGTCGACCGCGATCTCGTCGCCAACGTCCAGGCGCTCCATGCCGGGAGGGTGGCAGCAGAGCGCGTGCCGCGATCGCTAGGGCCCCAGGCGGTCGTGGTCGTGCGGCGGGATATCCAGGTGCTTGTGCGGGGGTGACCGGTGGGCGTGGTCCGCGCCCATCAGCCCCAGGCGCTGCCAGAGGTACATGAACAGCGTGATAAGCAGCAGCACGGCGGCCGCGACCATCACGATCTCGAGAGCGGCCACGGCTACCTCGCCGGGGCCGTCGGGGTCGTGCCGATGAACGGCAGGGGCGTGTTGGGCGTGAGGTACTGGGGCAGCTGGCCGTTCCACTTGTTGATCGCCTGGAGCTGCAGGTACTCCGGGGTCAGCGTCGTCGCCTGCGCCTTCTGAGCGTTCGCGAGACCCTGCGCGACGATCAGCGCGGTCTCGGCCTCGGTGCGCGCCTTGTCCTGGAGCTGCTTGGCCTGCAGGTTCTGCTGGTTCGCGACCTGCGTCGCGAGGATCGCGTCGTTGAACTCCTTCGGGAACTCGTAGTTCGGGATCGTGAACTCGTCCACAACGATGTAGTAGGGCGTGAGCTTGTCCTTCAGGACGCTTTTCGCCTTGAGGGCGACTTCCTCACGCTTCTGGATCAGCTCGAGACCGGCGTACTGGGCGGTCACGTCCTTGAAGGCCTGCTGGATCTGCTGGTCGATGATGCGCTCTTTGTAGTTCGCGCCGATGTTCTGAAGGATGAGCGGCGCCTTGGCGGCCTCGATGTGAAAGTTGATCGTGATCGTCGAGTGGATGGTGACGCCATCCTTCGACGCGGCGCTGGAATCGACCTGCTCCTTCTGGATGCGTGTGTCGAAGATGACCACGTCGTCACGGAACGGGACTTTTGTGTGGATGCCCGGGTCGAAGACGTCCGGGTGGTCGGTGTCGATCGCACCGAAGTGCTTCACGATGCCGACCTCGCCGACCCCGACCTGCGTGAACGACCCGAAGATCGCGATGATGAGCACGAGCAACGCGGCGATGCCGACGACGCCGAAACCGATGGCCGGTCCCGCCGGGGACCGCCCCTGGGCCACCCTGATGGACATCCATTCCCTCCTCGCGTGGACAGCTGCTCGCCCCAGTAAAGCATCCGCAGGTGAAGGTGTAATGAACGCTCAAGGCGCCGCCGATGTCTCCATCGCGCTCCGACGAGCGCGTCGGAGGTGAGGAAATGCGGGCCGAAGACAACGGGAAGCCGCGGCTGCTGACGCCGCGCGAGGCGGCGGACATCGCCGGCGAGCTGGGCGAGGAGGACTTTGAGGCACGGCTCGAGAGCCTGTGCGTGAAGTGGGTCGCCGACGAGGCCGAGACCCTGACGGAGGCGTCGCTCATGCTGCGCGACTTCGCGGAATGGCTCTTGGAGCTCGAGCTGGACGGCTGGCAGCTTGTCGATCCGGTCGACGGCGGGCACGGCCTGATGGTGAACGAGGATCCCGAGAAGCAGCTCTCCCGACCGGCCTGAGCCGGCCATTCGACGCGCGCTTGACCAATCTTTCAGACTGGCCCGATGGAAAGCACCCAGAAGCAGAACATCCTGGTCGTCGAGGACAACGAGAACACCAGCCGGCTGATCGAGACGATCCTCCGCAGCAACGGTTACGAGGTCACGCTGGCGCCCGACGCCGAGGAAGGGCTGCGCATCCTGGAGAGCGACGCGGCGGTCGACCTCGTCTTACTCGATCTCTTCCTACCCGGCGCCGACGGCATCCAGTTCCTCCGCCATCGCGCGGAGATGGAGCCGGACCGTCAGCCCCCGGTCATCGTCGTGTCCGCGACCGAGGACATGGACACGCTGCGGCCGCAGCTCCGCGAGCTCGGCGCCAGGATGGCGCTTCGAAAGCCGTTCGATGTACAGGAGCTGCTCAACGGGGTGAAAGAGCACGCCACGAAGCGCAGCGCGCGCGTCGCGGCGGCGCCGGCCGCAAGGGCGAGCCGCGGGAAGACGAAGGGCAAGTCCGCGACGAAGGGTTAGGGCAAATTCGGGGACGGAGATGGGCCTCGAATCCTATGATTTGGGTGTGCGAGGTGTGGTCAGCGTCGAGCCGATCTTCGTGGTCTCAGACGTTGCACGCTCGGTCGCCCACTATGAGAAGTTGGGCTTTAGTACCTCGCATCATGACGCGGGATACGCGTTCGCTCATCGCAACGATCTGACGATCCATCTCGCGGGACCAGGCGTCGATGCCGAGCGCGTGGGCCGCGGATCGATCTACATGCACGTGGATGACGCGGACGCGCTCGCCGAGGAGTGGAGAGGCGCAGGTGTCGAACTTGTCGAGCCCGAGGACTTTGATTACGGCAAACGTGAGGGTTCGCACAAGGATCCCGACGGGAACCTCATCCGCTTCGGATCGCCGCTGCGGCGGGGGACGGCACCAGCAGAACTGACGACCGCTTCATCGTTCGCGACCGCCGTCCGCCCGACGACGCCAAAAGGAACGTCGGCTGCGAAGAGATAGCGCCTAGGGCAAGCGCGGTGCGTATGGCGTCGCCTGACCACCGCTCTTGGGCTGCATCTGGATGTAGCTGCAGCCGGCGGTGAGTGTGAAAGCCAGTACGACCGCGAGAAAACGGATCACACCGCGAAGTGTGCGTAGGCTACGCGCTCGGGATAGCCATACCTTCTACCCATGACCGCAAGGGGCGGTCGATTCCTAGATTCCGGAGTCATGCAGGTAAAGACCTTCACGGCGGCCGTGCGGTGACCCGTCCCCGACCTATGAGTCGTCTGAGAAAGGCGCGGCCGAGGGGCCGTCCCAGCGCGGTCACCCGCGCTCTCGTGATGAGGCACATGGACCGCATGGTGAAGGTCCTCGTTCCCACTGAGCTACGACGTTTCGACAGCAACTGCCCTGGACATCGTGCGCTCCACTTCGCCGGCGATTGGCGTCTCGGCGCGGGTCTGCTGGTGACCCGACCGGCGCCCACGCGGGCGGACCTGAAAACGGCGGGCCTGTCGCGCCAGGAGATTGACCGAGCGACGTGGGTCGAGGCCGAGTATGTGAGGATGGGCGACTGGGTGATCTATGCCGCGCCCAACGAGTTCACCAACCCATGCGTCATTGACGTACGGTCGGGATCGGAGGCCCAGAAGCTGGGGAGAACCTTCGAGGCTCGTGCCCGAGCGCTCCTGGCGCCGGTTCGGAGCGAGTGGGCCAACCAGCTAAGGTGCGAGATGCCGTTCAACGCTTGCGCGAGATGTCAAAAGGCATGCGACCTGTTCCGCGTCAGTGATGAAGAGTGGGCTCGCGTCGGACCGCAGTGGCGCAAGAAAGTCCTGTGCCGCGACTGCTACGACGCCCTGACATCTACGCCGAGTTGAGAGCTGCCTGTGGGCTCTGGGCGGCTCGAACGCCCGACCTCAGCGATGTCAACGCTGCGCTCTAACCAGCTGAGCTAAGAGCCCGTTACACGTCAGGATACCGCTCAGTCATTGTTACCGCACCGCAGCAGTGCTTGAATGCCCCCATGTCTCGAGCATTCGTCGCGGTCCTGCTCGCGTTCGCGGTCAGCTGCGGATCTCCACCGCAGGTGGCGACCGCGCCTACCGCGACGCCGACGCCAACTCCGAGCCCCACGCCGTCACCGAGCCCGACGCCGTCACCGGAGCCGACCGTCGCCCTCGCGGACTCTTACTTCAAGACGATCCAGGGTTACGAGTGGGTCACACCTCCGCCCGAAGCGGACCGCATCGTCCGCGATGCCTTCAACAAGCCGGAGCTGTCGCAGTACGCGAGCGGATTCGCGCTACGCCTGCTCACGAAGGGCGGCGACCCGGTCGACATGTTCGTACTCGTGATGGCGATGCAGCCGTCCTATGCCGCGCTTCCTGGCGTCCTCGACAGCGTGGGCAAGGGTTTTACGACGACGGTCGCGAAGGAGCAGACGCTTTCCGGCCGACGCGTGCTCTTCTACGGCACGACGACCCCCAAGGTGAGCATGTGGCAGCACCGCACGTTCATCGTCGTGCTATACGGAACGCAGGAAGCGCCGATGTCTTCGTTCGCGACGCTCCTTATCGACGCGAACCAGAACCCGTAGCGTCGGAGCGCGCTCCCGCGAACATGCGCAGCCCGTCGGTCGGCGCGTCTTTCGCGAAGCACACGAATTCGAACGCGCCGAAGCCGTTCGGGTCTAGCAGCGTGTCGATCGCGGAACGGCGACCGAGCGCGCGCAGCTGTTCGATCGGCGTCTCGGCGCGCGCGGTGGCTTCGCGGATGCCAAGCGCGATGAGTGCGTCACGCTGCGTCGCGCGTCCCGCGAACACGAAGCCCGCGCCCTCGGCGGCACGACGGATCGCGGTGAAGTTGACGCTCGCGGTGAGGTCGTGCGCGCCCGGTTCGCCGTATGGATCGCTGATGAGCCGGTGGCGCGAGAAACCGCGGAGCGTCCCGGCGCCCAGCCGTGTGAGCAGCTCGTTCTCGTCGCCGCCGTAGTCGACGAACACGACGTAGCCGCTGGTGAGCGCGGGTCCGAGGCTCGCGACCCAACCCTCCGCCGCGGGGCTCACCTCCCACCGGCCGCCCTGCGGGAGCCGTTCGGGTACGCGCCAACCGAGATCGGATTGGCTGGGCGCGCGGAGCGTCTCGGCGAGCACGCCGCCGCGCTCCTCGACGAACACCTCGCGCACGCCGTCGGCCGTCCGCACGAGCACGTGCACCGGGAACGCGTCGAGGACCTCGTTCGCGAAGATGACGCCCTGCACCGGCGCGAGGGCCCTCGCGTCCGACGCCCACCGCAGATCGCGACCCGCGAGCGCGGCGGACTGCTGCTCCCGCAACCGGGGTGAGACCTCGACGATCGTGGGTCGCGCGCCCCTCGCCGCCTCGGGCCGCTCCCGCTCGAGCGCTCCGAGCACGTCGCGCAGGAACACGCCCCGGCCGGCGCCGGCCTCCACGAGATCCCAGGCCGCGGGCTTGCCCAGCTGCGTCCAGAGATCGACGAACGCCTTCGCGAGCGCGCGCGCGAAGTGCGGCCCGAGATCAGACGCCGTGAGGTAGTCGCCTTCGAACCCCAGGGCGACGCGCGACGTGTAGTAGCCGTCCTGTGGATCGAAGAGGGCCGCTTCCATGTACTCCGCGAAGGTGATCGGCCCGCGCCCGCGGATGCGCGCGACGAGTCGGTCGCGGAGCGTCAGGCGCCCCAGCGCGGCGGAGCCGGCGGGCGGATCTCGGGCGGACGCACGCCGCCCTTTCCATCGCCGTTGGTCGGGACCTGCTCGGACGGCTTCCACGTCCGCGCCACGGCGAGCTCTTCCTTCGCGAGAACGGTCACGCCGAACCGCTTGTACGTCGCGAGCTCGAAGTTCGGCGTTTCGCCGAGTGCGCCGTGCGGGCAGACCTCGACGCAGTCGCCGCAGTAGATGCAGCGCACGATGTCGAGCTCGTAGGTCTGGAGATCGCGCTCGCGCATCATGAGCGCGCCGGTCGGGCACGTCTCGGCGCACGCGCCGCACGAGACGCAGTCGGTGTACGACAGCGAGACGTTCCACGGCGTCGTCACGATCGAGTCGTAGCCGCCGCCCATGAGGCCGTAGCAGTTCGCGCCGATCACGTCGCGACAGATGCGCACGCACTGCGTGCAGTTGATGCACTTGTTCAGGTCACGAAGGATGAAGTCGTGGCTGAAGTCGTACTCGTAGTCGTGGTAGTCGATCGGCTCCGCGCGGTGGAAGCGGTTGTCGGTGAGGCCGTGCTCGACCGATAGCCGCTGCAGGTGGCACCGTCCAACATCGGGGCACACGCACTGGAGGCAGCGCGCGGCTTCCTTCTCGGCGAGGTCCTTGGTGTAGCCGTTCTCGATCACCTGGAAGGACTGCACGCGGTCGGGGAACGGCAGCATCGGCATGCGCACCTGCGGCTCCTCGGGCTTGTACGGCACGATGTCGATGAGCTCGGGCACGCGCTCTTCCTCGGCGATGTCCTCCGCGACACGGGCCATGTCGTCGCCGGCCAGGTAGCGATCGATGGCCTTCGCCGCGAGCTTGCCCTGCGCGACGCACTCGATGACGGTCCGCGTGCCCATCTGCGCGTCACCACCGGCGAAGACACCGGGGCGATCGGTCATCAGCGCGCCGTTCGTGATGATCGTCTCGCGCTTGCTCCTGCGAACGCCGGTATCGCGCTCTATCCAGTCGAGTACCGGGATCTGGCCGATCGCCGGGATGACGGTGTCGCACTCGATCGTGTAGTTCGCCCCCTCGACGGGCACGGGGCGACGCCGGCCCGACGCATCCGGCTCGCCGAGCGCCATGCGCTGGAATTCGACACCGCCGACGCGGCCGTTCTTCTCGATGATCTTCACGGGCGCGGCGTAGAAGTCGAGCTTGATGCCCTCGTGCTCGGCGTCGTCGACCTCGCTGTAGTGCGCGCCCATCTCTTTGCGCGAGCGCCGGTAGACAACGGTGACCTCGGCGCCGAGACGTCGCGACGTGCGCGCGCAGTCGAAGGTCGTGAACCCGCCGCCGATGACGACGACGCGATTGCCCTTCCCCACCGGAACGGGATCGCCTTCGGCGTTCTGGCGGAGGTAGTTGATCGCCTCGATCACGCCCGGCAGGTCCTCGCCCGGGATACGCAGCGCGTTACTGCTCCACGCGCCGATGCCGAGGAACACCGCGTCGTACCCCTGCGCGAGGAGCTGATCCACGGTGAAGTCGCGGCCGAGCTTCATGCCGCCCTTGAACTCCGTGTCGCGCAGCTGCCAGAGCGAGTTCAGCTCTTTGTCGAGCTTCACCTTCGGGAGGCGGTACTCCGGAATGCCGTAGCGGCAGATGCCGCCCTGCTTGTCCATCATGTCGAACACCGTCACCGCGTGACCGTCGAGCGCGACGTAATACGCGGCGGTCATGCCGGCCGGTCCGGCGCCTACGACCGCGACGCGCTTGCCGCTCGCGACCTTCTGCGGGAACGGCGTCGGGGCGACGTCCATCTCCATCACGAGCTCGCCGGTGTAGCCGTGGCACTGGCAGATCGCGATCTCCTCCTCGACCAGCCCGCGGCGGCACACCTCCTGGCACGGCTTGGGACAGACGAGTCCGAGCATGTAGGGGAACGGCAGCACCTCCTTCACGAGGCGCGCCGCTTCGACGTGCTGGCCCTTCGCCATCAGCTCGAGGTAGCCCGGGATGTCGATGT
>VBFY01000085.1 GCA_005889405.1 Chloroflexota bacterium | reverse complement strand
TCTGACGGCACACCGCGAGACCGAGACCTTCGCCCTGCGTCGTCTCCGCGAGACGCGGCGAGCGGAAGCCGCGCTCGAAGACGTGCTCGATCTCGTCGGGCGCGATACCTGAGCCCTCGTCCTGCACGACGAACCGCACCTCTTCGTCGCCGGGGATGACCTGCAGCGTGATCGCGCCGGTCTCCGGTGAGTACTTCGCGGCGTTGCGCAGCAGGTTGTCGAGCACCTGGGCGAGACGCACCGGGTCGATGCGCGCGAGCGCGGGCTGGTCCGGCTTGATGAGCCACGCGTCGCGGCCGGTGAGCGCGCGCAGCCGGCCGACCGCCTCGGTCGCGATCTTCACGACGTCGGCGACGTCCTTCTCGAGCGCGGTGCGGCCGAGGAGGTCGGAGATGATGCGATCGAGGCGCGTGAGCTGATCCTGCACGGCGCCGAGGTTGCGCGAGATGAGCGTCGCGTAGCCATGCACCGAGGTGAGCGGGTTGCGGAGCTCGTGCGCCGCCATCGCGACCGAGTCCTCGCGCGCCTGCAGCATCACACCGAGACGCTCCGACTCCGCGCGCAGCTGCTGCGCGTCGCCGCGCTGCCGATCGCGGTCACGCACCAGGTCGGCGATGGCGCCGGCGACGTGCGCGAGACGCTGGACGAGCGCGAACTCCTGCTCCGAGAGCACGCGGTCGCTCGAAAGCGCGATGAGGCCGCGCCCCTGCCCTGCGGTCACGACGATCGCGGACCTGGCGTCGAGCTTCGCGAGAACCGGGCGCGACCAGTGCGAGCCGCCGCCCACCAGCAGCGCCGCGGCGCCACCGCCACGAGCGAGCTCGACCGCGGCGTCGTTCGGAAGATCGCCGGTCATCACCACGCCGTCGGCGAGACGGACGATCGCGGCGCGGCCCGCGACCGCGGCGGCCGCGACGGTGAGCGATGCGAGCGTGCCGGCCTCCGTCGCCTCGCGCGGGGTCTCGGCCAGCGCATCCAGCGCGTGCGCCGCCGCGTCGCGGAGCCGTTCCGCGTGGTCCGCGCGCTCGCTCGACGACACGAGCGGCGCGACGTCGAGGATCAGGTCTCGCGCACTGGTCTCGATCTCGGGCGCGTTGGGGATGGCGGGCGGCAGGACGACGGCCACGAAGCGCGGTTGGCCCGTGGGCAGGCGCTCGACGAAGCCGGGTCGGCCGGCGAGCGATTCCTGGAGCGCCACCTGGTCGGTGCCGACCCGCACGTGGACCGCGCCGAGCGCGAGGATCTGCGAGCGCAGCGTGTCGAGGAGCGCCTGCGTGCCCTTGGCCTCGGCGAACGCCCGGAGGGCGTGGCCGTGGCGGCGCATCCGCTCGCGGTCCGCGGTCGCGCGCACCGCGCTGTAGACGAGCTCGGCGCTGATGAGGCCGACCGCGATGAGCGCCTGGACCACCCAGAGCGCCGAGACCGGCGCCTCGCCGGTCCGGAGGCCCAGGGTGAGGTCGTAGGCGAGGATCGACGCCGCCGTGGCGCCGAAGACGCCGAGGGGCCCCCGCCAGAGCGCCGTGTTCGCGATGGCGAAGCCGTACAGGATCCAGGTGGGCGAGTCCAGTGGGAGCGAGAAGACGATCGCGGTCGCCGTGACGACGTCGAGCGCGCTCCCGACCAGGGAACGGGCCACCGGCAGCCGCCCCATCCGCCCGTAGCGGAGGACGACCGCCCCGGCGAGGTAGATCGGGATGGTCGCCGCGGCGAGCGCGGTCGCGCGCTCTCCCGCCAGCAGGACGAGGGTGGTGGCAAGCGCGGCGGCGGCGAGCCGGAGGCGCAGCGCTGCCCGCTCGGTGTCGAGCGCGAAAACCGCCTCCCCACGCATGCCCGTGTAACGCACCGTCAAGCGAGGAGAGTACGTGACAAAGTCCCTACCAAACGTTCGTTTGGGAGAGTACCATGACCGCGATGGCGAGTTCCACGAGCGGGATGGCGGGCATGCAGCGGGCGGTCGTCGTCGGCGGTTGGCGAACTCCATTCGTAAAAGCGGGCACTGACTTCGCCGACCTCGACGTCCTCGACCTCGCGAAAGTTGCGACCGCAGAGACACTGGCCCGCACGGAAACGGCGGCGCGCGACGTCGACGAGGTCGTGTACGGCAACGTGTCGCGTCCGGTCGCGTACCACAACCTCGCGCGTGAGATCGTCCTCGCTCTGGGGTTGCCGACGAACATCTACGCCGCGAGCGTGGGCATGGCCTGCGCGTCCGCGTGCGTCGCGATCACGACCGCGGCCGATCACATCGCGGTCGGCACCGCGACGTCCGCGCTCGCGGGTGGCGCCGAGAGCCTCTCGAACGTCCCGATCACGTACACGCCGAAACTCGCGCGCGCGCTCGTGCGCGCGTCGCAGGCGAAGACGCTGCCGCAGAAGGCGCAGAGCTTCGCCGACGTGCGGCTCGCGGACCTCGCGCCGGTCGCGCCGGGCATCAAGGAGACGAGCACCGGTCTCACGATGGGCCAGTCGGCCGAATCGATGGCCTCGATCAACGCCATCCCGCGCGACGCGCAGGACCGCTGGGCGCTGCGCAGTCACAGTGGCGCCGCGCGCGGCTGGGAGGACGGCCGCCTCACGCTGGAGGTCGCGCCCCTCTACCGGAACGGTCATTCGGTCACGCAGGACGGGCACATCCGGCGCGACACGACGCTCGAGAAGCTCGCCACCCTGCGACCGGTCTTCGACCGCGCGCACGGCACGATCACCGCGGGCAACGCGAGCCCGCTCACCGACGGCGCGGCGACGGTGCTGCTCATGTCGGAGGCGCGCGCGCGCGCCGAGGGCCGCACCGGCCTCGTCGCGATCCGCTCGTACGCCTACGCCGCCGTCGATCCGGCGGACCAATTGCTCATCGCGCCGGCGTACGCGATCCCGCTGGCGCTGAAGCGCGCCGGGCTCACGCTCTCCGACATCAGCCTCATCGAGATGCACGAGGCGTTCGCCGCGCAGGTCCTCTCGACCTTCTGTGTGCTCGAAAAGAACGGCGCGGGCCGCGTCGACGAGGACATCGTGAACGTCATGGGCGGCTCGATCGCGCTCGGGCATCCCTTCGGCGCGACCGGCGCGCGGCTCGTCACGACGCTCGCGAACGAGATGCGTCGCCGCGGAGTGCAGTTCGGTCTCGCGAGCGCGTGCGCGGCGGGGGGCAACGGCGCCGCGATCGTGCTCGAGCTCCTCGCGTGACCAGTACCGCGGACGTAACGACGCGCATCACCCCGCCCGCGGTCGACATCGCGTCCATCGCGCCCGCCGGAGCGCGCTTCGAAGACGGGGAGATCGCGCGCATCGTCGTCGACCGCCCGACCGACAACGTGAACGCCATCGACCCGCCGCTCATCGCGGCGCTCGGACGCGCGATCGCCGACGCGCGCGAGGCGCGGCCGCGCGGTCTCGTGATCGTCAGCGCGAAGCCGGACCAGTTCGTGGCCGGCGCGGACCTCACGATGCTGTCGAACTGGCCGTCCGCCGCGGAGATCAGCCAGGCCAGTCGCGAGATCCAGCGCATCTTCAACGATCTCGCAGCGCTCCCCTTCCCCACCGTCGCGGCGATCAACGGCAGCGCGCTCGGTGGTGGCTACGAGCTCGCGCTCGCATGTGACTGGCGCATCGCGGCCGACGCGCCGAGCGTGCGCGTCGGTCTCCCGGAGACCTCGCTCGGTCTGCTGCCCGCGGCCGGCGGCACACAGCGGCTGCCGCGCCTGGTCGGTCTGCCGCGCGCGCTCGATCAGATCCTGAACGCGCGCCGCAGCAACGCGCGCCGCGCCCTGCGCGCCGGTCTCGTCGACGAGGTCGTGCATCCCGCCGCGCTGGAGCGCGCCGCGATCGATCGCGCACGTCGCGGCGAGAAGCGGAAGGTGCAGGGCGGTGCGTCGCTGGTCGAGCGCGCGGCGACCTGGCTCGCGCCGGCGCGCGCGTTCGCGCTGCGACGGGCGCGCGCGGGCGTGCTCGCCGAGACGAAGGGCCACTACCCCGCGCCGCTCAAGGCGCTCGAGGCGATCGCGATCGGGCTGGGCAGCGGCATGGAGGCGGGCCTCGAGGCCGAGGCGCGTCTCTTCGGCGAGCTCGCGACGAGCGACGTCTCGCGCAACCTCATCGCGCTGTTCCTCCTCGGGCTCGCGCAGCGGCGCGCCGCGTACGAGGGTCTGCCGCGCGGCGAGGCGCCGAACGACATCGCGATCGTCGGCGCGGGCCTCATGGGGTCCGGCATCGCGCAGTCCGCGGCGATGGGCGGGGCGACGGTCCGCCTGCGCGACGTCGACACCGCCGCCGTCGCGCGCGGGCTCGACGCGGTGCGGAAGCTCACGACCGACGCGGCGCGCAAGCGCGTCATCGAGCGCCGCGAGAGCGCGCGGGTGATCTCGCGGGTCACCGGGGCGACCGACTACTCCGGCTTCCGCCGCGCCGACCTCGTCATCGAAGCGGTCTTCGAGGACATCGCGGTGAAGCGCAACGTGATCAAGGAGCTCGAGGACGCCATGCGCGAGGACGCGGTCATCGCTACGAACACCTCGGCGCTGCCGATCGCCGAGATCGCGCGGAACGCGATGCATCCCGAGCGCATCGTCGGCATGCACTTCTTCTCGCCGGTGCACCGCATGCCGCTCGTCGAGGTGGTGCGGCCGGAGAAGGCCGATCCCCGTGCGCTCGCGCGCGTCGTCGCCGAGGCGCAGGCGATGGGCAAGACCGCGATCGTCGTGCGCGACACGCCCGGCTTCTACACCACGCGCGTGCTCGGCTTCATGCTCGCCGAGGCCATGTCGATGCTCGAGGAGGGCGCGCGCATCGAGGACATCGACCGCGCGATGGTCGCGTTCGGCTGGCCGATCGGGCCGCTCGCGCTCACCGACGAGGTCGGCCTGGTCGTCGCGCGTCACGTCGGCGAGACCGTCGCCGCCGCGCGCGGGATCACCAACGCGCCGAGCGCGGTCCAGCGCCTCACCGACGCGGGCATGCAGGGCAAGCGCAATGGGCGCGGCTTCTACCGCTACGAAGGCAAGAAACGCACGCCGAACGCCGACGTCTACGCGCTCATCGGGATGACACCCGGCGCGCAGTGGCACGGCGCGGAGTCAGCGCGGCGCCTCACGCTCCTCTTCACCAACGAGGCCGCGCGGTGCCTCGACGAGGGCGTGCTGCGCTCGCCGGCCGAGGGCGACCTCGGCGCGGTCATGGGCGTCGGTTTCCCGCCGTTCCTCGGTGGTCCGTTCCGCTGGGCCGACACCGAGGGTGCCGTCCTGCGCGATGACCTGAGACGCCTCGCCGAACGCCACGGCGAGCGCTACCAGCCGGCCGCGTCACTGGCGAAGGGGAGGCGCTTCTATGGCTAACTACTTCCTGGACAATCCCGATCTCGTCACGACCTTCGATCGCGTCGTGCGCTGGGACGAGATCGTCCCGCTCAGCGAGGGCCCGGACGCGAACGTCGCCGACACCGTGTCCACCTGGCGCGAGGTCTTATCCGTTGCCGGTGAATACATTGGCAGCGAGGTCGCCAAGAGGGCGCGTGAGGTCGACGAGCTCGGCGTGATCCGCGACAACGGCAGGGTCTCGCTCAGCGAGCCGCTGCGGCAGAACATCAAGGGGCTCGCCGAGCTCGGTCTGGTCGGACTCTCGTTCCCGAAGGAGTACGGCGGCAGCGGGCTGCCCTTCACCGTCACCGCGTTCGTGATCGAGATGCTCGCGCGCGCGTGCGCGAGCACGATGATCCAGAACGGCATCGCGTACACCGCGCCGGCGGCGATGATCTACCGCGACGGCGACGACGAGCAGAAGCAGCGCTACCTCCCGGCGCTGGCGCGCGGCGAGATCAGCGGCGCGGTCGCGATGACGGAGCCCGAGGCCGGCTCGGACGTCGGCAACCTCTCGACGACGGCGACGCTCCGCGACGGCTGCTGGTTCCTCGACGGGCGCAAGCAGTTCATCAGCGCGGGCAACGGCGACTTCGTGGTCGTCCTCGCGCGCGCGATCCCCGGGTCGAAGGGACTCGAGGGGCTGGCGCTTTTCGTCGCCGATCACTGGATCGACGACGCCGCGGACCCGTCACGGCCCGCGCGCGAGAGCGCCGGCGCGCGCGAGAACTACAACGTCGAGCGCGCGGAGCACAAGTTCACGATCCGCGGCTCCCCCACGTGCTCGCTCGTGTTCGAGGGCACGCGCGCGGTGCCACTCGGGAAGATCGGCGAGGGCTGGCGCGGCATCACGCGTTTCATGAACGAGTCGCGCATCGGCGTCGGCATCCAGGGCCTCGGCATCGCGCAGGCCGCGCTCGCCGCGGCGCAGGACTACGCCGCGCGGCGCGTTCAGATGGACAAGCCGATCCGCGAGCACCCGATGATCGCCGAGATGCTCATGGAGATGGAGACGACGGTCGCCGGTTGTCGCGCGCTGGTGGTCGAGGCCGCGGCGCTGCAGGACGCGGTCATGCACGGCGCCGACGAACGCACCGCGTGGCGGCTGCGCGAGCTCACGCCGCTGGTGAAGTGGTACGGCTCGGAGGAGGCGGTGCACACCTGCCGCCGTGCGCTGCAGATCTTCGGCGGCTACGGCGTCGTGACCGAGTACGACGTCGAGCGCCACATGCGTGACGCGCTCATCACCCCGATCTACGAGGGCACCTCGCAGATCCAGTCGCTCATGGCGGTGCGCGACCTCATGCGCTCGCTGCTGCGGAGACCGCAGAGCCTGCTCTCGGGCGGGCCGAGTGCGACGCTCGCGGGTGCGAAGTTCGACGGCGACGCTGGACGCGACTTCGCGTCGGCGCGGTCGTCGCTGCTCTGGACGCTGCGCGGCCTCACCACCGGTCTCGCCCGCACGGGCGGCGTGTCGCTGCTGCGCGGCGGTCGCCAGCCGAGCGACGAGGAGACCCTGCCGTTCATGCTGCACGCCGAGCGCATCACCGAGACGCTCGCGCACATTCACGTCGCGCGCGCGCTCGGCGAGCAGGCGAAGCTGGTGCCGGAGCGCACCCCGCTCTTCGCGCGCGCGGCGCGGCGCGCGAAGCTCGTCGCGCAGCGCAACACCAAGGAGATCGGCGCCGGCGACGGCGGCGTGTTCGCGCGCATCGCCGAGTACGAGCGCGACCGGACCCCGGCCCGGAAGTGACGCCGCCCGAGGGACGCCCATGACCATCAGCTCGCGCGCCGCTCCGGCTTCCCGCAGCGCGCGGAACGGTCGCGACTCCACCCGCGAGGGTGAGATCCTGACCGCCGCGGCCCGGATCTTCCGCGAGAAGGGCTACCACGGCACGAGCGTCCAGGACATCGCGGAGGCGGTCGGCCTGCTCAAGGGCAGCCTCTACCACTACATCAAGTCGAAGGAGCAGCTGCTCGCGCGGCTGTTCGAGGGCTCGCTGGCGGGAACGATCGACGAGCTCGAAACGATCGCCACGCGGAACGGCGCCGCGACCGATCGCCTGCGCGACATGGTGCGCGTGTACGTCATGTCGGTCACCGCCAACCTCGACGCCGTCGGCATCTACCTGCGCGAGTGGCGCTCGCTGCCCGCGCCGGAGCTCGCGCGCGTCCGCGCGCGGCGCCGCGCGATGCGCCGGCTGTTCGAAGACGTGATCGCCGAGGGCATCAAACGCCGCGAGCTGTCAGTGACGGACGCCAAGATCGCCGCGCTCGCGATCATCGGCATGTGTAACTGGACGTACGAGTGGTATCGCCCGCGTGGACGCCTCACCCCCACCGCGGTCGCGGACGAGCTCGCCGACCGCGCGGTCGCGAGCGTCTCCAGCTAACGACGCGAACCGCGGGCGTCAGTTCGGCATCGGTCTTCCCCGCCCGACTAACGCCACGCCGCGCTCCCCCCACATGAGGGAGACCCATCGCCGTTTGAGTGCGCGTTAATGGGCATGTGGATGAATCACAGAAACGCAAAGAGAGCGACGAGCTCGTCCAGCTCGTGATGGGTGTCGCGTTGATCGGGTTCGCGATCGTCGGCGCGGCCGTCCTCCTGGCGATGCAGGTCTCGACGGTCCTCGGCCGCTACTCGTAGCAGCGATCCAGCGCAGCGACGAGACCCACCGCGTAGCCGAGTGTCCTAGGACCGCAGCGCCCTGTTCCCCCCATTTGAGGGAGACGTTTTGCCTCCGCGTCGCGCGTTAATGCGCACATGAAGAAGTCACCGCGGGTAAACGTCAAGGTCGCAGTGCTCCAGAAGGACGAAGCCGTCCAGCGTCTCATGCGCGTGGCCGTGATCGCGTTCGTCGTGGTGGGCGTGGCTGCCATCGTGGAACAGCAGGTCGCCGTCTTTCTCGCCCTCGCCTTCTAGCTACGCGGTCGCGCTCGCTGGCGGCATCTAGCCGCCAATGAGACCCATCGCCTGCCAGAAGGGGACGGCCAGCGCGATTGCCACCAGCCGGATCGCGGTGAGCGCCGCGCCGACCTGTGTCCCCTGCCGATCGTCGAAGGCCTCGCCCCGCGTCGCGTCGCGCGCGATGAGGTACTCCAGCCCCTGATACGGCAGCACCCACACGTTCGCCGCGATGAGCACTACGAACCCGGCGACCCACGCCGAGATCCCAAGCGACGGCGCGGCCGGAACGAGCGCGAGGCTGAGGAGCACCATCGCGGGGCGGCTCGGCAGCACGATCCGGCTGAGCATCACCAGCACCGCGAACGCGATGACCAGCAGACCCGGCGAGCGCAGCGCCGCGGTCGCCTCGAGCAGCAACGTCGAGATCCACTTGTCGACGCCCCCGCTCTGCAGCACCGCGCCGGAGCCAAGCAGCACGCCGAGGAAGATCAGGAAGCCCCAGTCGAGCGATGAGCGGAAGCGCTCGCGGTCGATGACGCCCGCCGTGACGATGACGAGTGCCGCGATCGCGAGCCATGCGGCATCGATCTGCAGCAGCGGCTGCACCGCCAGGCCGATGACGAGCACCGCGAGCCCCAGTATCACGACGCGCTCCTGACGTGACAGCGGCCCGAGGATGCGCGCCTGCCGGCGGACCGTCACCGCGGACACTTCGGCGCGTGTTTCCGGACGGAGCATGACCAGGAGCACGACGAGCGCGCCGACGAGGCACGCGATACCGACCGGCGCGGCGGCCGCGAGCCAGCCGAGCCAACCGAAGCGGCGCTGATCGTCGGCCGAGAGCAGACCGACGACGAAGAAGTTCGTCGCGAGGCCGGTGAGGAACACGCTCGAGAAGTACCAGTAGCCGATGAGCCCCGCGAACGCGAGCGACGCGCTGCCCTTGCTGCGCGGCGCGTAGCCGAGCGCGTTCGAGAGCTCGTGCGCGAGCGGCGCGATCGCGGCGACGCGCGCGACGGACTGCGGCACGAGCGGCGTGAGCAGGACGCCGCCGAACAGGAGCGCGAGCAGCTGCCCGGTGTGGGTCGCGGGGAACGCGCGGAGCAGCAGGAGCGCGGCGCGGAAGAGCAGGCCGGAGCGCACCATCGCCGCCGCGAGCGCGAGCGCGCCGAGCGAGAGCACCCACGACGACGACGTGAATCCGGAGAACGCCTGCGCGACCGACGCGAGGCCGAGCACGCCCCACGCGCCGGCCATCGCGAGTGCGACAGCGAAATCGGGGATCGGCTCGAGCAGCCACGCGACGCCGGCACCGATGAGGACCGCGAAGATGTGCCAGCCGTTCGCGCCGAGGCCGGCGGGCGGCGGGATCCACCACAGCGCGAGCGGGACCGCGACCGCGGCGAGCGCGCCGACGACACGCGAACGCACCGCGCGCGGCCGCGGGCGCGCGTCGAGCACCAGCGGCCGCGCCTCCACGAGCTGCGGCGCGCCGACGAGCGCGCGCTGCCGGCGGTCGAGCGTGTCCGCGAGCGAGGTCGCGACGCGAAGACCGATCTCGGGGCGCTCGCGCACCAGCTGCTCGAAGCGCTCGCGCGGGAGGCGCCAGACGCGCGCGTCCGTCGTCGCCTGCACGGTCGCGGTGCGACGCGAGAGGAGCAGTCCCATCTCGCCGAACGTGCCCGGCGCGCTGACCTGGCCGACCTCGACCGCACCATCCGGCGAATGGACCGCGGCGGAGAGCTCGCCGCGCTCGACGAGGTAGAGCTCGTGCGCCTCGGTGCCCTCGCGCGTGATCTCGGTGCCCGCCCTCACGTCGATCGGCTCGAGCGCGCCCGCGAGACGCGCGAGGCTCACGCGATCGAGGTCGCGGAAGTACGGAACGAGTCGGAGGAGGCGTTCGAGCGCGTCATCGTGGTCGTCTGGCACGGCGCGCGAAGGCTAGCGGTTGCGACGACGGCGAACTCGCACGCCGCCGCGCTCGCCGCGTTCGGGAACGGGGTCAAGCCCGTGCGCAGTATGCTGACGCGCGCTTCGGTGGGTAGGGCGGGCTAAGAAGGGCGGACCCCGAATGGGCGCACCACCAGCGAACGATCACGACGACGGCATCAGCAGGCGCGACCTTCTTCGCCTTGGCGCGGCAGCCGCCGCGAGCACCACCCTCGTCGGCGTCGCCGGATCCACGACCGCGGCAGCCGCCGAGCGCTCGAGCACGGAGGCGCAGGGCCGCTTCGCGGCGCCGACGACCTTCAACGAGGCAACGGTCGCGGAGCTCACGGCCGCCATGGCCAACGGCACGACGAGCGCCGTCGAGCTCACCAACTTCTACCTCACCCGCATCGCGAACATCGACCAGAAGGGCCCCGGGCTGAACTCGGTCATCGAGCTGAACCCGGACGCGCTGGCCATGGCCCAGAGTGCCGACGCGCGCCGTAGGCACGGCCAGGTGCTTGGACCGCTGCATGGCATCCCGATTCTCCTCAAGGACAACATCGACACCGGCGACAAGATGCAGACGTCAGCGGGATCGTTCGCGCTCGTCGGGACACCCGCGACGACGGACTCGACCGTCGCGGCCAAGCTGCGCGCGGGCGGCGCGGTCATCCTTGGCAAGACCAATCTCTCCGAGTGGGCCAACTTCCGCTCCTTCTTCTCCACGAGCGGG
>VBFY01000012.1 GCA_005889405.1 Chloroflexota bacterium | reverse complement strand
ACCGGCTTTGAGTCCAAGGACAAGGTCTCCAAGCTTCCGTCCGAGCTCGGCATGGGCTGGGCCGGCGAGGCGTTCGAGAAGGGCAAGGCCGCGATGGTCTTCGAGGGCGGCTGGCTCCCGGCGGACCTCAACAACAACTTCAAGTCCGTGAACTACGGCGTCGTGCAGATGCCGAAGGGCACCGCCGCGAAGTCGAACCTGATCTTCACGGTGTCGTACTCGATCTCCGCGAAGACGAAGAACCCGAACGCCGCCTGGGCGCTCACGAACTACCTCACCGGTAGCGAGAACCAGGCGAAGGTCCTGAAGGCCGGGTTCGCGCTGCCGACGCGGCAGGCGCTCGCGAGCCAGATCACGAACCCGAACTCCAAGGCGATCTTCGACGGCGCCCCGTACGGCAAGCCGTTCAACTACGCCAGCGCGAACACGGGCAAGGTGAACGACGAGATCAACAAGGCGCTGGAGTCGGTCATGCTCGGCAAGTCGACCGTCAAGGACGCGCTCGACAAGCTCGCGACGACGATCAAGCCACTTCTGCAGTAACGCATGGCGGTGTTAGCGAGAGGGGCGGTCCGCCGCCCCTCTCGTTTCCGCTACTGGCGTCGGTGGCTGACCGCGTACCTCTTCATCGCGCCATGGCTCATCTTCCTCCTGGTCTTCATTGCGGGCGCGATCGTCCTCGCCGTGTATTTCTCCTTCACGGACTACGACCTGCTTTCTGATCCCGTCTTCGTCGGCCTCAAGAACTATCAGAAGGCCTTCCAGGACGAGAGCTTCCTTCACGCCATCCGCAATGTCGCGACCTACACGGCGGTCGTGGTCCCGTCTCAAACGTTCATCGGTCTGGTGATGGCCGCGATCCTCGATCGGAAGATCCCGTTCCGGCGCTTCTTCCGCATCGCGTGGTACCTGCCATGTGTCGCGTCGAGCGTCGTCACGACGCTCATCTTCATGTGGCTTTTCCTCCCTGACGGGTTCATCAACGCGGCCCTCAACTTTGTCGGCATCGACGTGCGCATCAATTGGCTGGGCGACGAGGCGACGGCGTTGCCGTCGATCATGTTCATGAACATCTGGGCGACCGCCGCGACGATGATGTTGATCTTCCTCGCCGCGATCCAGGACGTCCCCGGCCCGATCTACGAGGCGGCCAATCTCGACGGGGCTGGCCCGATCCGCCAGTTCTTCCAGATCACCCTCCCGCTCATGCGCCCGGCGATCTTCCTCGTCGTGCTGCTCGGTACGATCGGATGCTTCCAGCTCTATGACCAGGTCAAGATCGCGACGAACGGCGGCCCGAACGAGGCCACGCTCACGGTCACATACCTGATCTGGCGGCAGGGATTCCGTGACCTGAACATGGGATACGCCAGCGCAATGGGCGTGATCCTATTCGCGGGCATCTTCGTTATCTCGCTCATCCAACGGCGCGTGCTCGACGTGAGACCGGACTATTAATGGCGACGCTCGCGCGGGCGCAGACCGTCGCGGTGCATCGGCCGCGCTTCAGATTGCGAATCTCGCGCGTGCTCTTCCTGACGATCGCTGCGATCTTCACCGCCGTCGCTCTTGCGCCGTTCATCCTGACGGTCTCAGGGTCGTTCAAGACCAAGAGCGAGATCCTGGACTGGCCGCCGACGATCATCCCGACGGTCATCCAATGGCAGAACTACGTCGAAGTCTGGACGAACTCGCACTTCTTCCCGCAATGGATCGCGAACAGCATTTTCCTCGCAGGCTTCCACCTGATCGCGTACATCGCGATCTGCTCCGCGGCGGGCTACGCCTTCGCGCGCATGAACTTCCCCGGCGCGAGTGTCATCTTCATCGCGATCCTGGGGAGCATCATGATCCCCGGCCAGGTTCTCTGGGTGCCGAAGTTCCTGATCCTCAACCAGATCGGGCTCGTCGACAACTTGTTCGGGATCGCGTTACCGAATCTTGCGGACGTGTTCGGGGTCTTCTTCATGACCCAGTTCTTCAAGTCACTTCCGAAGGAGCTCGAGGAGGCCGCGTCGATCGACGGCGCGAGCACGTTCCGCACGTTCCGGCAGATCATCCTGCCGAACGCCTACCCGGCCCTGGCCGCGCTCGCGATCCTGCAATTCCAAGGGTCGTGGAACGCGTTCCAGTGGCCGCTCATCGTCGTGCGCTCGCCCGAGCACCTCACGCTGCCGCTCGGCCTCGCGTCGTTCCAGGGATTGTTCGGTGTGAACTGGAACTGGGTCCTCGCGGGGGCGATGTTCAACGCCGTGCCGATCATCTTGCTCGTGATCTTCTTCCAGAAGTACTTCATTCGAAGCGCCGCGAGCAGCGCGATCAAGGGATAAGCCCTCGAGAAGCTCGTCGGCACCTGCAAGGTGACTGGAGACACCAAGGGCGAGCTCAGTTATGAAACACCGCGCGCGGTGCACGGCGCCTCGAGCGGACGACGGCGTCGCGCCTCGAGAAGGCCGTGCACCTGACCGCCACTTAGAACGAGCAGTTGGCGGGTTTTGGCTGATCGATCTTGCGCGCGGCTCCCCGCGGGACGAGCGACATCACGTACACGACCGTTTCGATGCTCCCTTCGTTGCGGACGACGTGAATATCGCCGCCCGCATCGACGAACCCAGACCCAGCCTCGACGACTTGGCCCGCGCACTTCGGATCATCGGCTCGATACAGGGTCAGCGCGCCGGTCTTGACGACCACGAGGCTCGGCCCCGGGTGCGAGTGCCAGCCGAAGGTCCCGCCAGGCGCGATCCTGTTCTCCAAGATCCAGATATCTGATTCACCCTTCGTGTTGATCAGCGCCTGCCAGCTGCTCGAATACGCGACCGACTGCGCGTCGATCGGGTGGAATTGCCCTACGGCGAACACCGTGCTGGTGACCCCGTTCGCGGACGTCGCGACAGCGGCAACCGAGGCTGACGGGATTGCCGACGACGCGGTAACCCGCGGCGTTGGCGACGACGCGGCACCCGGCGGGGCGCCTCCGCACGTGACGAGGAGCAGCGCGATGGTGATCGAGCCCAGCTGACGCATTGACCTACCTCCTTCGTGTCTCCGACCATCTGAACGATCGGGACTCGGGCCGCGCGGCGAAAGTCCAAAAAATGAACTTGCGCGTTGGCGCGTCGAGGCGTTGACTCTGCGTGTGCCGGACTACGGCCAGTTCTGCCCGGTGTCTCGTGGCGCGGAGATCTTCGCCGAGCGCTGGACGCCGCTCATCGTGCGCGAGCTGCTGAACGGCAGTCACCGCTTCAGCGAGCTCCAGATCGGACTGCCGCGAATCTCGCGAAACCTTCTAACCCAGCGTCTCACTTCGCTTGTCAGCGCCGGGGTCATCGAGCGACGACCCGCGGAGACAGGACGCGGCTTCAACTATCACCTGACCTCGGCCGGCCAGGAGCTGCGACCGGTCGTCGAGGCGCTCGGCGCGTGGGGCTACCGCTGGGGCGGTGCCGATCTTCCGTCGCGGCAGCTGGATCCCGTGCTGCTCATGTGGTTCATCCGACGACGCGTGCAGGTCCAAGCGCTCCCCCGCGCGCGGACCGTGGTCCGCTTCGACATTCGGCGACCACGACGCTCCTTCTGGCTGCGGATGGAACCGCCGGCCGTGGACCTGTGTTTCACCGACGAGGGCTTCGAGGTGGAGCTCGCGGTCGACGCCGACCTCGCGGCACTGACCGCGGTGTGGCTCGGGCGCGTACGTCTCGCCGACGCGATCGCCGCAGGTTCGATCCGATTCGATAGCGACGACGACGCCCGGCCCCGATTCGGACGGTGGTTCGGCTTAAGCCCGTTCGCGAATGGAGGCGCGGAACGCATCCTCACGCGAGCGGGCGCACCCTGAGACCGGGCGAAGGGCTCGCCTTACGCCAACCGCTGCGTCGTTCCCGCCGACACGGCGTCCGCGCAGTTCGCGCAGCAGAAGGTATCGCTACCGCGGTGGACAGCAGTCGTCTCGTCCACGATCGCGGATTCGCAGTGGGCGCAGACTGGCTGTCCGCTGCCTTCGCTCGTCCGTCCGCTCGCCATAGCTGCACAGTTTCGACAGCAGTAGGTCTTGCCCCCGGATTCCTGCAAGGTCTCGCGATGTGTGATCGTCGTGCCGCAGTGCGCACAGATCGTCTCAGCCATCGTTTCCTCCTTTAGATACGCAGGCTCCGTAGTGCATTACACATACCTGCCCCCTCTAAAGGGTCGTCGGGCGTAGAAAGCAACGACAGGACCGTTCGGCCCGTCGTCACTACAAAAAGTCGGTGGGCAGAGAGGGAATCGAACCCCCACAGCCAGAGGCGGCTGATCTACAGTCAGCGGAGCTCACCACACTGCTCAATCTGCCCAAGACGCGGCGGTGACCGCCGAAGTTTAAGGCTTTCGACCCGTCCGCACACGTCCGCGAGAATCACGCGATGGACGACCACTCGCTACGCATCGCGGTGCTGCTCTCGGCGCACCTGATCTTCCTGTCGGCCGGCGCGCTCCGGATCCTGCGCGGTCAGCGGGCGCACCTTCTCGTCGCCGACGCGCCATGGTGGATCCAGTACTACCCGCCGCTCGTCTGGGTTCCTTTCGTCGTCGCGTATGTGCAGCCGCTCGCGATCGATCTCGATCAGAACCTGCGGCTCGTGGGCCTCGCGATCGCCGTCGCATCCGCGATCTTCGCGGCCTGGGCGATGTGGTCGCTGGGCCGAAGCTATGGCATCCGTATGGACGTGTTCGCGGGCCACGCGCTCAAAACGGATGGCCCCTACGCCCTGGTACGACATCCGATGTACCTCGGCATCGTGCTGTTCCATCTCGGCGCGTCGCTTGCGATGGAAAGCGCGCTCCTTCTGATCGCGACCGCGTTCTTCGTCGTGCCCTTCACCGCGGTCCGCATCGGCGCGGAGGAGAAGGTCTTGAAGGATGCTTTCGGCGAGCGTTACGTGCGATACGCCGAGCGCGTGCCCGCACTCATACCCTTCGGAGCGTGACCCCAGGCCGCGCTGCGATCATCGAGGGCTGGCCCGTCTTCGTCACGGCGCTCGTCGTGGGGACCGCGTTCGGCCTGACGGCGCGACAGTCGGGACTCACCGTCGTCGAGACGAGCGCGACCAGCCTCATCGTCTTCGCCGGCGCCTCGCAGTTCGTGATGGTCGACCTGCTGCGGACCGGAGCACCTGCGCCGCTGATCGTGCTGACCGTCGTCCTGTTGAACGCGCGTCACCTTTTGATGGCGGCCGCGATCCGTCCATTCGTGGGGTCGGTCTCACTCGCCAGGCGCCTCGGTCTCGCCTACGTCCTGACCGACGAGGCCTTCGCGATGGGCGTCGGATGGTTCCGCCGTGGTCACCGCGATCTCACGTACTTCACGGTGTTCGGTTCACTCATGTGGTGTGCCTGGAACGCTGGGACTCTTATGGGCGCGGTCTTCGGCGCCGACGTCCAGGATCCGCAGCGCTACGGCATCGATTTCGCGATCACGGCCGTGTTCGCCGCGATCGTCGTGATCGGCGTTCGGCACCGAGCCGACGCCGTCATCGCCGTCGTCGCCGTGCTCGTCGCGGCCGGACTCCGTCTTGCCGGCGCGTCGGCCGTCGCCGTCGTCGTTGCCGGTGCTCTCGCTCCCGTTCTCTCATTTGCGCTGGGCGAGAGCCGCGAATGATGTTCTGGGCGACCGTTGTCGCCTCGGGGATCGCCACCTATCTCATGCGATCGCTGCCGCTCGCCTTGACGCTCCGCGGTACCGCGCCACCGTGGCTGCGGCGTTACCTCGACGCTCTACCGATCGCGATCATCGCGGCGCTCGCCGGCGCCGGCGTCGCCGTGCAGGACGGGCAGCCGACCGGCGGGGCCGAGATCGGCGCCGCGCTGGCCGTGGTCGCCGCCGCGGCGTGGCGGCGGAACCTGCTCCTCGCGGTGACCCTGGGGGTCATCGCTGTCGCCGCGCTGCGCGCCGTCGGCCTTTAGCGCTAGGGTTTCGGGCGTGGACGGTGGGCTCATCCAGTGGATCTGCGTCCGGGATGCGCATCGCCACACGCCGCCGCCCGATCAATCGACGCCTTTCAACATCCACGAGAAGGGCGGCTGGGGCTACTGCCCAGCGGGCGCCACGCAAAACCATCTTTGGTATCGCACCGGCGGCATCACCCGCGCCGGCCTGGACCGCTTCAAATGGCCACGGGAGGACGAGGTCGACCGGTAGGCGACCAAGCGGCCTCTCGCCAGATGGAACATTTGGGCACCCTGCGGCGTTCTATAGGTGATGAGAACTTCTGGACTCCCCTGCCGCGCAAATCCCGACTGCGAAGCCGTCTTCAGCCTGAGCCATCAGAACTCGATGGAGGCGCTCCGCGAAGCCGCGTCCCGACGCGACGCCCATGAGATCGAGGTACACGACTACCGGCACGTCGCGACGACCACCCTGAGCGGCGCGTCGACGTTCGCCCAGGGCCCGGCGGCGCGCCGCGGCCGCGGTCGCAAGCGCTCCGAAGAGCTGAACGTCATCTAGCCTGTCGCGGCCGCCCGGCCGCGATCGCGCGCGCATGTCAGACGCCCGATGTGTCGCAGCGATCCAGGTTGCCGCTCGTGTAGCCCGTCTTGAACCAGAACTGACGCTGCTCCGACGATCCGTGCGTCCAGCTCTCCGGCGTCACCTTGCCCTGTGTCTGCTGCTGGATGCGGTCGTCACCTACGGCGGCGGCCGCGTCGAGGGCCTGCGCGATCTCTTCGGCCGTCGGCGCCTGCAGGTAGCCGGTGTCCGCCGCGTGCTTCGCCCACACCCCGGCTAAGCAGTCGGCCTGCAGCTCCACGCGCACCGAGGCGCGGTTGCTCGAGGTCTGCGCCAGCAAGCCGAGCTCGTCCTGCACGTGATGCCCGTACTCGTGCGCGATGACGTAGGCCTCCGCGAACGGACCGCCCTTCGCCCCGAAGCGCGACTGCAGCTCCTGAAAGAAGCTGATGTCGAGATAGACCTTCTGGTCATTCGGACAGTAGAAGGGTCCGGTGGCTGCGCTCGCGGTGCCGCAGGCGGCTTCCGTATACCCGCTGAAGATCACCGTTCGCGCTGGCGAATACGTGGACCCGCGCCGCGTGAACTCGTCGCCCCAGTACTTCTGCACGCTGTCGACGACGCCGACGACGCGGCAGTCGTCACGCTTGTTCGCATCCGCGCCGGTCCGACAGTCCTGCACCGATTGAACGCCTTCGATCGGCGGTTGTGTGTTCGTCGTGTCGATCACGCTGGTTGGGTCGACGCCGAGCAGCAGCAGGGCGATGACGATGATGAGCCCGACCGCACCCCCGCCAACGATGACGGGCCCGCCTGCGGTGGATCCGCTGCCGCGACGGTCTTCGACCTGCGAGGGGTCGAGCTTGGCATCCGGATCGAAGGTCATGGCCCGAGAGACCGCAAGACGGAGGCCACTCGACGAACGGCGTTGTTGGCGGTCTACTCCGCGGGCGGCGTCGAGACGACCGGCGCCCCGCCGCGTATCGCGTCGATCAGCAGCGACGGGGCCGAATCCTTCGTGATGCACGCGTCGACGCCGATCTCTCTGGCTCGGACACACGCGTCACCGTCGAGGGTGTAGAGAACGATGCGGATCAGCGTGCCGTCACGTCGCAGCGTCTCGGCGACCTCGAGGCCGCCAAGGTCGGTCATGTCCGAGTCGAGAACAAGCACATCGGGTCGAGTCGCATGCACCAGCCGCAGCGCATCGGGGCCGTCGCGCGCGACGCCGACCACGACCATCCCGAGCTCGGCGTTGAGGAGGTACCGCAGGTTCTCGCGGATCGACGGGTGGTCGTCGGCGACGACGATCCTGAGCGTGCGGGAGGGTGCGGACACCGTCGCAGCATAGCCGTAAAGTTGATTGGGCTGAACCGCTTCAGCGATACGCTGACCAGGCCGCGGGGGCTGTCCGGCGGGTCGGTCCGGCAATGAGACGGAACGGCAGGCCCGTCACCTCTACCCTTGTTCTGTGGGCTCATTACGGCGCGCCTGCGTCGCTCTGGTCACCGCGGCTGCGCTGTCCGCCTGCCTTGCGCCGCAGCCGGTGACCCGGCCCAGCGAGACGCCCGCGCCGACCACGACACCGACGCCCATCCCGACATTCACTCTCCTCCCGGAGACACCGACGCCAACTCCGACCATCGCAACAACGCCTCCGCCGACGACGCCGCCACGGACGCCGAAGCCCGCGCCCACGAACCACGACGCTGGCGACAAGCTCATTCCCTACTACTTCGTGGTGCGGGGGCAGTTCTCGATCTTTCCGCCAACGCCCCAGCTCGACTTCGACTTTGCGTCAGACGTGGATGGCGACGCGTTCTTCCGCGGTCTCACCCCGGTCGGCCAGCCGATCTTCACCGTCCGCGAGGACTTCTTCATGACGCCGAGGACCGCGTATCACGAAATCGGCCACGCGTATGAAGCGCTCCTCCAACGCAAGGATGCGAGCGTCGATTGGCGCGCGAAGTACTGGGCGTTCCGCGGCTTTCCCGGAACATGGCAGCAGGCCGCGGCCGAAGCGGCGACGATGACGGGCATGGGTCAGTGGATCCATCAGCCGCAGGAGTCGTGGGCCGAAGCGTTCAGCGTCGGGATGGTCGGCGGCGGTCAGGAGAAGACGCTCGACTACGGCAGGACGATCAACCCAGTCGCGACCAAAGCGTTCTTCCTGTCGCTGCTGAACGGCGCCGGCTGAGCCGACCCCGGGAATCGAACCCGGAACCTGCGGTTTACAAAACCGCTGCTCTGCCAATTGAGCTAGGTCGGCGTCGTTTTCGTTCGTATTTTCGCACGCCCGTGCGAGCACGGGTGTTTCTGTCGGCGACGACCCCACGCTCGCTGCAGCGAGCCGCGGCACGGTATTAGGGATAAGCCGGTTCCACCACGACGCGCACCTGCGAGGCCACACGCGATCCGAGATACACCTCATTCGTCCTCGGATTCGGCACGATCTCCGTCGGCTCCTCAGCGAGCAGCATCACGGAGACGCGGATGAACTGTTCCACACGGCCACCCAGGTGCTGCAGGATCCAGAGCCGACCTGCCCCATCCCCATAACGCTCGAAGAGATAGAAGCGTGGCGCTCCGGGCCCGGAGCTCCGGACCGCGACCGCCGTCCAGCCCTGCGGGTTGACGAGTAACCGCACCTCGTTCGTAGCTGGGTCGAGGTGCATGATCATGTTCGCGCCTGGGAAGCTCGAGCTCGACGCGGGTTCGATCGCGTACACCGCATCGAGCGCTTCGTCCACCGCAATCTCCTCGTTCGACGGGATCGAGGTGGCCCCGCGGAGCGCAAGCGTCGTCACTTCGCTCTGGCTTCTCGCATCAAGAACGGCGGTGAACGGCGCGCCGGCAACGCCTGCGGCGCGTAGCTCGGGCACGTAGAGAAGTCCACGACGCGCATCGAGCGCGAGCGCGACGGGATGCCCCTCGAGCGCGATCGTCGAAACCGTTCTGGTCGTGTTCGTGTCAATGACGGAGACCGAGCCCGAACGATCGTCGACCGCTCGCGAGCTCTGCTGGCCGACGTTCGCCACATAGATCTGGTGCGCGGCCTCGTCGAAAGCAAGCGCCATAGGACCTCGCCCGACCGGCACGGTTGCGACCAGGGCGAGCGTCGGACCGTCGACGACGAAGACGTCGTCGTCCACGAAGTCCGTCACATAGACGTACCCGCTCTTCTCATCCACGACGACGGCGCCCGCTGGACCCGTGCCGGTGGTTCGTCGCGGCAGCGCGAACGTACCCAGGACGGCGCGTGTGGCTGTGTCGATCGCGCTGAGCGTGTTCGCCCCAGCCGCGTAGAGCCGGCCGCGCGTCGCGTCAATCGCGAGTCGCCAGGCGCCGCCGGGTATCGAGATCGTGGACGCGGCGACGGAGCCACGACTGACCGACGTACCCGCGGGCGTTGCGGGCGACAACGACGCGCCGGGCGCTGTCTCCCTGTCGAGGCCAGAGTTCCGAGCCTCGGCGCACGCGGCAATGGCGATGGCCGACGAGAGGACTACTCCGAGAAACTTCACGCCACGAGCGTAGAAAGCCAGCGAACCGCCGCCATCCGATTCGGTGAGCCGTAAATACTACGTACCTGGCGGGGGTCGAACGCGCGCTGAGGGCCGTCTCACTTGATCGCGCGACGAGCAAATGCTACCTAGTCGTCGGTCTTCTTCTTCGCGCGGGGGCGAGCCGCGCGTTTCTTTGGCGCGGGTTTCTTGGCGGGCGGTGTCGCTTCGGCCGATCCCTCTTCAATGATCTCGTCGTCAGCGGGATGTGGAACGGACACGATGGCGTCCGGTTCCGCGGTCGGTGCGGACACGGTCCGCGCGTCCGCCTCGAGGACGACGTCCTCGTCGCCTTCCGCGAACTCCGGGTCGTCGGTGGCGTCCTCGGGGATCTGCAGCGGGGCGGCCGGACGTGCCGTGCGAGTGTCGGGCGGCGCTGCGTCACGACGTCGCTGGCGGAGCGCCTCGTACAGGATTACCGTGCCGGCGGCCGCGGCGTTGAGCGACGCGACGTGCCCTGCCATCGGGATGCGCACGACCTGGTCGCAGCCCTCGAGCACGAGACGGCGTATGCCCTCGCCTTCGCCACCGATCACGATCGCGCTGGGCCCGCGGTAGTCGACCTCGTCGTACAGCATGTCGCCGCTCTCGTCGGCGCCGATGACCCAGACGCCCTTCTCCTTGAGCGCGTCGATCGCCTGTCGCAGGTTCGCGACGTCGGCGATCATGAGATGCTCGCTCGCGCCCGCGCTCGTCTTCGCGACCGCCGGCGTGAGACCAACGCTGCGGTGCCGCGGGATGACGACACCTGCGACACCGGCGCCCTCCGCGGAGCGCAGCAGCACACCGAAGTTCTGTGGATCTTGCAGGGAGTCGACGACCAGCACGAGGGCGGGCTCCGAGACTGCGTCGAGGTGGAGCAGCAGTTCGTCGAGCTCGACGCCGGCCTTGCCCTCGACGATCGCGACGACGCCCTGATGACTCTCGATGGGCGAGAGCCGCTGCACCTCGAGCTTGTCGACATAGCGCACGAAGATGCGCCGCTCCTGCGCTTCGGTCAGAAGCTCGTTCACCGCACCAGTGCGCGTGCCTCGCTCGTTCGAGACATAGAGACGCTTGATGACGCGACCCGCGCGGATCGCCTCGAGAACGGCGTGCGGTCCTGCGATCGGCTCGCCGGCGTCGTGCGACGGCGCGGCGGTCGTGCGTGGACCCGCCGTCGCCCGGCGGATCGTTTCGGAGTACTGGGCCTGTCCGACGGGGCCGCGCCGCGGACCGCGTGCTCCGCCGGCAAAGAAGTTACCGCCGCCGCCACTGCCACTTCCGACACCCGGCACCCAGCCGCGGTTGCCGCCACGCCAGCCGCCCTGCGTGCGCTGACGCTGCGCTTGCTGACGGCGCTCGTAATTCGCGAGCTCGCGCGCCTGAGAGCTCTCCTCATCGTCGCGCGGAGCCATCGGACGCGGAGGCATCGGGCCGCGCGGCGCGAACGGTCGTGGCGGGAGCGGTCCTCGCTGTGGCGCACCGAAGCGCTGTCCGCCGCCTCGTCCGCGTCGACCGCGACGGCGACGGCGCGCGAGCTCATCGGCGCCGGCGGCTCCGGGGCCGGGCTGCATCGGCCGCTGATTGCCCTCCTCCGGCGGTCCGCTTTCAGGCCGTCCGGTATCGGCGGGTCCGTTGTCCGGCGCGCCGCCGGCGTTCTCCGGTTGCTTGTCGAACTCTTCCACGGTCATGCTCCCCTGCGGCGAACGCGCTCCCAGCGCGTGCCGTCCTTGGTGTCTTTCACGCGAATCCCGTAGCGGCGCTCGAGCTCCGCGCGAAGCTCGTCCGAGCGCTTGTAGTCACCCTTCTTGCGCGCGTCGTCACGCTCCGCGAGTGCCGCGCGCTCTTCAGCCGACAGATCGGCGTCGCTCGCGCGCTCGCGCAGCGACAGCGCGAGGACCTGATCCATGTCGAACAGCACCTCGAGCGCGTGGCGCTTCGTCGCCACATCGCCGGTCGCGGCGAGATCGAGGACCGCCTCCGCCTGCGCGAGCGCGGCCGGCGTGTTGAGGTCATCGGTCAGCGAGGCGACGAAGGTGGTGCGCCGCGGATCGTCGGGCGAGACGTCGATCGGCGTACCACCGGTCGCCTGCCACGCGTCGCGCACGATCCCGCGCCAGCGGTCCAGCCGGTTCTGCGCCGACGCGAGCCCGGCGCGCGTGAAGTCCAGCGGTTGCCGGTACTTGTTGTTGAGCACGAGCATCCGGAACGCGAGCGGCTCGAAACCCCATGACTCCAGGTCCTTCAACAGATACGCGTTGCCCGCGGACTTGTGCATCGCGCCACCGTCGACCTTGAGGAAGCGCACGTGCGTCCAGTACCGGACGAACGGCTTCCCCGTCGCCGCCTCGGACTGCGCGATCTCCGACTCGTGGTGCGGGAAGAGGTTGTCCTCGCCGCCGGAGTGGATATCGAAGGTCTCGCCGAGGTACTTCATCGACATCGCGGAGCACTCGATATGCCATCCCGGATTGCCACGACCCCACGGCGAGTCCCAGACCTGAAGGTCGCCCGGCTTCGCCGCTCGCCACAAGGCGAAGTCCGCGGGATTTCGCTTGTTCGGATTCACGTCGACGCGCGCACCGGCGACGAGATCCTGCGTGAGCTCGCCGGCGAGGCGCGTTCCGTAGCCGCGGAACGTCGCGATGTCGAAATACACGCCGTCCGCCGCGACGTACGCGTGCCCCGTATCGATGAGACGCTTGATGAGGTGGATCATTTCGGGGACGTGCTCGGTCGCCTTTGGCATCACATGCGGCTCGAGGATGTTGAGCTTGCGGCGATCGTCCATGAACTGCTCGGTGTACTTATGCGCCAGCGTCTCGGGATCCCGACCCTCGCGCTTCGCCGCGAGCATCATCCGGTCCTCACCCTCGTCGACGTCGCCGACGATGTGACCGACGTCGGTGATGTTCATCACCGCCTTCACGCGGTAGCCGAGGTATTCGAGCGTGCGGCGCTGAACATCCGACACGATGTAGCGATAGAGATTCCCGATCGTCTGCCAGTCGTAGACGGTCGGGCCGCAGTCGTAGATCCCAGCCTGACCAGGAACGAGCGGAACGAACGGCTCGACCTGGCGGCTCGCGCTGTTGAAGAGCCGGACGCCCGGCGGGGCCATGACCGTGATGGCTCTCTCCTTATTAATCCAGCAGTGCGATCGCGAGGGCCGCGATGGCCTCGCCCGAACCGACGACACCCAGGCCGTCGTTCGTCGTCGCCTTGACGCTGACCCGTCCGCTCTCGATCCCGAGAGCGCCCGCGATGGCGTCCCGCATCGCGCCGATGTGCGGCACGAGGCGCGGCGCCTGCGCGATGACCGTTGCGTCCAGCGACGCCACTGCGAAACCAGCCTCGCGGATGAGCGCGCCCACCCGCTTCAGCAGTCCAAGACTGCTGGCGCCGGCGTAGGCCGGATCGTCGCTCGGGAAGTGCCGTCCGAGATCCCCGAGATTCGCTGCCCCGAGGAGCGCGTCCATAAGCGCGTGAAGTAGGACGTCGCCATCGGAGTGACCAGCGAGTCCGGCCGGGTGCTCGATCGCAACACCGCCGAGAACGAGGCGGCGATCCGCCGCGAGACGATGGATATCGTAGCCGATGCCCGCCCGCGGGCCGGTCATCGTGCGACCTGCCAGGCGGGCAGGCCCACGAGGCCCTTCGCGACGAGCTCGCGCGCGTACCCCAGATCCTCGAGCGTCGTGATCTTGAGATTGCGGCGTTCGCCCGGGACCATCTTCACCGAGAGACCCGCGGCGAACACCGCCGCGGCGTCGTCGCTGAACGACCGATCGCCGGCCGCCAGGCGCGCCTTCTCGAGCAGACCGCGGCCAAAGACCTGCGGCGTTTGCGCGGCCCAGAGGCCCTCCCGCTCGATCTCCTCGCGCGCCGCGCCGGCTTCGTTGGCGCGACGGACCGTGTCGGCAAGTGGCAGTCCCGCGATCGCCGAGCCGTCACGCTGCGCGATCTCGACGCAGCGCTGGAAGAGGCTCGGGGGGACGAAGGGGCGCGCGCCATCGTGGATCGCGATGATCTCCGCGTCGCCTGCGGCGTCGAGGGCAGCCCACGACGACGATGTGCGAGTCGCACCGCCGGCGATGACGCGCACGCTCCCGCGGCCCTGCGTGACGGCCAGCACCGCGGCGAGATTCGCCGGCGGTGCGACCACGATGATCTCGCGAAAGCAGCCGGCGACCTGACCCGCCGCGACCGACCAGAGCAAGACCGGGTGCCCGCCGAGATCGGCGAGCACCTTGTCGACGCCGGCGCGCGACGAGATTCCGGCCGCGAGGATCGCCAGGACCGCCGGCACTAGTGGCTTGCGGCCCTCGGGCGGCGCGCCTCGACGATCTCGCCCTTCGGCTGCGCGAAGATCATCCGTCCGCCAACGGTCTGGAGGACGCGCATCACGGTGACCGTGAGCTCGGTGTTGACATGGCGCGCGCCGTTCTCGACGACGACCATCGTGCCGTCCTCGAGGTAGCCGAGGCCCTGCCCTGGCTCCTTTCCTTCCTGCGTGATGCGCACGGTGATCTCCTCCGACGGGAGCACCACGGGTCGCACGGCCTTGGCGAGGTCGTTGACGTTGAGGACGGTGACGCCCTGCAGCTCGGCGACGCGGTTCAGTCCGTAGTCATTCGTCATGATCGGCACGCTCAGCTCGCGCGCGAGCGCGACGAGCTTGCCGTCCGCGCCGTTCGCCACCGGATCGGCGTCGAGCAGCTCGATCTGCACGGTCGCCTCTTTCTGCATTCGCGAGAGCATCTCGAGCCCACGCCGTCCGCGCTCGCGCTTCGAGGCATCGGGAGAGTCCGCGAAGAATTGCAGCTCCGCGAGGATGAAGCGCGGCACGACGAGTGTGCCGCGGATGAAGCCGCTCTTGACGACGTCAGCGACGCGTCCGTCGATGATCACCGAGGTGTCGAGCAACGCGCGCTCGGTGCCCGCAACGCGGTCGCGACGGCCCTGCCGGATCTCACGCGCGAGCGCACCAAGCTCCGCGCGCTTGATCGTGCCCGCGGCCGCACCGATCGCTCCGAGCACGATCGCGGCGATGATCGGGGCGAAGCGGCCGACGTTGTCGGGCAGGAAGGACAGCGGGAACGCGAGGAAAAGCGCCAGGATCAGCCCGGCGCCACCTCCGACTGCCCCGCCGACCAGATCGCCCGCCGAGGCCGCCTGGATCCGTGCCTTGATGATGCGCGCGGGTAGGACGGTGACATACGGTGCGCCGAGCCATCCGAGGATCGCGCACGCGGTCGCGAGAAGAAAGACGACGAGGACCTGGTTGCTGACCGGCGTGACGCGACTGACCTCGAGCAGTGAAGCGCCGAGGAAGAAACCGAAGAACCAGCCGAGGAGTGCTGCTCCGAGACGGATGAAAGCCACAGTGCTCGCTCCTTTCTATGAGAGTGCGGCGAGCGCTCCGTCCGGCCGATGAAGATGTGGCCGCCGACGGCGACGCGGCGCCGGGATGAGATGAGATGGATCACCAGACGAGTCTAGAGACCGCGTGCTAGGAGTCGGCGATCCCCGAGCGCATCAGCGCATCGCGCAGGGTGGGCGCGCCGATCACCTCGAGGCCAGTGCCGTTCAGATCGCCCAGACTCGCCTGCGGCACGACGGCGCGCTCGAAGCCGAGCCGCTGCGCCTCCTTGAGACGCGCGGCGACGCGCTGCACCCGCCGAAGCTCGCCGCCGAGGCCGAGCTCGCCGACGAACACGGTGCGCGGATCGGCCGGCCTGTCGCGTAGCGCCGATGCGAGCGCGACCGCCAGCGCCAGGTCCGCCGCGGGCTCGCGCACGCGGAGGCCGCCGACAAGATTCACGTAGACGTCGTGCGTGCCGAGCGAGAGACCGGCGCGCTTCGCGAGCACGGCGAGCAGGACCGCCACGCGCTGCGGATCGGCGCCGTTCACGGTGCGGCGCGGGAGTCCGAAGTTCGTCGGCGTCACGAGCGCCTGCACTTCGACGAGCAGCGGACGCGTGCCCTCGACCGTCGGCACGACGACACTGCCGGCGACGCCCCGGCTGCGCTCCTCGAGGAAGACCTCGGATGGATTGGTGACCTCGCGCAGGCCGGACTCCCCCATTTCGAAGACGCCGACCTCGTCGGTCGAGCCGAAACGATTCTTCGTCCCGCGCAGGATGCGGAAGGCGTGGAAGCGCTCGCCTTCGAGGTAGAGGACCGCGTCGACGATGTGCTCGAGCACCCGCGGGCCCGCGACCGCGCCCTCTTTCGTGACGTGGCCGACGAGAAAGATCGGGACGTCGTCGCCCTTCGCGACCTCGAGGAGACGCGCCGTGCACTCGCGGAGCTGCGAGACGCCGCCCGCGGCCGAGCCGATCGCGTCGGAGGACATCGTCTGGATGGAGTCGATCACCGTGAAGATCGGCCGCAGGCGGCGGATCGCCTCGATGACCGTACCGAGGTCGGTCTCGCTGAGCACGTAGATGCGGCCGCCCTCGATGCCGAAACGCCGAGCGCGCAGCTTGATCTGCGCCGCGGACTCCTCGCCCGATACATAAAGGACATCGCCGCGCTGGGCCAGGGACGATGACGCTTGCATGAGCAGCGAGCTCTTCCCGATCCCAGGGTCGCCGCCGAGGAGCACGCACGAGCCGCGGACGATGCCGCCGCCGAGAACGCGATCGAATTCGCCGAGGCCCGTCGGGATGCGCTCCTCGGCGTCAGCGGGAACTTCGTTCAGCGCTACAACTGTGCGCGGCGACCGTGCGATACCACGACCCTTGGGGGGAGCGACGACGCGCTCCTCTATCAGCGTGTTCCAGCCATCGCACGACGGGCAGCGCCCGACCCACTTCGGCGATTGCGTGCCACAGTTCTGGCAGACGAACGCGGTCCTGGGTTTAGCGGGCATCGACTCAAGTATCGGTCTGCCCCTGCCGAGAGCGCGCCGACGTACGTCATGACGCAAGCACGGCCCATTTCGATGGCGACCAGTGTGACTAACCAAAGAGCCGCTGGCGTGAACTCGATTGGGCCTTCCGTCGAGGCGGCGAAATCTGTAACGGGACATGGTGACAAATTCGTATTGCCGCCCCTTGCGCGGCGGGACTACCGTATGTCCGGCTCCTGAGAGAGGCGCTGCTCGCAAACGGTTCTTGATCGGCGATCGAGCCGAACGGGGAAGGCGGAGGGGTATGAGAGCTTTGGGTGTTCATCGATTCGTCGCGGTCCTCGCGGCGTTCGTCCTTGTGTTGTCTAGCAGTCCTCAAGCAGCCGACGCTGTTAGTACATGCTCGGGGACTACGCTGGTGCCGAACCTGACTCGCTTCGAGGTGAATCAGGGTCTCGGCTCATACGACCGGCTCACGCGTGGCAAGCCCGCGCTTGTGCGGGCCTACTTTTCGCTACCAGACAGCACGACCTGCACGCTAGGCAGCGGCCAGGCGCTGAACATCACCGGTGCGACTCTCAATGTCGTGGGCGGTGGAAGCAGTAACAGCGGGATCGCCGCCGCGAACGCGGCTGGCTTCGCCACGAGCGCAGCTCTGTCAGCACGACCCGCGCTCGTCGATTCGTCCCACGATCCCTTTTTCGCTGTCTCTGGCAGCATTCTCGCGCCGAGCAGTAGCACAACCCCCGCCCCAAGTTTCAGCGCGACATTCACCGTAAACGTCACCTACACGCGCAAGCTCTCCAGCAGAGACGTCACGACCGGGCTGACGGCGAGCTTCAATGCTGTCAAGACAGTCGATCAGGAATCGAAGGCGATCCGGATCCTGTTCCAGCCGCTTGGAGACAAATCGGGCACAACGACGCAGTTCACCGACGCAGACCGGACGTCGGTCGTAAACGCGGTACAGACGCTTCTTCGCGTCCTGCCTGTTCCTGCGGGGCCACCCGGGTCGCTCAGACCTCCCGTTGGATCGGCCGTCCGCAGCGGTGGGATCCGCTACGAAATAGTGCCATCACTTATGGACGTGAAGAGCATTCCAGGCGCCTATAAGTTGTTGGTCAACGGGACGACGGGGTTCTGCGCGACGCAGTCCGTCTTCGTTGCGCTCGCACCGACGCTGGGGGCGGCGCTCGATACGTTCAACTCGGTACAGGCGCCAGAGGACGCTGCCGACCTCATCGTGGGTGTGTATGGCGAGGCGATCTCCGGAGGCAGTGCCGACGGATGCGCCCTCGGCATGGCGAGCCCTAACGCCAAAGTCTCGATCGCGCGCGCCGTGGCGGATAAACCGAAGGTAGGCGCGACACCCGCGGTGGTCTCTCAGACCGGTGCGGTAATGGCGCAGGAGATCATGCACAACCTCGGCGCCCAGCCATCGCCACGATCGACGACGTTCCACTCCTCCTACACGCAGGCCGACAACACGGACCCGGACGGCGCGTACAACGTCTCGTCGATGACGTACATCGCCGGCGACAAGACGATCATGAACGTGAACACGGCGACGGGCCCATGGGACAACAATGTCACTGTCCTCGAGCAGCCTGACTACACGTTCGCCCTCTGTCGGTTCGGCGGCACGCCGCCTCCCCCGATAAGTGAGTGCACCACACCCGATCCCGGTGGCACGCTGGTGGGTGTCGCCGCGAGCGACTCCTATCTCGCGTCTGGCGACACGACGAACGGCGTCTCAAACGCGTACTACGGGACATCCGCTGGGACTACCGCTTCGCCGAACAGTCTCTACCGCCTGCTGCAGCTCAAAGGTGGGGTCATCCAGGGCGGCAACCCGAAGGGCACCGGGATCCCGGTAGCGCCCGCCACGACCCACGGAGACGGCCTGCCTCAGCCGGGCATCTTCACATTTGCGCTGCCGCGCTCCGCGGTAGACGTTGACGAGACACGGATCGTCCAACTGGCGCAGCTGACGGACGATCCGCTTCTTGCCCCCATCATCTTCCGGGCATTTAAGAACCCGAGTCCCCCGAACGTGGTGTCACTCTCGAACATCGTCCCTCCGGGAGGAGCCACACTGAACTTCACGAGGAACGTCACGCCTCCCAAGAATCCCGATGGCGACATCGTTTTCCTCGCGGATACGACCGGCAGCATGCTCGGGGCTATCACCAATGTGAGGTCTAAGGCCGACGACATCATGGCAGCGATCCGCACAGAACAGCCGCTGTCACAGTTCGCCGTCGCCAGCTACAAGGACTTCAATCAGCCTGACGGGTGCGATCCGAACTCGACCTACCAGTACCGGCTCGATCGAGCCATGACGTCTGACACCACGTCGGTCCGGTCCGCCATGGATGCCTGGGAGGCCAGTGGTGGCTGCGACACTCCCGAAGCACAGCTTTACGCGCTCTACCAAATCGCTACCTCCACTAGTCCCTCGACGGGCTTTCGCACCGATCCGGTCCGGCCGCGGGCAATCGGCTGGTTCGGCGACGCGCCGGGCCACGATCCCAGCCCCTACCCAGACGGCATCACCGAGGCCACAGCGATCTCCGCCTTACAGGCGGCCGGCATCCGCGTCGTCGCGGTGTCGACCACTACGCCAGGCAACCCCGGACTCGACGCCGCAGTTTCTCCCTCGCCAACCATCTGTGACGGCGGATGCCCCACGGCTGGCCAGGCGACACGGATCGCAAACGCGACCGGCGGCGCCGTGAAGCCCGCAGGCACGTCAACGGAAGTCGCAGATGCGCTGCTCGCCGGGCTGCTCTCTGCGACGGTGAAGCCCGTGGCGTCGTGCGACGAGCAGCTGACGTTCGCGGCCGATCCGTCCCAGCGCGTCGTGCGCAGTGGGATGGGTGTGGCTTCGTTCAATGAGACCGTGATGGTCAACGAAGGCGCGGCCGCGGGCGATTACTCCTGCACGGTCGACTTTCTCGTCAACGGCTCGCAGGTGATGGCAGGCGACGCTCCCGATCCTGCGTTCCAGCAGATCATCAATGTCAGCGTCGGCGGCAGCACAGCCAAGGCCGAAGCGACCAGTTACAACGGCGCAAACGCGGTGGCGGACTTCATCTACCAGTGCCCAGGAACCGCGAAGTACCCGGTAGCCACGTCGGTGAAGGGCACCGTCGTATCAACGGATCCCACCACGGGCCTCTCGGATCTGACGTTCGCCGCGCTCATCGATGCATCGGTCGTGCCCGGCGGCAACTGCACGCTCACGACGCTTGTGAGCGACCTCTTCGAGCGCAGCAGCCCCGCTGATCAAGACGCCACGTCGACGGTGCTGACGGTCACAAAAGCGCCCGTCGTCGAGATCTACACGCCGGGCGACGGCAAGCTATTCACGACGAAGGCCAAGATCTTCGCGACCGGCTGGGGTACCGACCCTGACGGCGGTCCGCTGACCTTTAGTTGGACACTAAGTGGACCTCTCCCCTCGACAACGGTGGTCGCGAGTGCCACCGGTCCGAACGCGATATTTGGCCCGCTCAGCACGACCGGAGACTACGCAGTGAGCTTCAGCGGCACGGACACGGAGAGCAAGATAGGCACTGCCGCTCGGACGATCACGATTGTCGCCGAGTCGTCGCCACTGCTGCCACAGCAGTACAGCTTCAACGGGTTCTTCTCGCCAGCAAAGAACTGGCCGGATACCAATCAGGTCAACGCCGGTCAAGCGTTCACCGCGAAGTGGACATTCCGCGACAACAGTGGACAAGAAGTTACGACCGACGGCATCTTCGGTGCGCAACTCCAACAGGTCGTCTGCTCGACCCGTGCCGCGATTGGGCCCCCGGTCTTCAGCTGGCAAGTCGGCGCGACGATGATCCGTTACGACGCCAAGGGCCAGCAGTGGATCGGGAACATCAACATCCCCGCGGGCGTCGGAAACTGCTACACGTGGACACTCGAGCTCAAAGACGGAAGCTTGCACTCGCTGTTCCTACAGGCAGTGAAGTAGAGGAAGAGGTGGAGAGATGAGAAAGATGCGAGCGATCCTCACGAGTGTCGCATTCGCGATCGCGCTGGTAGTCGGCGCGAATCCGGCACCTGCCGCAGCCATAGCGCCCGACAACCAGGGCCCCCAATGCACCGATATCAAGGACCGCGGTGGGACATCCTACAGAGTCGTACCCGATCCCGGGCCGACCGGCGCCGCCCAGTTCCACTTCGAGTTTTTTCTCGCGACCGCTCCATGCAGCTACGCCACGTATTACCTGTACATCACCGACTCGAGCGGAGCATCCGTCCGCACCGCAACGTACCCTGCGACCGCGGGCAATGACCTACTGACGCTTTGCGACACGAACAAGTTCTGCTACACCCAGACCTTCGGCGCGACTCCGGGGGGCGCGCCGACACCGATCTTCGTGACCGGAGCAAGCGTAATCGGCGGACACACGGCGGATACGACGCCTACGGTCCAATACGTTCTGTGTGACGCGAACTCTGCCGATCCCACCTACCCGGACTGTCCAATCGGCGATAACTCGTGGGACCAGTAAGAGACTCGTCTAGGGGCTGACGACCGAGCGGGCCCGCGATTCGAAGTCGCGGGCCCGCTCTTCGTTCCCCGCCTTCGCCCACGCCTCAGCCGCAAGGCGCAATGCCTCCGCCGACTGCGGACGCGCGCCCATCCCCAGGAAGAGCTCCGCCGATTCCTCCGCGCGCGCCGCGGCCTCGGCGAACTCCGCACGTCCCATACGCGCCGACGCGATCGTCTGGAAGACGTCGGCGATCGTGTACGTGTGATTGATCGCTCGCGCGATCTCGAGCGCCCGCTCGGCCTGTTCGAGCGCTTCGTCGTAGTTCCCACGAAGCACGAGATGCGAGGCGAGGTTGCCGTAGGCGGTCGCACGTCCCGAGCCGTGACGAATTCGGTCGAACTGCTCGGCGGCGCGGCGATCCCAGGCGATCGCCTCATCGAGACGCCCGCGCCGGCGCTCGGCCCAGCCCAGATTCAGGAGCCCACCGGCAGCTTCTGCTACGGCACCGATCCGCTCCGCGAGACGGAGGGCTTCGCGAAACGCCGCCACGCCCTCGTCCAAACGGCCCAGCCGCGTGTAGCTGTCTCCGATCAGCCGCACAGCGGCGAGCTCCCCGACGACGTCGCCGTACTCCGCCGAGATCGTGCGCGCCTCATTTGCGTCGCGAAGCGCCGCATCCCCTTCGCCCGCAACGGCTTCCGATCGCGCGAGGCGCACCAGGAGCTGCGCCACGATCGGATCGCGACGATCTCCCGCCTCACCAAGCGCTGCCCTCGCGACCGCGATCGCATCGATGAACCGTCCCTGTACGGATAACGTCTGCGAGTGCTCCAGCTTGAGCGGCAGGACGTCCGTGGCAGCCGGCCCCAACGCAGCAAGGGCAGCATCGATCACGCTCAGAGCCTCCGCATACTCCCCGCGATCCCGCCGGGTCCGTGCGATCCCTCGCCACGCGCGTACGTCGTTACTCAGGTCGCGGGCCTCCGTGTAAAGGTGCAGCGCGTCGTCAAGCTCGCCGACGAGCACCCGGACGTCGGCGAGGTCGAGGAGAACGAAGGGAAGCCGGTGGGCAAGTCGCGGATTCTTGCGCGCCCGCTCGATCGCGCGCAGGAAATGCGCGATCGCCTCAGCGTTGGCGAAGAGTCGCCTGGCGCGCGCTCCCGCGCGCTCGAGCCAGGTGATCGCGCGTTCGTCATCTTCCGAGTGGTCGAAGTGAAAGGCGAGAATGTCCGTGAACTCGTCGACGCGCTCTGAGAACAGATGCTCGATCGCCGATCCGATCTCGCCGTGGATCCTCCGACGCTGCGACAGGAGCTGCGTTTGGTAGAAGACCTCTTGGACGAGAGCGTGCCGAAAGGCGTACTTCTCTTCTGGCGTCATCTCGAAGGGAGCGACGAAGCCCTGAGCCTCTAGAAAGGCGATGGCATGCGGCACTGGATCGCCTGGACTGACCTCTGCGAGCACGCGCGTCCAGAACGTCCTTCCGATGACAGCCGCATGCTGGGCCACGTGCTTTGGGGCGGCGTCAAGTGCATCGACGCGCGCTTCCAGCAGTTCCTGAACGGTCGCGGGCACGGTCGTGGTGTGTCCGGAAGCAAAGGCACGAACCACTTCCTCGATGAAGAACGGGTTGCCCTCCGTTCGCTCGACGATCGCGCTGCGAATCTCAGGAGTCAGTCCGGCGGTGTCGACCTGCTCGACCAAAGCGATCGCGCTGTCCCCATCAAGAGGCATCAGTGGCATCGCGACGGTTTTCCAAGACTCAGGGGAGGCGTCGCGCGACGTACTGATGAACAGGCAACGAAGCCGAGGCACGTCGCTGAGAACGTCCGCGAGCACCGAGAGCGACGCTTCGTCAGACCAATGGAGGTCCTCGACGGCGAACGTGAACGGACCAAGGCCGCTCCTGTGCTCCAAGAAGAGCCGCAACACCTCCGTCAGTTGGCGACGCTTGCCCTCCGGGTCCAGGCTCGATCGCGTGGCGTAGCCGAGAACCTCGAGGAACAACGCCACGGCGCTGGCTTCGAACGCAAGCGCAAGCGGAGCGATGCCAGCCTCGATCGCCCGTCGCGCCTCGTCCTCCTCAGCGGCCTTCTGGATGCCGAACGCCTGCCGGATCACGTCGGCGATGAGTCCGTACCCCTGGCGGCTCTCATATGCGCTGCATCGCGCCGACAGCTGCCAAACCTCCGGCGGCAACCGCCAGCGAAATTCCTCTATGAGTCGGGACTTGCCCACGCCGGCCTCACCGAAGATGTGAACGAGTCGCCCTCGAGACGCCGCGGCATCCGCGAACAGCGACGCGAGCTGTGCGAGCTCCGTCTCACGGCCCAGGATCGCCGCGGCGCGGGGCGTCGTTGCTTCGAGCTGTGTTCCGATCACACGGTATGCCGGAACCGGATGGGCTTTGCCCTTCAAAGTCAGCGGCGGTACCGGCTCGAACTGGAAGCTCTTGCGCGCCAGCTCGGCCGTTGCTTCGCTTACGAACACGTCATTCGGTGGCGTCGCGGCCTCGATGCGCTGCGCGGTGTTGACCACGTCGCCCGTGACGGTGTATGCGAGGATCTCGCCCGGCAACAGACCGGCGATGACCTCGCCTGTGTTCACACCGACACGCACCGCCAGCCGGATCGCATATTGGCGCTCGAGGCTCTCGTTCTCCTTGCGTATCGCAGCCTGGATACCAAGTGCGGCGTGGACGGCGCGCGCCGCGTCGTCCTCATGAGACATCGGAGCGCCGAATACAGCCATCACCGCGTCGCCGATGAACTTGTCGATCGTCCCGCCAAAGCGCTGGATCTGAGCCGCCACGGCGCCGTAATACACACCAAGGACCGTTTGAAGGCGTTCGGGCTCCAGTGGCGCCGACAGCGGCCCAGCCAAGTCCGCGAACAGGACAGAGACGACCTTCCGTTGCTCCTCGAGCAGATGTGCCTTTTCCTCTCCCACCTGTAGTGATGCACTGGCCGGCACCGTGGAGAGGTGTATCTCTGTCGTGATCGGTTGATCCGATGCGGTCGTCCGGCGCCGCCTGCCAACGAGTCGGTATGCCCGCACGACTTCGGCGGTATCTGCGAGCACGATCTGCGGTGCGACTTCGAATCGGAATGCGGATCGCGCGTATCGATATGTGTCCTCGCCGGCTTGGACCGTGTTCGGAACTGCGGTGCTCTCGAGGCGTTGTGCGAGTGTCACCGTGCGACCGACAGACGGTTGTCCCCGACCGGTGTCGCCCGCGGCGAGGATTTCTCCGGTATTCACGCCGATCCGAAGGGAAAGTCGGAGACTGAAGCGCCGCTCTAGGTCTTCGTTGTTCTGCGCGATCGCCTCGAGCATCGCCAGGCCCGCATCGAGAGCCTGCTTGGCGCCGAGCTCGGGCGCTCCGTCATCGAAGGTCGCACGAACGGCATCGCCGATGTACTTGTCGATCGTGCCGCCGAAACGCTGTATCTCGTGGGACAGGCCGCGGAAGAAACCTCCTAGGATCCCCCGCAGCTCCTCGGGATCAAGCCGCTCGCCGAGCGGAGTCGAGCCCGACAGGTCCGCGACCATGACAGTCACGACTCTTCGGCGTGCGTCGGTGCTCTCTGCGACCGCACCACGACCCGTGCGCTCAGGTCGCTTTCTCGTCCCGCTCATTGCACGGTGACTCTAGAGGGCGGCACGCACGCCCGACCCGCGCGCAGCTGGTGAGCCGCCTTTAGGGCGCGACGGGTACCGGCTTCGGCGCCTCGATCTCGGTCTTCTCGATGACGAGCTTCCCGTCCACCGGGTTCACCCGAACGGTGTCGCCCGCGTGGAACATGCCCTGGAGCAGCATCTCCGCCAACGGGTCGGCGATCTCGTTTTGGATCTGCCGCGCGAGCGGCCGCGCGCCGAAGTTCGAGTCATATCCGATCGTCGCGATGTGGTCCTTCGCCTCGTCCGTGACCACGAGCGTGATCTCCTGCGAGGCGAGCTGCTTGCGCACGCCCTGCAGCTCGAGCTCGACGATCTGGCGGATCTCAGGCTTGGTCAGCGGCGTGAACACGACCGTCGCGTCGATGCGGTTGAGGAACTCCGGGCGGAAGAAGCGCTTCATCTCTTCCTGCACGCGCTCCTTCATGCGCTCGTACTGGGCATTCATGGCGGGGTCGTCGCCCTCGCCCTTGGTGCGGAAACCGAGCGCGCTCTCGCTCTTGAGCATCTTCTGCGCGAGGTTGCTGGTCATGATGATGATCGTGTTGCGGAAGTCGACGGTGCGGCCCTTCGCGTCCGCGAGACGCCCTTCATCGAAGATCTGCAGCAGGATGTTGAAGACCTCGGGGTGCGCCTTCTCGATCTCGTCGAGAAGGATCACGCAGTACGACTTGCGACGGACGGTCTCCGTGAGCTGTCCACCCTCTTCGTATCCGACGTAGCCCGGTGGCGACCCGACCAGGCGCGAGACGTTGTGGCGCTCCATGTAGTCGGACATATCGATCTTCACGACGTTCTCTTCGCTGCCGAACATGAACTCGGCGAGCTGCTTCGCCAGGTGTGTCTTGCCCGTGCCCGTCGGTCCGACGAAGAAGAACACGCCGATCGGCCGGCGGGGGTCCTTCAGGCCGGCACGCGCCCGGCGCACCGCGCGCGACACCATCGTCACGGCCGGCGCCTGGCCGATCACCTTTGAGTGGAGCACCTCTTCCATGCGTAGCAGCTTCGCGGTCTCTTCCTCCGCGAGGCGGCGCACCGGGATGCCGGTCCACATCGAGACGACCTCGGCGATGTCCTCGTCGGTGACCTCGGGGCGCTTCTGCGACTGCGCGAGCAGCCAGTCGGCCTTCGCCTGCTGCAGCTTGTCCTGCTGCGTGCGCTCCTTCTGGCGGAGCGTCGAGGCGAGCTCGTACTGCTGCGCCTCCATGGCCTGCTCTTTGTCGGTCACGACCTTGTCGAGCTCCCTCTGGGCATCCTTCACGTCGGTCGGGAGCGTCGAGTAGCGCAGACGAACGCGGCTCGCGGCCTCGTCCATCAGGTCAATGGCCTTGTCCGGGAGGAAGCGGTCGGTGATGTAGCGCGCGGAGAGCTCGGCCGACGCCTTCACCGCTTCGTCGGTGATGGCGACCTTGTGGTGATCCTCGTAGCGCGAGCGGATCCCCATGAGGATCGCGATGGTCTCCTCGATCGTCGGCTCCTCCACCATGACCGGCTGAAACCGGCGCTCGAGCGCCGCGTCGCGCTCGATGTACTTTCGGAACTCGTCGAGCGTCGTGGCGCCGATGCACTGAAGCTCGCCGCGGGCGAGCGACGGCTTCAGGATGTTCGCCGCGTCGACAGCGCCTTCGGCGGCCCCCGCGCCGACGAGCGTGTGCAGCTCGTCGATGAACAGGATGACGTCGTGCGCGTGACGGAGCTCCTCGATGATCTTCTTGAGGCGCTCCTCGAACTCACCGCGGTACTTCGTGCCGGCCACCAGCGAGCCGATGTCGAGCGTGAGCACGCGCTTGCCCTGGAGCGTTTCGGGCACGTCGCCCTTGACGATGCGGTGCGCGAGGCCCTCGGCGATCGCGGTCTTTCCGACGCCCGGCTCGCCGATGAGCGCGGGGTTGTTCTTCGTGCGGCGGCTCAGGATCTGGATGACGCGCTCGATCTCCTTCTCCCGACCGATGACCGGATCGAGCTGCTGCGCTTTGGCCATCGCCGTGAGGTTGACGCCGAGCTGGTCCAGCGTGGGCGTCTTGGAGCTGGCGGATTTCCCGCCGGCCGCGGCCGTCTCCGCCGTCGCGGGGTGTTGCTGGCCGAGCGTCGCGATGACCTGGTGACGGACCTTCTCGAGGGATACGCCAAGCGATTCGAGCACGCCGGAGGCGATGCCCTCGCCCTCGCGGACCAGACCCAGCAGCAGATGCTCGGTGCCGACGTGGCTGTGCCCGAGCTTCCGCGCTTCGTCGATCGCGAGCTCGATGACTTTCTTCGTCCGCGGCGAGAGCGTGATCTCGCTGGGCGACGTCGTGGAGTCGCCGCGGCCGATGATGAACTCGACCGCGGTGCGCACCTTGGAAAGCTCCACGCCGAGCGAGTCCAGAACGCGCGCGGCCACGCCTTCGCCTTCGCGCACCAGCCCGAGGAGCAGATGCTCCGTACCGATGTAGTTGTGGTTAAAGCGGATAGCCTCGTCTTGGGCGAGCGCGAGCACTCTCTTCGCGCGGTCATTGAAGCGGTCGAAAGGACCCACCTAAAGCTCTTCTGGACCGTATATCGCTGCAGGCATCATCTGGTTCCGATTATACGTTCGGAGACCGGCGCGACCGCCTTCGGGACAACGTTCATGTGCGCTCAGCGAGACGAGCAGACAAGGACAGCCGTCGCCGCTCCCGGTCGATCGCCACGATCCGCACCGCAAGGACGTCGCCAACCCGCACCGCCTCGTTCGGGTCCGCGACCCGCTCGGCGGCGATCTCGCTGACGTGGATCAGTCCCTCTACACCGTCCGCGACGCGAGCGAACGCCCCGTAGGGCATCACGCGCGTGACCGTGGCATTGACGGTCTGACCGGTCTCAAGTTGGTCGACATACTGCTCCCACGGGTCCGCCCCCAGGCGCTTGATCGACAGCGAGATGCGTTGGCGCTCGCGGTCGATGCCGACGACTCTGACCTTCACCGCATCCCCCAGCCGATGGAGCGACGTCGGCTCGACCCCTTTGTCCCAGGTGATCTCCGAGCGATGCACGAGCCCGTCGGCGACGCCGACATCCACGAAGAGTCCGTACGACGTCACGCCGACGACGGTTCCGTCCCGGATGTCACCTTCGGCCAGTTGCGCCGCGCCACGCGCTTTGCGATCCCGCCGCAGCTTCTGTGTCGCGGCTTTCTCCGACAAGATCAGGCGGTCGCGCGTCGGGTCGGCCTCGAGCACGCGCACCTGCAAGCGCTTTCCGATGAGCGCCTTGACCGACTCGGGCACTCCGGGCTCGCGCGTGTCGATGGCTCCGATCGAGACGAGCTGCGAGAGGGGCACGAAACCGCGCAGGCCGACGTCGACGACGACACCGCCGCGGTTCGCTTCGAGCACGCTCGCGTCGATGAGGTCTCCGCTCTTCTGCAGCTCCTCCATCTCCGTCCACTGCTTCCGATTACGGGCGCGACGCAGCGACAGGACGACACGACCGTCGGGATCCTCGGGCTGCATGACGACCGCGATCACGTGCTCCCCGACCCTGAGCTGCTCCGGTCCCGCCTCGCGCAGCGGGATCACTCCTGCGGGACGATCACCGAGATCGACCGTGGCCTCATCTCCGCCCACGCTCGCGATCGATCCTTCGACGGTCTCACCCACCCTGAGCGGTCGTAATGAGAGCCGAGCGGTCTCGTTGGCGAGCAGTTCCTCCATCGTTTCGGGATCGATGGACACGAGCGGCGAGCAGGCAAGGGTCGTGCCACATACAATCCGGCAAACCGGAGCGAGGAGGCCCACCGTCAACTCGACGGCGCGCTGGCCGAAACGACTCGAACATCTAGCCTGGTTGCTCCGGGCGGAAGCGGTCGCTGTTGTCGTTGCCACCGCCGATCCCCCCTCCACCGTCTTCTCACATCGGATCGAGGATGCCGATTGGCACGCGATCCTCGGCGAGGACGCCTTCGCTCGCGCAGCAGGGGGCGCGTTCGCGGTGTCGGTTCCATCCGGACGGTGGGGCGAGGAAGCCGCCTTCGCGGTGGTCGCGCCGATCGAGACCTGGAACGGGCCCGCGGTGCTCGTCGCGCTGCGGCGCGAGATGCCGTTCGACGCCCTCGACGTCGTCGCGGCGACGTCCGCCGCGCAGCTGCTCGCGATGATGGCGGCCGACGGCAGAGACCTGGTCGGTGCGCAGCGCCGCGCCACCGAGCTGGACGAGCGCCTGGACGTGCTCGGCGGGATCGGTGAGGGTCTGGTGGACGCTCGCGACGCCAGCGCGGTCCTGGCGCGCGCAGCGGCCGAGGTGGCGCGCCGAATGGGGGCCGGGGCCTCTTCGATCATGCTCATCGAGGGGGACGAGCTCCGGTTGCGGGCATCCGTGGGCCTCCCGAGCGAGGTCCGTCTGGGTCGCGGCCAGCGTCTCGACGAGGGGATCGCCGGCTGGGTCGCGACGAGCGGAGAAAAGGTCGTGCTCCGGGGACGCGTGACCGACGAGCGGTTCCACGGCGTGGATCCCGACGCGCTTGAGTCCATCTCGGTGCCGCTGCGCGTCGGAGACGATGTGCTTGGCGTGCTCAGCGTCAAGCGCCCGCAGGAGGCCGACGGCTTCGCCGGCCGGCAGACGCTCCTTGAGGGCATCGCGGCCGATCTCTCACGCGCCCTGCAGGCGATGAACGTGATATCCGCGCTCCAGCAGGAACGCGAACACGCCGAGGGTTTCGCCGACGTGGCTCTCGCAGTGGCGTCAGGCGACGCCCACGGTGCGGCGCGCGCCGCGGCCGAGTCGCTCGGCCATCACGCCGTCGCGGTGCGGAGCGCATCTGGCAAGGTGCTGGCGGTCTACGCCCCGGACGATGACCCCGAGTGCCGGGCGGCGGCCCTCTCCGCAAGTGAGCAGGGCGGAAGCACAGAGGTCGCCGGCGCGACGGGCGTCGGTTTCGCGCGCCACGACCCACCGTACGAGGCGGACGAGGCTGCCGTCGCCCAGCGCACCGCGGACACGCTCGCGTTGCTGGGGCGCGCCGAGATGCGACACGAGCGTGGAGCGGTCCTGCGCGTCCTCGCGGTGGAGGACCACCCCGTCATGCAGCTCGGCGTCCGCGCGCTCCTGGAGCGCGAAGGGCTGATCGTCGTCGGTCTCACGGCGACGTGCAGCGAGGCGATCGGCCTCCTCGAAGAGGCGCAGCCGGACGTCGTGCTCTGCGATCTGCACTTGCCGGACGCCGATGGCGCCGAGGCGATCGTGCGACTCCGCGCCGAGGCGCCGGCTCTCCCGATCGTCGCGTTCAGCATCGATAGGAGCCCGGAGCTCATCCGCGCGGTGCTCCGCGCCGGCGGCAACGGGTACGTCTCCAAGGACACCCCGGCGAGCCGCGTCATTGCCGCCCTCCACGCCGCGGTCGAAGGTCTGGTGGCCCTGGGTCGCGAGGCAGCAAGCTCGATCTCGCACGGCGAGCCGGGCGAGCCACTCACACCGCTGCGGATCGAGGCCGTGGAGCCTGAGAGCGCGACCAAAGGCACGTTGGCGAACGTGCCAAGTGGGGCGGCCCCGAATGGATCGGCCGAGAGAGAAGCGACACACGAGCCGCTGACCCCGCGTGAGCTCGAGCTGCTCCGCTACATGGCCGAGGGTTACACCAACAAGGAGATCGCCCGCGCGATGGTCCTCGCGGAGGACACCGTCAAGAAGGGAGTCCAGGTGCTGATCGCGAAGCTCGGCGCTGCCGATCGGACGCATGCGGTGGTACTAGCCCTAAGGAACCACGTCATCGAGTAAGTCGTCCCGTCCGAACGGGTATTCGGACTGCTTGGGCAGCGTTCCTATACATCGCTAAACCCGTTAAACACCACGAACCCGAATGGGTATTCGAAATGTGCCTGAACGGGGATTAACCGCAGGCATACGGTCAGGTCACAGTCTCGCGGCTGGCGCGCTTCGGGGGCCCGGCTCTGTGGAGGGCCGTGGGGTGAGGCGCGGCGGCGGCGGAGGGGGTCTGGCGTGGACGTAGCCCAGTTGTGGGCGAAGAGTCGCGCGGGCTGCGCAGAGTCGCGCGGAGCGCTGATCGAGCGCTACGCGGATCTGGCCGTCGGCATTGCCCGCTGCATGCGCATCCCTTCGACCTCTCTCGCGGATCGGGATGACGCTTCTTCCGCGGCGATGGTCGGCCTTATCGCGGCCGTCGACCGTTTTGATCCGCGCCGCGGCGTGCCGTTCGAGGCCTACGCGTCGCTGCGGATCCGCGGTGCGGTGGTCGACGAGCTTCGTCGTGTTGACGAGCGAGGTCGCGCCGACCGTCGATCCGAGGCGGCCGAGCTCGCGGTGTCGCTCGACGTCCTCATGGACAAGGGTGCGCATCAGGGCCCGGCCGTCGACGACGGCTTCACCGAGCGGTACGAGCAAGAAGATCTCAACACACGAGTTCAGGACGCGCTGGGGAGGCTTCCGGCTCGCCAGCGTGAGGTCATCGCGCGGTATTACGGCGATGAGCTCACGCTGCGCGAGGCTGGGGCCAAGATGGGCGTCAGCGAGGCGCGCGCCTGCCAGCTGCACGGCCGCGCGATCCAAAGTCTCCGGCGTGACCTTTCGGTGCACATCACCGCTCCGGCGTCGGCGCGAGTCGCACAGGCCGCCGCCGCCTAACTCGCGACCAGCGCCGCTGCGCGCTGGGTAGGCAAGAACACCTCGGCCCGCAGCCTCAGACGCCCCACGTCCGTCATCCACACCGCGAGACCGAGCGGCGCGAGCAGCTCTCGGACGCGCTTGCGATCGGAGCCCGCGAAGAGTGGCGCGACATCGTCGAAGACCGGATGCGCGATGGTGTGGAACTCGAGCTGGTCGCCACGCAGCAGCGGCGCGTGAGCCGCGAACGTGCCGAGGCGCTCGTATTTCCACCAGACGTACTCAGCGCGGCCTTGGTGATGCGTGATGCGAAGTCGTCGCGCGCCCGCACAGCCCTCGAGCCGCCCGTCCCCGAGAAGCGAGCCGAGGATGATCTGGATCTGCACTGGATCCGGCACGACGCGCCGGAGCACGCGCTCTGGATACTCCCCCACGACATGAACGTCGGCACGGCATTGCGCCGTTACGAGCTCGTGCGGAGAGCCTCTGCAACGAGCTGGACGCTGTTCGACGCGACCCAGTCCCGGATCATCAGCGCGCGATCGACACCCTCGGCGAGCCCTTGCGGCCTGCTGTGGCCTTCAACGACGCGGCCCGCCCACCAGACGAGCACGATCGCGGATTGAAGAAGAACCAATGCCGGGAGCGCAGCGATCTCAGCCGGATCGAGCGCAAGCGTCCTGAGGTAACCCTGCAACACCGGCCGCCACAGACGCTCTCGATTGCCCTTCGCGATCACGTTCCTCAGCATCCCGCCGAGCTCGAGCGCGCGCACGTTCCATCCGGCGTACTCGAAGTCCAGCACCCCACGCACGCGGCTTGCGCGCGTGAGGATGTTTCCGAAGGCGAAGTCGCCGTGAATGAGCTGTACGGGAAGCGAGCTGTAGATGACGGCAGAGTTCTCGGCGGCCGCTTCGGCGAACTCTCGCGCGCGCGGACCAGCGATCTCCTCGAGCTGCGCGAGGTCGGAGATCGCGGGATGGACGGCCCGCAGGTCGCCCGAGAAGGCCCGCGCCGCGACGTCGGTCCGATCGATCGCCCCGAGCGCGATGTCCAGGGTGGCGAACGCGGCGGCAGCCCTCTCCACGCCATCCACGTCGTCGTCGTCGAGGTGCTCGCCGGCGATCCGCCTGAAGAGCGCGGCGGGACGAGCGGAGTCGACCTCGAGAACAAATGTGGCGCCCGCTTCGGTCGCGACCGGCACCGGCGTCCTGAAGGTCAGCTCGGCGGTGGCAAGTCGGCGCAGCAGCTCGTGCTCGAACCTGATCGCCTCGACGCGCTTCTGGACGTGCAGCCGCAGCACGTGCTCGCCGGCCTCGCTCCTGACGAACCACGTCTCGTTGCTGATGCCCCAGCTCGCGCGGGTAAGCTCGCGCGGCCGCGGTATGGCCCACTCGTCCAGGAGCTCGTCGTACATAGGCAGAGGATGGCGGAAAAAGAAAACGACCTCGCACGCTTTCGCGTCGAAGTCGTTTTATCCCGGCCCTGACCTATTTTCCCGGGGACCGACGTCCCGAGTATCTTCGGCGCTGGTGGGCTTAACTACTGTGTTCGGGATGGGAACAGGTGTGACCCCACCGCTCGAAGGACCGAGGATCCAATTTTATCGAAACCGACCGGCGCTCGCAATCCGCGCCGATCCGAGCCTTAAGGTGAAGAGGCGACCTTCCAAAGATAGCCGTCCGGGTCGCTGAAGTAGCCCACTGGGCGCCTACGCTTTCTTCACGACACCGGCACCGGCCACCACCGCCTTGCCCATGACCTCATCGACAGCGGCGCGCGTTGGGACGATGTGCGAGACACGGCGCAATCCGGATCCTTTGGAGGAGACGCCCGCATCCTGGGCCGCTGCCTCCCGTTCGTAGAGCGCGAGCGACGACAAAGCGTGAGCGGCACACAAAAGCCCTCCGACGGAGGGAGGGCTGATGCGAGACGGCAGATGGTGAATGAGGAAGACGAAGCGAAGTTTCGCTGCGAGATCGCACCGATCGCCGTGGGCCCGTTGTCCACGAACGCCTTCGCGCTCGCGGGTTTCGATGGCCCGGATGGATGCTGGAAATTAGGTCAAGCCCTCGACCGTTAGTACGGATCAGCTACGGGTCTTACGACCTTTCCACCTTCCGCCTATCGAACACGTTCTCTACGTGCGGTCTTACCTGGTTACCCAGAGGGTGAGCTCATCTCGAGGTCGGCTTCCCACTTAGATGCTTTCAGCGGTTATCCGGAACGGACATAGCTACCGAGCAGTGCCCTTGGCAGGACAACTCGTACACCATCGGTCCGCTCACCCCGGTCCTCTCGTACTGGGGGCAACTCCTCTCAACTCACCTGCGCGCACACTGGATAGAGACCGACTCTTTGTTACAAGGCCAGCTGGTTTCTTGTTCCCGCTGGCTCCCTACGTCGCCGCAGGGTTCCGACCATATCTTCTCGCTAGTAAAGCGAGTCCGGCGTATGGCCTGTGAGGATTCCGATCGCACGTACGACCGGTCTTTCCTGCTGATTGTCCGCACCTCGCGCAT
>VBFY01000078.1 GCA_005889405.1 Chloroflexota bacterium | reverse complement strand
CTTGCGGTAATTGTCGTTCCGCTCGTAGACCATCTTCTCGTTGTGCTTCCACTCGGTGAGCTTGAAGGGCCCGTTCCCGATGTACGTCGCGGGCTCGGTCCACTTGTCGCCACCCTTGGTGACGTCCGACTCACGGACCGGCCAGCCCTGCCACAGGGCGGTGATCGGGACGAAGTACGGAGCCGGGTCGGTGAGCGTGAACGCGATGTCCTTGTCGCTCGTCGCCTTCACACCGACCTTGGCACGTGCCGCGGCAAGCTCTGCCGGGGTCGCCTTCTTGGTGTCCATGCCGTTGTAGGCCTCGCAGCCCACGATGATGTAGAAGACGAAGGCGTAGTCGCCGGCGGCCGCCGGGTCGCAGCCACGCAGGAACGCGTACTCGAAGTTCTTGGCGGTCAGTGGCGACCCGTCCGAGTACTTGAGACCGTCCTTCAGCGTGTAGGTGTACGTGAGGCCGTCAGCCGAAAGCTTCGGTGCGGCTGCGGCAGCCGCCGGGACGGGCTTGCTTGTCTTGGTGTCGAAGGACATGAGACCCTCGAACACGAACGATGCCTGTGCGATCTCGTTCACGAACGACGACTTCTGCGGGTCGATCGTGTCGGGCTCGCTGCCCATGTTGAGTGTCAGCGTGCCATTCGGGTCGGCGGCACCTGTGGCACCGCCTGTGGTCGTCGTCGTTTGTCCGGCCGGTGCCTGCGAGCACGCGCCAATGAGTAGCGACGCGATCGCGAGCAATGCGGATACGGACCAGATGCCTGTGCGGCGTTTGGTCATGCGCTCCTCCTCCTGTTGTGCCATGGGTACCCGCACGCGGACCGACCGGCCAAACATGCGAGCGGACATGGCCATTCTGAGACCCGGTCCATCAGCGCGTCAAACAACAAACGGCGCGCATCCTGACATACGGGCCCCATCTGAGCCCCCATACCCGTGGCGCTGGGGCGCGGTTCAGTTCGACCCGGGGGTGAAACGCCAGTCGCGCGCGTTCCACGTGAGCGGATCGCCGTTCGGAGAGGGCTGAATACCCTCCAAGTTGCGCGGCGCGACGTCGACCAGGAGCTCCTGGTAGAGAGGCAGGCCCGGCAACGACTCGGCCCAAACGCGCTGCATTTCGGCGTAGAGCGAGCGCTTCTCGGCCTGCTCCGGCGCGGCGACCGCGGCCTCGAGGAGCACATCGAACCACGGTCCGGCGAGGCCCCGGTAGCGGTCCGACGCGAGCTGCGGATCATCGGTGCGCTCGGGCACGAGCGCGAGATCGAAATCGCCACGGCTCACCGTATCGAGGACGTCCGCGAGCGATCGCTCGAGCACGGTCGCGGCGATGCCGACCGACGCGAGATCGCCGGAAAGACGTCGGCCCGCATCGATGCGCGCCTGCGAGCCGGTCGCGACCTGCAGCGTCACGGTCATGCGCTCGGCGCCGCGTTCGAGGATGCCGAGGCGCCCGGTCCGGAAGCCAGCGGCTGCGAGCAGCCCACGCGCCGACTCGCGGTCGAGGTGCGGCGCGTCGAGCGGTTCCGTCGCGGCCCAGAGGGGCGCGACGAGGTAAGAGCGCGGCACTCGCGCACGTCCAGCGAAGATGGTCTCGACTAGAGCGCGCCGATCGAGCGCGAGCTCCACGGCCTGGCGCACGCGAAGATCGGTGAACACCGTGTTCTTCGTTCCGAAGCGCAGCATCTCGATGGCGTTCGCGGCCTTGTACAGGGCCTGGAGTCTCGGCCCGTCGGCGAATCGGTCGAGCGTCCGAGTGAGGTCGGCCTCGACCGCGGGCGCGCCGGCGACGTCGACCTCGCCGCGTCGCAGCGCGTCGACGACCGCGCCGCGGTCGCTATAGAAGCGGACCTCGATGCGCCCGAGGCTCGGTGCGCCACCGACGTAGCTCGGGAAGGCGCTGAGGGTCATGCCGAAACCCGGGATCCACGCCGCGACGGCGAACGGGCCGGCGTGCATCGGCTCGCGCAGGTACTGCATCCGCTTGTCGGCGGACACGCCCGCCAGGACATGCGCGGGAAGCACGCGCGCCACGAGCGGATACAGGTCCCAGCGCTCTCCGGCCCGATAGGTGAAGCGGACGGTGCGGTCGTTGATGCGCTCGACCCGTTCGACGCGTTCGGACATCCAGCGACGCGCCGTCGTGAGCGGCGCGGTGCGATCGTCGTCGAAGGCGAAGCGCACGTCGTCCGCGGTGATCGGCTCGCCGTCCTGCCAGCGCGCGTCGGAGCGGAGCTCGAACGTTGCCACCAGACGTCCGCCCGGCGTCGCGGCGTCGGTCACGATGCGCGCACCGCCGTTCGCGATGGTCGGGACTTCGGTCGCGAGGCGCGCGACGAAGCCGCCGTCGGGGTCGCGCCGCACGAGTGACTCGGTGACCGCCGCCTGCAGGATCTGCGCGCTCGGCTCGTCGCTCAGGATCGCGCGCGGCTCGCCGGCGATGCCGAGGACCACATCGCGTCGCGTCGGCACGGCCGGCGTGCACGCGGCGACGACCGGCGTCAGCGCGGCGAGGAGCGAGAGGAGGATGGCGTGCGCTGGGTGGGCCGCCGTAGCGGGTGGGCTCCGGCTAGCGAGGTGCGCCGGTGTTGAAGGAGCCGTCTTCGCTCGTGAACTGCTCGACGTCGAACTGTCCGCCGACCGGATAGCGGACGGCGGGCGCGGAGGCGCCGCCGATCGCGCGCAGCTGGAAGCGAAGCCAGCGCAGATACGCGATCTCTTCATACGGCGGCTGCGTGCGCATGTAGTCCTTTATGACCGACGGCGTCGACGCGGACGGGATCACGTCGGGCTTCACCGCGAGGTCGAGCGAGCCGCCGAGGACGAGTGCCGCGAAGCCGAGGGCCATCGTGGCTTCAGAGAGGCGGCCGACGAACCCGATGCGCCACCACGGCGCGACGGGCCGCGGCTCGACTCGCGCGGCGAGCCGCACGCGTGCCGGCGACAACAGCGTGCCACGCTGCCGCAGCGGCGCGTAGGCGCGATCGAGCGCGACGGAGATGGTCGAGAGGTCGCGCAGCGCCGAATCGCAGCGGGCGCAGGTGTCGGCATGCGCCTCGAGCTCGAGGCGCTCGCGGACATGCAGCTCCCCGGTGAAGAGGTCCGCCATCTTCTGTTCAGCGGCGCGACATCCCACGGGCAAAAACCTCATTGCGGTTCGCCAGGAAGCGGCTCGACGGCCGGGGCGACCATCCGCCTTGAACTAGGCATCAGCAGGGTCATTGGTTCGATGCCGAACTCCGGATGTGCGGAAAGATGCGCTCGGAGGCGACGCAGCGCGTAGTGGAGACGTGATTTCACGGTCCCGATCGGGCAATCCACGACCTGGGCTATCTCGGCGAGGTTCAGGCCGTTCATGTAGTGCAGGACCACGACGATCCGGTGCTTGGGTCCCAGCGTGTCGACCGCCGCGAGCACGATGCGACGCAGCTCCGCCTGCTCCGCGAGGACCGATGGCGACCGATCCTCGCTCTGGAACGTGTCGTTCGCCGAATCCTCGAGCGGGCTGAGGATGACGCCCTTGCGCGGGCGGCGGTTGTACGAGAGGTTGACGGCCACGCGATAAAGCCACGGCCGCAGCGATCCCTCCGGCTCGAGGCGCGCCAGCGCCCGGTAGGCACGGCTGAACGTGTCGACCGCGATCTCCTCCGCATGCGAGGGGTCCTTCGTGATCGCGAGACCGAGGCGGAAGATCCCGTCGCGGTAGCGGTAGAACAGGGCGTCGAAGGCCTGCATGTCGCCGGCCCGCGCGGCGTAGACGAGCTCGCGATCGGTGCGGCGTTCCTCGTTCTGCGCCGGGCGCTTCGCGGCGGGCTCGCTCACATGTCGTCCGGAAGGTAGCGACGGATCGCGCGCACGTTGCGAGCCGGTGTCAACGTCGCGCGCTCGACGACGGCACCCGACTGCGGTGCATGAAGGAACTCGCGCTCGCCGGTCGCGATCGCGGTATGCGTGACGCGCTCGTCGCCGAAGAAGAACAGATCACCCGCACGCGCTGCGTTCACCGATCGGCCCTCCATCGCCTGCTGGTCGGCGTCACGATCGAGACCCACCCCGTTCAAACGGTACACGAGCTGCGTGAATCCGGAACAGTCGATCCCGTCCGCCGTGGTGCCGCCCCAGAGATACGAGACGCCGAGGAAACACTCGGCCGTCCGCAGCAGGTCGCCCGGGACCGGGAAGCGCGCCGCGAGCTGCGCGATGTCGACGGTGTCACGGAAGGCGATCCAGCCGTCGTAGCTGATGCGGAGCCAGTCGCCCTGACGCTCCTGGATCGCAAGCGGCGCGGCGACGGGCAAGCGGTCGATGATCGGCGCCGCATCCGTCGGCGCTGACCGCACGTCCGCCACGACGACACCGACGATGCGACGCTCCGGCGCGCCGACCTCATCGAGATGATCGGCATGCACCCAGCCGAAGTAGTGATCCGGACCCTGCGCGTAGAACCAGTCGTCCTCACGCGTGAGCAGCGTCAGGCGCTCCCCGTAATGCGCCTGATCGACGCGCTCGGAATCCTCGTCGGGCTCCGCGCGAAGATCGGTGAGCCCGCGGTTCACGAGCGCCTGCGGAGGGCGCACCATCGCAACCGCCAGGCGCGGTCCGGCGAGAGTCATTCCGCCCCTGCCACCCCGGGTACCGCATACCGCAACACCGGCTTCCGCGCGGCGGTAACTTCGTCGAGGCGGCGGAGCGGCGTGAAGCGTGGGGCGTCGCGCACCGCGGCGGGATCCGTCTTCACGCGTTCGGCGATACGCAGCATCGCGGCCGCGAACGCGTCGAGCGTCTCTCTCGGCTCCGTCTCGGTGGGCTCGATCATCATCGCCTCGGGCACGATGAGCGGGAAGTACACCGTCGGCGAGTGAAAGCCCTCGTCGAGCAGCGCCTTCGAGACGTCGAGCGCGGACGCGCCCTGCTTCTTCTGTTTCGCCGCGCTGATCACGAACTCGTGCATCGGCGGGCGATCGTACGCGAGGTCGTACGCCGGGCGGAGCAGCGCGAGCAGGTAGTTCGCGGCGAGGATCGCGTCGCGCCCCGTCTCCACCATGCCCTCCTCCCCCAGCGTCTTCATATAGGTATAGGCGCGTACGAGGACACCGAAGTTCCCCAGGCGCTGCTTGATCGTGCCGATCGAGTCGCCGAGCCCGGCGGGCTCGCGGTCCTCGCGCGCGGTGTCGTAGTGGTACGAGCCATCGGCCTCGCGGACGATCCACGGCTTCGGCAGGAACGGACGCAGGTGGGCCTTCACGCAGAGGGGACCCGCGCCCGGGCCGCCGGCGCCATGGGGCGTCGAGAACGTCTTGTGGACGTTGATGTGGACGCAGTCGAAGCCGAGGTCGCCGGGGCGCGCGACGCCGAGCAGCGCGTTCATGTTCGCGCCGTCGCCGTACACGAGGGCGCCCGCCGCGTGCACCGCGTCGCAGACGTCGCGCACGCGCTCTTCGAAGAGCCCGAGCGTGTTCGGGTTGGTCAGCATGAATCCCGCGACGTCGGGGCCGAGCGCGCTCCGAAGCGCATCGAGATCGACGTTGCCGCGCGCGTCGCTCTTCACGGTGGTGACCTGGTAGCCGCACATCGCCGCGGACGCGGGATTCGTGCCGTGCGCCGAGTCGGGGACGATGATCCGCCGCCGCGTCGCGGCCTCGCCGCGCTTGGCGTGGTACGCCTTGAACACCAGCAGCGCGGTGAACTCCGACTGCGCTCCGGCCTGCGGCTGCAGGCTCACGAAGTCCATGCCGGTGATCTTCGCCAGCATCTGCTCGATCTCGTACGCAAGTGCGAGGACGCCCTGCGTCGTGCGATATGACTGGCGCGGATGCAGGTCGGCGAACAGCGAAGCCACGCGATCGTTCACCTTCGGGTTGTACTTCATCGTGCACGAGCCGAGGGGATACATCCCGGTGTCGACCGAGTAGTTCAGCTGCGCGAGGTGTGTGTAGTGCCGGACGACCTGCGGCTCCGTCAGCTCGGGAAGGCGCAGCGGTGCTTTGCGCTGGAAGGCGGCGGGGATGTCGGCCGCGTCGTGGGAGACCACGTGCCGGCCGCTCCGCCCCGGGCGCGCGAGCTCGAAGAGCAGCGGCTCGAGCGCCGGCACCGGTGTCTTCGCGCCGACGTCGGGGATGGTTTGGGTTCGAACGCTCATCGCGCCGCCACCGTCTCGCCCGAACGCGTGAGCTGAGCGACGGCATCGACGAGCGCGTCCGCGTCGGCCTCGGTCGTGAGCTCCGTGCACTGCACGATGACGTCGTCGCGCCCCTCGCGGCGGCCACCGACGTACGGCTTGGCATTCGCCTGCGCCGGCTCCTTGCCGGTCTGCTTCGCACCGGCGTAGTAATGCGACGCGGTCGCCTCGACCTGGATCCCAAGCGCGATGAGCGCGTTCCGGAGGTCCCATCCGCCCATCTCGGTACGCAGCGTGAAGCGATCGAAGAACGGACCGTCGTTGGCGATCGCGCAGCCCGGGAGCGCGGCGAGACGATTCGCGAGCTTGTGTGCGCGCGCGACGCCCGCCCGCGCGGCTGCGCGGAGGCCTTCGGGACCGAGCAGCGAGAGATATACGGCCGCGGTGATCGCCGCGAGCGCCTCGTTGGTGCAGATGTTGCTCGTCGCCTTCTCGCGCCGGATGTGCTGCTCGCGCGTCTGGAGCGTGTTCACGAAGCCGCGCGTGCCGTTCGCGTCGAGCGTCTGCCCAGCGATACGGCCGGGCATCTGGCGCACGAGCGACTCGCGGCAGGCGAAGATCCCGAGATGCGGGCCGCCGTACGACATCGTGATCCCGAGTGGCTGACCCTCGCCGACGGCGATGTCGACGCCCAGCGCGCCGGGCGGCTCGAGCAGCGCGTTCGCGTGCGGCTCGGTGACCTGCACGCAGAGCGCGCCCGCGGCGTGCGCGGCGTCCGCGATCTGGCGAACGTCGACGAGGGAGCCGAACGCGTCCGGGTGCTGGACGATGAGACACGCCGCGCCTTCAGCGGATGACGCGAGCTTCGCCGTCGGCACTTCGATGATCTCGAGCTCAGGCCCGCGCCCGTAGGTGCGCAGCGTGCGGCGGTACGTGAAGTCGACCTCCGTCGCCACAATCACCTTGTGCCGTCCGGTCACACGAACGGCCATGAACGCCGCTTCGGCCGTGGCCGAGCTGCCGTCGTACATCGAGGAGTTCACGACCTCCATGGCGAGCAGCTCGGCCATGAGCGACTGGTACTCGAACGTCGCCTGGAGCGTGCCCTGGCTGACCTCGGGCTGATACGGCGTGTACGCCGTGAGGAACTCGCCGCGGAGCGCGAGGACGGGCACGGCCGCCGGGATGTAGCGACGCTGGATCGAGCCGCCGATGAAGAACGGACCCGACCCAGCGGTCGTGTTGAGCTTCGCGATCCGCTCAAGGTGCGCCTGCACCTCCAGCTCCGAGAGACCCGGGCCGATGCCGAGTTTGGGGTGGCGCGCGTCGTTCGGGATCGCGCCGAGGAGCTCGTCGATGTCGCGCACGCCGACACGCTCCAGCATCGCGGCGCGGTCGGCCTCGGTATGCGGCGAGTAGGGGTTGTTCCCCACCTTAGTCTCCGCCGGCGCCGGCCGTCTCGCCGATGTGCGCGCGGTAGTCCTGAGCGGACATGAGCTTGCTGAGCTCGCCCTTGTCGGCGAGCTTCACCTTCACCATCCAGCCCTGCTCATACGGAGAGGTGTTCACGAGCTCAGGCTTCTCGATGACCTTCACATTGCGCTCGACGACCTCGCCCGAGATCGGGCTGTAGATATCGGAGGCGGCCTTCACCGACTCGACGACGCCGAGGCTCGCGAACTGGCGGACGCTGGCGCTCTTCTCCGGCAGCTCGACGAAGACGACGTCACCCAGCTGCTCGGACGCGAAATGCGTGATGCCGATCGTGGCCGTGTCGCCGTTGAGGCGCACCCATTCGTGCTCCTTCGAGTAGCGCAGATCGTCGGGGACCCTGCTCACTGTGCCCTCCTATAGAAAGGCGTCTTCACTACCGTAGCGGGAACGTCCTTCTCGCGGATGCGGACGGCAAGGGTGGTGCCGACCTTGGAGAGGTCCGTCGGGACGTAGGCCAGCGCGATGTTCTGCGCAACGGTTGGGCCGTAGGTGCCGCTCGTCACCTGCCCGATGACCTTGCCCTCGGAGGTGACGTCATAGCCGTGGCGCGCGACGCCGCCATCGACGACCAGGCCGGCGATGCGGCGTTTTGGGCCGTCGGCCTTCTGTTTTGCGACCGCATCGCGGCCGATAAAGTCCTTGTCGAGCTTGCAGGTCCAGCCAAGGCCCGCCTCGATCGGGCCGGTCGTCTCATCGATGTCGTTCCCGTAGAGCGAGAAGCGCGCCTCGAGCCGGAGCGTGTCGCGTGCCCCGAGACCGACCGGAACGAGCGCGTCGCCGCGGCCCGCGACGAGCAGCGCCTGCCAGACCTGCACCGCGTCCGCGTTGTCGACGAAGACCTCGAAGCCGTCTTCGCCGGTGTAGCCGGTGCGCGCGATCGTGGCCTCCGCGCCAGCCGCGCGCGCCGATTTCACGCCGAACGGCGGAAGCGCCGCGACGCTGCCGCCCGCGATCCGGACCAGGATGTCGGCCGCGCGCGGGCCCTGGATCGCGATGAGCGCCGTATCGGCAGACCGGTCGACGAAGCCGACGTCCTTCTTCAGATGACGGCGGACGTGCGCTTCATCCTTGTCGACGTTCGCCGCGTTCACGACCATCAAGACGTGATCGGCGCCGGTCCGGTAGACGATCACGTCGTCGACGATCGTCCCGCGTTCGTTGCACAGCAGTCCGTACCGCGCCTGTCCGACGGCGAGCCCCGCGATGTCGCTCGAGACGAGGCGATCGACGGCGGCGAGCGCCGACGGTGCGTCGAAATGGAACTCGCCCATATGTGAGAGGTCGAACAGACCTGCGGCCTCGCGCACGGCGCGGTGCTCGGCGACGATCCCGGCGTACTGGATCGGCATCTCGTAGCCGGCGAACGGCACCATGCGCGCGCCGAGTGCCCGATGTTCCTCGTAGAGCGGTGTGCGCCGCAGAGCCGCGTCAGTCGTCATGCCGCCGCTCGCGCGGCTTCGATCGCGCGGTCGAGCATCTCGCGGTAGGTCTCGTAGGACAGCATCCGGCGCGCGTCGCCCGCCGATACCCAGCGCACGTCGTCGTACTCGTGGTCGTGCCGCGACACGTCGCCGCCCTCGGGGCGCATGAGGAAGAAGTGGACGAACTTGTGCACGCGCTCGCCGGGCACGGCGAACCAGTAATCGGTGACCCCGATCGGCGCGACGATGCTCACGTCGAGCCCGGTCTCCTCGCGGACTTCGCGCAGCGCGGTCTCCTCGATCGATTCGCCCGCATCGGGCGTGCCCTTGGGAAAAACCCACGTGCCATCGCTGGTGCGTCCGGTCAGTACGACCTCGAGGTCGTCGCCTGCGCCGCGGGTCACGACGCCACCGGCCGCGGTGGTGGTGCGCACTCTGGTCGGACGGCGCGATCGCTCTGCGGACATCCGATCACAACAGGCGCGTGCCGTTGATGACGAGCGCGAAGCTGCAGTGAAGGAACTCCGCGGCGCGGCGCGAGAGCATCATGCGCGAGAGGAAAATTTCGAAGTACTCCATCAGCGGGGCGACCTCGGTGTCGATCGTGAGCTCGAGCGTGATCAGCTTCTCCTTGCGGCTCACCTTGATCTCTGAGGACGTCGCCGCGTAGTTGACGCGGTCGTGTATGTCGAACGACGTGGTCTTCGGGTTGCGGACGCGGCTGCGGTGCACGTCGCTCTTGTCGGCGATGATCACCGCCGCCGAGACCGCGCTGACGGGCAGGCCGCCCTCGGACTCCTCGTGATTCGCGATCGCGCCCATGATCGTCGCGACCTCTTCCAGCTCGAAACCGGTGTCGATGAGGATGCCTTCTGACAGGACCGCGCCGGTCTGCCCATGGCTCTCGCGCGTGATGACGTTGCCAATGTCGTGCAGATAGGCGGCGACCGCCGCGACCTCGCAGCGACGCGCGTCGTGGCCGAGCGATTTCAGAATGAAACGCGCGCCGTCCGCGGAGGTGTTCGCGTGCCGCTCGCCGTGCTCGGTGTACCCGATCGCGCCGGTCTGCTGGTTCGCCGAGCGGATGTAGGTCTTCACCTTCGGGTGGGCCTTCACCGTGTCGAGCGTCGGTCCCTCGCGTTTTGCCTCCGCGGGAGTACGCGTTTTGGTCTCTGTGCGGTGGACCTTCTTCAGCTCGTCCGGCGCGCCGGTGTCATCGGGTCGCGGTGCGGCAGCGGACTCGCGCATGACGCAACTCTAAGCGCCCGCGGATCACGCCTCCATTCGCAGGTCTTCGAGGTCCAGGTCGCGCTCGATGCGGCGCAGCACCTCGTCGGTGATGACGCCGCGGTCGTGGAGGTTGATGGCGGCCTGCCGCTCGGCGTCGATGACCTCGCGCTTGATGAGTCCGTGCTCGAGCAGCTCCTGCTCCGCGGCGCCACCGTCCTCGTGGTGCATCTCGTCGTGCCGCGCGCGGTGCGCGTAGCGATCACGCAGCTGATCGATGAGCTCGATGTGCCCGGGCCACTTCGTGCGAAGCTCCTCGATCCGAGCGAGGGCGGCCTCCGTCGTCAGTCCACGCGCATGCACCTCATCGTGCGAGCCGTCTTCAGTGGAGACGACACCGAGCTTCTTGATGACAAGCGGAAGCGTCAGCCCCTGACCGACGAGGGTCACGAGGATGATCGCGAAGACGAGGAACAGGATCAGGTTCCGTTCCGGAAAGCCGACCGGAAGCGCGAGGGCCGCGGCGAGCGACACGACGCCCCGAAGACCCGACCACGAGACGACGAAGACCGCCTGCCACGGCGGATTCGGGTCGACGCGCTTGACGGCTGGTATGAGACGCGTGAGATACGTCGTGGGGTAGACCCACACGAAACGCGAGACGACGACGGTGAGCGCGACGGCCGCGGTGATCGTGGCGACCTCCGCAGGGTCGGCGCTGACGCCGCGGATGACGCTCGGCAGCTGCAGCCCGATCAGCATGAACACGAGGCCGTTGAGGAGGAACAGCACCATCTGCCACGCGGAGAACGCCACGACGCGCGTGTCGGACGACGATTGGCGCAGCCAGCTGCGCGCGAAAAGACCGCCGACGACCGTGGCGAGGACCCCCGAAACACCGATGGATTCGGCGGACAGATACGCGGCGAATGGCGCGAGCAGCGTGACCATGACGGCGATCGCGGTGTCGCGGATGCGCGCAAGGATCCACGCGCCCGCGCGCCCGACGACGATGCCGACGGCGATCCCGCCGAGGAGCACGACGAAGAACGACCCGCCCGCGTCGATAAGTGAGAACGTGCCGGCAGCGGCCGCGGCGACTGCGAAGCGATAGATCACCAGCGCGGTCGCGTCGTTCACCAGGCTTTCGCCCTCGAGGATCGTCACGATCCGGCGCGGGACGCCCATGCGCTGGAAGATCGCGGTCGCGGCGACGGCGTCGGGCGGGGACACGATGGCGCCGAGCGCGAACGCGCCGGCCCAACCGAGCGTCGGCACGAACATGTGCGCGACGAGCGCGACCGCGGCAGCGGTGAAGATCACGAGACCGAAGGCGAGCAGGAAGATCGGCCGCAGGTTCGCCTTGAAGTCGCGGAGTGACGTGAAGTAGCCGCCCGCGAAGAGCAGCGGCGGCAGGAAGACGAAGAAGACGAGCTCGGGTGGGAGCTCGAAGGCGGGAAGAGCGGGGATCTGGCTCAGCAGGAGGCCGCCCAGCACCATGACGATCGGGTACGGGAAGGTGAAGCGCCGCGCGACGAGCGTCAGCGCTGTCACCAGGACGAGAAGGAGAAGGACCAGCTCTATCTCGCGCATCGCCTGCTAGCGCTCGTACGCGTTCTGCAAACGCTCCGCGACCTGCTGCAGCCAGCGAAGCTCGGTGAGACCCGCACGCGCGACCACCATCCCACGCGTGAACGCAAGCCAGGGCTTGAGTGTTAAGATCACGAGACCGAAGGCGAGCAGGAAGATCGGCCGCAGGTTCGCCTTGAAGTCGCGGAGTGACGTGAAGTAGCCGCCCGCGAAGAGCAGCGGCGGCAGGAAGACGAAGAAGACGAGCTCGGGTGGGAGCTCGAAGGCGGGAAGAGCGGGGATCTGGCTCAGCAGGAGGCCGCCCAGCACCATGACGATCGGGTACGGGAAGGTGAAGCGCCGCGCGACGAGCGTCAGCGCTGTCACCAGGACGAGAAGGAGAAGGACCAGCTCTATCTCGCGCATCGCCTGCTAGCGCTCGTACGCGTTCTGCAAACGCTCCGCGACCTGCTGCAGCCAGCGAAGCTCGGTGAGACCCGCACGCGCGACCACCATCCCACGCGTGAACGCAAGCCAGGGCTTGAGTGTTCCCGCCACGAGACCGAGCCACGTCGCTCCGGTCGCGTCCACCTTCGGGCCCTTGCCCTTGATGTCGGCGACCTCGGCGTGCAGGCGGCCGTCCCCCGCCTGGAACTCGATCGCCTCCTGCGTGTCGGTGAAGCGCAGCAGCGCGCGACCGGCGGGCACGTCCCTCAGGTTCGCGATAACGCGCTCGTCCTCGGCGGCCGCGGCGAGGATCGCGAGCACCGCGTCGCGCGTGTGCGCTGGGTTCGGCGGCGACGTCGACGCGACACGCGCCGCCTGGATCGCGTCGGCGAGCTTGGTCACGCGAGCTTCATGTCGCTGCGCACGGTGACCGGGATCTCTGTGCCG
>VBFY01000077.1:22997-38550 GCA_005889405.1 Chloroflexota bacterium | reverse complement strand
CCGACGCCATGCAGGCCGCGAGCCCGTGGATGCGGGCGATGCCGTCGCCGATCTCGACCACGGTGCCCACGTCGACCGACTCGGACCGTCCTTCGAACTTCTCGATCTGCGCCTTGATGATGTCGGTGATCTCTGACGTCGTCGCCACGGTGTTCTCCTCTAGCTCGCGAGCTCGCGCCGGAGCTCGTCCAACTGTGCCTTCAGCGATGAATCGATGAGCCGGTCGCCGACCTGGATCATCGCGCCGCCGATCAGGGACTCGTCGACGGCGAACGTCGCGCGGATCTTCTTGCCGCTCGATCGCTCGAGCCGGCGCACGAGATCCTCACGCTCGTTCGCGCTGAGCTGCGTCGCCGTCGTGACCCGTCCCTTGACGATTCCCGCGCGGCGCTCGACGAGCTCCGCGTACGCGTCCGCGACCTGCGGGAATAGCGCGATGCGCTCGCGCTCGAGCAGCAGACCCAGGAGCGATCGGATCGCCTTCGGCTCGGCGGCCGTGGCGGCGTCGAGCGCCGCGCGTCGCGCACGCAGCGGAACGCCGGGGTTGCGTAGCGACCGGAGCACCTCCGGCGTGAACGCGCGGCGCAGGCCGTCGAGCGATGCGCCGAACGCGGGCACCGCGTTCTCGCTCAGGGCGATCTGGTAAAGCGCTTCGGCGTAGCGGCGCGCCGACGAACCAGACAGAGCCATCAGATCTGCTTCAGCTCCGAGCCGGCCTCGTCCAGCGAGCGCTCGATGAGCGCGCGATGCTGCTCGGGACTGATCTCGCGACCGAGAATGCGGCTCGCCGCGAAGACGACCATCGACGCAGCCTCTTTGCGGAGCTGTGCGAGCGCCTGGTCGTGGAGATGCTGAGCGTCGCCGCGACCCTTCTCGCGGATGCGGTCAGCCTCGGTCTTGGCCTGCGCTTTGATGTCGGCGGCGGCTGCCTCGGCCGCCTTGGTCGTCCGTTCGGCGATCTCGGCGGCCTCGCGGCGCGCCTGCGCGAGGAGCTGCTCGACCTCATGCTTCATCCGCTCGCGTTCTCGCTTCGCGGTCTCGGCGAGATCGAGCCCTTCGCGGATGCGGTGCGCGCGATCCTCGAGGGTGCGCGTGACCGGGCCCCAGAGGAAGCGACGCAGCAGCCAGTAAAGGATGAGGAACTGGACGATCGAAACGAGGATCCAGTACGGATCCACTACTAATGCGAAGGGGTTTCCCTCCTGCGGGAACGGCGCGAAGAGCATCTAGCCGATCCGCGTCCAGAGCAGGATGCCCAGAACGAATGACAGGATCCCAAGGCCCTCGGCCAGCGCCGCGCCAAGGATCATGTTCGTTCGGATGAGGCCCACGGCGTCGGGGTTGCGACCGATCGCCTCGCTCGATTTTCCCGCGATGATGCCCACGCCGATGCCGGGACCGAGGACGCCGAAGCCGACGGCGATCCCGGCGGCGAGACCAGCGAATTCCATTGCGATGGGTCCTCCCTTTAAAGACTTCTCACGCTGATGAACCTATGCCGCTTGTGGCGCGGGGTGCTGTTCGGGCGAGGGGACGCGATCACTATCGATATCACTCCCTTCCTCGTGTTCCTCGTCGTGTGACTCGATCGCGAGAACGAAATACATGAGCACGAGCAGCGCGAAGACTAAGCCCTGGACGAGGCCGATGAAGACCTCGAGACCGACGAACGGCAGCGCCAAACCGGGAACGAGCAGCAGGCCGCTCATGACGACGAGCATGATCTCGCCGCCGAGGACATTGCCCCAGAGCCGAAGCGTGAGCGTGAGCACACGGAACATCTCGCTGAAAAGCTCGATGAACCCGACCAGGATGAAGATCGCGCCGATGACCGGTCCGTCCTTGAAGCCGGAGAGGTTGAACCAGCGCTTGGGGTAGTCGCGCTTCAGATGACGGAAGCCTTCGGTCTGATAGGCCACCCACGCCACGACCGCCATGCCGAAGTTGATGTGATAGTCGGCGGTCGGCGAATGCAGGAACTTCACCTGACCGATGAATGGGAGCACCGAGAGCCAGTTCGAGAACACGATGAAGAGGAAGAGGCTCCCGAACAGCGGGAGGTATTTGCGTGATCCGGTCCCGCCGATCGACACGACGAAGTCGTCGAGCCCCTGTACGAGGATTTCCACGAGGTTCTGCAGGCGCGACGGCCGGTCGCGCAGATCGCGTGTCACGAAGGTGGCGAGCCCGGCGAGGATCGCGATGACGATCGCCATGGTCAAGTGCGCGTTCGTGTAGCTCAGCGGCCCGACGTGGAACAGCGGCTCGCCCGTCAGCGACGGAATGTGGAAGTCGGGTGGGTACTTGAACCCATGGGGGAAGAGCCAGTCCATCTATTCGTCCTCTCCCGTTTCCCGCTGGCGCTCGCGCTCCTGGATCTCCGCTTCCCACCGGCGCCCCGCCTCCCGGGCTCGCTCGGACGAGGGACGGATCGGATTGTCGTCGGTGAAACGCTTGATCAGCAACCAGACCCCTCCACCCGCGACGGCCATACCCACGAAGATCAGACCAAGCAGTCCTATCGGTGAAGTGCCGGCAGCTTCGTCAAGCTTCAGACCGAGCCAGGCACCGACAACGATTGGGACCGCAATGGTGAGACCGACCTGGCCCAGGATCGCCGCGTTCGAGCGCGCTCCACCCGGGGGACGGGGTGCAGCCAAGGCAAACGCAGTCTACCGAAATCCGCCGTTCGAAGCGCGGCGGCTAGAGCCACCCCTTGTGTCGGAAGTAGTACGCCGTGCCCACAGCCACGACGACCATGAAGATCAGCGATGCAAAGAACAGCGGCTCGCTGTCGTAAGGGATGAACTTCCAGTTCTGGCCGAAGAACCCGGTGACCACGGTGAGCACCAGCAACACCGTCGCCACGCTGGTGAGCACCTTCACGACCTCGTTCAGGCGGTTGGAAACCGATGCCAGGTGCGCGTCGATGACGTTCGACGTGAGCTCCCGGAAGGTGTCGATCTCGTCGGTCACGCGCGTGATGTGGTCGTAGACGTCCTGGAAGTACACGCGCCGGCCGGGCTCGCGCAGCTCGCGGATGTCGCCCCGCACGAGCACGGAGAGCACGTCGCGCTCCGGTGCGATGAGATGGCGTATGCGCACCAGGTCCCGCTTCAGCTCGAAGAGCTCGCGGATCGACGTGTCGTAGTCCTTTGTTTCGCCGCCGACGACCATCGACTCAAGGAGCTCGACGCGATCGCCAAGGGCGTCGACGATCGTGAAGTATTGATCGACGATCGTGTCCAGCAGAGCATGCAGGAGCAGACCCGTGGTCTGGAGCTTCCCCTCGCGGAATCGCTTCTCCACGGTCGCGCGCGCGGTGAAGTCGCCTTCATGTACGGTGACGATCGCGTTCTGCAGCATGAAGATGCTGATCTCCACCTCGCGCACCACACCAGGCGAAGGCTCCTCGAGCGCGTAGAAGACGATGAAGTAGTGGTCGTCGTACTGGTCGATCTTCGGCCGTTCGTGCCGCTGCTGCGAATCCTCGACGGCGAGCGGATGAAGATTCAGCTCCTTCGCGGCGAGCGCGAAGTCTTTGCTCTGCGGATCGCTGATGTCGAGCCAGCAAGGGCGGTCGCGGAGCTCGGAGAGGTCCTCCGGCGGACGCTCGCTGGTCTGTGTGGACTCTTTGACGAGCAGACGCGCAGGCATGACCTGAGGCTATACCCGCGAAGTCAGACGGCGAAGCGTCGGACCACCTTCAGTAGCTCGGGTGCGTCGAACGGCTTGGTCAGGTAGGCCTCGGCGTTGCAGCGGTCCGCTTCGTGCTTGGGATCGCTGGCCGCGGTCAGGATCACGAGCGGCACGTGGCGCAGCGCCACTCGCAGCTTTCGCGCGAACGATGGCCCGTCGACCCCGGGCATCTGGATGTCGAGGACGACCATCGCGGGCGGATCGTTGCTGAGGGCACGCATCGCCTCTTCGCCGTCACGCGCCTCGATCACGCGGAAGCCACCATCGGAGAGAACGGCCCGCTCAGCCGAGCGCGTCGCATCGTCGTCGTCGACGACGAGGACCGGGCGCGCGAAACGCTGACCGATCATGGCCAGTCACGTAGCACAACGCGTACCGCTCGTTCAGTCCTTTTTAGACTCCCGATATGGCTCAGCCCCGCGGGCTCCGCGCGGTCGAAGAGGTCGTGCCGAAACTCGGCGCGAAGGCCGGCTTCCCAGCGCTACGTATCGGTGCGGTGACGAAATACGACCGGCCCATCGAGCACCTGTGCGGACAGTTGGACGTCGCGCCCCTGAAGCTCCCGCTCCGCGCACGCGACGCGCGCTACGGCCTCGTGCTCTGCTTCTCGCTCGACGACGTCGATCCGCCAAAGCTGGCGCGCGAGCTCGTGCGCGTGAGTCATCCCGACGGCGCGATCTGGGTCGTGGTGTGGAAGAAAGATCACCTTCCGTCCGGCGTGCTCTCCTGGGATGAGGCGCAGCGCGTGATGCTCACGACGCCGTGGGTGGACAACAAGATCCTGTCGCTGGGCGACGAGGTGTACGCGACCCGTTACGTCAGGCGGCGGCGGCCCGCCAAGGTCTAACGACGGAACCGCCGAGCCGCGCCGAGCGTTGGAAGGGTGTGCGTGTGTTGGGGCTCGTCCTGGCGCTGGCGCTCGCCGCGTGCGGCGCTAGCCCCCTCGCCTCCCCGACGCCGTCGCCGCAGCCGCTCACGGTGGCGCAGCTCAAGTACCGGGTCATCGACGACGTCGGACGGCCGTGGTTCTGCGACCCTGACTTCTTCCCGGTCGGACGCGGTGACGAGGGCCAGCGCGCGCAGGACAAGCTCCCAGAGATCCAGAAGGACAACCAGGCCTTCGCGGCGATCGTCGCGCACCTGAAGCTCGCATCGGCACCGCCGTACACCGCCGACGAGCAGCTCGCGATCTACCGCGAGTGGAAGACGCTGAACTTCTTACAGCTCCAATCGACCGCGCCGGGCGTCTGGGGCTTCATGTACCTGGCGATGAAGAACGTCGGCGGCGGCGAGCGCGTCGAGGGGCGCGTGTTGGCCAACGGAAGCGTGAGCGTCCTGACGCGCCAGCAGTCTGGGCCACCGCAGTGCCCGATCTGTCTCGCGCTCGGCACCCGCATCGCGACGCCGAGCGGCGAGGTCGCCGTGCAGGACCTCCGCGTCGGCGACATCGTATGGACGACCGACGCGACCGGCGCGCGGACCGCCGCGCCGCTCGTCGAGATCGGCAGCACACCGGTGCCGTCGACGCACCGGGTCGTACGTCTGGTACTCGCCGATGGACGCGTCGTGTTCGTGTCGCCCGGTCATCCGACCGCCGACGGGCGTCGCGTCGGAGATCTCACGGTGGGTGACTCGCTCGACGGTGCGCGCATCGCGAGCGCCGAACGCGTGGCCTACGGCGGCGGTGCGACCTACGACATCCTTCCGGCCGGCCTGACAGGAGCCTACTGGGCGAACGGCGTCCTACTCGGGAGCACGCTTCGCGCTCAGTAGCCCGGCACCGCTACCGCGCCGGCGATGACCTTATGCGGCTCCGCGTACACGATCCCCGAACGGATGTGGAGCACGAGCTCGTCGAGAAACCATATTCCGGGACCGCGCGTCGGTCGTCCGCTCAGGTCATATGCCGTCCCGTGACACGTATCCACGAAGGCGAATGAGCCGACGCCGCTGACCCCTCCGGTCTTTTCGTCCAGCTCACATCCGGTCCGCGGGTCGACGCCCAAGAACGCGTGGACGCCATCGTCCTTCGCAAGAACGAGAAGGATCGGCATTCCGGCCGGACGTGACCGCGGGCCCCACAACGTCATGTGCCCACGTTCACGTTCAGCGTTCGCGAGTCGGTCAAGACCGGAGAGCTCTTTGACCGAGAGACGAACGACTTCATTCGGGCGAAGGGTCTCGAGGCGAACGAGACCGATCTCGTCCGACTGGCTCGGCCGCACACCGGGGCCGAGCACCGCGGCCACCGCGATCACCACGACGCTCGCGGCAGCCGTAGCGGAGAGTGCGAAGAACGAGCGTGTGAGCCGTCGCCTCACCCGAGCAGCTCCTTCGTAAGGAAGTCCAGGATCCGGCCGTAGGCGTCCTCAGCGTTAGCGCGCTTGGTAAACCCATGGCCTTCGCCTGAATAGACGATGTACTCGACACGGCGACCGAGGCCGCGAAGACGCTCGACGACCTGGTCCGACTCCTCTTTCGGTACGCGCGGGTCGTTCTCGCCCTGGAGGATGAGCATCGGGCAGCGCACGTTCTCGATATGCGTGATCGGTGATCGTTCAACGAGCTTCTCGCGATCGCGCTCGACGTCGCCGATCCAGCGGGCGAGAAAGCGCCGCCAGTTCGGCTGCGCGCTCTCGAGCATGGTGATCAGGTTCGCGACGCCGAAGACGTCCACCGCGCAGCGCCACAGCTCTGGGATGCGCGTAACGCACATGAGCGTCGCGAAACCGCCGTACGAGCCGCCGTATACGGCGAGCCGTTTCTGATCGAAGTCGGGCTGCTTCGTCATCCAGTCCGACACCGCGCGGAGATCGCGGAGATCGATCCCGCCCCAGTCTTTGTGGATCGCGACCTGCCAGGCGCGGCCATAGCCGGTCGAGCCGTGGATGTTCGGGACGACAAGCGCCATCCCGCGATGGACGATCGCCGCGAGATGCGTGAGATGCGCCGCGAACGCGGGCCGCGACTGGCCTTCGGGACCGCCGTGCGGATACAGCACCGCCGGCACCGGTCCGCGCGCGCCGTGGGGGCGATAGACGAAGCACGGGATGTCACCGTCTGCTGCCGGGATGCGCAGCAACTCCGGCTCGACGAGCTCGGCGCTGGGCACGCCGAACGTCGACGTGAGGGCGACGCGAGCGTCGCCGGTCGCGACGTCGAGCGTCCACACCTGCCACGGCTCGGTCGCGGAGATCCGCGCAAACGCGGCGCGCGTTCCATCAGCGCTTAGGACGAGGTCCTCGCAGACACCGCGGAGGTCCCGCTCCTGGACCTTCCTACCATCCTGCCGCCAGCGGAGGCGCGAATACCCGTCCTCGTTCACCGACCAGATCTGCGCGCGTCCATCGGCCGACGACACGGCGAGCTCGACGTCCCACTTCGGATGGTCGACCGTGTCACGACGTCCGTTCTGGGGATCGAGCGCCGCGAGCCAGAGGTGCTCGCTGTCCTGGTCCGTGATCTCGAGGACGCGCCCATCGCCGAGCCATCCCGCCGGGATGTGCTGCACGTCGTCCTCGTGTCGCGTGATGTCGCGCGCCTCGCCAGTGCGCGAATCGACCATAAGCAGCTCCTGGTTCGTGTTGTCGAGCACGCGCATCACGAGAAGGCGCGCGCCGTCGGGCGACCATCCGCCGGCGACGTGCCACGCCGCGCCGGTGACGAGCTGCCTCTCGGACCCGGTGTCGAGATCCGCGACGACGATGTCCATGTCGGTGGCGGTGCGCGCGTTGCTCGAGAACGCGACGCGCCGGCCATCCGGAGATGCCGCGTTCCACGACAGGAGTCGTTGGACTCTGCCCGCGGGATCGACGGAGACCGCGGCGACCGGACCGTCGGGATGGCGCACGTACAGCTGATGGAGCTCGGTTCCGCCGCGATCGGCCGCCGCGAGCAGCTCGCCACTCGCGCTCCAACAGAGGCTGCGCACCGCATGTTCGGACACCGTCACCGCGCGCTGCGCGCTGCCGCCGGACGCGGGAAGGGTCCACGCCTCGTAGGTGCCGGCGCCTTGATCCGAAACGACCGCGAGCGTCCGCCCGTCCGGGGAGAGCGCGAGCGCGGAGCGGCAGGCGAAGCGGCGTGTGGTGTGCGGGACACTCGCGAGCCGTTCGCGTGGGTGGAAATCCGAGAGAGGTCGGTCGGGCACCGCCGGCTACGGTACCGCTAACGCCGGGCGAGCAGCTCCGAGAGGTCGCGTGCGTTGTTCACCGCCTTGTCGCCGTAGCAGTTGTTCATGAGCAGATGGATCTCCTCGGAGGCTTCCTCCATCCGCTTGATCTTCGGAAGCCACTCCTCGAGCTCGCTCTTCTTATACGAGTAGTCGAAGCGCTCGGCGGCAGTGAGACCCGGTTTCTTCCAGTTCTCGGCGTTGCGGCCGTGGAAGCGCACCAGGGCGAGCGGTGCGGTCACCGCGTCGACCGGTGGGATGCTCGACGGGAAGCCCTGTGGTTCGTCGACCGCGACGTAGCTCAGGCCGTTGTCGCGCAGGAACGCAAGCGTCTCGTCGCGGTTGCGCTCCTCCATCCACAGCCGGTTGCGGAACTCGACCGCGAGCCTGTCGTCCGGCAGAAGCTCACGCGCGCGAAGGATCTCGCTCTTGTTCTTGCCCGTGATCGTGAACCAGTCCGGGTACTGGAGCAGGATCGCGCCGAGCTTCCCCGCCTTGCGGAGCGGCTCGAGCGCGACCCAGAAGCGCGCATGGATCTCGTCGATGAGCTCCTTCGGTAGATCCTTCGGATAGAGGCGCCTCTTCTCGCGCGCGTCCGCCGGCAGCGACTCGCGTAGCTCTTTCGGCAGTCGCTTCGGGTCCGTGGGATGCGTCGTGATCGTGGCGAACGCCTTGAAGTTCATCGTGAATTTCTCCGGCGTGCGCTCGACCCACAGCTTCGCCTGCTTCTGATCGGGGAGGGCGTAATACGAGGCGTCGTTCTCGACGAGCGGGAACCGTTCCGCATAGAACCGAAGCCGTTCGTCGGCCTTCTTGGCAATGTTGTCCGGATACCAACCCGACTCGAGAAGAGTTGGATCCGTCCACGAGCACGTCCCGACGAGGACCTTCTTGACCACGGCGAAAAGTGTGCGCGCTCAGCGCCGCGGCGGCTCATCGGCAGAAGAAGGCGGGGGCGGCAACTTCTCGAGCGAGCATCTGCGCCCAGCCGGCCCGAAGGCCGCGCGTTCTTGGAGTAGCGGGCCGGCGTAGCCAGCGGCGAGCGAGAGAGTTGCAGCCCCCGCCGACGTCGCCGCTCGTACCACCGCCGCGCACATGAAGCGCGCGGGCTAGAAGCGGTCGGCCTCCTCGGCGTACAGGGACGGATCCAACTCTTCTGCCTTTGGCGTGCGTTGAGCGAGCGCGACGACGGCGACTCCGAAGAGGACGACGAGCCCGACGAACGAGATCACTTGGGTCCGCCCACTCGTGACGAACGCAAGCACCCCGAGGACGATCGTCAAGCCATAGATGAGCAGCACCGCCTGTGCGTGCGAGAGACCGACGTCGAGCAGGCGGTGGTGAAAGTGTCCGCGATCCGGTGCGAACGGCGGCTGACCCTGCGCCATCCGCCGGACGATCACATAGAAGGTGTCGATGATCGGGACACCGAGGACGAGCAGAGCCGCGGCGACCTTCGCCGTGCCGAAGATCGACAGCACCGCGAGCATCGTTCCGACGAACGTCACGCCGGTCGTCCCGAGGAAGAGGCGCGCCGGATGGAAGTTGAACAGCAGGAAGCCGCCGGTCGCGCCCGCGAGCGCGAACGCCATCCATGCGACGAACGGCTCATTCACCTGAGGAAGCAGCGCGAGAGCACCGAGCGTCAGCGCTGCGATCGCCGCAACGCCGACCGCGAGGCCATCCAGCCCGTCGATGAAGTTCAGCGCGACGTTCATCCCCACGATCCAGAAGACCGTGAACGCGATCGCGATGATCCCGGCGATCTCGATGAGCCCATCGCCGAATGGATCGTTCACGAAGTCGATGCGCAGCCCGGCCGCGACGATGACCGCCGCGACGACGAGAAGGCCGAGGAACTGCCAGCGCGCGCGGAGCTCGAACACATCGTCAATGAGGCCGAGGGTCATTCCGAGGAGCGCCGCGAAGGCCGTGAGCGTGAAGCGCGAGGAGCGGACCTCCTCCGGGATGAGGAAGGGATGACCGGCAACGCGGTCGATCAGCCAGAACGCGAGGATCGTGAGGCCGAACGCCACCGCGATCGCGAGACCGCCGGGTCGCGGGATCGGCCGCGGATGCATGCGGCGACCGCCGGGCATGTCGAGCATGCCGAAGCGTTCCGCGAGCCGGCCGATGAGCGGTGTGATGGCGGCCGAAAGAAGGAACGCGACAAGAGCGGAGCTGACGAGGAGGAGGCCGGTCACGGTGCGGAACTCTAGCCGCCGGCGGCATACCAAGCAGAATGACGGGGAGGCATGCGGAATTGACCAGGATCGACGGTCGGGTAGCACTGATCACAGGCGGCGCGCGCGGCATCGGCGCCGAGACCGCACGTGTGTTCCGCGAGGCCGGCGCGACCGTCGTGACGTGGGATGTGGTCGACGGCGCGGACCAGCGCGTCGATGTCACCGATGCCGGCGCGGTCGAGGCGGCGGTCGCGGCGACCGTCGCGAAGCTCGGCGGCATCGACATCCTCGTCAACAACGCCGGGATCCTGCGTGACGGCCAGCTCGTGAAGATGAAGGACGGCGAGGTCGTCGATCGGATGGAGGAAGCGCAGTTCGACGCCGTCATCTCCGTGAATCTCAAAGGCGTCTTCCTCTGCGGCCAGGCGGTCGCGCCGGTGATGATCAAGAAAGGCCGGGGTCGCATCCTCAACGCGTCATCAGTGGTCGGCCTTTACGGCAACTTCGGGCAATCGAACTATGTTGCGACGAAGGCCGGCGTCATCGGCCTCACGAAAGTGTGGGCGCGCGAGCTCGGGCCGAAGGGGATCACCGTCAACGCGGTCGCGCCCGGCTTCATCGCGACGGAGATGGTGAAGCAGATGCCCGAGCGCATCCTGAAGAGCATGGTCGAGCGCACGCCGGTGCGTCGGATGGGCCAGCCGCGCGACGTCGCCAACGCTTACCTCTTCCTCGCGTCCGACGAAGCGAGTTTCATCAACGGCGCGGTGCTCAGCGTCGACGGCGGGGTCGTCGTCGGCACCTGACCTTTCTCTGTACGATGCGGTGCGCACGACGAAGATGAAGAGGAGCGAACGATGCCGCTATTCATGGATGTACACGAGAAGCTTCCCGCGGGCACTAAGGTCAAGGACGTCGCCGGCGCGCATGCCGCCGACCTGAAGACACAAGACAAATACGGCGTGAAGTACCTGCGCTACTGGGTCGATGAAAAAGCGGGCAAGGCGTTCTGCCTGGTGGAGGCACCGACCGCTGAGGACGCGGCCAAGGTCCACAAGGAGGCGCACGGCCTCGTCGCCGAAAGAATCTTCTCTGTGAGCGAGGGCAGCTAGCTCAGCGCGTCCCGAACTGGCGATCACCCGCGTCGCCGAGGCCCGGGACGATGTAGCCCTTCTCGTTGAGGCGCTCGTCGAGCGCGGCGACATGGATCGGCACATCGGGGTGCGCGCTTGAAAGAGCGCGCACTCCTTCCGGCGCGGCGATGAGGCCGACGTACTTCACGCGCTTCGCGCCCCACTTCTTGAGGATGTCGATCGTCGCGACCGCGGACCCGCCGGTCGCGAGCATCGGATCGAGCACGAGGCACACCGCGACCGTCGCCTCGGATGGAAGCTTGTTGTAGTACTCGATCGGACGGAGCGTGCGCTCGTCGCGGAAGAGCCCGATGTGCCACACCTGCGCCTCGGGCATCAGCTCGAGCGCGGCTTCGACCATGCCGATCCCGGCCCGCAGCACCGGCACCAGGCCGACGGGCTCAGCGAGCCGGGCGCCTTTCGCCGTCGCCAGGGGCGTCTTCACTTCCGCCGCCTCGACCGGAAGGTCGGCCGTCGCTTCATAAAGAAGGAGCGTCGCAAGCTCGCCAACGAGCGCGCGGAACTGCTGCGGCTTGGTCCGCTCGTCACGCAGGCGCGTGACCTTTTCGCGGACCAGCGGGTGCGTCGAGACGTGCAGCTGGTCGGCTATGCGCTCACACGTTCCGGCGTGATGCCCGGTACCGGGAAACGGCGCGTCAGGTCGAGGACCTCGGCGGAGATCTCCTGCGCGACCGTTTCGTCGCCCTTCGCGTTCAGCGAGCGCGCGATCAGCTCGCCGATCCGCTCCATCTCGGCTTCGCGCATGCCGCGCGTCGTCACCGCCGGGGTTCCGACGCGGATGCCTGACGCGGTACCCGGCTTTTCGGGGTCATAGGGGATCGTGTTCTTGTTCACCGTGATGCCGACGGCGTCGAGCGCCTTCTCGGCCTTCTTGCCGGTGAGCCCCAGCGGCCGCACATCCACGAGCATGAGGTGGTTGTCGGTTCCCCCAGAAACGATCCTCAGACCCGCCTTCGCCAGCGACGCGGCCAGGGTCTTCGCGTTCGTCTTGATCTGCTTGGCGTACTCCTTGAACTCGGGCGTCGCCGCCTCCTTGAGCATGACCGCCTTGCCCGCGATCACGTGCATGAGCGGACCGCCCTGGATGTTCGGGAACACCGCGCTGTTGATCGGCTTCTCGAACTCGGCGTCGCTGAGGATCATGCCGCCGCGCGGGCCGCGGAGCGTCTTGTGCGTCGTCGTCGTGACGATCTGCGCGTGTCCCACCGGAGTTGGGTGCTCGCCGGCCGCGACGAGGCCCGCGAAGTGCGCCATGTCGACGATGAGAAGCGCGCCGACCTCGTCGGCGATCTTCCGCAGACGCGGGAAGTCGAAGAACCGCGGATACGCGGTCGCTCCGGCGACGATGACCTTGGGCTTGTTCTCCTTGGCGAGCCGTTCGATCTCCTCGTAGTCGATCAGCTCGTCCTCGCGGCGGACGTGGTACGGGACGACCTTGTAGAGCTTCGCAGAGAAGTTCACGGGCGAGCCGTGCGTGAGATGTCCACCCTGGTCGAGCGCGAGACCGAGCATCGTGTCGCCGGGTTGCATCACCGCCGCATACGCGGCCATGTTCGCCTGCGCGCCGGCGTGCGGCTGCACGTTCACCGCGGCCGCGCCGAAGAGCGCTTTCGCGCGCTCGATCGCGAGTGTCTCGGCAACGTCGACCCACTCGCAGCCGCCGTAATAGCGGCGCCCCGGGTAGCCCTCGGCGTACTTATTCGTCAGCACGCTGCCGACGGCCTCCATCACCGCGGCGCTGGTGTAGTTCTCGGAGGCGATGAGCTCGATCTTCTCGACCTGCCGCCGCCGCTCGCCTTCGATCGCCGCGTAAAGCTCGGGATCTTCGCGCTCCAGATGGCTCATACACCCCTCCGCATGCCCTGTGTCGAATCGGCCGTGACCTTGGTCCCTGCCTCCAGGGCTTCGATCTGCTTCCGCCTGCGCTCGTGCCGCCCACCCTGCACCTTCGCGCCGAGATACTCGTCGACGATGCTCTTCGCGAGCTCGTCGCCGATCACGCGCTCGCCCAGCGTGAGCAGGTTCAGGTCGATGTGCTCCACCGCGTCGCGTGCCGACCATTCGTTGTCCACGACGGCCGCGCGGATCCCAGCGATCTTGTTCGCCGCGACCGCCGGTCCGATGCCCGAGCCGCAGGTGAAGATGCCGCGCTCGACCTCGCCGCGCACGATCGCATCAGCGAGCACGCGAACGATGAGCGGGTAGTCGTCGTCGGGATCCGGCGGCGTACCGTACTGTTTGACCTCGTGGCCCTTCTCCCGCAGGTGCTCGACCAGTGCGGCCTTCAGCGCCTGACCGGCATGGTCTGCCGCGATGCCGATCTTCAAGCGACCTTCATCGACGCGAGCGCGTTGCGGATCTCCTCGGTCGAGATCGCGCCCTCCCGCAGCACTTTCACGTCCTGCGTCGTGCAGTCGACGATCGTCGACGACAGTCCGCCCGTCGTCGGGCCGCCGTCGAGCACGAGCGAGATCCGTCCGTCGAGCTGTGCGATCACCTCCTGGGCTGTGCGCGAATCCGGCTGACCGGAACGGTTCGCGCTCGTCACCGGCAGACCGCCGCCGCTCGCGGAGATGAGACGCCGCGCGAGTGGATGGTCGGGAACGCGGAACGCCAGCGTTCCACGACGCGGCGCGACGAGCACGATCGTGAGCGGACCCGGCCAGAACCGCTCGGCGAGTGCGCGCGCCGCCGGTGTGACCTGCGCACTCGCTTCGAGATTCGACGCATCGGAGAGGAGCACCGGGATCCGTTTCTCCTTCGGCCGGTCTTTCGCGCCGTACAGCTTGCGGACGTGATCGTGCCCGGCCGCGAGACCGTACACGGTGTCGGTCGGAAAGGCGACGAGCTCACCACGAAAGAGAGCGGCCGCCGCCTCCTCCACTGCCCCCGGCGAATCCGCCGCGAGGAGGCGCGTTTTCATTGAGAGGATGATAGGTCGATGGCATCGTCGCTCGCCGGTGTGGCGCTGTTCAAAGAGCTGCCCGAGCCAGGCCTCGAGATGCTCGCGGAGCGCGGACGTCCGAAGCATTTCGCTGCCGGCGCGGTGATCATGCGGCAGGGCGAAGCCAGCGACGCGCTGCATGTCATCACGCGCGGCCGTGTCCGCGTGGAGCGCGGCCAGCCTGGCGAGACACCGCTCGTTCTGGCCGAGCTCGGCCCTGGCGACGTCATCGGCGAGATGGGACTTCTCGACAACGCGCTGCGGTCAGCGACTGTCACGGCTCTCGAGGACACCGAAACGCTCGAGATCCACGCGACGGTCATGGCCGTCGTCGTCATGCAGTACCCGCAGATCGCTACCGCGCTGCTGCGGACGCTCAGTCGCCGGCTGCGGAGCGCGGATGAGCTCGCCGACGCGATCGCCCGCCGCCCGCCCCGCTAAAGATCAAGCGTCAGGACATCGGCGATCCGCTCGACGACGAGGTCCGGTGGAGCGCCATTCGCAGCTTCATCCCGATAGCGTCCCTGGCGAACGTGGACCGTCGTGACGCGGTCGCCGAGGCTCGCCTTGGTCTTGGCGAGAAGGCCTGCCCTGTCGTCGATGTGCGCGTAGCGGTCCGCCGGGAACCGACGTTGGACCTCCGCGAGGTGATCCTCCTTGTGCTCGTACACGACGACGTTGCCGCGTACGGCGAGCAGCAGGCCGGCGCGGGCGATCTTCATCGGTTGGTAGACGCGGTCTCCGTCGGAGAGGATCGCGGGCTCGCCGCGTTGCCACAGCTGGGCGATCACATCCAGCGCCCCGGGAAAGAGGTAACGCTCGAACGGGACGTCGAGGACCGCGCGGTCGACGTCGATAAGGCGCCTCGCGTCGGGCAACGCTCGCCGAAAACGCCGCAGCGTCTCCGGGTAGTCGACGACACTGCATTCCTCGCGGACCTCCTCGTACAGCGACCAGAAGCGTGCAGCGCCGTCCGGACCCACGAACTCACCGATCGCGCGCGCCACGTCCGCCTTCGCTCGGTCGTTGTCGAGGAGTGTGTTGTCGACGTCCATGAGGAACACGCTCGCCATCACTTCGGAGCGTACCGTCCCCTCCCATGGCGGATTCCTAGACTCGCGCGGGTGGGGCCGATCGAAGTCCTCTTCGTCGACAAGGGCGGTGTATTGATCGACAACAACGATCTTTCGCCGCAGTGGCGTCGTCTCATCGGTGAGTTCCTTGCGCCGCGCCTGGGCGGCAGCCCCGAGGCGTGGGGTGCGGCGAACATCCCGGCGTTCGAGCAACAGGTGGAGCGCTGGCGCTCGGCGATGGCCGGACGCGGGCCGGCCGACATCCGCGGATTCTTCGCGAAGGATGCGCGCCGCTGGTTCCTCGATATGTGTGATGCCATCGGCCT
>VBFY01000077.1:0-22989 GCA_005889405.1 Chloroflexota bacterium | reverse complement strand
ATCGCGGCAGACACCGTGGCCTACGTCAAAGCGCACCTCGAGATCCGCGCGCCTCAGCGCGGACTTCGTGCGCTCAGGGCGCTCCGCGAGCGTGGCGTCGTGCTCCACGTGGCCTCGGCCGACGCGCACGATGAGCTCGTCGCGTTCCTGGACCAGATCGGTGCGCGTGACCTGTTCGATCGCGTCTACGGATCAGATCTCGTGAACACCTGGAAGTTCGGACCGGACTACTACCGCGCGGTGCTGGCCGACAGCGGTGTCGATCCTGAGCGCGCTGCGGTCATCGCCTCACCGAGCGCCGTGTCATGGGCTCGCGAGTGTGGGATGCGCGGCTTTCTCGTCGAACGCGAGGATGGCGAAGACTTCGACAACGCCGTGACGCGCACGCTCCGCGAGGTGGCCGGCGCTATTTCTTAACCTGTCCGTTGATCGCGTAGCCGCGTATGAGGGTCATGACGTCGAGCTGGTGCTCGAACGCACGGCGTAGATCAGCTGCGATCTCCGAGTAACCCGGCAGATCAAGAGCGATCTCGTATCGGTCGAGGAGATCGAGGATACGAGCCAGTCCGCGTCGAACTCCCTTACGCGTGAGCATCGTGTAGAAGAGCACGCAGCTGGCCGTGCCCGCGGGGTCGAATCTGACCGCGTCGTAGATCGGAACAGAGCGGGCTGCCATTCCGACGTCCCGTCCACGGTCACCCATCGAAACGACCGCTCCGTGGTCGTTGTAGGCCATCCGGTTTGGTTCATCGAGGGCGACGCCCGCCTCGGCGCAACGAACGTGCCAGCGATCGCCTACAGCACGGAACTCGATGTGAAGGATCACTGCCTTTGGCCGATCACTACGCGCTCCCTCCCGGTGAGGTCATGCCGAACTCGTGTTGATAATCCAGGCGATTCGAGCAGCTGAACGACCGCGGCCACCTGGGGTGGATCGCATTCGAAGAAAGCCGCGCCATTCGGTGCGAGCACGCGCGGCAGATCCGCGACGCAGCGCCGGATCACGTCGAGTCCGTCCGCCCCCGCGACGACGGCGGCGCGTGGCTCGAATGCAAGCGAGCTGCGCTCCCCCACCCATCTGTCGACCGAAGCGTCCGGCAGATACGGGAGGTTCGCGCATACGATGTCCACCCGTTCGCTGATCGGCGCGAGGAGATCGCCGTGACGGAATTCCACGCGGTCCGCAACACCGTTGGCGAGCGCGTTGGCATCCGCGACCGCGAGCGCGTCGCGCGACGAGTCGGTCGCGATCACGCGAACGCGGTCTTCATGCGCGGCGATGGCCACCGCGATCGCACCTGATCCCGTTCCGACGTCCACGACGGTCAGCGCGCGCCCGGCGATGAACTCCCGTGCCGCATCGACGAGCACCTCGGTCTCGGGCCGCGGGATGAGCACACGGGGGTCGACGAGGAAGCGCAGGCCGTAGAACTCTTTGAATCCGCGCAGATATGCGACCGGCTCGCCGCGGCCGCGTCTCTCAACGAGCTCCTCGAAACGCGCGTTCTCCGCCGACCTCAGCTCGCGTTCGGGATGTGCGAATAGCGCTTCCTTCCCGACGCCGAGCACATACGCGAGCAAGACGTCGGCGTCCAGGGCGGCCGTCTCGGGGTCGGGGGCGGACCGTAGGCGCGTCGTCGCCGCCGCGCGCGCCTCACCCCACGTCGGCATGCCCGAAGTATCGTCGCCGGGTGACACGCGCTCCACGATCGTCGAGTTCATCTCCGAACGAATGATCGTCCTGTGAGCGTCCACCACGAGAAGCTCGCAATCGGCACCGATAAGCGCGAGACGACCGTCGACGTGACATCCCGCGTGCGCGCCGCGGTCTCCAGATCAAAGGTGCGCGAAGGTATATGTGTGGTAAATGTCGCGCACACGACCGCGGCGGTCTTCGTGAACGAGAACGCCGATCCGGATGTGCAGCGTGATCTGTTGCATCAGCTCACGAACGTCGTTCCGAAGGACGGCGACTACCGTCATGCCGAAGGAAATGCCGCCGCGCACATCAAAGCCGTGCTCGTTGGTAACGATGTGGCGCTTTCAATACATGAAGGCGAGCTCGTCCTCGGCACATGGCAGGGCATCTACTTCGCCGAGTTCGACGGACCACGTGAGCGGAGCGCGACCGTAACTGTCATCGGCGACTGAGCGTCGTACCATCTCCTGCGCCGTCACCGACGGCTAGGGGAGAGGGCGATCATCACACTCACCGCCGCGCGCGCTCCGGTCATGACTGTTCGAGATGTCGAGCGCGCACTTCGCACCGCGCTCTCACGCGGCGGCGACTGGGCCGAGCTGTTCTGGGAACGGCACGAGACCCTGCAGCTCGTGCTCGACGATAAGCGGATCGAGGACGCGATCACGGGCGTCGACCAGGGAGCCGGCGTCCGCGTCACGAGCGGCGAGCAGACCGTGTACGCGAACGGCAACATGACCGACGTCGACGACGTCATGGCCATCGCAGGTCGCGCGGCGCGCAGCGTAGCGGATGGTTCGGGCCTCCATGAGGCCGCCAGGCTCGTGCCGGACGAGCTGCCGCGACCACATTCGGTCGCGATCGACCCACGGACCGTGCCGGTCGAGCGCAAGGTCGCGCTCCTGCGGCTGGCGAACGACGTCGCACGCGCGCACGACCCGCGGGTTTCGCAGGCAACGGTCTCCTACGCCGAGAGCGTGCAGGAGATCCTGGTCGCGAACAGCGAGGGGGTCCATCGCACCGACACCCGGGTGCGCGTGAACTTCGCGGTGCAGGTCGTCGCGAAGGACGGGGTGGTGCTCGAATCAGGATTTGAAGCGGTCCGCGGCACGCTGGGCTTCGAGCTGCTCACGGAGGATGCCGTTCGCGATGCCGCGGAGAGCGCCGCCAGGCGCGCGGTGCTCAACGTTGGCGCTCAGCCGGCCCCCGCTGGAACGTACACCGTCGTGCTGTCGAGCGAGGCAGGTGGGACCCTGATCCACGAATCGGTCGGCCACGGACTCGAGGCCGACCTGAACCTCAAGGGTCTGTCGGTGTACTCGGGCCGGATCGGCGAGAAGGTCGCAAGCGAGCTCATCACCGTCGTCGACGACGGGCGCGACCCCGGTCGGCGCGGCACGGCGGCGATGGACGATGAGGCCACTCCGACGCAGCGCACCGTCCTCATCGCGAAAGGCATCCTGAAGACCTACCTGTCCGACCGAAAGCACGCCGAGAAGCTCGGCATCCCCCGCAGCGGGAACGCGCGCCGCGAGAACTTCAGGCATCTGCCGATCTGCCGGATGTCGAACACCATGATCGCTTCGGGTGACTCCGACCCCGCTGCGATCGTGCGCTCGGTCAAGGACGGCATTTTCGTGAAGAAGATGGGCGGCGGGCAGGTCGACGTCGTGAGCGGCAACTTCGCGTTCGAGGTGACCGAGTGCTACCGGATCCGCGACGGGAAGCTTGCCGAGCCGCTGCGCGGCGCGACGCTCGTCGGCCAGGGCCCGAAGCTCATGAGCGAGATCGACATGGTCGGTTGGGATCTCGGCTACTCCACCGGGACGTGCGGCAAGGACGGTCAGGGTGCGCCGGTCGCCGACGCGCAGCCAACGCTGCGAATCCCCTCGGTCGTCATCGGGGGCAAGATCCAGTGAGCACGAGGCTGACGAACGACGAGGTCGTCGATCGCGCGCTCGAAGCGCTGCGCGCCGGCCGCGTCGCGACCGCCGAGGTCTTCGTCCGCGACGCGCTGTCCGGTTCGGTCGAGACGAAGGAGGGTGCGCTCGAGGTCGTGACCGCGCGTGGCGAGCGCGGCCTCGGCGTGCGCGTGCTCGACGCGCAGCGCATCGGCTTCGCGCACACCAGCGATCTCGCTCTCGCGGGAATCGAGGCCTGCGTCGATCAGGCACGACGCATGGCCACGATCACCGAGCCCGACGAGGACCTCCGTATCGCTGGGGCGCCGCTCGAAACGGTCGATCTCGACATCTACCAGCCGGGCCTCGAGGAGCGGCCGCTCGCCGACCGCGGGGCGGTCGCGCTCGCGGTCGAACGGGCGGCGCGGTCCGTGGATCCCCGCATCACGCACTTCCGAAAGACGAGCTACAGCGACGCGGAGGTGACGACCGTCATCGCGACGACACGCGGTGTCCGCGCCTCCTACCGAGAGAGCTTCTGCGGCGCGATGACGAGCGCGGTCGCGACGCAGAATGGCGAGAGGCAGATCGGCTATCACGGCGAGGGCGCGCGGCGCATCGCCGAGCTCGACCCGGAGAGCGTCGGCACGCGCGCCGCGCAGCGCGCGATCGAGAAGCTCGGAGCGAAGGCCTTTCCGACGCAGAAGCTCCCGGTGGTGCTCGATCCCTGGATGGCGATGTCGCTCCTGGGTGCGATTTCCCCGCTCTTCTCGGCCGACAACGTCCTCAAAGGCCGCTCGCTGTTCGCGGGGAAGGTCGGCGAGCGCGTCGCGAACGAGCGCGTGACGATCGTCGACGACGCGCGACGCAGGGGCGGGCTCCGCAGCGCTCCCTTCGATGGCGAGGGCGTGGCGACCACGACACGGATCCTCGTCGAGCGTGGCGTGCTACGCGGCTATTTGGTGAATCTGAAGACCGCGGGAAAGCTAGCCAGCCCGCCCACCGGGAACGCGCGGCGCGGCTCGTACGCGTCGCCGAGCCGCATCGGCCCATCCAACTTCTACATCGAAGCCGGTGCGGACGACCCAACGGCGCTCGTCCGTGATCCCGGTCGCGCACTCGCGGTGACCTCGCTGCTCAACCTGCACACCATCGATCCGGTCTCGGGCGAGTTTTCGCTCGGAGCGACGGGCACCTACCTCGAGAAGGGCGCGCCGGTGCATCCGGTGCAGGGCATCACGATCGCGGGCAACCTCACGCACCTGCTGTCATCTATAAGCGGGGTCGGCACCGATCTCACATTCGGCGCGAGCGGGATCGGCAGCCCGACGCTGCTCATCGCGGAGCTGTCGGTGGGCGGCACGTGATGTCGTGGCAGTCGCTCCTGCACGACGACCCGGTCCCCTGGCTCCTGGAGAAAGGCGACCCGGCGGTGCGAGCGCTCACGCTGCGGCACCTCCTCGACCGCGGTCCGCGTGACGCCGAGCTGCGCGAGGCGCAGCAGCGCGCGATGTCGAGCCCACCGATCTCGACTCTCCTCCGTCAGCAAAGATCGGACGGGAGCTGGCCCGGACCGAATCTCTACGCGCCGAAATACCAGTCGACCCACTGGTCCAACCTGTTGCTCGTCGAGTACGGCGTCGACCCGGGCGACCCCCGCGTGCGCCGGGCCGCGCGTCGCGTCCTCGACGACCTCGGGTCGCCCGGCCAGGGCGGAATGGCCTGGGTCTTCGGCCGTGACCACGGCGCCTCGTGCATCGTCGGCACGATGGTCCGGTACATCTCGCTCGCGGGTTACGGCACCGACGAGCGGCTCGAGCCGCTCGTCCAGCGGCTCGTGCGCGACTCGAAGAAGTTCGACGCGGCGTGCTGGATCAATGCCGACCAACCCTGCGCCTGGGGTTACGCGCGCCTCATCTGGGGTCTCGCGGCGCTCCCCGAGGACGCTCGAACCCGCGAGGTCGAGCGAACGCTGCGCCGCGGGGTCGAGTTCCTCCTGTCGTACCGGATGACGCGCGGCGCGTATCCGACGGGAACCGAGCCGAGCTACCTGTGGCGCCAGATATCGTTCCCGCTCTTCTACCAGGCGGACATCCTGTTCGTCTTGCGCGCGATCGACGCGGCTGGCGCGATCGACGATCCGCGCGCGCAGATCGCGATCGCGTGGCTCCTGTCGCGCCAGGACTCGCATGGACGTTGGGCCGGTCGATCGCCGTACGTCGATCGCACCGCGTCGAAGGTCAACGCCAGCAAGTGGGCCACACTCCACGCGCTCACCGTCCTGAAGCACGCCTTTCCTGAGAACGGCGCATAGGGCGACACGAATAGCCCCACGCAAACGGATCCTCAAAGACTCCCCAACCCTGCGCTTCGGTGAGGGACGCGACTGCACGCTTCCCGCGTGCGTCGCGGTCGCGACGGGTCTCGAGTACGAGTGGGTGATGGGCGCATCGGGCGCCGCATTCACGACGGCGATCGACGTGGACGCCTGGGACCCGATCGCAGCGGCACCGCTCGACGACGCGACGCTCGAACGCGCGGCGCGCGGGACCGGGATGCGTGCCGACGCGGTCAAACCACCCTTCGACGAGGAGATGAAGGCGCTCGTGGTCGACCGCGTCCTGGAAGCGCTCGAGGCGAAAGTCCCCCCGCTTGCGCGGGGTCTCGTCGGTCCGTCGGAGTACGGTCTGGTCGTGGGCTGCGACGAGGAGACGCCGACGTTCTACGCACGCACGTACTTTGACAAGACCGAGCAGCCTACGAAGCTCGACTGGTCCGCCTTCGAGAAGGACGGACTCGTCGTCTTCCTCGATCGCGCGGGAGCGCCTGACCGCGCGGCGATCGCGCGCGATGCCGTCGAAGCTGCGGTCGCGTCGACCGGGGCGAGCGATCACGCGCTCGAGATCTGGATCGCCGCGCTGCGGGACGACGCGCGCTGGACCGACACGCGCCACGCCGGCGCGGCCGCATTCGGCGATCACGCGATGCGAACGCTCCTCGCCGACAAGCGGACGGCGGCCGCGAGCTTCCTCCGCACCACGCGCGCTCTCTTTCCGGGTTCGCCCGGAGCTGATCTGCTGCGCGCGGCTGAGTCGTACGGCTACGTCGCCGATGCGGCGAAGAAGGTCGGCATTGGGGCGTTCGGCGCCGCCGTCGCGATGCGCTTCCTTGACGCGGGGCATCGGCGGTCATGGGCGAAGCAGCTCGAGGCCGCGCTCGGACACGAGCGCGACGCGCACGATGCGCTGCGTGCGGCGCGAGCGGGCATGAGATGAACGATCTCGCTGCGGCGGCGATCCTCGGCATCGTGCAGGGGCTCACCGAGTTCCTACCGGTGAGCTCGACCGCGCATCTCGTGCTGATCAGCGACGCGCTCGGGCTCGACCCCGCGCGGTTCGGCCTCAGCTTCGACGTCGCGCTGCACCTCGGGACGGCGCTCGCGGTGCTGATCTACTTCGCGCGCACTTGGATCGAGCTCGCGAGCGACGTCGTTCACCTGCGGCTGCGCATGCCGTTCCTTGTCGTGGTCGGCACGCTGCCAGCCGCGCTCGCCGGTGTCGCGTTCCAATCGCAGGTCGAGACCGCACTCCGCGCTCCCGCGTATATCGCGGCATTCCTCATCATCGGATCGCTCATCTTCGTCGCCGCGGAGCGCTTCACCGTCGCGCGCCGGTCGCTCGAGACGATCGGCTTCATCGATGCGCTCGTGATGGGCCTGGCGCAAGCGATCGCCCTGCTCCCCGGCATCAGCCGCTCGGGCATCACGATCTCGGCCGGGCTCTACCAGGCGATCCGCCGTGCCGATGCCACGCGCTTCAGCTTCCTTCTCGCAACACCGGTGATCGTCGGCGCCGGCGCGAAGACGCTGCTCGACGCGCGGAAAGCCGAGGCCCTCTTCGCCGCACCGGACGTGCTGGCCGTCGGGTTCGGCCTGTCCTTCCTCTTCGGACTTCTCGCGGTCGCCTTCATGGTCCGCTTCCTTCGGACGCACTCGCTGATCTGGTTCGTTCCCTACCGACTCATCGTCGCCGCGTTCGCCATCGTTCTCGCGTTCTCGGGGAAATAGGGGGCTGCCCGCGGTCTGATCGCGCCGCCCATCGCCTGACGCGTGCGCGTGGCACTCTATGCCGCGTGGATCTCGGCCTCAGCGGAAAGGTCGCGCTTGTCGCCGCCGCGTCGAAGGGACTCGGACGTGCGATCGCCGAGGAATTCGCGCGCGAGGGGACGAAGGTGGCGATGTGCAGCCGTGAGGAGTCGGCGATCACCTCGGCGGCCGAGGACATCGAGCGGAAGACCGGGAACAGGAACATCCTGCCGATCGCCGCGGACCTCGCCACGCGAGAAGGCTGTGAAGTGTTCGTGCAGAACGCCCTGGGTGCGTTCCATGCGCTCGACATCCTGATCGTGAACGCCGGCGGTCCCCCGCCCGGCCGGTTCGACGATCTCGACGACACCGCCTGGCAGAAGGCCGTCGATCTCACGCTCTTCTCGGCCGTGCGCTTGACGCGGCTCGCGCTCCCACATATGCGCAAGCAGAAGAGCGGCTCGATCGTGTATTCGACTTCGACCTCGGTGCGGCAGCCAACGCAGTACCTCAACCTCATCCTGTCGAACGCGATCCGCGCCTCGGTGCACGGGATGCTCAAGACGCTCTCGGCCGACCTCGCAAAAGACGGCATCCGCGTGAACGCGGTGCAGCCAGGGCGGATCGCGACTGATCGGCTCGTCCAGCTCGACACCGACACGGCGAAGCGGCAGAACACGACGCCCGAGGCGGTGCGCAAGAGCTACGAGGAGTCCGTCATCCCGATGGGCCGCTATGGCGAGCCCGCCGAGTACGCGGCCGCGGTCGTGTTCATCGCGTCGCCGAAGGCGTCGTATATCACCGGCGTTTCGCTCCAGGTGGACGGCGGCATGCTCAAGAGCATGTTCTAGGCATGATGGTCCGCGATCGGCTGCGGCCGGAGGTCTTCCGGCTTCCCATCGAGAAGATCCGCGCGGGCTACAAGAGCGACATCTACTTCGCGCGCACCAAGCTCATCCTCGAACGCGACAAGCGACACGACAACGTCACGATGCAGATCTTCCAGAAGCATCCCGATGCGGTGATCGTCGGCACCGACCAGGTCCTCGCGCTGCTGCATGTCGGCACCGGCCGCTACCGCGAGCGTGAACGTGCCGAGCGCGTCTTCGGACGCTACCTCGACGCCGAGCGCCGTCTCTATACACGCTGGCTCGCCCTGCCGCGGCAGACATGGAAGGACTACGAACCGATCGCCCGCGACGTTTTCGAGATCTCGCACGAGCTCGCCTCGCTGTGGGAGCCGGGCTGGCAGGACCTGAAGGTGCGCTCGCTCTACGACGGCGAGATCGCGCAGCCCGGCGAGCCGGTGATGCACATCGAAGGCGATTACGCCTCTTTCGCGCACCTCGAGACGCTCTACCTTGGCGCGCTGGCCGAGGGAACTCGCGTCGCGACGAACACGCGTGAGGTCGTCGCCGCCGCGAACGGGAAGCCCGTGATCATGTTCGGCGCGCGCCACGAGGGTCACGAGGCGCAGGCTGGCTCGGGCTACGCGGCCTACGTCGGCGGCGCGGTCGCGGTGTCCACCGACGAGCAGGGCGAGTGGTGGGGCTCGCGTGGACTGGGCACGGTGCCGCACGCGCTCATCGCGGTCTATGGCGGCGACACGACGGTCGCGACGCTGAAGTTCGACGAGTACATCAACCGCGCATCTGATCGCGTTGGCCACCTCACGGCTCAGGGAACGCCAGAGGGGCACGTGAACGTCACGGCCCTCGTGGACTTTCGCAACGACGTCGTGAATACCTCGCTCGGCGTCGCGCACGCGCTCGGACAGCGCCTCTGGGGCGTTCGTGTCGACACCAGCGAATCGCTGGTGGACCTATCGATCGTTCGCGAGCTGCAAGAGAAGGAAGGCTTCGCCGGCGGCAGCGATGTCCGCGGCGTCACGCCTCGCCTCATCGAGCTGCTCCGCTCGGCGCTCGACGAGGCGGGCTACCGGCACGTGCGCATCGTCGCCTCGGGCGGATTCGACGCTCAGAAGATCCGGGGTTTCGAGGCGCTCGGCGTGCCGGTCGACGTCTACGGGGTGGGTTCGGCTCTCGTGCACGGAAGTGGCTTCGACCACACCGCGGACATCGTCCGTGTGAACGGCAAGGATCTCGCGAAGACCGGTCGGCATTACAACGAGTCGGATCGGCTTCATCCGGTGGATTGGAAAGCGCTGGTGGAAGAAGCCGATTGGATCTCACAGAGCTCCTGATCCTCGTCGTCGGGCTGGCCGTCGCCGGCCTGGCGAAAGGAACGAGCGGTATGGGGCTGCCGCTCATCGCGACGCCGATCCTGGCGGGCGTGTTCGGCCCGCGACTCGCCGTTGCGATCGTCACCATCCCGATCCTCGCCTCGAACTCCCTGCTCCTGGTCCAGGGCTTTCGCAAGCGCGACCTGCTTCGCGGGATCGGTCAGCTTTTCATCGCATCGGCGATCGGCACGGCGATCGGAACTCTCCTGCTCGCCAGGCTCGATCAGCGCACGTTCGCGCTGCTGATCACCCTCATGGTCGTGATCTTTCTCGCGCGCGGAGAACGTCTCCTCGGCGACGACCCCGCGGCGCTGCGCGCGCGCATCCTCGGACCGCTGATCTGTTTCGTGGGCGGCGTGCTGCAAGGGACGACGTCGATCGCGAGCCCGCTGGTGGGCTCCTACTTCCACGCCCGGCGCATGGCCGCCGCGGATTTCGTCTTCACGCTCGCCGCGATCTTCGAGGTGAACGCGATCGTCCAGGTGATCGGGTACTCCGCGCAGGGCCTCTTCACGCCGGAGGTCGTCGCTCTTGGGTTGCTCGGGCTCGTGCCGACGCTGCTCGCGCTCGCCGCGGGCATCGCGCTCCGCGAGCGCCTCGATCCACAGCGGTTTCGTCAGTTCATCGTCGCGCTCATCGTCCTGTCGGTGGCCAACCTGCTCTGGCGGACGTTCGCGGCCTAACGAGCCAGCGCGTCGGCGGCGATCCGTAGAGCAAAGCCGACGAGGATCGCGCTGCTGAGCAGCGCTGTCGCAAGCTCGATGCGCGGTGTGAGTCGCGTGTGCAGCGCGGCCCCGATCGCGGCGAGAAGCGTCTGCCACGACAACGACGACAGCGAGGCGCCGACCGCGAAGGCGACGCGCGAGCCGGCGTCCTGAGCGATCTGTGGCAGGCCGACCGCAAGCGTGACGAAGTACGCAACGGTCGCAGGGTTGAGGAGCGTGAGCCCGATGAACAGGACGTAGGTGCGCGCTGGCGAGCGCTCGTCGCCGGGCGTGTCCAGTGCCATGTCAGTGCGACCGAGCCGCAAGAGGGCGCGAACAGCCAGGTACAAGAGAGCCGCGGCGGCGGCGAGCCGCATCGGCAGGAGCACCGTCGCGAGCGTGCTCGTGACCGCGCTGCCCACGACGACCGCGGTGATCGCGTAGATGAGATCGACCGTCGCCGTGCCCGCACCCGCCGCCGTCGCGATGCGGAAGCCGCGACGCAGGCCGGTGCGCACGATGAGGACGGCGATCGGGCCGACCGGTATCGCGATCGCGTAGCCGGCAGCGGCGCCGATCAGGAAGGCGGACAGCAAAGTCGGCCGACCATAGCGAGGGGCGGCCTAGCATTCAAGCGATGGAAGTCGCCCCCGACGTTCATGCCATGCGTCTCATTGGCGTGAACGCATTCCTCATCCTCGGCGACGAGCCGACGCTCGTCGACGCCGGCCACCGCGGGTCGGGCGCTATGTTGCGCCGCCAGCTTGCCGCGCTCGACCACCAGGTCACCGACATCACGCGCATCGTCTGCACGCATGGGCACCCGGACCACATCGGCGGGGTGCAGGAGATCGCACGCGCGTCGGGCGCCAAGGTCCTCATGCACCCCGCGGACATGGAGCGCCTCCGCATCCGTTTTCGCGAGGTGATCAGAGGGCGACCGGCGCCCGGAGCGATCATCGCGTACCTGACGCAGGCGCCCACCGACGTCATCGCCGCGCAGGACGGGGACGTGTTGCCCGTCCTCGGCGGCCTTCGCGTGCTACACACGCCGGGTCACACGCCAGGAAGCATCTGTTTGTATTCGGCGACACGTCGGCTGCTGATCGTCGGTGATCTGCTCCAGCGCATGCGCGGCCAGGTGACGCTTCCGAATTACTTCTTCACGGACGACATGCCGCTCGCGCGCCGCTCGATCGCGCGGCTCGCGGAGCTTGATGTGGAGACAATCCTGTTCTCGCACTATCCGCCGGTGCGGCAGGGGGGACGCGACGCGCTGCGCGCGCTCGCGAGCTAGAAATTGAAAGCTCGAGCGACGAGCAGTTCATCTGCGAGGAGCGAGTCGACCAGCCTTGAGCGTGTCTCCTCGCCGAAGGCGAGAGATTGAGCAGGGGGAGGGCGACGTGGAAACGCTGAACGACATCCTCGAGCAGTCGGCCCGGAAGTTCGGCAACAAAGACGCGCTGATGATCCGGCCGGGTTTCCGCACACGTGCGTGGAGCTACCGCGATCTGAACGACGTCACACCGCGTGTCGCCCGTTATCTGAGCGACAGCGGAATGAACAAGGGCGACCGCGTCCTCATCTGGGGCGTGAACCGCCCCGAGTACGTGATCGCATTCCTCGCAGCGCTGCGTATCGGCGCGATCCTCGTCCCGCTCGAGGCGAGCTACGCCGCGGAGTTCGCGCAGAAGATCGCCCAGCGCACGCGCGCCACCGGAGCGATCGTTTCATCGCAGACGCTCGCGCGTGCGAAGATGCTCGACCTGCCCCTGTACGAGATGGAACGACTACCCGACCTCGCGCGCGAGTGCGCGCCTTTGGAGAAGGCCGCGCTCACCGGAGACGACCTCGCCGAAGTTGTGTTCACCTCAGGGACCACCGGAGATCCGAAGGGCGCGATGCTCACCCATCGCAACATCCTTTCGAACGCGGTCGCCGCCACGCAGATCTTTCCCATCGGCCCGAAGCAGCGCCTGCTGTCGTTCCTACCGCTCTCGCACATGTTCGAACAGCTCGCGGGTTTCTTCACCGTGCTGATCTCGGGCGCGTCGGTCATCTATCCGACGAGCCGCCAGCCGGCGGTCGTCCGCCGCACGTTCAAGGAGCGCAAGGTCTCGATGGTGCTCATCACTCCAGCCGTCGTGAAGTCGCTCATGCTCGCGATCGAGCGCAGCGCAGAGGCGCAAGGCAAGAAGGAGCTCTTCGAGAAGCTGCGTCGGGTTGCACGCCGATTGCCGATGGGGCTCCGTCGCGTCGTCTTCTTCAGCGTCCACCGTCAGTTCGGCGGTCGCTTCCGCTACATCGTGTCCGGTGGCGCCGCGCTCGATCCAGCGCTGGGCGAATCGTGGCGCGAGCTTGGCGTCGACGTGCTCCAGGGGTACGGGACGACCGAGTGCGCTCCGGCCCTCACCTTCAACCGCGTCGACCTGAATCGTCTGGGCTCTGTCGGCACACCGATACCCGGCGTCGAGGTGAAGGTGGCGGCGGACGGCGAGGTGATCGCGCGCGGCCCGAACGTCTTCAAGGGGTATTGGGAGAACGAGGAGGCGACGCGCGCCGTCCTCGACAAGGACGGCTGGTACCACACTGGCGATCTCGGCGAGTTCGACAAGGACGGCTTCCTGTGGCTTCGGGGACGCAAGAAGGACATGATCGTCCTCGCGGACGGCACGAACGTGTATCCCGAGGACATCGAGAACGCGCTCGCGGCCGATCCGCGCGTCGAGGCCCTCGCGACGCCGCTCCGTCCGACCGTCGCGACGATCGTCGGGCTCCAGCGTCCGGGAGAGGACATCCAGGTGCACGGGGTCTTCCTCGTGAAGGACCCCGAGCAGGTCGCGTCCATCGTGCGCGACACCAACGTCAAGCTCACGGGCAGTCAGCAGATCCGCGGCTGGACGATCTGGCCTGAGGACGAGTTCCCGACGACGCCGACGCAGAAGGTGAAGAAGCGCTTCGTCGTGGAGCGCCTCCTCACGATGGGACGCGTCGAGCAGGCGCGCGCCGTGGCGGGCGACCAGGCGGCGCCACGCACGCTGAGTGAGGTGGAGCGCGTGATCGCGCAGGTCGCCAACCTCCCGCCGGCCGCGGTGCATCCGGGCGCGACGCTCTCGGCCGATCTCGGGCTCGACTCGCTCGGACGCGTCGACCTGCTCGGCGCGATCGAAGAAGAGCTCGGTGCCTACATCGATGATGCCGCGCTCGAGCCGAACGCAACGGTCGCCGAGCTCGAGGCCACGGTCGCGGCGGCGCGCGACATCAAGCGAGACACCGGCATCTACGGCTGGCCGCTCAGCCCCCTGGTACGGTCCTTCGGTCTTCTGCTGCAGCAGACGCTCATCTACCCACTGGTGCACATCTTCTACAAGGTCAAGGTCACCGGACAAGAGAAGCTCGTCGGGCTTCACGGTCCGGTGATGTTCGCGCCGAACCACTGCCTGCACTGGGACAACGGGATCATCCTCATGGCGATCCCGCTCGCCTGGCGGTGGAAGCTCGCGGTCGCCGCGGCCGCCGATGACGTCTTCGGGAACAAGCTGAACGGTTTCGCGTCGTCGATCCTCGCGAACGCCTTCCCGCTCGCGCGCGAGGGCGCGATCCGGCGCAGCCTCGAGCTGCTCGGCGCGCGGCTCGACCGTCAGTTCTCGGTGCTGATCTATCCGGAGGGCAAGCTGACCGTCGGCGGCCCGATGCAGCCGTTCAAGTCCGGCACCGGGCTCATCGCGGTCGAGGGCGCGACGCCGGTGGTGCCGATGAAGCTGAAGATCGGCAAGGTCTCGGTGCTCGACCACGGTGACCGGAAGTGGGAGGCCGCGCGCTCGAACGGCTGGCGCGGAGATGTGGAGGTCGTCTTCGGCGATCCGCTCTACTTCCCCGCAGGCACGCCGTCGAACGAGGCGACAGCGAAGATCCAGGCGGCGGTGGCGGCGCTGTAGGGACTCAGCGGCGGGCTTCGGTGAGGAAGACAGTGTTCCCGTCCGGGTCGCGGTATGCGGCGGTCCGTCCCCACGGCCGATCCTCGGGCGGGCGCACGACCTCGACCTTCGCTGCGAGGAGTCGCGCGTCGGTCGCCGCCAAATCCGCGACTGCGAAACCGATGTGGCTCGAGGTGATCGGCCCGGACGCCGGGTAGATGTTGAGCATCAAGAGCGACGGCTCCTTCGGTGTCCACTCGCCCCACATCGCGTGCACGTGCGGCTCGGCGTCGGCACCGTGCGTCTCGATGTCGCCCACGGTGACGCCGACCAGATCACGGTAGAAACTCGCGGAACGTGCGACGTCGCGGACCCGTAGCTCGATCTCGATCAGGCGAGCCGGCATCGCTGCGATCCTAGCGAGCGGTCAGTGCGACGACCTCGCGCGGCGATAGCTCCGGTGCCTCCATGTCGGCACGCTGCCACGCGTACCGGCGAGCTCTGCGATTCGACGCGGCCGCGTGCGAGCCGTCCGCGGCGAGCACGACGATGTTGAATGCGGCGTGATCGAGCTCGTTCACATCGGCGATGGCGCGCCGCGCGACCTCTGCGGCGGACATGCCGGCCGCGAGCCGGTCGACCGCCGTCTTCGCCGTGACGTTGCGGATCGCAAGCTCGCCGAATCCTGTGCAGCACGCGCCGCCGTACCGCGTGTCGCAGTAATTGCCCGCGCCAACGATCGGCGAGTCGCCGAGTCGCCCCGGGTATTTGTACGCCCAGCCACTGGTCGATACCGCGGACGCGATGTCGCCCGCGCGATCCCGGGCGATGAAGTTCACGGTCCCGCGCTCCTCGCCGACCGTCTTCGCGACGACCGGCGCGAGCTTCGCGCGGCGCCGCACGCTGGCGGGGGTCTCGCGCGCCTTCGCCAGGCGCTCCACCCAGATCCGACGCGTCGACGGCGTCAGCAAGGTCGCCTTCTCCGCGCGGATCTCCGCGGCGAAACGCGCCGCGCCGTCGCCGACGAGCATCACGTGCGGCAGGCGCTCCATCACGGCGCGCGCGACGCTGATCGGATGGAGGTAGCCCACGAGCGCGCCGACGGCGCCGACGCGGTGCGTCGTTCCGTCCACGAGCGACGCATCGAGCTCGACCACACCGAGGACGTTGGGTCTCCCACCGCGACCGACGCTCGTGTCGGACGGATCCGCCTCGATCACGCGCGCGCAGGCTTCGACGGCATCGAGAGCGCTGCCGCCCTTGCGCAGGACCGCGATCCCGGTGGCCAGGCCCGGCGCGCCGTTGCCGCTCGCGATGACGATCGGGGTGCTCTTCATTTACCCCGCGTTGCTCACTCGTTCGGGGTGGTCATGCCGCGCACGGGGGAGCGCATTCAACTCGCAGGGGTGACAACACCCTCGGGCCGATCCACACACACGACACGCAATGTAATCGGCAACTCACGTTTTCATCTTCACGGGGGAGCCCGTCTCCCCTGCCGGCCCGATGGCATGACGCGCGCGCGACGTCAAAGTCACACCCATGTACACAGCAACGCCGATGGCCTGGACCGCGATGGTGATGGCACCGCAGTCGCCGCACCCGGAAGGGGACGTGACCGTCGTGCTCCGCGTCACCTACAACACGCTCGAAGCGATCATCCGTGACGAGTTCATGCTCACGGAGTCGCGGGTCGCGCACTAACGTGCTAGGTCGGCGCCACCTTTTCGCGCTTCTTGCGATCCTCGTCCGCAAGCTGACGCCTGAGCGTCTTCCCGATGAGGGTCTTCGGCAGCGACTCACGGAACTCGATGTCCTTGGGGACTTTGAACGGCGCGAGCTGAGTGCGGCAATGCGCGATGATGTCCTCCGCGGTCGCCTTCGCTCCCGGCTTTAGGACCACGAAGGCCTTCACCTCTTCGCCCTTGATCGGATGCGGCACGCCGATCGCTGCGCTGTCGAGTACCGCTGGATGCGACGCGAGCGCCTCCTCGACCTCTCGCGGATACACGTTGAACCCGGAGACGATGATCATCTCCTTCTTGCGGTCGACGATCGCGACGTAGCCGTCCGCATCGACCGTGGCGATATCGCCGGTGTACAGCCACCCGTCGCGAAGCGTCATCGCGGTCTCCTCGGGCTGGTTGTAGTAGCCGTCCATCAGCTGCGGTCCGCGTAGCACCAGCTCGCCCGATCCACCAGCAGCGACGTCGCGCGTGCCGGTCTCGAGATCGACGATCTTCGAATCGACATCCGGGTACGGCACGCCGACCGTGCCCACTTTCTGCTTGCCCTGGCCGAAGAGCGGGTTGCAGTGCGTGACCGGCGCCGCCTCCGTGAGCCCGTAGCCCTCCACCAGCTTCGCGCCAGTGAGCTCGACGAACCTCCGGTGCGTTTCGACGAGGAGCGGCGCCGAGCCCGACACGCAAGCCTCGATCGAGCGAAGGTCGAACTTCGTCGCGAGCGGCGAGTTGATGAGCGCGTTGTAGATCCGCGGCGCTCCGCTGAACGTGTTCGGCTTGTGCTTCTGCACGTCCTTGAGCACGCGCTCGAGCTCGAACTGCGGCTCGAGGATCATCGCCGACGCGCTCTGGATCGACAGGCCCATCACCACGGTCAGCCCGTACACGTGGAAGAAGGGCATCACCGCCATCGCGGTGCCCGTCGCATCCTTGAGATTCGTGAACCAGGCGCGGCACTGGAGGATGTTGGCGACGAGGGCACGGTGCGAGAGCATCGCTCCCTTGCTCACGCCGGTCGTCCCGCCCGTGTACTGGAGAAGCGCGATGTCGTCCTTCCGCGTTCCGCCGTCGAAGGCCGCGTTCGGCGCGTCGAGCACGTCGCGGAAAGCGACCGCACCCTGGTCACCCGCGAAGGGCTGTCGGTGGCCGTCCTTCTTCTCTTTGGCGAGCGTGAACATGACGCGCAGGAGCGGTGGCATCTCCTCCTTGATGTTCGTGACGATCACGTTCTTCACGCTCGTTCCGGCTCGCGCGGCCTTCGCCACGGGATAGAGCCGCGACAGCGCAACGAGAGTCGTAGCGCCAGAGTCCGCGAGCTGGTGATGCAGCTCCGGGGCGGTGTACAGCGGATTGCATGGGACGACCGTCGCGCCTGCGCGGAGCGCGCCGAAAAACGCCACGACGAACTGCGGCGTGTTCGGAAGCAGGATCGCGACGCGGTCGCCCTTCTTCACGCCGAGCTTTCGCAGGCCGTTCGCGAATCGCCAGGCCTCGTCGGAGATCGACTTGTACGTGCGCTTGGCGTTGAAGAAGATCGTCGCCACCGCGTCCGGATAGCTCTCCGCGGCGTCGTCGAGGAGAGCGTGCATCGTCACGTGGGGATAGGCGAGCGTCGCCGGCACCCCGGGGTCGTAGTGCCTCGTCCATGGCCGCCCGGCCATCGGCGCGGCGTCCTTGGCTCGGACCGCGATTTTCTTCGCCATCGCCTTTCCCTCCTCACTACGCGCCCGAAGCCTTATCGGGACGGCGCGTCAGTTAATAACTCCTCCGCGATGATCATGCGCTGCACCTCGCTCGTCCCCTCGTAGATGCGGAGGATCCGAGCGTCACGATACGCGCGCTCTACCGGCGAGTCCCTCATGTAGCCCATGCCGCCGTGGATCTGCAGCACGCGGTCCGCGACGCGGTTCGCAAGCTCCGACGCGTACACTTTCACCATGGCGGCTTCGCGCGGGACGCGAACGCCGCGATCGAGCTTCGCGGCCGCGTCGTAGACCATGAGGCGCGCCGCGTGGATCTCCACCGCGCTGTCCGCGAGCACCCACTGGATCGCCTGATTCGCGGCGATCGGCTGGCCGAACTGCGTGCGCCGCTTCGCATGCGCGATGCCGAGCTCGAGCAGGAACTGGCTCGTTCCGACCGCGCCGGCGGCGAGCGACACGCGCCCGATGTCGAGCGCGCCGAGCGCCGTGCGGAATCCCGTGCCGGGCTCGCCACCCAGCACGTTCTCCTCAGGCACCTCGCAGTCTTCGAAGATCAGCTCGCCCGTCTTGGAGCCACGGAGTCCCATCTTCTCGTCGACCCTGCCGACGCGGAAACCCCTGAAGCTCTTCTCGACGATGAACGCGGTGATGCCGCCGCGCGCGCCTTTGGCGCGGTCGTTCGCCGCGTAGACGACGACCACGTCGGCGATCGGGCCGTTGGTCACCCAGATCTTCGTGCCATTCAGCATCCACCGGCCGCCGTCCTTCCGCGCCGTCGTCTGGATCGACGCCGCGTCCGATCCGCTCGACGGCTCGGTGAGCGAGAACGCGGCGAGCTTGCGCCCCGCGGTGAGGTCCGGCAGGTAGCGGCGCTTCTGCTCGTCGGTGCCGCCGAGGAAGATGGACATGCTTCCGATCGAGGTGTGCGCACCGATGAGGTTCGAGAACGCGGCTGACGTGCGGCCGAATTGCTCGAGCGCGAGGCAGTAGCCGAGATCGCCCGCGCCGGCGCCGCCGTACTCCTCGGGGAAAGGCAGGCCGAAGAAGCCGAGGGCCGCCATCTCGCGAACGATCTCGCTGGGGATCTCGTCGCTCTCCTCGACCTGTTTCTCCATCGGCGCCAGGCGCGTCTCGACGAAGTCGCGCACGGTGCGGGCGAGAAGCTGCAGCTCGTCCGGGATGTCGAAATCCATCACGCCTCCCCGACGTGGATCGCCGCGATGCCGAGATTCAGCCGTTCGTAGCGTACGCGCGCGAAACCCGCGTCGCGCATGTGCGCGGCGAGTCCCTCGGCGTTCGGGAACGCGGCGACCGACCGCGGCAGATAACGGTACGCGGCGGCATCTCCGCCAAGCGTCGCCGCGATGAGCGGCGATAGCCGATGGAAGTACAGGCGGTACGCCACGCCGACGACCGGGTTCGGCGGTGTGGAGAGCTCGAGGATCACGGCGCGTCCACCGGCTCGCAACACGCGCCGCATTTCGCGCAGGCCGACCGCGAGATCGCCAAAGTTGCGCACCGCGAATCCGGCGACAATGCGCTCGAATGCGCCGTCCGCGAACGGAAGCGCGTCCGCAGTCGCGAGCATCCCCGCGAACCGCGGCTCGCCCTGTTCTTCCGCACGCCGCCGTGCGGCCTCGAGCATCAACGGAGACACATCCACGCCGATGACGCGCGCCGAAGGGTCGGACGCGTCGAGGAGCCCGAACGCGAGATCGCCCGTGCCGACGCCGACGTCGAGCGCGACCTCGCGCGGCCCGAGGCGCGCGAGCGCGATCGCACGGCGACGCCAGCCGGCGTCGCGACCGCCAGAGAGGATCCGATTGAGCGCGTCGTAGCGCGGTGCGACGCGGTCAAACATCTCCGCGATCCGCCGGTCGTGGTCCGAGCGCGCCACTTCGCGCTAGACGCTAACGCCCGAGGAGGCGAGCCACGGGAGCCCGCAGGCTCACGATCGCGAGCCGGCGACGGGCGATGAGCGAAGCGATTACCGTGACGCCATCGGCACCGTCCTCTTCGTGTACGCGCATCCCGACGACGAATCGTTCGGCATCGCCGGCACCGCGATGAAGCTCGCGACCGCCGGTCACACGACTGCGCTCCTCACGCTGACGCGCGGCGACGTCGGGATGTGGTTCGGCAAGGAACGCGGATCGTGGACGCCGGCCGAGCTCGCCGCCGAGCGCAGCCGGGAGTGGCGCGAGGCCGTGAAGATCATCGGCTTCACGCGCGCTCGCCTCCTGGAGTGGCCCGACGGCGGTCTTGCGACTTCGCCGGCCGAGCGCGTGACCGCCGACGTCGTGGAGAGCATCCGCGAGATCAGACCCGACGCCCTCTGCACCTTCGGGCCGGAGGGCGCCGGGAGTGAGCACGACGACCACCGCGCTGCGTCCTTCTTTGCGGTGCGCGGTTTCCATCGCGCTGCGCTGGCCGATCAGTACCCCGACCGCGGTGCCCCGCACGCGGCCGCCCGGCTGTTCTTCAACGCCTCGCCCCTGTTGCCGGACCTGCCGTTCGTCGCGATGACGCCGACCCACACGGTGGACATACGCGAGTTCCAGGACCGCAAGGCAAAGGCGTTCGAGTGCCACAAGACGCAGTTCAAAGACCGCGACCGGTTCTACCAGATGCTCGAGCGGCGCGGCGGTAAGGAGTTCTTCCACCTCGCGATCGATCGCGGCGCGGGCGTACCCGAGCCCGGCGACCTCCTGCTCTGATGGACACGATCCTCACGCTGCCGCTCGTCCTCGCGGTCGTGCTCGTGGAGCTCGCGGTCGGCGGCACCTTCGTGTCGTGGTTCCTCGAGCGGCGCGGCGAGGCGCCCGGTGGATTTCTGAAGCTTGTCGCGGCGGTCGACGCACTCGCGGCCGCGGCGGCGGTCGGTCTGGCGCCCGCGCTCCCTCGTGGCGATGCCGCACTGCGCGTCGGTCTCGACGCCGGTCCTCTGGGTTCGTTCGGTCAGTCGCTCGCGCTCGTCGCCATCCTCATGGTCGCGCAGCTGGTGTTCACCTTCGTCCCCGCGACTGTCCTGCGCAACATCGGCGCGATCCTCGCGATGGCCGCAGGCGTGCTCGCGCTCGGCGTCGCGACGGTCGCGCGACCGACGCAAGCGCCGTACGACGTCTTCGCGCTTCTCGCGCCGCCACTCGGGGCGCTGGCGCTCGGCGGCATCGATGCCGGGATGCTTCTCGGTCACTGGTACCTCGTGACGCCGAAGCTACCCACCGCGCCACTGCGGAACGCGTCACTCATCGTCGTCGCGGCCGTGGTCGGACAGTTCGTCGTCGTTCTCGCGACGGTGATGCGCGGCGATCTATCGGGCACGACGCAGACCGGTCTCGTCGTGGCGATCGGCATTCGGATCGGCGTCGGTCTGCTCATGACCCTCGCTGTCGCGCTCGCGGCGTGGTGGACCGCGCGGATGAACACGCAGTCCTCCACCGGGCTGCTCTACGTGGGACTCGGCTCGGCGCTCGCGGGCGAGATCAGCGCGCGGGTGCTCTTCTTCCTGACGGGAGCGGCTGTCTAGGACCGGTCAGCGCGCGTCGCGATCACTTCTTCTTCGCTTTCGTCTTCGCTCGCGCCGCCTTTGCCTTCTCGATCCGTGCGCGGTCGGCGAGCGCGTGCTGCACGGTCTTGAACTTCGACAGCTCGCCGCGACGGTCGGTCTGGAGGCCTTCGCGGAACGCAGGGTCGGTCGCCTGAGAGCGGGCACGCGCTCCATCACGCATCGCGGCGTCGACGATCTTCGCGACTCGTTTGAGCTTGCGCAGTGGCATGGGAAAAGTGTACGAGTCGGGCTAGCGGTTGCGCTCCGCGCGGACGAAGCCCGCCGTGCCGACGACGATGAACACGAGGAACTCCACGCCGATGATCGCGAGATTGGTCGGCAGGTCGAAGATCGGGACGCTCGGCCCGCCCGCGTAATAGACGTCGCGCATGAGATCGACGGCGTAACGCATCGGCGCGATCTTGCTGAGGATGTCCAGGAACCAGGGCAGGTTCTGGATCGGATTGAAGATCCCGGCGAGGAAGAACTGCGGCAGCATCACGAACGGGAAGATCTGGTTCGCCTGCCGCTGGTTCTCGAGGCGCGACAGCACCAGGACACCGAACGCGCCGCCGTACACGGCGATGATCAGCGCAGCCGGGATGAGCGCGACGATCTTCTCGAGGGTGAACGGGACGCCGAGGATGATGCCGAACGCGAGGATGGCGATGAACTGCGGGAACGCGACGAGCGATTCCCCGAGGATCTTCCCGAAGATGATCGAGTAGCGGGAGATCGGCGAGACGAAGATCTCCTGACTGAAGTCCTGCTCCCGGTCCATCAGCAGCGAGATCACGCCGAGGGCGGTCGATTGCCAGATGGTCTGGGCCAGCACGCCGGTGAACACGAAGTGCAGCAGGTTGATACCCGTCGAAGAGCCGAACCCCGATTGAAGACTCGTGCCAAGGATCCCGATAAAGATGAGCGGGAACGCGAAGTCGGACACGATGCGCGCGCGGTCTCGGAGCAGCTTGATGAGATCGCGGTGCGCAAGGGTCAGGACCGCAGCGACCTCACTCACTGACTTTTCCCACGATCTCCAGATACGCGTCCTCGAGGCTCGGCATGTGCGTGCGCACGAGCGTGAGCGGCGTATCGATCGCCTTGAGCGCGGCGTGCGTATGACGCGAGTCGACATGCACGCGGAACGGGCCGCCACCGTCACTGCGGAGCTCGAGGCGGGCGAGCTCCTCGCGCAGCCGCCCGCGGTCCTCCGCATCGACGAGCACGTACTCCTGCACCAGGTCGGACTTGATGCGGTCCGGCGTGCCGAATGAGACGACCTTGCCCTGGTCGATGATGCAGATCGTGTCGGCCTCCTCGGCCTCTTCGAGATAGTGCGTCGTGAGGAAGACCGTGGTGCCGCTCTCGCGCCGGATCGTGGTCAGGTATTCCCACAGCGTCCGGCGGCTCGGCACGTCGAGGCCGGCGGTCGGCTCGTCGAGGA